>NZ_CP136423.1:2400000-3000000 GCF_034356035.1 Blautia hydrogenotrophica DSM 10507
TCTCTCATTACATCTGAAAAATTCATAAAAATCTCCTTTCATTACGCCAATTTCCCTTGACCACTAGGGCATATCCTCCACGGATACGATTGGAGTTGAACCAATATGCTTTTTTAAGCGAATAAATTGCTGTTTGGCGTTACATAGGTTTTTAGTTGTTTTTACAGTACGCATATTTCACGGAATCGAACCGTATTTTCTTTGTTTTGCATACAAATCATTTGCCATTAAGTCATTGCTGTTGCTGCGTACCTCTGTTTTTTACAGTTCTCAAAATATAAATAGATTGCCCTACCAGCTGGGCGACATTCCATTTCAGGAATGATTGGACTTGAACCAATGACACATCTTCATTCTGCTGTATGAGAACCAAAACGGGAACAGAAGGACTTGAACCTTCGACAACATGATTAACAGTCATGTGCTCTCCTGGCTGAGCTATATTCCCAAACATTTCCTGTTTTTTCGCTTTTATAATCCCAAATTATACGCTTAATAGATTGCAGTTCAGGAAACATAATACATTACGCCATAGGTTTTATGATTAGGGGTCATATCCAAAATTGCGGTTGACGTAACTCGTTTTTTGTTTTTGGAATTTTTTCGGATTGCCCGATTTTATCTTTTGTGGAATTATTCACCCGAATGGGCTTTATCTTTTGTAAGTGAATTAGAATTTATCTGATGTGTTTGCCGGTAGGCGAAAATTGTGGTAAAATTTTATGACACTATTTCGATAGGACAGCCGAATCGCTGTTCAATTTCTTCCAGAGTAACTTTTCTTGGTTTAGGAAGCCGTGTTTCAGTCTTAATGTTACCTCCATCAACTGTTTTCGCAAAAGCGGAACCGGAATACTCATTGTCATTTTCATCTGCATAAATTCTAAGTATACTATACCCATGCGCTCGACAGAATCTAGTTGAACGATCTAAAATCTCTTTGAGTTCCCTATTTTCATCACCGAATGCGTCTGCATAGTCAATAACTGCTTCATTTGCCGATATATTCTCTGGAAATGATACCGCCTTATATGGAAAGCCTGTGAATTTAAAAATTCGGTTTCCAATTAAAGCGGCAATGCCTTTCGGAAGATGATAGCCTTGCGCTACTGCAATTCTCAATAGCCTATTACTCTGTTCATCGGACTCAGTTCTGAAATATTTATTTGATAAATCAATCATTATTCGCTTCCTCCCGTTCTTTAATAATTTTGTCAAGTGTCGGTCTTGATACACCAATATTTACTGCAAATTGAAACTTTGTAATTTCTCCATTTCTGTATCTTACAAGATTTTCAGTAAATAATTGCTCGTCAATCCTTTTCGATTTTCCCCCTTTGTATTTCCCCTGTGTTTTCGCAATGGCGATACCCTCACGCTGTCTACGTTTTATGTTGTCACGCTCTTTTGCAGAAACATAAGATAATATCTGGAGTACCAAATCTGCTATAAAGGTTCCGTCCAAATCTCTTGAAATTGTTGTATTAAGGAGCGGCATATCTTGAACAATTACATCTGCCTTGATCTCTTTTGTGATAATCCTCCATTGTTCAAGAATTTCCTCGTAGTTTCTTCCAAGCCTGTCTATTGAATGAAGTACAAGGACATCTCCATGTTTTAGGCTAGAAATCATTTTCTTGTACTCTGGACGGTTGAAGTCTTTTCCTGACTGCTTATCTATATATATTTTCTCCACGCCTTCTTCCTGCATAGCTTTAATCTGCCTTGCCACATTCTGGTCTGCTGCTGATACTCTGACATAGCCAATCTTCATAAAAACATCTCCTTTAAGTTTATTTCAACTACTTTCAATTATATCATTTTTGAAAATAAAATCAAGTATTTATTGAAATAAATTGAAAGATATAATATACTTTTTTCAAAAGGAGGTGTATCTTATGACTACAAACAGAGGTCTTAAAAACAGAACCGCTATATCTACTGCCATTGACAAGGAATTGTATCAAAAACTAAAGGATTATTCTGATAAAACTGGAATACCATTAAGCAAATTATTTGATAAAGCTATTGCAATGTATCTTGAGTCTGTTGATAAATAACAGGCTCTTTTTTATTTTTCGGGAAAAATGGAATCCAGTATTCTTAAAACGGTCTTTTTTCTTTTTGGGGCGGATTTAGAGGTCATTTGGGCGGTGCGGCTGATCTGTTTTAGACCCCGTCCCATCTGTCAAGCTGTCAATGCTCCCCTCTGCCGTATTCTTTAGCACTATTTTTATTGTCATATTGCACAAAAATAAATCAATATCTAACTGTAAAATCAAAGTGTACCCTGTTTTTACATTGTAACAATCAATATATAGCATTATAAATCTGATTTAAACTATATATTGTGTTACATTTATAAATCTTCCGGTAGTTCTGGCTTTTCAACTTGTCCTATCTTATGCCGTGCCGCTATGTCTGCTGCGATCTGCTCCGGCTGCTGGCCATTTACGATCTCTACACGTTGCGGTGTCTCTGTATAACCGTAATTAGCTTTTAGGGCAAATATGCACCCCACAGAGTTCCGTTCCGTGGCTCCGTCGACCAAACTAGACTCACATTCTGCCAGCCATTTTTTGACCGTTTGAGAGTGTGCAGAGCTTGCCCCGTCCTCTCCGGCCCTGAATTCCCCGCGCCTCCAAGTATCAATAGTCCTATTATCAATGCCTATCAAAAGACTAAAATTTAATATAGTCGGACGTTTATTATACTTATAACAAAGCTCTGTATATACCTCCCAGATATTATTTAATAACTCTATATCTCCCGTATCTAAGTTAGTATTAGCATTATACTTTACTTTATCTTTTTTACCAGGCTTAAATAAATGCTTATAGATATACTTAATCATGCCAGTAAATAAACTAGGATTATTATTTATGCTATCCTCCTTTTCTGGTAACTGACTTATATATTCGTCAGCATAATACTTTATATCATGCTCATATACTTCTATTCCGTTTTCCGCCTTTATTGCATTACTCATAACCTCACCTACTTTATCACGTTAATTTGATATATTTAAAATTAAATAAAAAAAGAGCTTTGACAAGCTGCCCGTGTCCGATCTTTTCAGGACTCCAAAGGCGCTCTACTAGCTCTTTATGCGACCTCACATTATTTAGATACTTTATTTTTTACCACATTTTCTTTTTTATGTCAATACCTAAGTTACAATATCTTGTAATACTGTATCATATAAATCAATATATAGTATATAATATATATACACGCGCGCACGCGTTATTATATATATAATAAATATCTCAGGGGCTTAGAATCTATAGAAGTAGTATATATTATATAAAAAGTCAATAGTAATAATATATAAATATAGGGGGGTAAAAATCGTTATTTTATACAATAAAAAGGCAGACTTCTCCTGTCTGCCTTGCTTATTACTTTAAATTTTCAGTGTGCTACTACTCCTATGAGTTCCTCGCCCCGTCGATAGATGTAGGATATCATATCAGGCGTTATTGTGTCAAGCCTGAATCATATACCAACAAAAACAACTATTTGTCTGATAATTTTAGCGCTAAAATTAACTTGTAAATAAATACATCAAAAATAGAAGACAACCATGCCCCCTATTTATAGCTCCATGTCACTTAAAAAATCATCATCAATATCATGACAGTCCATATCTTTAATATCCTGCAACGAATACCCTAAATGAATTAGTGCAATATTAAATTCTTTTGAGTCAAGTTTTGGCATATCAAAAAAAGATAAATTTTCAGCCGCTTTATCCAGTGCCATTTTTTCGGCCGCCTCGCAAATCGTTTTTGCTTTAGTTTTAAGTGGCATAGGTATAGACTCTCTCCGCATATTCGGCGCCCTTTTTGATGCAGGCATATTTTGTGATGCCGTCTTTTACGTATGTTAAAACATCCGTATCGAGAATTGGCAAATCAGTCCATGCTATACCATTTTCTTTCAGCTCTTGTCTAAAATTATTATTTTTAAATGTATCTATTATCTGATACACTACATTAACACCGTAATGTGTATATTTTTCGATCATTTTATGTGTACACATTCATTTTTTCTGAGTTCAGGACTCCATAATTACAATAAAGATCTATCGTTGTACCTTTTCTGTAATTCTCAATCGTTTCTATCGTTTTCATTGTTTTTCCCCTTTTCATAATTTCATGTGGGGAGCGGTGGCAAGCCCGCCCTCCCTGATTACCTTATTTCTGGTCTTTTGCTGTCGCTATTTTATCTAAGAGTTCTACAATTTCTTCAGTGCTGTACTGTTTCTTTTCCCCTTGTGTAAAAATCAATCTCAATTCGTACAGCGTGGACATTTTAACTGTCTGCATTTCTTTTTCTGTCATTTCCCTTACTTCCTCCATTCTGGTTTACTCCTTTCTTTCTGCTAAGGTCTTGCCCTTCCTTAAACTGTCTTTATTATATCATATTAGTGTTTAATTGTCAAT
This sequence comes from Blautia hydrogenotrophica DSM 10507, assembly GCF_034356035.1. NCBI lineage: Bacteria > Bacillati > Bacillota > Clostridia > Lachnospirales > Lachnospiraceae > Blautia > Blautia hydrogenotrophica. Next base: position 2,404,449 of record NZ_CP136423.1, read on the forward strand.
AGTTATCTAAAAAATTAGTGTTTATTTTTTCATCTTTTCTAATCTGTCTAATTCCGTTAAAATTAGCGTTTTTGCAAAATCGGACCGCTTAAACCCTAAAGCATCTATTCTGTCATTTGTACCTTCTGGCAAAATTATATTTATTCTGTCTCTTTTTGCCATAGTTGCCTTGACTCTTGCCCGGTTTAATTCTGGATCAATTTTCTTCTTATCTGCCATTATTCAACCTCTTTCCCGTATTCATATATTGTGTCACTTGCTAGATCAATATATTCATTCCAAAAAACGCACGTTCGACTTTCGTCAAGCTGTGCTTGTTCAAAAAGTCCTTGTATTGTTTCCAAATCCTTATACTGTTCTATGCTGTCTATATCTTCTTTTACATTATACAAGCATTCTTTCCCATCATCAAAAATAACATATAAAATATAATTTTCATGTGGTTTTACGCTCTTTATTCTTGGTATCATTTCGCCACCTCCCACGGGAAAAAGCCGCTTATAACGGCGGCAGTTTCCTTAATTTTTGAGTTTCCCACATTTTTAAAAGTTCTTCTTGATTCTTATAAAGCCATTCCTTTATAAGCTCCTGCGCTTTCTTTGGTAAGTCTCCCTCTGTCATTTCCATGCTCTGCAAGTCAAAAATTCCGACATACTCGCCATATAAAGCATGTATATGACTTGGTTCATGTTCTTTTGGCTTGAAGAACATCTTTATTACTATTCCGTAAAATCTGCTTATTTCTGGCATTTCGTTCACTCCCTTTCTGTTTGTGCCTATATTATAATATATTAGTGTTTAATAGTCAAGCATTAGCGTTTAATAAAAGCGCACAATTTTCAGCCTAATATTAGTGTTTAATTTGTTAGTTATTACATATTGAATTAGCGCTTAATTATGCTATAATATAATCATCAAAGGAACACAAAAACAATCATTAAAAGCCAAACAATAGGAGGTAGAAAGATGTTAAAATCTGTATATGTTGGGAAAATGGTAAACGGAACAATTCAAATCTGTAAAGTACTTGATAGCGATATTGCTACCGGTTCATCAACTGTTTTTAACCGCGCAACGAAAAAAGTGGAAACTTTAAAATACAATGAAAAACATACACTTAATCAAAATATTAGAAAACTTGCTGAAGATACACCAGAATTTGACTGCGGACATTAAGCCGGACACGTCCGGCCCTCTAATGCAGCCGAAGCTAGTCGCAAGCCTGGAAAAATGCAGAGCGGAGGAACAAACAAAAAAGCCGCTGAACGGCCTGAGTAGCTAAACCAGCGGCACCAATCAAAAAGAAAGGAAAACCCATTATAACAGGGTGAAAAGGTAAAAATCAATGTTAAAGTTACAATTTGCACCAGATCAAAAGCTTCAGAAAGCTTTAAAAAAGCGGGAAAAGTCAATGAAGAAAATTGAAAAGAGCTTTCGAGAACTGGACAAGATCACAGCGAAACTTTTATTAAAATGAAAGTCTTAGAACTCTTTTCCTATTTCCCAGCCAACAAATAAAAAGTCACGCCTCCTGGATGGCTTGTGTGGTCTTCTTTTTCGCACGGTTGCGGAATTGTGTATAGACGACGCGATGGGAAAATGATTATTGTGACAGGTGTGCAAGGGGATTTTATTTGTGACTAGCCACATAACCGCCAACCATTACCTTGAAATTATTGGAAAATAAGCACGCTGGAGCCATTGCGGGCGGTTCGATTCCGTCCGGTGCCTTTTGTATATCCTAGCTCCCAGGGAAAAGGGAAGAAAGTGAAAATATGAGTCGCGAAAAAATTGAAAATACAATTTTTGCTTTAAAAATGGCATTGTGGCATATTTCAGACAGCAGGACTGCTGAAAACCTGGCCGGTGATCTATCGTGGTATATATGGACGGGCCGCGCATCATGTGATTATATCCGCGCTTTTTGTTGTCTATCAAAATACCGCATTAATACACTCGCACGAAAAATATTAGATTGTGGTTGTACGGATGATGTTATAGCTGCGTCTAAAAAATATTTAAAAATTTCATAGTAACCGACTTTCCTGGCATTGCGCCAGGATTGTTCATGTGATAAAATTAAAAAATGGAGGTTTCCAGAATGGAAATAAAAAAGAATGGTAATAACATAAATATTTATGATGAGGAAAAGCTAACCTTACATATAGACAGACGCGACGATATATTCACAGCCATAAATGACAGCGTAAAAATATCGGCAAAAATTGAAAAAATAAGCGATACAACAACAAAATTTTCTGATGTATCGCTAAAAAGAATGAATTTATCCGGTAAAATGTTAAAAAATACATCTCAAAAATGGACGCGACATTATACAGCATGGCTTGAAAGTGTGTGTCGTGAATATGGTTTACTTTAGGCAGGTTTTCCCCTGCCTTTTTCCTGTGCTCTGGTGCTTTTTAGCTGGTTCAATTCCGGCCGGCACGGTTCTACAAGCGTGTATTCCCTATTTTGAGATGTTTAAAACGCAATCACCGGAAAGCAACGTTACATTTCAAAAACGCTATATAAGGCAAATTAAAACGACATGGACCATAAAAATGTACATTGACAACCATATATTACAATGCTATGCTATAAGTGTTTAAAGGGCTTTTAGCCGTTTTTTGATCGCATAGGTAGGTTATAATGTCCAAACGAGTTACAAACGATTTTAGAGCCGTTTAACGTGTTCAGCATAAGTTTTGGAGTACGTAAAGAATGCGCTGTTCTGTTTATCGTTTCAGTTTAGAACAAGAATCGGCCTGATATATAAAAAATATCGAAATTAAAAAACGGGCAAAAAACCTACAGGAGAAAAAGCACCTTATAGATCAAATTTTGTACAATAGCGCCTATATGTATACACAGTGTATAAACTTGAGCTGTCAATTTGCACAAAAATCGAAAAATTTATTTTGTCAATATTCTATCCTTAATCATTTGCTCTAACTGACGACGTGTTTTTTCGGATCTTTCTTCTTGCTCTTTCCTTCTTCGTTTATATCGCTCATTATTCTCACTACTTGTCCCCATATTTATCCTTTCCGAATCTTTCATTCATTCTTTGATTTCTTGCTTTAAGATTTATAACTTTTGTTAAATCCCTCAATTCATCTGGCAGCCTCCCCACAACTATAATTCTTGTTGGTTCTAATTTGCTACACATCTGATAAAAACCGTCACAAAATTCTTCTCTAGCTCTTTTAGACCTTATTCTTCCGTTTGTACTGCAACATACTGTACTATATTTAGGAATCCCATCTAAAAGCCATTTTCGCCCCTCATACGGGACAATATTTACATTTGGGATAACTTTAATGCCCTGTAAAGTTAAATACCAATCTAAGGCCATGCTTCGGTACTTATTCCACATCTGCATAACAAGCGGCATCTGTGTATCAATGGAAAAATCAAGACCACAAATTGATTCAAAACATTTAAGATGTTCTATATATCTATCTGGTGCTGAGTACAAACGTTCAAATTTTTCATCGTCCACAAAGAAATTCACATTCAATCGTTTATGTCCCTTCAATTTTCTCGATAAGCTTTCGGAAAAATCTACGGTGTTAGATGGTACGGTTTGTACCATCGGAAGTATTGGATACCCCATTTTCGTCAATTCTGCTCCATAGATCAAAAATTCTTTCATCACATCATTTACTGTTGAATATCTCGTATATCGTTCAGCCATAGAAAATCCTCCCATAATGCAAAAAATCACCGCAAAATTCCTTTGCGATGTCATATATTCAGGATTTCCTCCTCTTATCTTTAACTTAAATCGAACATATGTCTGATTACCTTTTTGATTACCTTTTGATTACCTCATACAAAAAACCCTTGTTTTATAGGTATTTCCAGATATGGACGCGGGTTCGATTCCCGCCAGGTCCATTTGCAATAGCAAGAGGCTGTGAAAAAACGTAATTTCGTTTTCTCACAGCCTCTCGTGCGTTTCATCTTATTCGGTCTGCTTCCTAAAGATTCTTTATTTTAAATTCCCTCTGTGCTTCTCTTTTCTGATCTTTCTTTGCAATGTCCTGTCTCTTGTCGTAGAGCTTCTTTCCTCTGGCCAGTCCCACTTCCACTTTCACCAAGCTCCCCTTGAAATACACTTTTAGAGGAACCAGCGTGTAGCCTTTCTGCGCAATTTTGCCCTCCAATTTTTGAATTTCATACCGGTGAAGCAAAAGTTTCTTTACTCTCAGAGGATCTTTGTTAAAAATATTTCCCTTTTCGTAGGGGCTGACATGCATTCCATACACATATACTTCCCCCTTTTCTATTCGGATAAACGCTTCCTTGATACTGCACTTTCCGTTTCTGAGAGACTTCACTTCTGTGCCAAACAGCTCCACACCTGCCTCATAAGTATCGTCAATGAAATAATCGTGAAACGCCTTTTTATTGTTGGCAATCAACCTTATACTTTCTTTTTTTCCCATACCTATCTTCCTCTATATCCTGTCTCGCTCTTTCGTACTTTCATCCTCGTCATCTCTGTCTGACTGCACCACAAAATCCACCGTTTTCATCACGCAGTCCGCATCTGCCACCCTCACCGTGACCCTATCTCCTAGAGCATAAGTCTTCTTTGTCAGTTCGCCGACCAATTCCTGTTTCTGTGAATCATACACAAAGTAATCTCTCCGAAGTGAATTGACATGAACTAGTCCTTCTACCGTGTTTGGCAGCTCCACATAAAATCCCCATCCTGTGACGCCACTGATGACCCCCTGATAAATCTCTCCGATGTGATAAGACATATACTCTGCTTTCTTCATTTTTTCCACTTCACGCTCAGCTTCCTCTGCACGCCGTTCTGTCACACTGGACTGTCTGGCAACCTCGTCTAAAATCCGCCGGTAATGCTGTTGTCTCTCCTGGCTTAATCTCCCCCGCAGATGTTCTTTGATAATGCGGTGTATCTGTAGATCCGGGTAACGGCGAATTGGCGAGGTAAAATGACAGTAGTATTCTGCCGCCAGGCCAAAATGCCCGCTACACTGAGTCGTATACTGCGCCTGCTTCATACTGCGCAGTATCATACGGCTAATCTGCGCTTCTTTGGGACTTCCCTGGATATATTTCATTATTTTCTGCACTTCTCCAGGTGTGACTTCCGCATGTGCTTTTTGAACTGGTATTTTTTGACTCCGCAGCAATGTCAACAGTACCTCCATCTTCTCCGAATCAGGTCTGTCATGCGTGCGGTAGACAAACGGAAGCTCTCGGCAACAGAACTCTTTTGCCACAGTCTCATTGGCCAGAAGCATAAAATCTTCGATCAGCCTTGTGGCCGTATTGGTTTCATGGGGAACAATGTCAATCGGACGTCCAGAACGGCTGAGTAAAATCTTACTCTCAGGAAAATCAAAATCAACCGCTCCTCGCCTTTTTCTCTCCTTCCGAATCAAGCCAGACAGTTTCTCCATCTTTTGGAACATCGGGACGAGTTCCTCATACCGTTCCAAAAGTTCAGGTGAATCTCCTGCCAAAATGTCTCGCACATCCGAATAGTTCATCCGTTCCTTTACCTGTATCACAGTCTCAGCAATCCTATGATGAATCACCTTTCCATTTTTGTCAAGATCCATCAAACAGCTGAGAGCTAAACGCTCCTGCCCTTGATTCAAAGAACAGATACCATTGGACAGTCTAGGCGGCAACATGGGAATCACTCGATCTGCCAGATACACGCTGGTCCCTCTTTTCTGAGCCTCCACATCCAGAGCACTTCCCTCCTGTACATAGTTGGTCACATCGGCAATGTGAACCCCCAGATGGTATCCCTCCTCATCCCAGGTAAGTGAGACTCCGTCATCCAAATCCTTGGCATCTTCCCCGTCAATTGTCACAATCGTCCAGCTTCTCAAATCCAGTCGTCCTGCGTAGTCTCCACCTAACACGTGATCTGGGATACGCCAGGCCTGTTTTTGAACTTTCGGCGGAAATTCGGTGGGAATTCCATGACTTTTCACAACTGCTAGAATGTCCACACCTGGCTCACGAATATTTCCCAATATTTCTGTTATTTTTCCCTCTGGACTTTTTTTCTTGCTGCCATAGTGAACAAGCTGCACTACAACTTTATCGCCGTGGCGTGCACCGTTGGTATTCTCCTGAGGAATAAAAATGTCTTTTGAGAACTTCAAATTATCTGGAATTACAAAACCGTATTTCTTACTCTTTTCAAAAGTTCCCACCACTTCTGTCAGCGTATGTTCCAGAATTTTAACCACTTCTCCTTGCATACGCCGTCCGCCCGATGCTTTCTCTTTTAAGCGAATCCGAACGCGGTCCTGGTGCACAGCCTGTTTGGTATCCTCCTCTGAAATGTAAACATCCTCCTGACCTTCGATTTCCACGAACCCAAATCCTTTTGGATGCCCGACGAAAATCCCTTCTATATATGCATTTTTCTTATCTTTTTCTTTTTTCTTACTTTTTGCCCTCTCAGCAGCCTCGTAGCGGCCTCTGCGGTCTGTAACGATCTTCCCCTCTTCCACAAGGGCATCTAAGACCGGATAGAGCTCCTTTCTCCTGCCCTTGGGAAGCTCGAAAATCATTGCGATCTCCTTCGCCCTCATAGGCTTATACTGTGGATGCAGCAACAGACTCAACACTACTTTTTTTCTTTTTTCCAGTTTTTCTCTTTTCACTGATAACTCCTAATCTCATTTTTTTGAAACTGATCATTTTCAATCCAACCTGCGATATATGATTCCAAAATAAGGAAAAACACCCTTGCATTTCATACAAGAGTGTTTCGCGTCTTACCAAAACTTCATGTTCAAAACTAAAGCTAACACAAAAAACAGAGCACCTAAAATTCTGGTCGCCTTTATCAGTCCGCCTTCCATGGAACGGCCCTTATTCCTGCCCCAGTACGTGTCCGCAGCTCCTGCGATCACTCCCAGTCCCTGCTGTTTACCTTCTTGCATTAAAACAATAACTGTCAAAACGATACAGTCAAGAAAAAATATCACTGTCAAAATCATTTTCAGAATTTCCACGATGACACCTCCTAATCAATCGTGATTCATTGTATCACAAAGGTGTCAGGTTTTCAACACAAATATTATGGTTTTTCAATCACACTTCAGCCATACAGTGTACGGGAAGCATAAAACACACTTGTATGTTTTTGCGAGCGGACATCTGTACGAACTAAGTGTCTTTAAAGAGTAAAACAGTGGTGTCAGCCACGATAAGCATGCAGTGCGGTTTTACGAATGGCGCTGACGGAACTGTTACGTTTTTCATTCCTTACAGTCTGTCTCTTTACAGAATGGATGTTCATACACTGCGGTCTCCCCCAGATAATCATGGATACGCAAAAGCTGATTGTATTTCGCATTTCTGTCTGATCTGCAAGGAGCGCCTGTCTTAATCTGCCCGGCTCCGGTAGCCACGGCGAGATCTGCAATAAACGGATCTTCTGTCTCTCCGGAACGGTGAGAAATCACAGCCCGGTATCCAGCCCGATGTGCCATATCTACAGCATCTAAAGCTTCCGATAGGGTGCCGATTTGATTGACTTTGATCAAAATCGCGTTGGCTACTCCCAGCTTTATGCCGCAGCGCAGCCGTTTAATATTTGTGACAAAGAGATCGTCGCCCACAAGCTGCACACGGTCTCCCAGCTCTTTGGTGAGTAGTTTCCAACCCTCCCAGTCGTCTTCATGAAGTCCATCTTCTATGGATACAATCGGATATTTCTCTGTCAGTTCCCGGTAATATTCTACCATCTCCTGGCAATCTCTAAGCACCTCCTCCCCTCTCATCTTACTCTCTCCCGGGAAGTAATAGACATTCCTCTCTTCGTCATACAGTTCACTGGCGGCGGCATCTAGTGCAATCGCAATCTGCTCTCCTGGCTCATATCCAGCTCTCTTTATCGCTTCCACAATCAGTTCCAGAACATCTGAAGAGTTGGATAAATCCGGCGCGAACCCGCCTTCATCTCCAACTCCTGTAGACAACCCCTTCTCTTTCAGCAGTATTTTCAAAAATTGATAGATCTCAGCACACATTCTGAGTCCTTCTGAGAAATCACAGGCGCCTACCGGCATAATCATAAATTCTTGGAGGTCTACGGTATTGTCCGCATGAACACCGCCGTTTAAAATATTCATCATCGGCACAGGCATCCTTTTTACATGCACTCCGCCCAAATATTGATACAGAGGTAGTCTTAACGCGAGCGCTGCTGCCCGTGCTACCGCCATTGACACTCCCAACATTGCGTTTGCACCGACATTGCTCTTATTTTCTGTCCCGTCCGTCTCTAATAGCAAAGAATCAATATATTCCTGGCTAAGTGCGTTTTCTCCCACAATCGCTTCTGCCAATTTGGTGTTCACGTTGTTTACAGCCTTCTCTACACTTAGACCTACGTATTTTCCCTTCTCTCCGTCTCTGAGTTCTACTGCCTCAAATTTACCTGTGGATGCCCCTGACGGCACAATGGCTCTTCCTGTATATCCATTCACTCCAATGACGCCCTCACCCACAGTTACCTCTACTTCCACCGTAGGATTTCCCCGGGAGTCTAGGACTTGTCTTGCGTATACCCTTCGTATCGGTAAATAACGAAACATTTCCAAACCTCCTGTTTATTGTTATGAAAGTATTGTGTCCGAATTTAAAACTAAGTATGCAAAACTTTCTTTCCTAGCACTCAGCTCATACAGCCATCTGCTCGCAAAAACTTACAAGTATGCTTATTGCTTCCCGTACACTGTATGTCTGAACTTGGGATATCTCTTACACTTTAACGCTGAAAATAGTTGAAATTTTTGTAAAAAAAGTGTAAAATGAATACTATCATACACACAATAAAATAATTTCACCTAGCTATTCCGAACTATGATATCTCAAGCAACTTATTTACATGTCATATCAAAAATTTCCCCAAAATTTTTTTGATGGACGTTGTTGGAACGGAGTTCTAATTTCTCCATTCCAGAGGAATTGAATCATAGGAGGAAACGCTATGAAAACTACCCCCCCCCCGAAAAAATCACCGTACCCCATCTGCTTTGTTTTCCCTGATCACACTTGCCTGTATCATCGGAACATTGATCGCCGGCATCCTGGTATTCGGTTTGGATGAGCACGTGCTTTTAGTCTGCTGTGTGGCGATCATTGGAGTGGCCTGCGTAATCCTGGGATATTCCTGGGATGAGATCTTGGACGGTATGGTCAAAGGAACAATAAAGGCTATGCCTGCACTTTTCTTCTTTTTCCTGATCGGTATGGCAATCGGTGCTTGGGTACAATGCGGCACACTACCCGCTTTGATTTACTATGGATTGGACATTCTTTCCCCTGGTTGGTTCTTACCTGCGACTTTGATTATCACTTCGCTGACCTCCATCAGTACAGGAAGTTCCTGGACTACTGCCGGAACCGTCGGCGTCGTACTTTTAGGAATCGGCACTACCATGGGCCTCCCTCAGCCATTGATCGCAGGTTGTATTCTGTCAGGAGCATATTTTGGAGACAAAATGTCCCCTTTGTCCGATACTACAAACCTGGCTCCGGCTATCGCGGGAACAGATGTATTTAAACATATCGGCGCAATGATGTATACGGCAGTCCCTGTCTATCTCATCTGCCTGGTCATATATTCCATCATAGGGTTTCAATATACGAACGTAGAGCTGGACATTGAAGGAATCGCTGAGATTCAAGCCGCAATCAGTGGCACCTTTACGGTCTCACCAATAGTTCTAATTCCGCTAATCGTGGTATTAATTCTCAGTATCTGTAAATTCCCCGCAATTCCATCTCTGCTGATTGGTATCATCGTATCCTATCCTATTGCAGCTATTTACCAAGGAGCACATATTTCTTCCTTCTTTGATGTGCTAAATAATGGAAACGTATACTCCACAGGAGTCGAAATCGTAGACGAACTACTCAACCGTGGAGGTATGCAAGAAATGATGTGGACCTTCTCTTTAGGTATTTTAGCTCTCATCCTAGGCGGCCTAATTACCATGAGCGGAATCTTAAAGGTTTTGATCGGAAAAATCATCACACGCTTACCATCTCGCCGGTTACTTCCTGCCTGTACTATCTTTACGGGAGTCGCAGGTTGTGCCTGTCTTGGCGAACAGTACATGAGCATTGTACTGACGGGAGAATTGTACAAAGACGTCTACCCGGAAAATGGCCTGAAACGCCAGATGCTCTCCCGCTGTGTGGAGGAAAGTGCCACCGTCACAGCACCTTTATTCCCTTGGACTACCTGCGGAGCTTTCATGTATGCATCACTGGGTATTTCACCGTTTGTGTTCGCCCCTTACGCATTCGTGAACTGGCTGACCCCTCTGGTCGGTATTCTGTTGCCACTGACCGGTCTTACTCTCCTAACTGAGAATGCAGACGAACAGGTACACCTTTTCAAAAGAAAGAAGACCACTTAATATTACATAGTAAAACTGCAAAGCCGACCGCACATCAGCGGTCGGCTTCTTAATTATCATATGTTATAATAAGTGTATACTTTATAAAATTCAGTTTTTCACTTTCCCCTCCTTACTTTTTTTGATCTTAAAGAAGTTCTACTACTTTTGTTTGTGTTATCACTATTTTTCCTGTATGATAGTACGGTACCTTTAGCGGACAAAGACACACATCCTTGTGGATCATGGATTTCCACGATCTGCCTTTTGTCTGTTTTTGTCCATTGAGGGTTTCTATAAAAACCATACAAAAGAAAGGAGACTTTTATATGTTTCAAGACTTTCTGACCTGGCTGAACGATTTTATGTACACCTACATTTTAATTTTCCTTCTGGTTGGCTGCGGACTTTACTATTCCATCCGCACACGTTTTGTTCAGGTACGTAAAATTAAAGACGTTCTTTCTATCTTAAAAGAAAAAGCGAATTCTGACGGCAGCGATACGAAACAGGTATCCTCCTTCCAGGCCTTGATGATCTCGACCGCGTCCCGTGTCGGCACCGGCAACATTGCTGGAATTGCCACTGCAATTGCCGCTGGAGGACCGGGAGCAGTCTTTTGGATGTGGCTTATGGCAGTCATCGGCGGTTCCTCTGCTTTCGCAGAATCTACTCTGGCTCAGATTTACAAAGTCAAAGACGGAGCCGATTTCCGCGGAGGGCCTTCCTACTATATCGAGCGTGCTCTACACAGTCGAAAATTGGGAATTCTCTTCTCCATCGCTCTTATCGCATGTTTCTCTTACGGATTTAACGGCCTACAGTCTTACAACATTTCTTCCGCTTTGCCTTACTACATCGCGAACTATAATGACACCATATGGCCAGCCGTCATCGGTCTGATTTTAGCTGTCCTCACAGGTCTTGTCATTTTTGGTGGAGTTCACAGAATTGGTTTCATCACCTCTGTCATCGTGCCGATTATGGCCACCTGTTACATTTTATTGGGACTTTTTGTTACTCTCACCAATATCACACAACTTCCCGGAGTGTTCGCCCTGATCTTCAGTGAAGCCTTGAATCCCAAAGCTATCGCCGGCGGTTTCGCGGGCAGCGCTGTAGTCATAGGTATTAAACGAGGACTCTTTTCCAACGAAGCAGGTATGGGTTCCGCACCTAATGCAGCCGCCTCAGCTTTGGTTTCCCACCCTGCAAAACAAGGACTGGTTCAGACTTTATCAGTATTTATCGATACTTTGGTCATCTGCTCCACCACAGCCATGATGCTGCTGATCTCCCAGGTACCCGGAGAATCTGGTGTTCTAGATGGAATTCCTTATGTACAGGAAGCCGTAAAGAGCAGTATTGGAGAAGTTGGAATTCATTTCATCACCTTGGCGATCTTTTTCTTTGCCTTCTCTAGCCTTGTGGGAAATTATTATTACGCAGAGTCCAATATTCGTTTCATCAAAGACAATAAAATCGTATTAAACGTATTTCGCTGTACTTGTCTGATTGCTATTTTCCTCGGTGCACAGGCCGATTTCTCTACCGTGTGGAACCTAGCTGATATCCTGATGGGCTTTATGGCTATCATTAATATCTTCGCGATTTTGGCACTGAGCAACATCGTCATCCGAACTTTGAAAAATTATGAAACTCAGAAAAAAGCAGGAAAAGACCCCGTGTTCAAAGCATCCGACATTGGTCTAGACAATACAGACTGCTGGAAATAACCATTTTCCTTCTTCTGCAAAGGAGGTTGTGCCATGGGAATTCTAGGAATTCTAATTTCCATCACTTTGGTCGTACTTGCTGTTTATCTAAAAGGTAAGGCTTGGAATGGCTTTGTGGATGATATCAACCACAAAAAGCTCAAAGACAGCAACGATGAAACAGCCAAGTAAGCCTATTGGAATACAGTAAAGGGCGTCCCCAAAGCCATTCTATGACTTTGGGAATGCCCTTCTCCTTTTATCATTTTTATCTGTCACCAAAGTCCATCGCCTTGGAATCCTTGAAAATTCTCCTGAAAGCTGTTTTCACCTTCCTGTTCGGAATTCGTCTCCTCAGTCTTATCCGCCGCATCCAAAGTGATCTGCAAATCTTTCTCCTGATATTCTCCGTTATCAGCCACAGACACGGTTAGGTTCACCGTCTCACCCGCCGCATAGTAGGCAAGCTGGGCTTTCAAATCAGACATAGACTTCACACTAGTACCGTCGAATTTCGTGATAATCATGCCTTCTTTCAGTCCTGCTTTCTCCGCCGCACTGCCCTCATTTACCTCAGCGACATAAGCACCCTGAGGCATTCCGTAAGTCTCTGCCGTCTCGCTGTCTACATCCACACCTTTGATTCCTATAGAAGATGCCTGATCTTCGGAAACCTTCTCTCTCGTTGTACGGCTCATCAAATCCTCCATAATCGGCTGAGCCACCGATACCGGGATGGCATATCCCATGCCCTCCACCTCAGTGGATGCAAGTTTCGCCGAATTGATACCCACCAGCTGTCCCTGCATATTCAAAAGGGCTCCGCCGCTGTTTCCAGGATTGATCGCCGCATCCGTCTGAATCAAATTACAGGAAGCTTCATCTAGCTGCCGATCCACTGCGCTGACAATCCCTGTCGTCACAGACTGGCCGTATCCCAGGGCATTTCCGATGGCGACCACCTGTTCACCCACTTGGAGGTTCTCTGAATCACCCAACTGAATTGCCTTGATCTCAGACATTGTGTCATCAGAGATCTCTTCCAGCTTCACAGCCACAACCGCCAAATCATTATCTGCATCCGTTCCTTTGATAGCCGCCTCATACACTTCATTGTCCACGAAAGCTACTGACAAGGTATCCGCATTCTCTACCACATGATTATTAGTCACAATCAAAAGCTCCGTATCATTTTGCCCTACAATAATGCCAGAACCAGCGCTCTCCACTTCCTGTTCCTGCATCTGACCGCCCATTCCGAACATATCGAAATAATTTTGAACTTCCTGCACTGATTTATTGGTAATCGATACAATAGAAGGCATCGTTGCGCTGGCAATGTCGGAGACATCCAAAGACTGTCCTTTTATATTTCCATCTTTAGTGTCTGCGGCTGTCTGAAGCGTAGGTGTACTTGAAACAACTTTCTCGGCCTCTGAGGAATCTTGTGCAATCCGGTTCACCGCCACGAATGATACCCCTGCCGCACCTCCGAGCAGCACTCCACTCAGCGCCAGAGCAGCCGCTCTTTTTAACAGTCTTTTATGATTTTCTTTTAAATAAGGTTTTTTCCCTTTCTTCGGTTTTCCCAGCTCAGGGCCTGTTTCCGAAGAATTCCGCGCCCCCTTTTCGTATTCTCTCTCAAAATTTTCCCCCTCTGTCTCGTTGGCTTGATATACATTTTGATTCGTCTGCTGAATCTCATAACGCTCGTCACTCATGTTCATTCCTCCTAATCTTTCTCTCTTTCTTTAATTGTATCTTGATTGCTGTACTTTTTTCCTTTCTTGCGTTTGAGTATATAAAAAATATGTGATGAAATCGTTATAAAAATATGTTCATTTCGTGAAACTGTGACTTTCCTTTTTTTCTCACACAAGGTATACTATCAATGAAAATAGGAGGTTTAAAATATATGAACACATCGACACAACTACGAAGCCAACTAGCTTCCATACACCGAAAGAGTTATCCTGCCTACAAGTCACTGAAAGGCAGCTATGATTTCCAGCGTTACATTTTTCATATCGAGCACGTTCAAGGAGACCCTTTTGCCTCTCCTTCCAATGTCCGTGTCTTTGTCCCTCACAGCAAGGCTGGTTTTCCAGAAGAATACTATCAGACTGCACACACAAGAGTTGCTCTGCAGGATTATCTCATCCGCCGCATGGAAAAAGAATTGTCTCCCCATAGCTTCCAGGCAAAGGGTTCTGGAAAGAGCGGAATTCTCAGGATTACTCATTGCGGACAGGAAATTCTCGAACGGACGGCCTGCAAAATTGACAGACAGGGAATTCATGTACGTTTTGAAATCGGATTTCCCGCCAATGGAAGAACGATCAATGCACCAGAACTGGAGAAAATCTTTTTTTCTATTCTCCCAGACTGTGTTTTTCACGCTCTCTACTACAAAAATCAAAATCCCGACACAGTTCTTCAAGTTTTCGAGCTGGCCGAAGATCAATACTTCATTCGACAGGAGTTGTCACGTTTAGGTCTCACCGCATTTGTGGCGGATGGAGCCATCTTGCCCAGGCAAAGCGGTGTCAGCGACCTCCCTATGAAGAACTGTATTCCGTTTTCCTCTCCTGAGTCTTTGAGGATTCAGCTTCAGCTCCCCCACAAAGGAGCCTTGACAGGAATGGGGCTCCCTCGTGGCATCACACTGATTGTCGGAGGAGGCTACCACGGAAAATCCACTCTGCTCCAAGCTCTGGAAATGGGGGTCTACAATCACAGAAAAGGAGACGGACGCGAGTACGTTATCACAGACTCCACTGCCTTAAAAATCCGAGCAGAAGATGGGCGCCACATTCAGCAGGTGGACATCTCCCTGTTTATCAATGATTTGCCCAACCAAAAAGACACTCGGGCTTTTACCTCTCTGGACGCCAGCGGCAGCACCTCTCAGGCCGCCAATATCGCAGAAGGACTCTACGGGGGTAGTCGTCTATTTTTGATCGACGAAGATACCTCCGCCACGAATTTCATGGTCCGCGACAAGATGATGCAGACCCTAATCCGCAGGGAAAAAGAACCAATCACCCCGTTTTTGGAACGAATCCGGGAAATCTATGAACATTCCGGCTGTTCCACAATCCTTGTGGCCGGCAGTTCCGGCGCCTTCTTCCACAAGGCCGACACCGTGATACAGATGGATTCCTATCGACCTATAGACATCACAAAAGCTGCAAAAGAACTGTGTCAGAAATATCCGCTCCTTCCAACTGAAAAACCACCTTACCACGCTCCCAAGGATAAGCGAATTGTCCTCCCCCACAATGACAGACACAGCCGCCATGGCAGTCGAGGGCCTGAACGCGCAAAGTTAAAAGTGCTCTCAAAGGATGCTTTCTCCATCAACCGTGAGACCGTAGATCTTCGCTATGTAGAACAACTGGCTGATGTGGAACAGACTGCTGCCCTTGCTCAGCTTTTGCGCTATACTCTAGAAAATTTAGCAGATGGACGCAATACTGTGCCGCAAATCTGCCAACAGTTAGAAAAATTACTGCAAAAGGACGGGCTGGACGGACTTTTTGGCACTTCCATGGTCCCTGGTAATCTAGCTATGCCCAGAATGGAAGAGATTCGTTCCTGTCTGAACCGCTACCGAGGCTGGAAAAACTGAAAACGCTCCGCTGTGGATGCGCACGCAATACCGCGGGAAGCACAAAGTGGGCTGCCCCTCAAAACCGAGGTAGCAGCCCACTTTATTATGGGATTCTATGAATTACTCACCGCAGTGATGTCCACACTCATGTTGTCCATGATCTTCACAGTTACCTTCTCCGTGTCCATGTCCATGGTGATTGCAGACTGTGTCAGGATCATAGTTTAAATTTCCTGCAAGATAAGATTCTACTTGGGCATCGGCATCTCCACAAGCCCCCGGAAACAACTCAATCCCAGCTTCTGCCAGAGCATTCCTAGCTCCACCGCCAATACCTCCACAAATCAACACATCTACTCCTAAATCTTTCAAGAAACCAGCTAGAGCTCCATGACCGCTTCCATTGGTATCCACAATTTGAGCACCGCTGATTTTTCCATCTTCTACGTCGTAAACTTTAAATTGTTCTGTGTGTCCAAAGTGCTGAAAAATTTCTCCATTTTCAAAGGTAACTGCTAATCTCATCTTATAATCTCCCTTCTTAGCATCCTGTCTTTTTTCTCTGCCGCAGCGAGAACCATTCTGGCCGATCACAAAGTTGCCTCCTTGTATCTCCAAGCTAGAAGCCTCTACCAGAAAACGCGCGAGCTTTTTACGTGCATCAGTATACAGAGTCTGAACTGTCGCCCTTCCCACGTCCATAGCAGCCGCACACTCTTCCTGGGTCAATCCCATATAGTCAATCAACCGTATGGTCTCGTACTCTTCCACGGACATCTGAATTCTGTGGTTCGGACAACGGCAATACGCCGCCTGAAACCGGTCGCACAGCGGTAGTCTACAGACTCGTTTTTCTTTACTCGGTCTTGGCATCTTGGCCCTCCTGTTTATTGGCATATGTTTATTATATTTTTATCTTACCCTTTTTATTAGCATATGTCAATAATTTTTTGTTCCAATCTGTTCACAAATTTTCTTCGCCACTTCCCCATAGTCCACCTTTGAAAAATCCGTGATATCCACCGGAATATGATAACCCAGACAAATATCATAATTTTTCACATCCAAAGCTCTACGAAATTCTTCATAAGTCATAAAAGTATCCGGCACAAAGTTCTCATCTTTTTGGGTCATACCCTTATGATAACAAGTCGTCAAATGGCCCAAATGCCGATTCTCTCCTCTGTCTCGGTTCACGCCTCTTTCATAAATTACTCTCCAATCCCCATAGAGGTAGACAGTGACTGCCTGATAATCATAATCTTCGATCAGCTCTGCCAGGCGTTCTTTATGTCTTTGGTAAAACGGATACTCAATCATAATATCTTCTTCCAGCCACATATGGTACCTCAATGTCAAATAAAACTCTTCTAGGCTAAACCAATTCAGCCGTTCTTTTTCTTTTTCATTGTCAAACCCAAAACGGTCAAATTCCTTTTCCTTAATCTCGTCGTAGGAAATCGTTGTCAGTCCTGGAATCGCTTCTTTGATCTTTGTAGCTGCATAACTCTTTCCCGTCCCCGGTCCCCCTGTCACAATCACCAATGCTTTTTGACTCTTTCGTGTCTCCATATCTGTTCCACTCCTTCGTTCATACTTAATCGTCTCTGACCCGTAATCTTATCCTATGAAAATTGCCGATATTAGCGTATCATACCGTACTATTTTTTACAATTGGATCTCAGAAATTATCTTGTAATTTTTTTGTAACATGTTAGAATACCATTGTCAGAGTTCTCTCTGTAAAAACTAAGATATCAGAAGACCTCTGAATCCTGTAAGTAAAAAGGAGTTTTCTCGATGAATTCTACTGTAAAAGAAAGAGATTATTTTTTTGATAATTATCGGTTCCTTCTAATTTTTCTCGTGGTCGTCGGCCACTTTATTGAACCTTGCTTTCGCAATCATCCAATGCTGTCCATATTAAAAGGAATTATCTTCTCTTTTCATATGCCGGCTTTCATTTTTATATCCGGTTATTTCTCCAAAAAAACCTCTTCCCTGAAAAAGCTGATTCAAACCCTATTAATACCGTATTTCGTCTACGAAGTCGTCTACTATATACTGTATATTTATGCACTGCATGCTGAAACAAAGCTCTACTTAGCCTATCCTAAATTTACTCTGTGGTACTTAATCGCACTATTCGCCTGGAGAATCGTGGCTCCATGGTTTCAGAAACTTCCGTTTCACCTGCCTTTGGCTTTCCTAGGCGGTCTACTGATCGGCCTGACGGATTTAGACAATTTTTTGAGCATTCCCAGAATTGTCTATTTCTTCCCATTTTTCCTGGCGGGCATGGATTTTAAACCCGAATGGGTCAAAAAACTTCGTACCAGCCAGTACCAACGTCCGATTCTGATCATTGGACTTCCCATTACTCTGGCTGGACTGGCCGCTCTGTGCTACTGCACCTCGTCCATCCAGATATTTTACGGCAGATACGCTTATAAGATCATGAATCTACGGCCCTTGGAGGGCATCCTGACGAGGATTTTGTGTTATGTCATCTCTTTTGCACTGATTTTTGCTGTTATGATGCTGATTTCAGGTAAGAAACTGCCCTGCTCCTATATCGGACAAAGGACCATGCCCATTTACATCTTTCATGGACTGTTGTTTCAGAGCATTGATCGTACCAGCGAATTTCTCAGTGAAATACAGACATTGCCGGAAGTAATCTTCCTCCTGATGATGTGTCTATTCCTCGTATGGTTTTTCTCCACAAAACCATTTTTATTCATCACCAATAAAATTGCCCATCTGATCTCCTGAGTAGAACTTATATTTTCTGGATGTTACTGTTCACTTACTTGCAGTTCGTAACAACAACACGCTTCGTGGAACATTGGATGCCTGAATTGTAACTTTTAGATACTTTTAGATTTTATCGCTTTAAAGTGGATCTTGTCTTTTGAGCAAAACCGGAGTATAATGTTACCATTATTAATAGAAATAATATGGTTCACAGGAGGAAAAGACATGAAATTTGAAGTTTATCCTGAGCTCTTTCAAGCTCTACCCCAAGCTTGTTTTGGTGTCGTAGCAGTCAAAGGCGTAGACAATACCAAAACTTCTTCCAAAATAGAAGCCCTGCTGGCTGAAAATATTCAGAAATGTGAAGAAAAATATAATGGTAAAAAGGTAAAAGAACAGCCGGAAATTCTTCCATACCGGGAAGCATTTCGTACCCTAGGCATCAATCCCAACAAATTTATGTGTTCCATCGAAGCACTACTCACTCGAATTGCAAAAGGAAAAGGATTTCCCCACATCAATACAGTCGTGGACTTAGGAAATGCGGTCTCCATACAGTATGATCTTCCTATCGGAGCTCACGATATGGATACAGTTCCTGAAGCATTATGTGTCCGGGCCGCCAAAGAAGGCGACCACTTCACTCCTTTCGGTTCTGATCAGACAGAAACGCCAGACTTAGGGGAGATCGTCTACGTCTCCGGCGAGGAGGTACGCACACGCCGCTGGACTTGGCGTCAAAGCGAAATCGGCAAAATCACAGAAAAAACTCAAAATCTTCTATTTCCCATCGACGGTTTCACAGATGTGAACAAAGAAACCGTCCTAGAAGCCCGCGATCTGCTGGCAAAACTTTTGGAGGAGACTTTTAACTGTCAGGTAGTCACAGGTTTTGTAGATAAAGACTCTCCAGTCTTTACCTGTGATCTTTGACAATTTAAAGATTTATACTGCCATGAGGAGGGCTTTCACAACATGGCTCTCCTATGGCAGCACACTTCATGTACCGAGTACAGTTGTCTGCAACTGTCATTTCTATTCTATAGTGTAAAGAATTTCACACAGAAAGCCCATCGCATCATTTTCCTAAAATAAGACAGACAAACCTCTCCCCACAGTGCCATAAACAGAGTCCCTACAGCGAGATAAGGCCCCAGAGCAATTATCTTCTCTTTCCGCCCAGCAGACAAACACAGCGACTGTATGAACGCTGCAGCCATGCAGGCTATCAAAAACGTAAAAGTGCCCCTCCAAAAGCCCAGGAGCAAGCCCACCGCTGCCATCAGCTTCACATCTCCACCCCCAAGGCTCCTCCCTTTTGAAATCTCAAATACAATCCAGAGAGGTATTCCGACTCCCGCAGCTCCCAGTAGATAACTAGGCCATTCTCCCCAATCCAATACCAGATGCACCAGTCCGAGGCAGAATAAGAATAGATTGATTTCCGGTGGAATCAGATAGCTGTTCCAGTCTGTAAAAGCCAGAATCAGAAGGGCAGACGCCATCAGGCAATAGAAGCCACTTTCTAGATTACTGCCGTGAACCGCTACAATCAGGCCATAGAGCAAGCCATTGATATACCTCACCTTCGAGCCCACTGTCCGTTCAAAATCCGCTTTTGTCTGCCATATTCTCCCCCGACCGCCCAGATTCATATATTTTCCTGTGATTCTCTTCACGATATTTCCCACAGCGATTCCTACCACTGCTGCCACTACCCACGCAAAATTCATCCTCATCGTCTCCTATGATACCAAGCAATCCCACTTTGCGAGCCACCGCAACACCGCTGCGCGGTGAAACTCCTCTCACATAAAAAAAGAAAATCAGCCTCGTCTTTCACTCAGACGAAGCCCATTTTCTCATCACAAACTCTTATTTATTCTGGTAAGCAGAACGATAAGCCGGGTTATGTCGTTGGGTGATCATCTATCTAGCTCTGCCGTTGCCAACAGAGTCCAGCGACCCACCTGAAAGCGCGACGGGCAGCCGCATAGCTTTCTTTTCGGTCTTGCTTCGAATGGAGTTTACATGTGCCCTGCCTGTTACCAGCCAGGCGGTAGTCTCTTACACTGCCTTTCCACCCTTACCGGGTCGGGCCCGGCGGTTTATTTCTGTTGCACTGGTCTGGGAGTCACCTCCACCGGACGTTATCCGGCATCCTGCCCTGCGAAGCCCGGACTTTCCTCACCTGGCCCCTTTCGTCTGGCCAGCCGCGATCACCTGTCCTGCTTACCATAAATTATTCTAACACAAATTTCCCTCAGTTGACAAGTACTATTCCCACTCTCATACATTGAAGCAGCTCTCACCGATAAACTCCCTGAGGATAGAATTCTTCGGAACCGTCTCACTAGGAACGCCTATGAAATAATCAAAAAACTTCAGCAGGCGTTTTGCCTCTAGATACTCCGGCACGTCTTTGGGTATCCCAAACAATAGCGGCTCCGCATATACTTTCAGGCACGCCAGCTCATAGATCAGTGCGGAGTTAAACATCACATCCGCCTCTTCTTGAAACGGAAAAATATTCTGCTCCTCTCCTCGCCTCACGGACGGCCACATGGCAATCGTCTCCCTAGCCGATGTTCCTCTAGTCTTCGCGTCCCGGACGATTCTTCGTATCAGACGTCCGTCTGTGGTGGGAATTCGGTTGTGCTCATCTACATTGAGCTGAGTCAAAGCACTGATATAAATCTTAAATTTGCTCTCTTTGGGAAGTGCGTAACTGAGCTTATCATTCAGGCCATGAATCCCCTCGATCACCAGCACATCCTCTTTTCCCAACTGCAAATAATTTCCTTTGTATTCCCTCTGCCCTGTTTTAAAGTTAAATTCTGGAAGCTCCACCCTCTTACCCTGAAGCAGCTCCATCATATCTCGGTTAAACGCTTCCACATCAATGGCTTCCAGACATTCATAGTTCTTATTTCCAAACTCATCTAATGGAGTGTCTTCCCGGTTCACGAAATAATTGTCCACCGCAATCGGATGGGGCCTTAACCCGTGAGCCGCCAGCTGAATAGACAGTCGATGGGAAAACGTCGTCTTTCCTGACGAGGAAGGCCCTGCAATCATGATGAATTTTCTGTGTCCTGCCTGAATAATTTGCTGCGCAATATCAGACAACTTCGTCTCCTGCAAAGCCTCCTGGAGCAAAACTACATGTTCAATTCCCTCTCTCACAATCCTTTGATTCAGTTCACCGACCGTGGAGATCTCCAACATATCTCCCCACTCTTCCGTTCCCATCTGAACCTGAAAGATCTTTGGAGATGCCACAAAAAGAGGTACCTTCGTGGGTGCACTGCGTTCCGGAAGTTGCAGTACGAAGCCGTGATCATAGAGCACGAGATCAAAATACGGAATGTATCCTGTATCATAAGCCATGAACCCATAGTAATAGTCCTGGTAATCCTCAAGACTATAGAGGTTCACCCTGGAAACCCGGCGAAACTCAAAAAGACTTACCTTATCCATCATCCTTTGGCTGCGGAAAATCTCCACCGCGTCGTCTGTACGCACGCTACGCTTGTAAAAAGGTATCCTGGCATTCACAAGCTCTCTCATACGCTCCCGTACCTGAGCAAGAAACTCTTCGTCAATTTTCACTCTGCCTTTCACCGTATAGTAATATCCGCTTCCTATGGAAAAATGGAGCATCACCTGGTCCACATTTTCTTTTCCGGCTATGTCATAAACTGCTTTCGTCAAGATCATACTGGCACTTCTTTTATAGGTTTTATGCCCTGCCTCATCCGCCACTGTCACAAACTTTAACTCACAGTCCCTGTGCAGATGCTTATGCAACTCTCTGAGCTTCCCATTGGCCATTACTAGCATAATCGTGTCCTGATACTCTCTTTGATATTCTCTCACAATATCCACATAGCAGATTCCATCTGGATATTCTCTGACCTCATCTCCTACCGTGACCTGTACCATCTTTCCTTCCATCTTCTCCTCCTGTCCTCACTCAGATGATGCCAAGGCAATCTGTCTGTGCCCAGGCTGTCTTCAGATACAAGTATATGGGAACTTCGTCCTGGCCTGTTCTACTTCTAGCTGGCCAAACTGCTGTCTCAGCTCCTCTTTCATCGCTTTCGCAAAAATGTATTCGGTTCCATAGTGCCCGGCGTCAATGATAGACAGACCGTCCGCAACTGCATCAATGCCCGTGTGATGATCGATATCTCCCGTCACATATACCTGCGCCTTTGCTTTCAGGACATCCGGAATCAGACTTTTTCCGGAACCTGTACAGACGGCGGCAGTTTTGACTTTTTTCCCCAATTCTCCATAGACCTTCACGTCAGGCAATTCCAGCCGCTCTTTTACCAAACCTGCCAGCTCGCCCAAAGTCATCTCTCGGGGCAAAAGGCCCACACGTCCGAGACCTTCCTGGCGTCCCTCTCGTTCTGCCGTCACCGCCAGAACCTTCTGTCCCTGCAACATCAGATAATCCGCACTCAGCTTCGCCATTCCCAAAATATCGTAGTTCGTATGCATTGCATAGTAAGCAATTCCATTGCTGACCAACTTTAAAATTCTTCTTCCAATAAAACTGTGATTATTAATCTTTTTCACTCCGGAAAAAATCATAGGGTGATGTGTCACAATGAGCTCCGCGCCAAAATCTATGGCCTGTTCTAGCGTCTCTTCTGTCAAATCCAGAGCTAGAAAGATTTTGCTGACTTCTCTTTCGTCGTCTCCCACCAAGAGCCCCACATTGTCCCATTCTTCCGCATATGCACAGGGATACCTCTCCTCTAGCCATCCTGTAACTTCACAAATCTTCATAAACTCTCATGGCAGCCTCAATCCGCTGCTTCTCCTTCAATATTTCTCTAAGACGTTTCTTCGCGTTCACCGTGGAACTAGCCTGAAGCCTCCGGGCAATCTGCTGAACCTTTTCCAGTTCCTTTTCCAAGTAACTGTACAGCACCGGATGGCGGCTCTCCAACAACCGCTTTCCGTAGTAAAATTCTATGTCTGTATACCTGTCTTTGTGCGCAGTTTTTTTGAAAACAGCTTTGATGATGGGATAGAACTTGCCATCTTCCCACACCATATCCTCCTGGGAAACTGTAAAGCCGCACTCCACCAAATATCTACGGAAATTTCCGATCTCTGACTGTGGCTGCAAAATCAGCTCTTGAAAACTTTCGCTGACTTCCACATTCCGACTCAGTATTCTCTCTATAAGAGGGCCACCCATACCCGCAACGCTCAAAGTGTCTCCTTCACCGGGCTGAAGTGCTTCCAGGCCATCGGACAGCCTGGTCTCTATGTATGGATTCAGGCCATATGCTTCAATATTCTCTTTAGCCCTCCCAAGAGGACCACTTCGAACATCCATGGCTATGGCACTAGGGATAATCTGCCGTCTCACCAGTGCGATCGGCAAGTATCCATGGTCACATCCCACATCCACCAGACGGTTTCCCGGAGTGACCATCGACGCGATTGCTTCCAGTCTCTTTGATAACTGCATCGCTTTCCCCTTAATCCAGATAATCTTTTAATTTTCGGCTGCGGCTTGGATGACGCAGCTTTCTCAACGCCTTTGCCTCAATCTGCCGAATACGTTCACGAGTGACGTTGAACTCTTTGCCAACCTCCTCCAAAGTTCTGGCACGTCCGTCATCCAATCCAAAGCGCAGCCGAAGCACCTTTTGTTCTCTGTCTGTCAGAGTACTCAGCACCTCCACCAACTGTTCCTTCAGCAAGGTAAACGCAGCTGCATCCGCAGGCACAGGCACATTGTCATCCTGTATAAAATCTCCCAGATGGCTGTCTTCCTCCTCGCCGATCGGTGTCTCCAGTGAAACCGGCTCCTGAGAAATCTTCAGAATTTCACGGACACGGTCCACAGACATCTCCATTTCTTTGGCAATCTCTTCTGGCGTTGGTTCACGTCCTAACTCCTGAAGCAGCTGTCTGGACACTCGGATTAACTTGTTGATGGTCTCCACCATATGCACCGGAATACGGATGGTTCTAGCCTGGTCCGCGATTGCTCTGGTGATAGCCTGACGAATCCACCATGTGGCGTAGGTGGAGAATTTATAGCCCTTTCGATAGTCGAATTTTTCCACTGCCTTGATTAGACCTAAGTTTCCCTCCTGAATCAGATCTAAGAACAACATCCCTCTACCCACATAGCGTTTGGCAATGCTGACTACCAGGCGCAGATTTGCTTCCGCAAGGCGCTTTTTGGCATCTTCATCGCCCTCTTCCATGCGCTTTGCCAATTCAATCTCCTCTTCTGCGGTCAAAAGATTTACTTTTCCAATCTCTTTTAGATACATGCGGACTGGGTCCTCAATGCTCACGCCCTCTGGTACGGACAAATCAATCTTGTCCAGCTCCACATCCTCTTCCTCCGCGATTTTGTCCAAATCCTCATCCAGAAGGAGAGCTTCATCCACATCGCTGTCGGAAATGCGCAGAACATCTATTCCACTGGCCTCCAAAAAATCAAAGACTTTCTCAAGCTGCTCGGTATCCAGCGGCGTATCTTTGAAGAAATCATTAATTTCCTGGTATTCCAATACATTTTTCTTCTTTTTGGCAAACTCCAAAAGCTCTACCAGTTTTTCGCTGAATTTACCCATATTCATTTCCATAGGTGTTCTATCCCTCCATATATTGTTTATATTTTATCCTTATTAAAAAGAAATATGCAGTTCTCCTCTTCTTCTGCTCATTTCTTCCAGTTTCTTTTTTTCCTGAATCAATCTCTGAAGCCCCTCGATATCCGTAGGCGCAAGCTTCTCCGTCTGCTCCCTCAGGCTGTTCTCCTTAATTCGAATCAGCGCGTCTGCAAACGCCCGGTTTTTCTCCTCCTGGCTTTCCAAGTGAATATCCGCGTGGAACAAAGAAGTAATCTCCGTCTGTTCTTCACTGTCAGTAAACGGATTCAACAGACGGGCCAGGCTCACCTGCCCGTCTTCTAGCTGCTCAAACAGCATCCCGGCTACTCTGCGGTACAGTTCTGTGGTGAAATCTTCTGGACCCAAATATTTTTTTACCGTGGAATAGGTCTCAGGCTCATTGGCCAGCCAGGTCAACATCAGCTTCTGAGCTTTCTGAGCGCCATTTTCTTTTTGCCCCTTTGATTTTCGCGTCTCTTTGGGCACCATGCGCCGCTCAGCTACCGTCCCCTTCATCGCCTGTCTGGATACCGCTCTTTTTAGCTCCTCAGGAGAAATCCTATACTCTTGCGCAATTGCTTCTATATAATTGCTTCTCTCTAACTCCTCCGGAAACTCCAACAGCATCTCTGCCACCTGATGAAAGAATTCTGTCTTTCCCTGAGGATCTGAAAGATTATAATTCTTCTGCGCAGCCTGGACCCGAAACAAAAAGCCATTGACTGCCCGATCGAGGCGTTCTTGAAATGCTTCTGCTCCCAAGGCTTTGATAAACTCATCCGGATCCTTATAGGGCGCCAGATTCACTACCCGAGTCGCCACACCTGCTTCTCTGAGAATCGGAATACCCCTGAGTGCCGCCCGGATTCCAGCCTCATCGCTGTCATAGAGCAGTCGCACTTCCTGAGTATAACGTTTTAGCAGGCTGGCATGTCCGGAAGTCAAAGCTGTGCCCAGGGACGCCACCGCATTGGTAAAGCCTGCCTGGTGCATCGTAATTACATCCATGTATCCTTCACATACAATCAAGTATTTTCTCCTGGTCGTTCGCGCTGCGTTCAGCCCGTATAGGTTTCGGCTCTTGTCAAAAATCTTCGTCTCCGGAGAGTTTAAATACTTAGGCTTGCCGTCGCCCATGACCCTCCCGCCGAAGCCGATCACCCGGCTGTTCACATCCATAATCGGAAAGATCACCCGATTCCAAAATTTATCATACATCCCCCGTCGCTCATCCACATTGAACAGGCCGCTGTCCCGGAGAACTTCATCTTTATAGCCTTTTCCCTTCAGATACTTATACAGATCATCACTGTACTTGTCCGAGTAGCCAAGGCCGAACTTCTTCATCGTCTCTTCTGTCAGTCCCCGTTCTACGAGGTACTTCCAAGCTTTTTGTCCATTCTGTCTGCGCAGCTGATAGTAAAAATACTGTGCTGCCAGCTTATTAATCTCTAGCAGGGCTGCTTTCTTATCTGCCGCCTCCTTTGCCTCCTTGGAATAATCCACCTTCGGCAGCTCCACCGAGGCCCTCTCGGCCAAATACTGCATGGCTTCCACAAAGGTAAAATTCTCATACTCCATGACAAAAGTAAACACATTGCCGCCTGCACCGCAGCCAAAACAGTAGTACATCTGTTTTCCCGGACTTACCGAGAAAGACGGACTTTTTTCATTGTGAAAAGGACACAAGCCAAAATAGGAGCTTCCTTTTCTTTGCAGCTTTACATATTGGGATATCACATCAACGATATCGTTTTTTGTCCGAACCTCTTCAATGATGTCATCGGAATACCGCATCTGCTCTCCTCCTTAATATACTTCCCATGCTTTTGGTATAAAAATTTCCTGAAATTTCTGCATAGAATACTGGTCCGTCATGCCTGACAGATAATCACACACTGCCTGATTCAGACTGGTTCCTGTCGCAATTAAATTCACATACTCCTTGGACATCTTCTGGGGATGTTCCATATAATATTCATAGAGCTTGCTCAGCATATCAATGGCTTTCGCCTCCTCCTTCTTGGCCTTTGGATTCAAATATACATTCTGAAACATGATCTTTCTCAAATCCATCATTGCCTGGTAGACTTCCTCTGACATCTGTATCGTGTCTTTTCCCTGACTGTTTTCCACAATATTGTGAATCAGCGTATTCAACCTCTCGCGTATCGTATACCCTAGCAGCATCCGAATCGTGATGGGAATATCGTCTTCCGAGATCAGCCCCGCTCTGTGGGCATCGTCCATATCATGATGTATGTAAGAGATCTTGTCGCAAAGTCTGACTACTTGGCCTTCTAGCGTAGCTGGTCTTCCGCTGGTTCTGTGATTTAAGATTCCATCAATGACCTCCCAGGTCAGATTCAGACCTCTTCCTTTTTTCTCCAACACCTGGGCCACCCGTACGCTCTGCTTATAATGAGCAAAGCCCATGGGATTCAGCTTATCCAACGCTCTCTCACCCGCATGTCCAAAAGGGGTATGCCCCAGATCATGGCCCAGAGCAATTGCCTCCACCAGATCTTCATTCAGCCGCAGCGCCTTGGCCACAGTGCGGGCTGTCTGAGACACCTCCAAAGTATGCGTCAGCCGATTTCTATAGTGATCTCCATGGGGTGCCAGAAAAACCTGTGTCTTGTCCTTTAGACGCCGAAATGCCTTGCAATGCAAAATCCGGTCCCTATCTCTTTGATACACGGTACGGATGTCGCACTCCTCCTCTGGTCTTTCCCTTCCTCTCGACTCTCTGCTGTGGGCTGCATAGGGACTCAAAAACTCCTGTTCTCTCTCTTCCAAGCTCTCTCGTATATTCATAATTTGCCCTCCAAAAGACCGACAAAAACCTCTTATATATTATATTCCACACAAAAACAAAATTTCCTTTTTTTTTGGCAAATTTCGTTGAATCCAGTGTTATTGTTCACTCACTTGCAGTTTGTGAGCAGCAACACGCTTCCTAATGCACGCAAACTTCTGCAAACAGCAGTTTGGCGCGAGTATATCTCGAGAATTTCTATTTTTTTAAATTTTCCTGTTGACTACAGGCCTCCAAAATGCTATAATACATCCTGTCGCAAATGATTGTGATATGCGGAAGTGTCGGAACTGGCAGACGAGCAAGACTAAGGATCTTGTGGCATTCGTGCCGTGTGGGTTCAAGTCCCATCTTCCGCATTTCTTTAGAGTCGAAGATCTCTCAGAGGTTTTCGGCTCTATTTTTATGTAATAGGAAAGACCTTTCCCGCATTAGCGTGATAAGGTCTTTCCTATTACATAAACACTCTATGGACACACACGCCGCAATAAAGAATTTCACCACTTTGCGATGTTGCGACGGCGCGCAAAGTGGGACTTCGCCCTCAGGCTTGAGGGGATGGGAAAGTTGAATTGGGCTTGCCCACTTTGTTCTATTGTAGAAAACACCCCGAATTTTTATCTTCCGGGGCGTTTTTCTATCTCAGGAGCTCTCTACAGCATCCGTTCAATTCTCAATATTTTACAGATAGCATTCACTGAATTGTTCATATGTTCCGTCACCTTTTCCCTCAGCAGTTCCTCATCTTTGCTCAAAATCGCCTGCAAAATTCCTTGATGCTCTCTGACCGAGGCCAGATCTCTCTCCTCCGACTGTTTTCGAAAAATATAATTTGTATAGAGAAACAGATTGATATTCCGATAAATCTCCACTATTTTTTTGTTTCCAGAACACTTCAAATACAGCTCATGAAACTCATAATCATACTTATAGTTCAGTAAAAACAGCTCTACATCTGTGTGGTCCTGTGCACTTTGAACTGCCTGATAGTGTGCGTCTACATTATTCTGAAGGGCTTCTCTAAGCTGTTGATTCATGGATACCGACTCAATAATTTCCTTGACAAAAAACAAATCCATCATCAGCCGTATACTAAAAGTCTCTTTTGCGTCTTCCTCACTGATACTTCTCACCCGTATCCCCTGCCTTGGAAAGCTTTCTACTACCTGCTCATTCATCAGGCGATTCAAAGCCAGCTTCACTGGTGTCTCGCTCGTGCCATATTTCACAGCCAGCTCCTTCGTTCGAAGCCTCTGTCCAGGCTGAAACTGCTGCGTAATGATATCCATTCGAATGTTTTTGCACAGTAAATCCACCAATGTCTCTTTTTTATCCGTCTGCTCTGTTCTAATCATGTCTCGGTTCCCTCAGCTATATCCTTAATCATTACCATTTTATACCAATCAGTTAACAATGTAAAGAATTACTGTCCCCTAAATCAGAGCTTTTTTACCGTTCACTTACTTGCAGTTCGTGAGCAGTAACACGCTTCGCAATGCACACAAACTACTGTAAACAGCAGTTTGGCGCGAGTATGTCTCAGGATTTCTGTACAAAATGTCCAAAAACACCTGCGGGATATTGGTGCTGAACTGTTACGAACTTTTTTTACTTTAAGTTGCTGTAGCCCATCAAAGACTCGTCCACCGCTCTGGCCGCCTCTCTTCCCTCACGGATTGCCCAGACCACCAAAGACTGCCCTCTGTGCATATCTCCTGCCGTAAACACTCTCTCGGCACTCGTCTGATAATCTCCCTGGCGTGTGTACACATTTGACCGGGAGTCCAGCTCTACGTGAAAGGCATCCGCCACATATCCCTGGGTTCCCAGAAAACCGGCCGCGATCAATACCAGGTCCGCCGGTATCGTCCTCTCCGTCCCCTCCACAGGCTCCATACTTTTTCGCCCCGTTTTCGGGTTTTCCTTCGCTTCCAGACTGACAATTTTCAGCTTGCAGATCCGGCCCTCCTTGTCCTTCACAAACTCTTTGACTGTAGTCTGATAGACACGAGGGTCATGGCCGTAGACAGCGATGGCTTCCTCCTGCCCGTAATCCGTCTTGCACACCTTGGGCCACTGGGGCCAGGGATTATCCTCGGCTCTCTCGTCCGGCGCCTTCGGCATCATTTCCAGCTGCGTCACCGTCTTCGCGCCCAGGCGGATGGCAGTACCTACGCAGTCGTTTCCGGTGTCTCCGCCGCCGATCACCACCACATGTCTGTCCTTAGCGTCGATATACTCTCCGTCTCTCAGGCTGGAATCCAAAAGGCTTTTCGTCACAGAGGTCAAAAAATCAACCGCAAAATAGATGCCCTTCGCCTCTCTTCCAGGTGCCTGGATATCTCTGGGATTCGACGCCCCGCAGCACAGAACCACCCGGTCAAATTCGTCCAGCAGTTCTTTGGATTTTTTATCTCTTCCCACATCTACGCCGGTGACAAAGGTCACTCCCTCAGACTCCATAAGGGCAATCCGCCTGTCTATGATCTTCTTCTCCAATTTCATATTAGGGATACCGTAGCGCAGCAGACCTCCCACCCGGTCATGACGTTCAAACACTGTCACCTGGTGACCTCTGCGGTTTAACTGAGCGGCTGCCGCAAGTCCCGCGGGGCCGCTGCCTACCACTGCCACCGTCTTACCGGTGCGCACCTTTGGCGGCCTTGGCTGAATCATTCCGCTGGCCCAGGCGTTCTCAATGATTGCCCTCTCGTTTTCTTTGGTGGAGACCGGCTCCCCATTCAGATTACAGGTACAGGCAGCTTCGCACAGGGCCGGGCAGACCCGGGAGGTAAACTCAGGAAAACAGTTGGTTTTATTCAGTCTCGCGTAAGCTTTCTCCCAGTTCCCAGAATACACCAGATCGTTCCATTCCGGCACCAAGTTTTGCAACGGGCATCCTGAGACCATCCCCGCAATCATCACCCCTGCCTGGCAAAATGGCACACCACATGCCATACAGCGTGCTCCTTGAAGCTGCTGCTCCGTTTTAGGCAGGTTTCCATGAAACTCCCTAAAATTTTTGATGCGCTCTAATGGCGCCGCACACTCTCCCACCTTACGCTCATATTCTAAAAATCCTGTCGGTTTTCCCATCTCGTCTTCCTCCTAGTGCCGTGTACTCTCATAAAATGCTTCAATCTGCGCCTGCTCTGGACTCATTCCCTTCTCCTCTAACTTCGCACTTAGCCGCATCATCCGTTTATAGTCATTAGGGATGATCTTCTTGAAATTCGGCAGGTACCGATCAAAATTCTCCAAAACTTCTCTTCCCTTGGGAGAGTCGGTATATTTTACATGCTCCTCGATCATGTCTCTCAGTGTTTCCGCCTCTGCTTTCGTCTCCACCGTCCCAATGGAGATCATCTCTTTATTCAAATTCTTGTAGAGATTTCTTTTCTCATCCAACACGTAAGCGATTCCGCCACTCATGCCGGCAGCAAAGTTCTTTCCAGTGGGCCCTAAGATCACCACACGGCCCCCTGTCATATACTCACAGCCGTGTTCTCCCACGCCTTCCACCACTGCATTTGCCCCGGAATTGCGTACGCAGAAACGTTCTCCTGCCTTCCCATTGATGTAGGCCTCTCCGCTGGTCGCTCCGTAGAGGGCCACATTTCCCACGATCACGTTAGCCTCCGGGCGATATGGGGCATTTTTCGGCGGATGCACAATCAGCTTTCCGCCAGAGAGTCCTTTTCCAAAGTAATCGTTGGAATCTCCCGTCAGTTCTAAGGTCAGTCCTTTCGGAATAAAGGCCCCAAAACTCTGACCTCCCGTCCCCGTACATTCCACCAGGTAAGTGTCTGGTTCCAAACTCACGCCGAATTTTCTGGTAAGCTCAGAACCCAGGATTGTCCCGAAAGCTCTGTCTGTATTTCCCACTTTTACTTTCAGCCTTTTTTTCTCCCCATGGTCCATAGCGTCTCTTAACTTCTTCAAAAGGATTTTCTCATCCAGCGTCTCCTGAAGCTTAAAGTCGTAGACTGCCGCCGGGTCGAAGATCACTTTCTCATTCTGACTCACAAAGGGATTGTTCAAAATCGCGCTTAAATCCACCCGGTCCGCATGACGGTTTTTTAAACCTTCCCGGCGTCTGAGCAAATCGGTTCTCCCCACCATCTCATCCACGGTGCGAAGCCCCAGCCTGGCCATATGCTCTCTTAAATCCTGAGCGATAAAGCGCATGAAGTTCACCACATACTCCGGTTTTCCGCGGAAGCGCTTTCTAAGCTCGGGGTTCTGTGTGGCGACTCCCACGGGGCAGGTATCCAGATTGCATACCCGCATCATCACGCATCCTAACGTCACCAACGGAGCCGTGGCAAACCCAAATTCCTCTGCCCCTAAAAGAGCGGCGATCGCCACATCCCGGCCGCTCATCAGTTTTCCGTCTGTCTCCACCACTACACGGTTTCGAAGCCCGTTTCGTATCAGAGTCTGGTGAGTCTCTGCCAGACCCAGCTCCCAGGGCAGTCCTGCACTGTGGATGGAACTTCTCGGAGCCGCCCCAGTGCCTCCGTCATAACCAGAAATCAGGACCACCTGAGCTCCGGCTTTTGCCACGCCGGCCGCCACCGTTCCCACACCGGCCTCGGATACCAACTTCACAGAGATTCTCGCCTTTTGATTTGCGCTCTTCAAATCGTAAATCAACTGGGCCAAGTCCTCGATGGAATAGATATCGTGATGGGGCGGCGGAGAAATCAAGGACACACCGGGAGTGGAGTGCCGCGTCTTCGCGATCCACGGATACACCTTCTTCGCAGGCAGATGGCCTCCCTCTCCAGGCTTCGCTCCCTGCGCCATCTTGATCTGTATCTCATCGGCACTGACCAGATAGCGGCTGGTCACCCCGAACCGGCCCGATGCCACCTGCTTGATGGCGGAGCATTTCTGAGCCGATTCCAGGCGTTCCTCACTCTCCCCGCCTTCACCGGAATTTGATCTCCCGTGGAGCCGATTCATGGCTATGGCCAAAGTCTCATGCGCTTCCTGGGAAATGGAACCATAAGACATGGCCCCAGTCTTAAACCGGCGCACAATAGAGTCCACGCTCTCTACCTCCTTGATGGGAATTCCCTTCTCAGGATAGCAAAAGTCCATCATGCTTCGCAGATAGCCGGATTCCTCGCGGTTTACCATCTGTGTGTACTGCTTGAACATCGAATAGTCTCCGCGTCTGGTGGATTCCTGGAGCAAATGGATGGTCACAGGATTGTAGCGGTGTTCCTCCCCCTGGCTCCTCTCCTTGTGTCTTCCCATGCTGTCGAGCGTCTGGTCCACTTCTAATCCCAGAGGGTCGAAGGCCTCTGAGTGTCTCGCGTCCACCTCGTCGGCGATATCCCGCAAGGTGATGCCGCCGACTCTGCTGACCGTCCCGGTAAAATATCTGCACACCACTTCCTCCGATATTCCCACTGCCTCAAACATCTTAGAGCCTTGATAAGACTGAATCGTGGAAATTCCCATCTTAGAGGCAATCTTGACAATCCCGGAGAGTACTGCATGATTGTAATCGTCCACCGCCGCATAGTAGTCTTTTCCGATCATGGTCTCAATCAGCTCATGAATCGTCTCCTGCGCCAGATAAGGATTGACGGCGGAGGCCCCGTATCCCAGAAGGGTTGCGAAATGGTGAACCTCCCTGGGCTCCCCGGACTCGAGGATAATGGAAACCGAGGTGCGCTTTTTTGTTCTGACCAGATACTGATGAACCGCCGACACTGCCAGCAAGGAAGGAATCGCCACATGATTTTCATCTACTCCCCGGTCTGACAAAATCAGAATGCTGGTTCCTTTTTTGTAGGCGCGTTCCACCTCCACATACACGTGGTCAATCGCACGTTCCAGGGGTGTGCTCTTATAATAAGTGATCGGTATCACAGCCACTTGAAAGCCCTTTGCGGAAATATTTTTGATCTTCAAAAGATCGGTGTTGGTCAGGATGGGATTTTCAATTTTTAAGACCCGACAGTTTTCCCCGTTCTCCTCCAAAAGATTTCCGTCCCGTCCCACGTACACGGTGGTGGAGGTTACGATCTTCTCCCGAATCGCGTCGATGGGCGGATTCGTCACCTGGGCGAAAAGCTGTTTGAAGTAGTGAAACAACGGCTGGTGTTTGTCAGAGAGCACGGCCAGAGGTGTGTCTACTCCCATGGCACTGGTACTCTCCGTCCCATTCAGGGCCATATCCCGAATCGAGGTGCGGTATTCTTCAAAGGAATATCCAAAGGCCTTCTGAAGTCTGGTCCGCTCCTCGTCGCTGTATTCTGGCACCGGCTGGTTAGGGATTTTCAGATCTTTCAGATGAATCAGATTGCTGTCCAGCCACTCCCCGTAGGGTTGTTTTGAGGCATAGTAGCTCTTGACCTCATCGTCGCTGAAGACTCTTCCTCTCACGGTGTCCACCAGAAGAATCTTTCCTGGATAGAGCCTCTCTTTTTGTACCAC
The DNA here is from genome assembly GCF_034356035.1 of Blautia hydrogenotrophica DSM 10507. Taxonomy (NCBI): domain Bacteria; kingdom Bacillati; phylum Bacillota; class Clostridia; order Lachnospirales; family Lachnospiraceae; genus Blautia; species Blautia hydrogenotrophica. The sequence continues at coordinate 2,438,882 of NZ_CP136423.1, forward strand.
CTTTTCTTCCGGCACAGAAAGTGCGCCGACCTCAGAGGCCAAAATCAATTCATCCTCTTTTGTCACGTAGTAGCGGGAAGGCCGCAGGCCATTTCTGTCCAGGACCGCTCCCATCACGTCCCCGTCGGAAAACACGATCGCTGCCGGCCCGTCCCAGGGCTCCATCATGGTCGCGTAATACTGATAAAAATCTCGGATTTCCTGTGAAATCGTGTCGTTATTCGCCCAGGGCTCTGGAATCGCTGCCATCACCGCCAGAGGTAGTTCTAAACCGCTCATCATCAAAAACTCCAAAGTGTTGTCCAACATCGCAGAATCAGACCCTTGTGTATCCACCACCGGCAAGACACGATAAAGATCACTTTCCAACCTAGAAGAAGAGAGCGTCTCTTCTCGGGCCAACATTTTATCGGCATTTCCCCGAATTGTATTGATCTCCCCATTATGTACAATCAGTCGATTGGGATGCGCCCTCTCCCAGCTGGGATTTGTATTGGTGCTGAACCTGGAATGTACCACGGCAATTGCAGACTCATAATTCAGGTTCTGAAGATCGCCGAAAAAGGTACGCAACTGCCCCACCAAAAACATTCCCTTATAGACAATCGTGCGGCTAGAGAGAGAGGACACGTAGGTGTTGTCGTTGCTCTGCTCAAATATTCGGCGCACAATGTACAGCTTTCTGTCAAATTCCAGACCTTTCTCTACATCCGCTGGTTTCCCGATGAATGCCTGAAGGATATGGGGCATACAGTCCCGCGCTTTCTGCCCGAGAACCTCCGGTCTGGTGGGCACCTTGCGCCATCCCAGAAAATCCATGCCTTCCTTCTCCACGATGATCTCAAACATCTTTTTCGCCTGATTTCTCTTCAGCTCATTTTGAGGAAAAAAGAACATTCCCACGGCGTACTCCCTCTCTGCGCCCAGGGTAATCCCAGATTTTTCACAGACCTCTGAAAAAAAATTGTGGGAAATCTGTAAAAGAATTCCGACGCCGTCTCCGGTCTTGCCCTCAGCGTCCTTCCCGGCTCTGTGTTCCAGATTTTCCACGATTTTCAATGCCTTCTCCACAATTCCATGGTTCTTTTGTCCCCGAATATTCACCACCGCTCCAATTCCGCAGTTGTCATGCTCAAACTGGGGACTGTACAATCCCTGCCATTCCTTCTCTGTCTTACGCATCTGTTGGTTCATGTCCATCTCCCTCTTTCTGTCTGTTCTATCGCTCTTTGCTTTCTGTCAAAGTCCCGCTTTAAACGATTAACGCTACTATACACTAAAACTTTCACAATGTAAAGAGAGAAACGTAATTTTTTTAAGTTTTATTAATTTAAACATTATTATATAAACTTAATCTTGAATAAACTTTATATAATTATTACACTTTAAAATTTATTTCAAACCTTCCGTTGTACATTTTTTACAATGGGAAAAAACAGAGAGTTTCTGTTCTGGAAAAGGGGAAAGCCGATACCCTGAGGTACCGGCTTATGAAAAAGAAAAAGATTTAAAAAAGGTCTTTGGCCTTTGTGCAATTATACTATACAAACTAATTGTGTTATTTTTGTGAAATAAGGTACAGAAAAAAGTGAAAAAAAAGTGAACTTTTTCAAACCTGTTTTCCGTGCACTCAATCTTCATAGTCTTCCCTACAGTCCTCACAGGAGGAATCCCTGCTGCACCGAAACCTCTGTATCTTATCACTAACCCTGCTGCAAGTCGCTTTCGTGTAAAGGATGGTCAGGGTCACTTCGCTTTGATCTTTGGGACACACCCGAGTATGTATCTCGGTAAAATCCATAGATATCTCTCCTTTGTTTTCTCCTTCTTTAGTTCAGCTCTGCAATTCTAGTGACCGCTACATAGATCTCTTGTATCTTATACCAGGTAGAATAGTCCACAATTCCCGTTTCAGGCAGGCCGAAGACTCCCTGGAACTGTCGGACCGCATTTTTCGTCTGTTCATCGTAGTCTCCGTTCACCGTCACAGTAGGCAAAGCCGGGTAGGACTTGGCGATGGCATTTAGCTGCTCCTGAATCTGTCGCACTTTTGCCCCATTCGCCCCGATATCTAAATCGTATCTCGGCCAGGAGGCCGGAATACCAGAGATCTCCTCCGCAGTGTTGATGTACATGCTGTCTCCGTAATAGTACCGCAGAATCTCAATGGCAGAATATCCCTGGTCCCCTAGATATTTAGACCCCCATTGAGTCATCCAGTTCGGGCAGGTGACTTTCTGCCCGTCACAGTACTGTGTCAGAATCGGCTGGCGCACATTGGGACGTGAGAGGTAATTTGAAAACAACTCATCCACAATTCTAGAAATGCTGTCAAAAATATTCCTTCCTGGAATCCACTTGTGATCGTAGGCCGTGGAAGACGTAATCGTAAAATCATATCCCTTGTTTCGGTACCACTCGGTATATACCCGGTTCAATGTAAAAGACATGATAGCCAGCACATTCGCCCGAATCGTGTCATCCGGCCAGGTGGCATAAATCTCGCTGCTGGCCACATTTTTTATATAATCTTTGTAGCGCACATAATAATCTTCTACACTGGTATCCTGAATTGGTCCGTCATGGACCACCACATACTCAGGAATCACGACTCTGCTGAGCACGATCTCTCCAGACTCGTTAACTGGTTTGATCTCTTCCTCCGGTATCTTAGACGGATAGTCTCCAAACAGAGTGTGCGCCGGAATCACGATTCTCTCGAATGCCTCCTGACCATCTATGGGCCTTAGACTCACCGGCTGAACGGCAGTTTCTCCCGGTAGAATCTCAGTACCGGCGATATCTACCGGCTCGAATCCTTCAGCGTCCACACGAATCGTATACTCTGAATACGGCTGGTATTCTCCTGGCGACATGCTATACTCCAACGGTGGCGCTGACAGTTCCAGCGTGGGACTGTTGCCGGAATTGTCTGTCTGAACCTTTTCCAGTATGTTTCCCGGCTCTCCTGTATACGAAACCGAGATCTCGGCCCGGTCAATGGGACGACTCCCGATGGATGACTGAACCACCACCTGCAGCCGCCCTTTGTCCACTTGATTCTCTTGCATGATACGCATATTCAATGTCCAAAACCTCTCAAATTCCTGTCTGGACAGTATATGCACGCTCCTCCTAAAAGGTGAATGTCCTAAAAAATTCTCATCACATCATTGTACATGACCACGACCATCAAAAGCATTAAGAGCATCAATCCTGCGAAATGTATCATACCCTCCACCTGTCGGTTCACAGGCCTTCGGAAAATCACCTCAAACAATAAGAACACAAGCCTGCCTCCATCCAGTGCCGGAAATGGAAGAAGATTCATCACTCCTAGATTGGCTGACAACAAAATAGCCAGATTCAGCATATTCATCCACACCATCAGGGTACCCTCACTCTGAGTCTGCTCATAAGTGTCCCCGATCACGTCCACAACTCCCACCGGCCCTGTAAGGTCTTTGATTCCAAACTGTCCCTGTATCAGCATTCCTATACTGTGTACAGTTGTACGTATCCAGTACTTCACTTCCAGCGCACTGTATTTGAGCACATTTAATCCGCTCGTCTTGACACAACCTAGATTATAGTTAAATCCCATTTTCACCGTATCATACTGTTTTGGAGTCACTGTGGTCTCATAAGATTTTCCATTCCTCTCATAAGTGAGAGTCACCGGTTCATCTCCCAAGGGATTTTTCTCAATATAATCGTCATAGGCACCACTTTCCGTTACTGATGTGCCATTGATCTTCGTGATCACGTCCCCTACCTGGATTCCTGAGCTCTCCAGCGGCATACCCTCGATCATAGACCCTACTTCCATGGAGTCGGCATTCACACGATTAAAGCCCAGCAAATATCGCGTGAGAACATCCGGCGTATAAGTGACGGTATGTTCCTGCCCATCCCGCTCAAATACGATCGTGGTAGGTTTCTGTTTCAGCTCATTGAAAATCGTGTAGGCATAGATATCATTTCCTATGTCCACATGGTACCCGTCAAATTCCTTGATAATGTCTCCTTCTCTCAGCCCTGCCTCCTGCGCCGGAGAGTTTTCTTCCACTTCCATAACCTCTGCCGGTACATAACCAACGCAGCCCACAATAATCACCGCCAGCAAAAAAGCCATGATAAAGTTAAACACCGGTCCTGCCGCGATAATGGCAATCCGTGCCCAGGGAGACGCCGCGTTGAAACTGCCCGGCCCATCCCCGTCTTCATCTTCTCCCAGCATCATACACGAACCGCCGATCGGCAGCAGCTTCAGTGAATACCTGGTCTCTCCTCTGACTGTACTCAATAATCTCGGCCCCATTCCCAGCGAAAATTCTTTGACCACAACATGGTTTTTCTTCGCCAGCAAAAAATGTCCCAACTCATGAAAAAGTATAATCGCACTGAAAATGATGACCGCAATTACGATTTTCAATTTACCACCTGCTTTCAATCCATTGATAAGTCTCTTGTTCTGCTGCCAGTATCTCATCCAGATTCGGATGCTTTCTCGTCTCATGCCGGTCCATAGACTGGCCAATCACATCGTAGATATCCAAAAATCCAATCTCCCGTCTTAAAAACTTTGCTACTGCCATCTCATTCGCCGCGTTAAACACCGTCGGCATACTGCCGCCTGTGCGGGAAGCTTCAAGCGCCATGGGCAGCCCCAAAAAAGTTTCCATATCCGGTTCCTCAAAGGTCAGGCTTCCCAGCTTGGCGAAATCCAGCCTTTCTCCATCCAGATACCGCCTCTCAGGACAATAGAGCGCATATTGAATCGGCAGGCGCATATCCGGAGTTCCCAGCTGAGCCATCACCGCCCCGTCCTTAAATTCAACCATCGAGTGAATGACACTCTGTGGCTGTACAACCACTTGAATCTGTTCCAGCTCCATTCCAAACAGCCATTTCGCCTCCATAACCTCCAGGCCCTTGTTCACCAAGGTAGCCGAATCCACGGTAATCTTTCTCCCCATCACCCAGTTGGGATGCTTTAGGGTATCCTCCAAGGTGACATTTTTGAGCTCTTCTTTCTTTTTTCCACGAAACGGCCCACCTGAGGCGGTAATCAGAAGTTTTTTGATTTCTTTTTTATTCTCTCCATTTAGTGCCTGAAATATTGCACTGTGCTCACTGTCCACAGGCAAAATCTGCACCTTATGTTCTCTTGCCAAAGGCATAATTAAATGTCCTGCCGTCACAAGCGTCTCTTTATTTGCCAGAGCAATGTCTTTCCCTGCCCGAATTGCTTCCATCGTGGGTCTGATTCCGATCATTCCCACAATAGCCGTCACTAATATCTGCGTCTCTTCCATAGAAGCCAGTTCCAGAAGGCCATCCATTCCACTGACTACCTTTGTATCGGTATCAGCAATGCGCACAGCCAGATCTCTTGCAGCCTCCTCACTCCACATAACTGCAAGCTTCGGCGCGAATTCCCTCACCTGTTCCTCTAGCTTTTTCACATTTTGTCCGGCACTGATTCCCAGAATCTGAAGATCTGCATTGGCCCGGGCTACATCTAAGGTCTGAGTGCCAATGGAACCTGTAGACCCCAATATCGCTATTTTTTTCATAAAGCACCTCTTTTACATAAGTATCGTCGATAAAAAATAGATGATCGGCGCAGTAAATATCACACTGTCAAAACGATCTAAAATTCCTCCATGGCCCGGAATCAATTTCCCATAGTCTTTAATCTCCTGGTTTCGCTTAATCGCTGAGGCTGCCAAATCTCCGACCATAGAAATCAAAGCCCCAACTCCACAGATGATTCCGTAAGCAGCCAGTTCCCCGCCAGTTGCAGCTGCATAAGCCACTCCCAGCAGTACCGCTCCTACAACTCCGCCTATGGCTCCTTCCACGGATTTCTTAGGACTCAAAACCGGCGCCATCTTGTGTTTTCCGATCAGAACTCCCACACAGTACGCACAGGTGTCACATCCCCAGGAGCACAGGAAGATGAGCCACACATGGTAGATTCCTCCTGGCAGGCTTCTGGTCAGATAGACACAGGACAGCATGACAGCCACATACACGATCCCAAAAAAAGCCGCCATAACCTGATTGGCATGATACCTCGGATACGTAAACACATACACAGACATCAGCAGGATTAAGGATGCCAGCACCGCAGCCATTCCGAATTTCTCAAAGTCTAAAAGGACAGCTCCATAGTATAACAAAACACACACATAACCTGTAATTTCCAGACTATGGCCGCCCTCTGAACTGATCTTCATAGCGCGGTACAATTCCTGCATACCGATCAGAGAAATCCCGATCAACGGTATAAACAGCATATAGCCGCCGGGTATGATCGTCAAAAGCAGCAGGGCAACCAATACAATTCCACTTAAAAGCCGTGTCTTAAACATGGCTACTCCTCCTTTACTCCCCCGTATCTTCGGTCTCTTTCATTATATTTCTCGATAGCTTTGACCAATTCCTCCCGATTAAAATCTGGCCAGGCCACCGGAGTAAAATAAAACTCCGTATAAGCGAGCTGCCACGGCAAAAAATTAGAAAGTCTCTGTTCTCCGCTGGTCCGTATCAACAAATCTGGGTCCGGCAGTCCCGCCGTATCCCAATACCCTTCCACCAGTTCTTCTGAAATAGCCTCCGGCGCTATCTTTCCATCCTTCACGTCCTGGGCAAGCCTACGGATTCCTCTAGTAATCTCATCTCTTCCTCCATAATTCAGCGCAATCTGAAAATGAAGCTCGGTAAAATCTTTGGAGTATTCCTCCAATCTTTGAATGCTCTCCTGAATATCGGAATCAAATGCGTGGATATCCCCGATCACCCGCACACACATCTTATTTTTCTCTGAAATCTTGATACACTTTTTTAGATAATTGCGGAACAGTTTCATCAAACCGTCCACCTCTTCCTTAGACCTCTTCCAATTTTCTGTGGAGAAAGCATAGACAGTCAAATATTTTACTCCTAGAGCTTTCATATCATCACAGATCGTCTCCAAATTCGCACAGCCTTTGACATGACCATAGCTTCTGGGCATCCCCTTGGCCTTCGCCCAGCGTCCATTTCCATCCAGAATAATTGCCACATGATTCGGAACGTTCATCTTATTCTCCTTTCCAGCGGTATCTACCTGCTGTGCAGGCTTACCAACTTCTGAGTATTTCATGGTAAAACACGGATAGCCGAAACCAGAGAATTTTGGTACTTCCCCCGGTTCCGGCTAAAAGGGCTGATGCAGAACTCTGTAATACTTTCACAGAAAAATCATGCAACAGCCCCGACCATGCATCCTCTATACAGTTAAAATTTCCTTTGACTTCTGCTCCACGGTACTGTCAATCTCCTTAACCGCTTTGTCTGTCATCTTTTGAATTTTGTCCTCCAGCTCCTTGACCTCATCCTCTGAGACATCAGCTTTTGCCAGTTTCTTAAACGCGTCATTGGCGTCGCGGCGGATATTCCGAATCGCCACCTTGGCAGCCTCCCCGCGTTTCTTTACATCCTTAACCAGCTCTTTTCTGCGCTCTTCTGTCAACTCCGGCAGAATCAGACGAATCATCTTTCCGTCTGTATTCGGATTAATTCCTAAATCTGAAGAGAGAATCGCCTTGGAGATTTCCTTCACCATCTTCGCCTCCCAGGGCTGAATCTGAATCACCCGTGGCTCCGGTACTGTGATGTTGGCCACCTGCTGTAGTGGACTCGGCGTTCCATAATAGTCTACCTGTATTTTGTCCAAAATATGCGGATTTGCCCGTCCGGCACGTATTGTCGCTAAATCTGCCTCCAAGCTCTTCTTAGTCTTACTCATTTTGTCATCATATTTTTGCAGTCTTTCATCCATAAGTTTTTCCCCTCTCTTTATTCCACGGTTACTTCCGTACCGTTAAATTTTCCATGTACTGTGTTGATAATACTGTCTTTCTCTTCCAGCCCAAATACCAGCATGGGCATTTTCTGTTCCATGCACATGATCGATGCCGTGAGATCCACTGCCGCTAACTTCTTATCAATCACTTCCTGAATACTCACCTTCTCATATTTCTTGGCATCTGGATTGACCTTTGGGTCACTATCATAAATTCCATCGACTGCTTTCGCCAATAAAATCGCATCTGCCTCAATCTCGACAGCCCTCAGTACAGTCGCCGTATCGGTGGAAAAATACGGATGTCCGGTTCCTCCCGCAAAAAAGATAATTTTTCCGTGGTCGAAATCTTCCTCCACTCTATCTTTTGAGTACAGCTTTGTAAAAGCTCCACAGGCAAAAGGTGTGTAAATCTCCGTCTTCAGTCCCACAAATCGACAGATATCCGACACATAGATACAGTTCATTACCGTAGCCAGCATTCCAATTTGATCTGCCTTATTACGATTGATGGTCTCACTCGTCCTGCCTCTCCAGAAGTTTCCTCCTCCTATGACAATCCCCACCTGAGTACCTTCCTCCGCTACCTTTTGAATCTGTCTGGCTACACCCAGAACCGTCTCCTCGTCAAATCCTGTCTTCTTCTCACCTGCAAGCGCCTCTCCACTCAGTTTCAGTAACACTCTCTTCATCTTTTTTCCTCAACTATTTTTTTATTGTTATCATAGCGGCGGTACACATTACCAGACGGAGGTCACAATCTCCTGACCGTCTTCTCCCACTGTCGTCGCCACTGTAAAATCACCGTATTGATGGAACCCGATCTGCGCTCCGGTCTCCTCGTCTTCCTCATAATTGGTCGTTCCCGCAGCCCCGATTGCACCTTCCAGACTATCCAACGACTTACCGATATAGCTCTCCGCGCGTTCTCTCATATCTGATCCTGGCTCCGGCTCAGGTTCTTGCGGTTCCTGGCTGTCACCTCCGGAAGGAGTCGGTGTCGCCGTGGTAGTAGAACTGTCCGACCCGTCAGGCGTCGGTGTCGCCGTGGCAGTCACATCCTCATCATCCTCTGAGTCACTGTCATCGTCCGTAAGTCCCATACGCGCCTTTGCGTCCTCTAGCGTGCTCACTTCCTTCTTCTCCTCATTGCTGAAGTAGGTGACATAAGGCACACCATCTTTCATGCGCAAAGTGATCTCCGTCGTATCTGTAAAATCCAAATCCCGGAAGAAACAGTTCTCCTCATCCTCATCGGTGTAAAAGACCTGAATGTCATAGTTGGTAGCCTCATTCTTGTCATAGTAATAGAGTGCGCGGTCTTTATCCTTCCACTCATAGGCTCCATCAATCAGATCATCTCCCCATTCATCGTCAGAGCTGTCCGCAGACTCACGGATATAGACCTCCTCGATATCTAACCCTGTCTGATTCGTGAGCACTACATCCGAACTGGTTGAGGTTTTCTCACCCATAATATTTTTGATGCTGGCCTTATCGGAATCGGAAACCTTCTCCATTTTTACTAAATCCTCATCTGGCGTAGGTGTAGGCGTCTCCGTCACAGCCGCTGTATCATCACTGTTTGTCTCCTTATCTTTACCACAGGCGGAAGCTGCAAGACACATCGCAAACAATCCCGCCAATACCAAATATCTTTTTTTCATAAATAATTCCTCCCCGTGCGTATACTCTCTCCGAGTACATCGCTGTTTTACAGTCCATCAAAAGCTCCTTTTGAAGTCTCACGGTGAATCCTCTAGATCTCCAGTTTCCTTCTAACCTAATTATATAGAGTATCTCTTTCTTGTCAACCTTCTCATCAGGATTTCATAGATTTTTAAGACTTCTCTCGCCTTAGCAAAAACTGCGAAAATCCAAGGTTTTGGGAATTTGACACATTTTTTCTCTTTCTTTATCCCACTTAGGAAACCTGCGCAACTTTTTTTATAATCTCTGCACAGCCTGCATAGCCCAAGGCCGATGTATTCAAACAGAGATCATAATTTTCCATCTTTCCCCAGTCATTTCCCGTGTGAAAATAGTAGTAGTCTTTTCTCTCCCGGTCTTTCTGTGCGATATAAGAATACACCTCTTTCTGGGAAATATGGTCTACTGTCATCGCACGTTCGGCCCTCTCTTCCATCGAAGAGGCATAGATAAAGACACTCAGAAGATTCTTATAATCGTGTTTCTTCAGAATATGCTCCGCACACCGTCCCACAAACACACAGGGGCCCTCCTCCACCAGTCTTAAAATGGTATCTGACTGCGCCTGATACAGCTTATACGGAAGCATGATTTTTTCCTGATTGAGATAGCCATCCGCAATCATGGAAATACCGTACAAAAAGCTGGACTGTTTCTTCTCGTCATGTTCCGCCATGACACCTGGATTAATTCCATACTTCTCCGCCGCGATCAGTAGCAGATTGCTGTCATAAAACGGGATATTCAAGGATTTCGCAAGCATAGCGCCTACTTCACGTCCGCCGCTTCCATACTGTCTTCCAATTGTAATCGTCTTCATATCCTGCACCCCTTTCAAAGCAATATTTTAAAAATATTATAACATTTCGAAAAATTAATTACAATATAGCTTTCGATTTTCTATTGAATTCTGATTTTTTTATTAATTTGATATATTTATACTCGCGTTTTGTAGGACAATAGAGTACCGTATACTAGGCAGTCCACGAGATGCCTTGATACAGCCGACAGACTACGTTATTTGCGCAAACCTTCCCAGAATCATTGAAATTTTTAATTTCCTATGTTATTCTATAATACAACAGAAAACTCGTATGGAGGGATTACTATTGAAAATTCAAGAATCTGCTGAAAATTATCTGGAAACGATTCTTATTATCAGTCTTCGCCAGGAACACGTTCGTTCCATCGATATTGTCAATGAACTGGATTTTTCCAAACCCAGTGTGAGCGTGGCAATGAAAAATTTGCGCTTGAACGGATATATTAAAATGGACAGTAATGGTTTCATCACTCTCACTGATGCCGGTCGCCAAATCGCGGAGACCATATATGAGCGGCATACGCTGCTATCCAAATGGTTAACCAAGTTGGGCGTTGAACCCCAGATTGCAGCCGCAGATGCCTGCCGCATCGAACATGTCATCAGCAAAGAAAGTTTTGAAGCAATCAAAAAGCACACTCAGAATTCAATCTCTGAGCAATAAGAGGAACGTTCATGAAAAATTTAAAACGTGCAGGAGCGCTCTTTTTAGTGCTTCTGCTACTTTTATTGTACGGGGCGACATTTTTCTTTGCCGTCTCAGACCATCCTAGCAGCGGTACCTGGTTCCGGGTTTCCTTGGGGTGTACCATTTTTGTCCCCGTACTGTTCTATGGTTACACAATTCTCCTGCGTGTATTTCAAAAACAGTCTCCCTCACTTCAGAGATCTTCCAAAATTGAGACCATCATCTTTGACGTGGGTAATGTCCTAGTGAATTATGACTGGAAAAGTTATCTAGACTCCTTTCCCTATACCTCTCAGGTAAAGGAACAAATCGGCAAAGCAGTCTTTGAGAGTGAGACCTGGAACGAACAAGACCGTGGACTCTTAGACCCAGGAGAATATATACAGCAATTTGTCAGAAACGCTCCCCAACTGGAGGAAGAAATTCTCCAGGTCCTCTCCAACAACGAAAAGACGATCTCTGTCTTTGACTATGCTAAGACCTGGACCCACTATCTGAAAAACCAAGGATATCGCCTCTATATTCTCTCCAACTATCCCCAGAGGCTTTTAGAGAAAACTCAAGGTGACATGGATTTCTTAGAGTATATGGACGGCGTGATCTTCTCCTGTCAGGTACAGCAGGTAAAACCAGAGCCTCAGATCTATCAAACCTTACTCGAAACTTTTTCCATTGAACCGTCTAAGGCGGTTTTTCTGGACGATCGAAAGGAAAATTTAGATGCTGCCGCAAAGTTCGGTATTCATACGATACAATTTCACAATCTCAAACAGGCGACAGCCGACTTAAAAAAACTGGGTGTGGAGTAATCCACACCCAAAATTGTATCAAAATAAAAGTATAGAATTTATCAGAAGGAGCTAGAAATTATGAAACTGATATTAAGTGATAAAAACCTGAATGTCATTTTACCCAATAACACGAAATTTATAGACCTGTCCTCTCTGAAAATTTCAAATTGCATCGGTTGTTTTGGCTGCTGGACGAAAACCCCCGGAAAGTGCCTGATACGGGATGACGCAGTGAAAGTATATCCATACATTGCTAAGTGCAGTTCTGTGTTATACGTCAGCCGCATCCGATACGGAGGTTATGACACCGTCATGAAGACCATGCTTGAACGCGCAATTCCCATTCAGCAGGCATTTATTCGACTACTCCATGGGGAGACTCATCATATACAAAGAGACGTTGCTCCTAAAAATGCGACAATCATCGGATACGGAAATATTGATAGGAAAGAAAAAGAAATTTTTCAGGAACTCGTCGGCAGAAATGCCCAAAATATGAACTTCCAGCACTATCAAATCCGATTTACAGATGAAAGTAGCCTAGAAAAAGCAGTACAAACGGAGGTAGACAAATGGGAAAAATCCTGATTCTAAACGGAAGCCCGAGGGCACCAAAATCCAATTCCAAACAATACGCAGATATCTTCGCCCAAAAGTGTAAATGGGATACAAAGTATTCCTGCATCACCTCCTCAAACCATCTCAATCTGTGTTCCGAGCTAAATCATTTTTCTGATGTTTTGCTGGTATTTCCCCTTTATGCCGATGGCATCCCCGTCACTCTCCTGAATTTTCTCAAAAACCTTGAGAACCATCTCCCTGACAGAAAGCCCGTGATTTCTGTACTGATAAACTGCGGATTCCTGGAAGATTTCCAGAATGATACCGCAGTCAAGATGATAAAGTTTTTCTGTCAAAAGACCCAATGTCCTTTTGGCTCTGTCTTAAAAATAGGAAGCGGAGAAGCCATTCTCACAACCCCTTTCAAGATCTTAGCCATAAGAAAAATAAAACAGCTGGCAAATTCTATTACCTCCCAAAAATACAAAATCTTTCATGTCACGATGCCGATTTCCTCTGGACTTTTCGTCAAAGCGTCAACAAAATACTGGACAGAATATGGAAAAAGAAATGGCATCACACCAGAGCAGATGCGGACAATGAAAATAGAAGAAAATGAGTAAGAGAAACTCCCCCTGTGCTGACGCACAGGGGGAGTCCCCCATCACACACGACTCACCTAGCCGTTCCTGATATCTCAGGATACGTGTTCTCCTATTCGGAGAATCTATTTGGTGGTACTGATTCCCACCCCAAATGAGAATCAGTCAAGTTCTTCATGCAGCAGTTTTGCAAACCGGGTCATTCCCTCTTCGATCTGCTCTGCTGTAACGGTTGAGAAATTCAGACGGATGGTGTTCTTATGAGAACCGTCCGCATAGAAGGGTCCTCCTGGAACATAGCCCACTCCGATCTCCTCCACTGCTTTCTCTAGCAGTACAGAGGCATCTATATTTTCTGGCAATTCAATCCAAACGAACATACCACCTTCTGGATTCGTTCTCTTTACGGATTTCGGGAATTTCTCATCTATGATCTTGCACATTAAGTCTCTCTTGACACTGTAGTTTTTGACAATTCTCTGAACCTGCTTATCCAAATCATAATTTTTCAAATATCCCGCAATTTGCAACTGCGCAAACTCATTGGACTGTAAATCCACACCCTGTTTAAAGATCTCAAAGTAGTCCGCAATCTCTTTGGAAGACACCGTAAAGCCCACACGCAGGCCTGCAAAGAGCACCTTTGAAAAGGACCCCATATAGATGACTCTTCCCTCGTCGTCCATGCTCTTGATCTCTGGAACTGGCTCTCCGCTGAATCGGATATCGCCGTAAGGATTATCCTCAGCAATCAAAACATCATATTTCTTTGCCATCTCCAAAAGCTGTTTCCGACGTTCTAGACTCCAAGTCTTTCCTGTAGGATTCGAGAAATTCGGAACCACATAGATCAATTTTACATTTTTATTTTCTTGCAGGGTCTTCTCTAACTCGGACATAATCATACCTTCTTCGTCCGCGTCCACTCCTATAAATTCTGCCTCATAAGGCACATAAGCTGACAGCGCTCCAAGATAAGTGGGATTTTCCACAACAACTGCATCCCCTTTGTCCAGAGTCAGCATACCAGTTAAGAAAATAGCCTGCTGAGAACCTGTCGTAATCTGTATATTCTCGATTCCGCACTTAATTCCTTTTTTCTCCATTAATTTTACGATCTGTTCCATCAAGTCATCATTACCTTTTGTCAGACCATATTGCATGGAGGTGCGTCCATAATCGCGTACCAACTGATCGGTCAGCTCCACAACCTCTTCCACTGGCATAACCTCTGATGCCGGATACCCGCCTGCGAATGTAATGCAACCCGGTTTAGAAGCAATCAACTTGCCTGCTGCACGGATTGCTGATGGACGTAACTCACCAATTCTGCTAGCTAACTTCATAATATTCATCCTTTCTTCAAAACTCTCTATTATTTTTTCTGATTCGCCGCTGCAAGACAGCCTAGGGCAATGGAATTCAACTTAATTTCTGGTGTATCCGATCTGGACCCTAGTACCACAGGACTGGATGCTCCTAGGACAATTCCCGCCCACTTTGCCTGATTAAACTGAAGCCAGGATTTTCCAAGCATGTTGCCGCTCTCAATATTAGGAAATACCAACAGATCCGGGTCTCCAGACACCTTGCTCTCAATCCCCTTATGCGCTGCTGCATGGGCATCGAAGGCTATGTCAAAGGATAAAGGTCCCTCAATAATACATGGAGGAAAAGCGCCTTCTTTTGCCATTTCCACTAATGCAGCAGCATCTGAGGTTGCGGGGATCTTCGGATCTACCATCTCATTGGCTGCCAATACCGCTACTTTAGGATTCTGGAATCCCATACTCTCCATGGCCAGAAGGGCGTTGGTCAGGATGTCTTTTTTCTGTTCCAGATTAGGTGCAGTATTGATACCACTGTCAGTTCCGAAAATCAATTTATGGTAACAGGGCATTTCATACACTGCCGTCAGAGAAATCAGACGTCCTGTGCGAAGCCCGTTATCCCGATTTAAAATTGCGCGCATATACACGCTGGTATTTACCATACCTTTCACAAGTACCTGGGCCTCACCGCTTTTCACGATGGACACCGCTTTGGCCGCTGCGCTGGCCGCGTCTGAATCGTGGACAATCTGGCATTTTCCAGCATCCATATTCAGTTCGCTGATGATTTCTTTTATTTTAACTTCATCACCTACCAGGACCGGATTCACAAATCCTAAATCCATTGCCAGCTTCACCGCGCCTAAGACCTCCTTGTCATCTGCGGCTGCCACTGCGATCGTGAATGGTCCCTGGGATTTTACCTTGTCAATTAACTCTTTAAAATTCTTCACTTTTTCTCCTCCACCAGATATTCTTTGGCTTCTTCCTCTTTGTTTAACACACGCAACACTCCCAATGCCAGAGCTTCCATCTCCATCTCTCCGGCTACCACTTCAACTGGCGCCAGCCAGTCAACCTGTCTGCTGACCTCTTCCACAACTTTCTTTGAATGAGCGATACCTCCCGTCAGTACAATCCGGTCTACCTTGCCTTCCAAAGTAGCACTGTACATACAGATCTCTTTTGCCACCTGATATACAAACGCATCATAAATCAATGCCGCGTATTCATCACCGTTCTCAATTCGCTCTTCAATTTCAATGAGGTCTTTCGTTCCCAGATAGTCATACATTCCGCCAAAAGCACTCACTTTGTCCACGATCTCTTTTTTGTCATATTTGCCGGAATAGCACAGTTCTATCAAGGAGTAGGCTGGAAGACCACCGCTTCGGTCGGAAGAGAAAGGTCCATTGGTCCTGCCGCCGCTGCCATCTACCATTTTCCCATGCTTGTGTGGTACGATAGAGATGCCAGATCCCAGATGGGCGATGATGAAGTTATAATCCTCATACTTTCCGCCCAATTTCTCTGCGATTTTTCTAGCGACAGCTTTATGGTTCAAAGAATGCAGCCAGCTACTATATACCAAATCCTTTATCCCTGTAATCCTAGATTTCGCATCAAACTCATCTACAGCTACCGGGTCCACAACAAAGGACGGTATGCCCGCTTCGTCCCCCAACACACGTGCCAGCACACTTCCCAGATTGGAAGCGTGCTCACCGCAGACCGCATTCTTCATGTCCTCTACCATCTGGTCATTCACCCGATAGGTACCGCCTGGAATTGGGCGCATCAGCCCTCCTCTGCCCACCGCTGCGTCAAAAGAATTCAATGGATGACCATTTTCTTCCAATTTGGCCAGAATCAAATTCTTTCGAAAATCTAGCTGGGCCATCACACTGCTGTAGGCTTTCAGTTCTTCTCCGGAATGATTGATGTTCTCTTTGTAAACTTCTTTTTTATCTTCATAAACCGCTATCTTGGTGGAACTTCCGCCAGGGTTCATAACCAGTATCTTTTTCATAGGACCTCCTTCTTACACTGCGTCGTATCCTGCCTCAAAGGCTGCCGTATTCATTGGTGCAAATTTTGCTTTTCCCTTTTTCTCAAACATACGATTCATTCCCTCTAATGCCTCTTCTTTTGTAAAATCCCCCATTAACTTTACAATCGCTCCGGTCATTACAATATTGGCACCTTTCGCATGTTTCAGATCATTCGCCATCTGAATACAGGGAACTCTCACAACTTTCACGTCGTCACGCACATTTGTATCACAGTCTACCATGTCGCTGATCAGGACAATACCGCCTGGAGCAACAATGTTGATGAACATATGGAAGGATGCCACATTCATTGCCAACAGTAAATCCGGTCTCTCCTGAGATGGATTATAGATGGTATCTTTTCCATATTTCACCGTACAATTCGCGGTACCGCCGCGCATCGCGGAGCCGTAAGAAGGCATCCAAGTAGTATTCTGTCCGTTGTGGATTGCAATATCAGATAAAATCAAACCGGTTGTCAGGACACCCTGACCGCCAAATCCTGCACATACAACTTCTTTCATAATTATTTAGCCTCCTTCCGAGCTTTAATCACGCCCACTGGATAGTAAGGTTCTACCTCTTTGTCCAGACGCTCCATCGCCTGAATCGGAGTCATGCCCCAGTTTACCGGACATGGAGACAGTACCTCTACAATCGAATAACCTTCTTTGTTCATCTGCGCTTTTAAAGCTTCTGTTATGAATTTTTTTGTCTTGCGGATGTTGGCAGGACTGCTGACACTTCCTCTTGCCGCATAAGCGATATCAAATTCTCTCGCAACCATCTCTGGAAAACGAATCGGCGCACCCGTGATGGAACAGTCGCGTCCATGCTGAGAAGTGGTCGTCTTTTGTCCTTCCATCGTCGTCCAGCTCATCTGTCCACCTGTCATACCAAAGTTTGTATTGTTTACTGTAATCACAGTGATATTCTCATTTCTGTAGGCAGCATTGGTGCTCTCTGCCAACCCGATACTGTAGGCGTCTCCATCTCCTTGGTAGGTAACTACCAGATTATCCGGGTTTACTCTTTTCATGCCGGTGGCAACTGCTGCCGCACGGCCATGAGAACAGTGGAGACGGTCTGTGGTAAGGCCAGCTCCTAGATTAGAAGAACATCCTACACCAATTGGGAAAATAATATTTTGATCCTGTCCCAGCTCTTCCAGACATTCACAGATAATTCGGGAAATCACACCATGTCCGCATCCAGGGCAGAAGCTCATCGGCTTATCGATGATTCCAGGAAACTTTCTCTCAACAGCCATCTTAATATACCTCCTCTACTTCTCCAGCTTTAATCTTCAGGAAATCTTCCTTAATCTTGCTGATCGCAGGAATTCCATATACATATGGAAGCGCATAGGCTGGAACATTATTTTTCAGTGCTTTCTTTGTATACAGTGCAGCGTCGTCAACCAACTGTCCCGTCGCGTTCGCCTCCACTGTGATGATACCTTTTACCTCTGGATTAATCTGACGAAATGCCTTTTCCGGGAATGGCCATGCGGTGATCGGACGAATCAGACCTACCTTATGTCCCTCTGCTCTCAGTTCACGAACCGCGCCCAGAGTACTTCGTCCACAAAGTCCGTATGCAACGAATACATACTCCGCGTCTTCGATTCCTTCACTCTCCCAACGTTGCTCATTTTCTTTAATCTTTTTGAATTTCGCGTTCAGCTCCACTGCTTCTTTCATGGAATCACGCTCAAAAATACCGATTTTTTTGTATGTATATTTTCCGTCAAATCCCCATGGATTTCTCTTTGGTTCCTGGAAATCCGGGAGCTCCACAGGCTCCATCATCTGTCCGAGAGCACCCTCGCCGAGCATTACAACAACGACACGGTATTTCTCAGCCACATCATAGGCTTCCGCGATCATATCCACAGCTTCCTGAATAGAAGACGGACACATCACGATACAGCGGTAATCTCCGTTCCCGCCGCCTCTGGTCTCCCTGTTATAGTCACACTGAGATGTGAACAAGGTTCCAAGACCATTTCCATAACGGCACATATTGATCACAACTGCTGACAGTTCCTCATCAGCTAAAGTAGACACTCCCTCCTGCTTTAAGCTGATACCAGGACCGGAGGATGCGGTCAGGGCACGCACACCGCAGCTTGCAGCTCCAATCACCATATTGATTCCTGCCAACTCACTCTCTGCCTGAATAAAGGTTCCTCCCACTTCCGGCAGTCTCCAGGATAAATATTCCATAATCTCTGTCGTCGGTGTAATGGGATATCCTGCATACATACGAACGCCCGCGCGCACGGCTGCCTCTGCAACTGCAACATTTCCTTTCATCATTTCTGCCATCGTCTTATACCTCCTTACCTAATACGTGGTAAACACCATCTGGACATACGGTATAACAGGTTCCGCATGCCACACATTTTTCATCGTCGATTACCGTATAATGATAACCAGCGGAGTTTGTTTCTTCTGCAAAACTGATCGCTTTTTTAGGACAGTCTACGACACAAAGTCCACATTCTTTGCAGCGTTCTGGTCTTGTTTCAACTTTCATTACTTTTAACCTCCTTCACATTTTCACCTTTTAGAAAATTTCAGAACATCGTTCTATTTTTATTTTACAGTCAGGGATAGCCATGCCATCCCTCCATTATTAAAATGGTCCTAATTGTATTACTGATGCGATTACGCAGAAACTAAATCCTATTATCAACTGCAAGCCCAGCCATTTCGCGATAAACTTCGCCCATCTCACATATGGAACTTTTCCAAACGAGATCGCTGCCATCATCATCGCTCCGGTAGGAATAATACAATTACTGCATCCGTCTCCTAGCTGATAGGCTAAGACTGCTGTCTGTCTGGTAATTCCAACTACGTCCGCCAAAGGTGCCATCAGAGGCATTGTTACCACTGCCTGTCCTGTTCCAGATGGAATAAACAGATTGATCAGAGTCTGTACAAACATCATTAGTCCACCGTTTATCACCTGTGGCGTGTGGGAAAGAGGCTGCGCAAAAGCATTGACTATGGAGTCCAGGATATTTCCATTTTCCATAATAATAGAAATGCCTGCCGCTATTCCAACCAAAATCGCAGGATAGACCATGTCCTTCATACCATCTACAAAATGCCTCGCCATCTCATTTAAAGACATCCCGTACACTAGACCGCAGACTAGAGCCAACCCAAAGAAATATGCGCTCAGCTCTGTCATATACCATCCCTTCAGCACAATCATCGCCATCAACAGGATAATTCCACCAAAGAAGCAAGTCAGTACCGCTCCCTGCCGTTTTGTAAGTTTGGTCTCACCTACATCTTCCAGACAGAATTCTGAGTAATCCAAATCAGCCACAAGACTTTTTGACGGGTCTGCCTTAACCTTCCTACAATAGTGAATCAGAAAAGCAACTGCCACAACCGCACTGACTCCCCAGAGAATCCATCGGTACCACATCCCTGAGAACAGCGGAAGACCGGCGATGGATTGGGCAAGACCAACGGTAAACGGATTGATCGGCGCTGTGCCGTATCCGAAACAGACTCCCATCAGCATGATTGCGACTCCAACCACCGCATCATACCCGAGACCAATTGCCAGTGTCACTAGGATGGGGAGGAACGCCAGGCATTCCTCCGCCATTCCCACGACACCTCCTGCAAGGCCAAACACAATAAGCAGAACCGCTATTATGATTTCGCCCGATTTTCCTTTTCCCGCAGTAATGGACTTGCGAATCAGTTGATGTAAAGAACCTGTGGCATTCACTACTCCAAAACATCCTCCAATCAGGAAAATAAAGAACACGGTAACTGCATTTTTCTCCAATCCCTGAGGGACCGCCATGAAGAAATCCAAGAACGACACCGGAGTTTGTTCCGCACTCTCATAGGTTCCCGGCTGGACGACCATCTGGCCGCTGGAAGGATCTTCCATCCTCTCAAAATTTCCTGCTGGCACCACATAAGTCATAACGACTGCCAAAAGCATCAACCCTAAGATCAACACATAGGTGTCAGGAAACTGCCACTTTCTCTTCTTTTTCTTCTTGAATCGATTCTCTTCCTCTGCCATCCTTTGCTGTCCTTTCATTTTCCACCGGGAGTTTCCCGGCCATCCCTTTACATTTCCTCTCTTATCTTCTCCAATAGTTTTGGATTGTCTAAGATTCTAAGCCCCGTCAAAGCCAGAAGTTTTACTCCGACAATCATACGGTCTAGTCCATAAGGCAGCATCGTTGCATCTCTAAAATCAGCCGTGTGAATTCCAGGCTCTCCTTCACATACTCCTAACATCGGCTCAATCGTGGGTACTTCCCAGCTTACATTTCCAATATCACTAGAACCCCCATCAATAAGAATAAAATCGTCCACGCCAAACTGTGGGAAGAACTCTTCCATAACTTCTTCCAAAGCACGGTTACTTTTCAGCCCCTTACACACTGGTTCGAACCAATCATATTCCAGTTCGCAGCCTGTGGCAAGCGCCGCCGCCTTTGCACAGTTGACCACTTTTTGAACTACTTCTTCAAAATAATCCTGCTCTTTTGCGCGGAATTCTAATCTTACTACACCTTTGTCTGGAATTACATTCGCAGCTTTCCCTGCCTCCAATATAATTCCATGGATTCTAGTACCATCTTTCAATTGCTGGCGCAACGCATTGACATTGTTGTACAACAGCACCACCGCGTCCAAAGCATTCACACCATCATACGGATAGGTTCCTGCGTGAGAAGCCTTTCCGGTGAAGTTAAAGTCCATTCCACCGATTGCAATCATCTTTGGATAAATCGTCGTTCTCGCATTCGGATGAAGCATCATAGCGACGTCATAGCCTTTGAAGACTCCTCGGTCAGCCAGATATACTTTTCCCTCTCCGGTTTCCTCCGCTGGAGTACCAAAAATCGCAATCTCTCCTGGATAAGTATCCAGCACCTCCGCTAATGCAAGAGCTGCACCCACCGACATAGAAGCAATCATATGATGTCCGCACGCATGACCACATCCTGGCAGAGCATCGTACTCAGCTAAAAAAGCAATTCTCGGGCCATCCCCATTCTTCTTGACTGCTTTAAATGCCGTCTCCATCCCTTCGAATTTTTCTTCTACTTCAAATCCTTCTTTTCTCAGAAAATCTGTGATATATGCGCAAGCCTTTACTTCTTCAAGTGCGATTTCTGGATTATCGAAAAGATATTGAGCCATAGAAACTATTTTTTCTCTGTTCTCATCTGCAAGTTTACAGACTCTTTCTTTTTGACTCTCAAATCCCATACTATTTTTCTCCTTTCCGTTGACCCTTTATTCATTCCTTTGCATTTTTCTAATTATGCAACCACACTATTCTTTTTCTCGTGAAGTTTCTTTTTATACCGCAGACAGTATAAACTTCCGAGAATCCCAAGTGCAAAGACTACCATCTGGAGAATAAACAGATATTTATATCCGTTATTTCCATAATTATCAATCAGGAAGCCAACCAGAGGGAATAAGAAAATATCAGGTGAGAAGCCCAGTGCCGCTGCCACACCGATGGTAGATGCGGAACGTTCTCTTGGAACTTCCAATTCACTGACCAAAGCATAATAGCTTCCTTTTCCCATATATACGATTGTTCCCACGACCAAAGTGATAAAGATGAATACCCCTGCCGTCAGATAGTTTACAAAACCAACCAAAGCTAACAAAGATACAATACCAATGATATAGACAACGATCAGCACTTTTGAAACCGAGTGCAGTCTGTCTGAAAGCCATCCTCCGATCGGAGCTCCCACAAGACGTAGACCATAAGTACGAACCAATGATATAAAACCAGATACTGCTACCGTCCCACCCATAACTGCGGTAAAGTAAGGAGTAAAGTAGGACATCGATACCGCACAGGTATATACAGAAAAGATTCCAAATCCAATCAACCAGGTAGCAGGATTCTTGATAATCTCCAAGAAGTCTTTTCCTGTCATTTTTTCTTTCTTCTCTTCTTTGACTTCTGCTGCAACTTTCGCTTCGTTCTTTGCAATATCTTTCATCACAAAATAGGTAGGTATTGCTAGCACCAGAGCAATGGCTCCAATTACGTACACAACAACTTGGAATCCCCAGGCACTGGAACCCAGTTTTGCGAAAATAGCCAGGAGAATCGCGTTTACGATCGTACTGGTGATTCCCACAAAGGACTCATTCATACCAAAGATTTTTCCCTGGTCAGCATCACTTGCCAACATACGTACAATTTTAATATGACACGGATAATTCATTACCAACACATCCACTGCCATCAACAGCCAGATTCCAACAGCCGTTACATATGTAATGTGTGACGCAAAAATAATAGAAAGCACACCGTTTAAGACAATAGACGCTACAAAAATTTTCTTGTAATCAAACCGGTCTGCCAGCCAGCCGCCCACTGGTGCACCAAAGATGTTCCCCAAGCCAAAAATCGTCATCAACAGTCCCAACTGCGTATTGGAACATCCCAACTGTTCCAGTAACGGATCATATAAGATGTACTGGATAAACGGCAGTGCGTACACAATCGTCCAACACGTTCCCAGTATAAACAGTTGAACAAAAGTCTTTACAGATAATTTCATTTTTTCCTCCTTAGATACATAAGCTCGCTGATTGCCAACTTCCCTCGCTTTTGTTCTGATATGCGCAACATCGTTCCAAAATTGATGGTAAACTTTACGTTCCACTTACTGGAACGTCGTTCTGTATTTATATCATACCACCAACTTGTGAAAAGATCAATGTACAGTTTTTACTAAAAAGACTCTTAAATTTTCATAACATTTAACGAAATTCTTTCGAAATTTCCCAAGCTGTCTTCACTACCATCTCAATCTTCTCATCAATATGTCCATCATTCATCCTAGATGTAGGCCCTGACACACTGATTGCAGCTACAGCACTGCCATCTCTGCCAATGATCGGTGCTCCGATACAGGTGAGACCAATCTCTCTCTCTTCATCATCAAGAGCATAACCTTTGCGCTTCACATCCTCTAGGCTCTCCATGAGGCTCTCATAGCTATTGATCGTGCGCTCATTAAAACGCTCCATGGGCTTTGTCTTATAAATACTGAAATCTAGCCCTTTTGTGTAGGCCAAAAGACACTTTCCTACAGAAGAACAGTAGCAAGGTGTAGAACTACCCAGTGGTTGATTGACGAACAATAAATTTTTGTCTCCGAATTCTTTATGTATGATAATGCTTTGATGGAAATCTCCTATGGAATTCTCCAAAATAGACACGTTGACAATCTCGTGACACTGTTCATACAGACGACGGGTATACGGCGCAATCACATCCTGCAAATGCATCTTCTCCCTGATACTCAATCCAATTGCATAAATTCTCGTCCCAAACCAATAATTTTTCGTCGTGGGATTCTGACGTACAAATCCCCTCTCCTCCATAGTTTTTAAAGTACGAAAAACTGTACTCTTATAAATCCCCAATTGCTCACTCAACTCAGATATTCCCATTTCTCGATTGTTTTCATAGATTGTGAGCAAAATCTCCAACGCTCGATCAACGGAATTAATGATATCTGATTTCATAACTACACCCCTTTCCATAAATTTGCTATATTGACTCTTGTTTTCTGAAAATGATACTTTATTATATCGGATATTTCTCTTCAATGTCAAGAATATTCAGAACACCGTTCTATTTCTGTCTTTACCGTCCAATTTCATTTCCTTTATTTATGATATCACTGTTACGGTTTTCTGTCCAATGCAGATTTCTAGAAAAACTTTCCCACTTTGCTCGCCATCGCAGTGCAATCCCAACGGAGCGTTTATTTTCTAGGAAAGAACTTTTACACATTAGCGTGATAAGGGCTTTCCTGGAACATAAAAAATCTGCCAGGTCGAAAAACCTGACAGATTTTCTGTTACTGTCTACGAACCGCAAGTAAGTAAACAGTAACGATTTTCTCTCTCGTATATTTTATTTCCGGTAAATGATATCTTGGCGTCCCGGTCCGTTGGAGATCATCGTGATTGGGAATCCGATCTTTTCCTCTACAAATTCCACATATTTTTTGCAGTTTTCCGGCAAATCTTCGTATTTCTTAATTCCTCGGATATCACACTTCCAACCAGGCAGAACCTCCAGGACAGGTTTTGCTTTTTCCAGCTCACAGGTCGTGGGGAACTCCGTCGTCACAGTCCCGTCTATCTCATAGCCCACGCACACAGGAATTTCATCCAAATATCCCAGCACATCCAGAACCGTAAAAGCCACATCCGTAGTACCCTGGATACGGCAGCCGTACTTAGAAGCCACACAGTCAAACCATCCCATCCTCCGGGGACGTCCCGTGGTGGCGCCGTATTCTCCGCCGTCACCGCCGCGTCTTCTCAGCTCATCAGCTTCCTCTCCGAAAATCTCTGACACAAACGCACCTGCACCGACTGCACTGGAATAAGCTTTGCAGACTGTGATTACCTGTTTGATCTCATAGGGCGGAATACCCGCACCAATTGCCCCATAAGCAGCCAGAGTTGAGGAGGAGGTCACCATCGGATAAATTCCGTGGTCTGGGTCCTTCAAGGAACCCAGTTGTCCTTCCAGCAAAACCTCTTTTCCTTCTCTTAGAGCATTCCACAAAAACAAAGAGACATCACACACATAGGGTTCTACCATCTCCTTATAACTCATCAGCTCCTCATAGATTTTTTCCGGCTCTAGCAATGGTTTGTGATAGAGATACTCCAGCAGCACGTTCTTTGTCTCACAGACACGTTCTACTTTATCCCGCAGATCGTCCTCATCCGCAAACAGTTCACTCACCTGAAAGCCGATTTTCGCGTATTTATCTGAATAAAACGGAGCAATTCCGGATTTCGTCGATCCAAAGGATTTCCCTCCCAGTCTCTCCTCCTCATACTGATCGAACAGTACATGGTAGGACATCACCATCTGGGCCCGATCCGATATCTTAATCTTAGGCATAGGCACATTTCTGTCCACAATACTCTTTACTTCGTTGAAAAAGACAGGAATGTTCAGGGCAACACCGTTACCGATCACGCTGGTGGTATGATCATAGAACACACCAGACGGCAGGGTGTGAAGAGCAAATTTTCCATAGTCGTTCACTATCGTATGGCCTGCATTCGCGCCACCTTGGAATCTCACGATAATGTCGGCTTTCTCTGCCAACATATCCGTGATCTTTCCCTTTCCTTCATCTCCCCAGTTTGCTCCAACTACTGCTTTTACCATATTGTTAGTTCCTCCTCGTGATAGGTTCTCATTGATCGTCTGACCAGCCTCTTTGCCCCTCAGACATTGATCTGCGCCGTAACTCCCAAAAGATCTTTATGTTCCTCGATCACAGGTCTGACCACCTGTTCTAAGAAAGTTTCTACCTGTTCCTTCGCGCGTCCTGTATATCTGGAAGGTTCCATAGCTGCTTTTAGATCTTCCAGACTCAGATTAAACGCAGGGTCAGCCGCGATCAGCTCTAGCAGATCATTATCCTTTCCTTCCGCCTTCACATGCTTTCCTGCTTCCATGGACAGCTCACGGATTCTCTCATGGAGCTCCTGGCGGTCACCGCCAGCTTTCACCGCATCCATCATAATATTCTCCGTAGCCATAAATGGCAGTTCCGACATCAGCCGTTTTTCAATCACCTTCGGATATACCACGAGTCCGTCCACCACGTTCAGACACAGATCTAAAATACCGTCGACGGCCAAAAAGCCCTCCGGAATACTCAGACGTTTGTTCGCGGAATCATCCAAGGTCCTCTCGAACCACTGGGTAGCTGAGGTGATTGCTGGATTCAGTGCGTCAACCATCACATACCTGGACAGAGAGGCGATTCTCTCACTTCTCATTGGATTTCTCTTGTAGGCCATCGCCGAGGAACCGATTTGATTTTTTTCAAACGGCTCTTCCACTTCCTTCAAATGCTGTAGCAGACGGATATCATTGGACATCTTGTGGGCGCTGGCCGCAATTCCTGCCAGCACATTCAGCACACGAGTGTCAACTTTTCGAGAATAAGTCTGTCCAGACACCGGATAGCAGCTGGAAAATCCCATCTTTTTTGCGATCATAGGGTCAATCTTGTCGATAGTTTTCTGGTCTCCGTCAAACAATTCCAGAAAACTTGCCTGAGTGCCGGTTGTCCCTTTAGAGCCCAGCAATTTCAACGTGCCGAGCACATATTCCAGATCTTCCAAATCCATCAAAAATTCCTGGGCCCACAGTGTGGCACGTTTGCCCACCGTCGTCGGCTGTGCCGGTTGGAAATGTGTAAACGCCAGTGTCGGCTGTGCTTTATACTCCTCCGCAAACTTTCCAAGCTCTGCGATCACATTGACCAGTTTCTTGCGCACCAGTTTCAATGCCTCAGCCATCACAATGATATCTGTGTTGTCACCCACATAGCAAGAGGTCGCTCCCAGATGGATAATTCCCTTGGCTTTTGGGCACTGTACGCCATAAGCATACACATGGGACATCACATCATGACGCACCTGACGCTCCCGCTCCTTTGCGACCTCGTAATTGATATCCTCCGCATGCTCTTTTAACTCATCAATCTGCTCCTGCGTAATGTTCAGCCCCAACTCCTTTTCCGTCTCCGCCAGAGCTATCCAAAGTTTTCTCCAAGTCTTAAATTTCATATCCGGCGAAAAGATATACTGCATCTCTTTACTGGCATAGCGCTCTGACAGCGGGCTTACATATCTATCTGTGCTCATCCGACTTCTCCTTTTGATATTTTTATGAGTTTAGGCCAAACCTAAGCGTTTAAACACTTCTTGGTATGCCTCTTCTACATTTCCTAAGTCCCTGCGGAAACGGTCTTTGTCCAGCTTCTCGTTGGTATCTTTATCCCATAGTCTACAGGTGTCCGGTGATACCTCATCGGCAAGCAGAATTTCTCCGTGAAAGCGTCCGAATTCAATCTTAAAGTCAATCAGCTTCAAGTTTGCCTGTAAGAAATATTCCTTCATAATCTCATTCACCTTCAGAGTGTATTCCCTGATCTTCGCCAGCTCATCTTTGGTCGCCAGTCCCAGTGCTAACGCGTAGTCATCGTTGATAAACGGATCACCCAGATCGTCATTTTTATAACTAAATTCCAAAATTGGACATAATAATTCTCTTCCTTCTTCCACGCCCATGCGCTTTGAGAAGCTTCCCGCTGCCACATTCCGGATAATTACCTCCAAAGGCACAATATCTACTTTTTTAACAGCTGTCTCTCTGTCATTTAACTCTTCTATCAGATGAGTAGGAACGCCAGCCTTCTCAAACAGTTTAAAAACATGGTTTGTCATACGGTTATTGATCGCGCCTTTTCCGACAATCGTTCCCTTTTTCTCACCATTGAATGCAGT
Source organism: Blautia hydrogenotrophica DSM 10507 (assembly GCF_034356035.1). Lineage (NCBI taxonomy): Bacteria > Bacillati > Bacillota > Clostridia > Lachnospirales > Lachnospiraceae > Blautia > Blautia hydrogenotrophica. The sequence goes on from NZ_CP136423.1 coordinate 2,466,669, forward strand.
CGCATCATCTTTGTAAGATACAATTACTACGTCTGGATCGTCTGTTGCAAACACTTTCTTTGCTTTGCCTTCATAAAGCTGTTCTCTTTTTTCCATATTGTTCACCTGTTCCTTTCAATTTGGGATTCTTTCGTTTCAACTACACATAACAGAAAAATTATATAACATGAGATATTGAAAAGCAAGACTTACCTCAAAATTCATTCTCGATTACCTTCTACGTGTATTGTTCACTCATTTGCAGTTCGTGAGCAGTAACACGCTTCGCGGAATGATGGAGGTCTGAACGGTAACTCTGGTATTTCCCTAATGGAACTTTCCGAGAAATTCTCTCATTCGAGCGTTCTGTGACGAGAACACCTCTTCTGGACTGCCCTGAACTGCCACAACTCCCTGGTCCATGAACAAAATCCGGTCGGATATCGCCTTCGCAAAAGCCATCTCATGGGTCACAATCACCATCGTGATGTGCTCTGACGCCAGCTCCTGAATCACCTTTAAGATCTCTCCGGTCAGTTCCGGGTCTAAAGCCGAGGTCGGTTCATCAAAAAACAGAATGTCAGGGTTCATCGCCAAGGCCCTCGCGATAGAGACCCGCTGCTGCTGTCCTCCAGAGAGCTGAAACGGATAGGCATCCTCTCTGTCTGAGAGCCCCATTTGAGCCAGCAGCTTCCTTGCCTGCTCATAAACTTCATCCTTTTTTCTCTTTTGGACCTTTATCGGTGCATCTACAATATTTTTCATCACAGAATAGTGGGGAAACAGATTGAAATTCTGAAATACCAAACCGACACTGCCATTCTTCTCAATTGTCCCCCCGTCCGCCTTCTCTAGACCGGTAGCAATCCGAAGTAGCGTGGATTTTCCAGAACCAGAAGGCCCGATAATTCCCAATACCTCCCCTTGGTCCACCGTCAGAGAGATTCCTTTTAGCACTTCCTGCCCGTCAAAATTCTTCGTAATATTTTTCATCTCAAATAAACTCATCGCGCTCCTCCTAACGGTAATAACTCAGTCTCTTCTCAATCTTGTCCATTACCACAGCCACCAGCAGATTAAATACATAATAAAAGACCGCCGCAATCACAAAAGGCATCATGGTCGTCTGAGAACTGGCAATCTGTTTCGCGATTGTAAACATCTCCGCCACAGCCAGAACAAAGGCCAAAGAAGTGTCTTTCACCAAAGTGATGACCTCATTGGTCACTGCTGGGAGGATTCTCTTTATCACCTGAGGTAGAATGATATGTACAAAAGTCTGCGATTTTTTATATCCCAAAATCTGAGCTGCCTCATATTGCCCCACCGGCATGGATTCAATACCGCCTCTGTAAATCTCCGCGAAATAAGCGGCATAATTCAGGGAAAATCCAATCAACACCGCAATCATGCTGTATCCCTGAGTGATACTGATGCCAAAGAAGAAATAAGGCCCGAAATAAACCACCATCAGCTGCAGCATCAGCGGAGTTCCCCTCATAACAGATATATACGCCGACGTCAACCATCTAAGAGGACGAAATCCGGACATTCTACCAAAGCAGACAAGTAATCCCAACGGTAGCGAAAATAAAAGTGTGAGAAAAAATATCTCTGTGGAAATCACCATTCCACTGGCCAACTGTTGAATCATCGTCTCTATTGTCATAATCTCCTCCATTCTGCAGCCGTCTAAACGACAGCGCAAAAGAGGCCACCTGAAAACTCTGCCATACATGGCTGCGGTTTCCAGACAGCCTCCTTATTATTCTATGCAAATCATCTCTACATTCACACCGTACTCATCTGCCAGCTGTTCAACGGTCCCATCCTCATTCAGTTTTAAAACTTCCTCCCAGACTGCATCTTTGAGTGCGTCGTTACCTTTCTTAAAGCCAATTCCATATTGTTCACTTTGAATCGGCTCGTCCAGAATCACAAAGGCACCCTCTTCTCTCTGGGACAGCTGATAGTTGGCCACACCGATGTCAATCGCTACGGCATCTGCCGCCCCTGATTCCAAATTCATAAACGCAGTATTGTAATCTGGGTTCTCAGTCAGCGAACCAAAGCTCTCTGCAAGCGCTTTGTTGTCATCGTTGTTCAAAGCATCCAAAGCCGCCGACGCTGCCTGTACAACCACTGCCTTACCCGCCAGATCATCCAGACTTTCGATTCCTGCATCCGCTTTTGCTACAATCACCTGCTCATTGTTCAAATACGGTTCTGTCCAGGTATAATCGTCCTCGCGGCCATTGATTGTGAAACCATTCCAAATACAATCAATCGTTCCTGAATTCAACTCAGAATCTTTCGCATCCCAGTTTACCGGTTTAGCTTCAAATTTCCACCCCTTCGCCTCGCAAACGGCTCTTGCCAAGTCTAGATCAAACCCCACATACTCTCCGGTATCGTCCATATAGCCAAAAGGCGGATATTCTGCATCAAAACCCACGGTGAATACTCCGTCCCCCAAAATATCATCTTTGCTTTCTCCGCCATCCGCGGTCTCCTCTGTCTTCGCGGAATCAGATTCGTTGCTTCCTTTACAACCTGCAAACACTCCTACAGTCATCACCGCCGCCAACAGTACAATGATCGCTCTCCTCTTCATACTTTTTCTCTCCTTCTCCTTTTTTATGCAATCATGGTATCATGTTACCACACTAAAGTACAAGGCGATTCTACCATATTCTTCACTCACTGTCAACGACAAAAGCACATCTTACGCAGAAGTACTTCTGTGATATTCCACGGTCAGTCTCTCCAACACCGAGTCAATCTCTTTCTCCTCGACTTCGATCTTGGCAGACTGCTCTTTAATCCGATCAATCTCCTCTTGAATTTTCTGCCTTGTGGTGATATCCACTTCTAGTTCTTTTAATTTACTCTCATATGCCTCTTTCCCCTTACAGTGGTAAAAAGCAATCAAAAAAGTCCTCAGAGCCGACAAAGTGTGCGAAATCCCATAGGCCTTCTCAAAACACTCCAAAGCTTCTTCTTTTTGAAACAGGTAACTGTACGCACACCCCAGATTGTGATAAATTCCAGCATAAAAACCTGGTCTGGGCTCTTCTGCTTTTAAGGCTTCCCGGTAAGTCTGAATTGCGTTCACGTACATTCCATTCTCCACCAGGCAATCTCCCCTCTTTTTTCGGTGTATCACCAGAGGTTCTTCCTCCATCTTGTCCAACTGTCCGTTCAAAGAACGCATTTCTTCGTAGCTTAAATAATTGATCTCCTTGAGAATCGGATATAAAAATTCCTCTAAGGCCTCATTTCTTCGTAGATGAGACTGCAACTTCACAGCCAGCTTCCCAAGTCCCAGCTCTTCCTCCAGCCACCTTAACAACTCTTCATTGCGAATCGACTCATCAACCAGATATAAATTGTGGCACAGATAAAAGCAAAGTTCCTCGATGGAATAAATATTGGTACTGATATTTTCTATAAAATACGGCTTCTGCGCTTTCTTCACCTGACATAAAATATAGCCGCTCAATCCAATCCCTCCTTCACCAATGTGCCGTCTCCCGCCAAATCTTCTGACTGGACGGGTACATTTCCCCGAAGCCTAAATCCTCTACAACAATCTCGCAGATGCCTGGCGCTGTGTATTCCATATGCAGATGCAGCCTCGTCGTCTTGTTGGGCCGTTTTGGAAGCCCAGGCAGCTTCATCTTTACCTTCTTAGAGGAGCTCTCATCCATTCCCATAACCAGAAACGTGAGGTCTTCCCTGCCATCCAAAATCAACTCACAGTCTGCCTGGCAGTCATACCAATTACGCCCAGCTTCAATCAAGATATGGTAGGCCGGAGTCCCCATTACCTGCATCTCCATTCCCACATTCATTTTCACCAGAGCGTCTCCCATATACAAAAAGCCTTTTAATTTCTTGTCTTCGAGCTGCTCCTTCGCACCGTAACAAGCTCCTTTCACGAAAAGATTATTTCCCTGAAAAACCTTTCTTTGCTGTCTGCAAAGAAGCGGAATTGATCTCGGTTTCGCCCACTCCTGGTCAAATCCTTCTCCTGTAATATAGATACTCGAATACAAATCATTCTCCAGCGTGTTCACCAGGAATTGATAAAAATCAAAATCTCTGTCTTTGGGGTCCTCCCCGATTGCTGCTCTCACAGAGTCTCCTAGCTTTACCAGTGTAACCTTTCCGCTCATGCTGGCAAACAATTTTCGAAACGACACTTCATTGCCTTTAAAATCGAACCATCCCACATTCCTGCTGCGAAAATCTGGTCGCTGGCAGTAAGCATAGTAGTAAAAGCTCTCGGAGTAGTCCATAAGCAGCACCTGTTCTTTTTGAAAACCCAGGCTCTCACATGCCTTCTGCAAATTTTTGACCATCTTTCCATTCAGTCTCTGGACTGTGATCGCCAAGCATTTGGTGTTTTTCACTGGTTCCATGCTGCCCAGAAAACGAATCAGTCCCTGGATATAGACCGCCGCCAGTTCCCAGGCTTCCATATACTGCTCTCCCACCTGGACTCCTTGATCCTCCTCGCACAGCTCGAAAAGATTTTCCACTAAAAAGCCTTCCCGTTCCCTCGCAAAATACTCCGCCTCTAAGCCAATGCTCCACTCCTGATTCTTCCCCCAACAGCAGACGCAGGTAGAGTTTTCAAAAAGATTGGCACCAACTTTCATGGATACCTCCGCAGGCTCCTGGCGCTTCCGGTCATAATAGCAAATCTGCGAAACCTCTCTTCCAAAATCTACGCCGATAAGAATATCTCTGATCTCATTCATTTTTTATTCCTTCTCTATTCGGTACATCGCTTTGACAAAATGTTCCTGTCGAAGATAATTTTTCATCTTACTTAAAATCTCCTGGTTTTTGCCAAGCCTCCTCGCTGCTAACATCTGGTTCAAAAGCTGATACTTACTCTGACTGTTCATGTCAAGGTGTCCGACTGTCAGCGTGCGCTCCTGTGTTTTCTTCTGTTCATCTTTCAACTGAATGACAAAATAATAATGAAGGACCTCCCCATAAAACAAGGTAAATGTCTTCACAAACACTCCCTGATAGCTATCTTTGATAGGCTCACTCTTATATTGCAGAGTGTTTCCCAATCCGTGATCCATCGCATAGTAGAGTGTCACCTTCGCGCTCTGAGCTGTCCTACACTCTGCAAAAGCCTTGTCGTCCAACTGATACGGGCTTCTCATCTGCTCCGGTAATCTCTCAAAAAATCGGAACATGTATCCTTCGTGAACGCACATATCTAAAAGTTCACGGACGATTTTTTCCTGCTGATCTGTCCAGGTCTCTACTGACACAAGGCACTGGAAAAGACTCAGTTTACACACCATGTCCATCTTCCACTTTCTAAGATAAGCTGTCTCTAGGCATTCTTCCAAAAATGGGTCCAGGGAATATCCCTTGATAAAAAAACCATAGGATGCAAAATTCAGATAAGCTAAAATCAAGGTCTCCTTACCTGACTGCTGGATATAGTTCTTCAAAACCCTAGCACCCTCCCGGCGATAATCCCAGGTTAGCATCAAGAATTGGAGAATCTTTTCCTCCACGCCGTAGGTGTCTGTCTGAAAATCGCAGGCACAGTTCCACAGTCTGAAAAACTCATCCATAGGTCCCACAAAATAATACAGCAGGTAGGTGAGAATCGCCTCGTCATATTTTCCCCGCTGAAACACATGAGCGGCCAGGGCTACCAGCTCTTCTTCCTCTTCCATGTCCTTTTCCAGGATCATCCTGCTGCACAGCTTGACCATACTCTCCAAGCTGAGACCCTCATGCCCGTAGCTGCACATGACCTCATAAGCTTTCGTGAACATCCCTCTGGAAATCATAACTTCCATGAGAGCAGTCTTATCCACCCGCGCAAATTTTTTCAAATCCACTCGCTTCAGATAATCATCCAAGTCTTCCCCCTGGGCGTTCTGAGAGTAATAATCCAGCAACCTGCGGCGAACCTGTATTTTATAAGCCTCGGAAAACTCGGACGATTCCAGTAGTCTTTGGCAGACATCCAAATTCTCTTTGCTGACTGATTCCTGCTCACAGATATACAGCAAAAATCCCGGCTTCCACACCTCATACTGTCTGCATACCAAAGCCAGCTCTTTCTCATCCATCATCCTGGTCAAATTGTACTCCACTGTTGATGCGTACCTGCGCTGTTTATCATCCTCAAAAAGAATCGCAGCGTCCTTGGTATAAATTCTCGGATAGGCCACCCCGTCCACACAGGGAAATGCCTCCTCATTTTTTAACTGACTGTGCCGCACAATCACCTTTCTCACCTTCGAATCATCACAGTAAAGCCGGTGTGTGAACATCTGGCCAGCCAACCCTTCTGCCTCCTGCCCACTGCAAGGCTTTGACAGGCACTCCTGATAGATCACCGCATAGTTTTCATTCATTTTCCCTTCCAGAATCTTGCTCTTCGCAAACCGCTGAATCGTCTCTTGATAGCTGCTGTATGCCTGCGGGTCTGTAGCCTTATTTTGAATCACATTGGCATAAATATAAGCTCTCTTTAGATCACCCAGGTTATTGTTGTAAGAAAAATACATTTTCAACGTGCGCGGCAGCGGTCTTTGATAACTACAGTCCATCGTCTCCATATAATACTCATACAGTCTTGTAAGTCTAAGACCGCGCTCCACTGCCAGAGAAAACCACGGAAAAAATTGGCTCTTCCTGGGTTCTCCTTTCATAATATGACGGCAGACAGCTTCTAAAGTATCGTCCTCCGGAAACTGTTCATAGGCCTTTGTGAGTGCCATATGCAGACTCCCGGAAAATTTTTTCAGGTATCCCGACAGATAGGCTAGGCGCATGGACAATTCTTTCGTCAGCAGCCCCCGTCTTCCTGCGAACAAAAACACCTGAATCCAAAAGCCATTGAGCCTTCTAAGCAAAGTGATGTCTTTTTCCACCAGCTGCCAAGCTTCCAGATACATCAATGGATTTCGACAGCCCCTCTCATACTGCTCTTCCAACATAAAGAGAGATTTCGAGGGCGAGAGCCGGTACTCCTCGTCTGCCTGCAACAAGATCCACAACAGTAGAAAACTGTCCGCCTTCTGATTATAAAAACTTCGAATTTTGGGGACAATCTCTTTTTTCGGTCCTAGAAGGCCAGTCAACCGGCACAAGTATAAGTAGACACCAGCCAATTCTAAATCCTTTTTGGTGAAAGATTTATTCTCATACTGCTTTAAAATTTTCTGAGCCTGCAAAATCTCCTCATTTTGATAGCACAAAAACGCCTCATACATCTGATAATCTGGATAATCACAGCCTGCGTCCTTCAGCGTTTTCAAAATTTTTCTGCTCTCACTCAGCCATTGGCGGTAATCCAGCCGCCGTGTTCTCAATTCCAGATAAGTCTGAAAGAGGTGGACTCTCTGCTGTTTTTCTAGAGCACTGATATTCACCTGCACCTCTTTGTCTCTAGAGACCATCACCTGATAGACCAAGGTTTGATAAGGTCCTTTTACGAGAATCTCCCCAAAATTTCTTCCCTTCCTCAGGCGGGATTCGTGAATCATATATTCCACTTGGTAAACACTTCCAATAAAATCCTCATCACGCACCATGTGTTTTGAGACTTCCAGAAAATCACCTCTTGCCTCCACTTCAAGGCGAAGAAATCCCCATCCACTTTTCTGAATTTCAAAGGATTCCAGCCGAGATTCTCTCACCTGATACAAGGATACCTTTTCATTTTTCAACGTGAGATTCACTGGCTCCTTTTGACCAGCGCTAATCAGAAACTCTTCCAAGTGCTGATAGGTGACTGGATTGTGAGTCATCCCCTGGTACAGTGAAAAAGTTTTTTCTGTCGCCCCCCTCAAAACCTGCTGAAAATTCTCCGACGTAAACAGTCGGAAAGCTTCCCGAAAATCCCGTCTGGCCAGTTTCGCAAACTCCTCCAGCGTAGAAATCTCTCCACTGGTACTGGTCACAGGATTGGTTTCTATCTCAACAAAAAAAGGAATGTGATATTCCCCCACATTTGTCAAAAACGTCAGTTGTCCCTGAAAGCTCTCTCCGGGCAGCAGTCCCTCCACATCAATTCCATAAGAAATCTTCACCGCTGTTCCCGTAAACTGCGAGACCTCTGGCACGACTCTTCTGTGAGAGGAGCTGACGTAACCCCGAATTTTGCAGTTCTCCTTAGTACCCAGATAGATCTCTCCCTGACTGTTTTTCTTGCAGGATGTCCGAATCTGAATCCGTTCCTGTGATAAAATCAGCTTAGGCACCTCATATTCAAATTTACCGTTTATCATCTGTTCTACTCTTCTTTTCAAAGTTTACCCTCTATCATCCTTGACTATTTTTTACGAAACGTTATAATCGAATTATACACTACAAACGAAAGCTGCGCAACAAAGGAGCCCAGAAAAACCATGTTAACACACAAAGATCATTTTCACGGCAGTGATTTAGAAAAAATAGAGAAAGTCTATGGAATTAAAAAAGAAGAGCTCGTAAGCTACAGTGCCAATGTCAACCCACTGGGACTATCTGACAACCTAAAAGAACATCTCGCCAGGCATCTGGATGTCATCACCGGTTATCCTGACCGGGAATACACACAGCTTCGGCGCGAGATTGCCGCCTACACAGGTGCACAGTCAGAATACGTACTGGTAGGCAACGGTTCCACCGAACTCATCTCCCACTTTATCCAGACTCTACATCCCCAAAAGGCTTTAATCTTAGGCCCCACCTACTCTGAATATGAGAGAGATATCTCGTTGGGAGGTGGTATTAGCCTCTACTATCCTCTGAAGGAAGAGCAGAATTTTATTTTGGATGTGGAAGGATTATGCGCTCAACTCCACGAAGGACTCGACCTTCTGGTCTTGTGCAATCCAAACAATCCTACCTCCACCGCAGTTACCAACAAAAATATGCGCAGAATCCTGGATGTCTGTCTGCAATACGGAATTTTCGTCATGGTCGATGAGACTTATGTGGAATTTGCCCCGGAGCCAAGAGACATTTCCTCTGTGTCTTTGACCAACTATTACACGAATCTAATTATACTGAGAGGAACTTCCAAATTTTTCGCCTGCCCTGGCCTGCGGCTGGGATATGCAATTACAGGCAACTTAGATCTGCTCCAAGAGATTAATCAGAAAAAAGACCCCTGGTCTGTGAACAGTCTCGCTGAACTCGCCGGCCAGTTTATGTTTCGAGATGAATCCTATATACAGAAAACCAAAGAGCTGATTCATTCCGAGCGTGAACGCATCTATCAGGAACTCTCCTCTTGGAATTCCGTGAAGGTATATCCAGGCTGCGCGAATTTCCTCCTAGTGCGTATTCTGAAAAAAGGTATTGATGCACAGCAGCTTTTTGACCACTGTATTCGCCAAAAAATGATGATTCGCAACTGCTCCACCTTTCCGTTTCTGGATGAGACTTATTTTCGCTTCTGCCTGATGCTTCCAGGACAGAATGACCACCTGACAGAAGCTTTTTTACAGCTCTTAAAATAATCATATAGTTGTAGACATTCCTTCGTATATAAGGTATCTTGATAGTAAGAGATGGATTCTTTTCTTTCTAGAAGGGAGGAGTATTTTGCAAAATTCTTCTGTCAATCTGCGGCACGAGGCAAGGCGTATGTCCTGCGCGATCATTGCCGCTGTTATTTTCGCAGTCAATATCAAGACCTTCGTCAGAGCCGGGGGACTGTACCCCAGCGGTTTTAACGGAGTGACCTTGCTAGTTCAGCAGATCGGTACTCAATTTTTTGGAATTGCAATCCCTTTTAGTCTCATCAACCTGCCTTTGAACGCAATTCCCGCTTTTATCAGCTTTAAGTACCTGGGGCCTAAGTTCACTGTCAGCTCCTGCTGTGTCGTGGTACTGACCAGCCTTTTGACTGACTTCATCCCCAGCCAGCCGATCACCTACGATCCTCTCCTGATTAGTATCTTCGGTGGTCTGATCAACGGTCTGGCAGCCAGTCTCTGTCTGATCGGCAACACCTCGGGAGGCGGAACAGACTTCATCGCGATTTTGGTCTCGGAGAAACGTGGACGGGATATCTGGAATTATATCTTGGCAGGCAACGCCGTGCTACTGACGGTGGCCGGCCTGCTGTTCGGATGGGATGCGGCTCTTTATTCCATCATTTTCCAGTTCACCTGCACACAAACTATTCAAATTCTGCACCAGAGGTACAAAAAACATACCCTGTTCATTGTAACCAGACACCCTGCCAAGGTCTACGAGGAAATCAAAAATTTCACCCATCACAGCGCCACACAGTTCACCGGAAAAGGCTGTTACAGTCAGGATGAATTGACTCTTTTGTACTCCGTCGTCTCTCGGGAGGAAGCAAAGCTATTGATTAAAAAAGTAAAAGAAGTAGACCCCTCGGCGTTTATCAACATCATTAAGACAGACTATATTAACGGACGCTTTTATCACAGAACAGACTATTGACGATCTGATAGGGAAAGATCTCCTTTCCCTTTACCGGACTTATCACGCACAAAGCTGCCACAAAACCCTTCAAGATTTTGTGGCAGCTTTCTTCAGCAACTCTATCTCTTTTTCTGTCAGAGGGCGGCACTGCCCCCTCTCTAAGTTCTCGTCCAGATACAGCGGTCCCATGGAGATCCGTTTCAGGTAGATCACTTCCTTGCCCACTGCCTGAACCATCCTCTTGATCTGATGAAACTTTCCTTCCTCAATGGTCAGATTTATACAGGATATCCAGCCTTCCTCCCCATTTTCTACAGAGAGAATCTCCAACTTAGCTGGAAGCGTCGGATTTTTCTCTCCAATTTCGACTCCCTGCCGAAATTTCTGCGCGTCCTCCTGGGTCATCTTCCCTTTGATCTGCGCAAAATACTGTTTTGGCACATGTCTTCTAGGTGCCAAAAGCCGATGGGCCAGTTCCCCGTCATTGGTAATCAGCAAAAGCCCTTCTGTATCCTTGTCAAGTCTTCCCACTGGGAAGAGATCTTTTCTCCGGGATGGCACAAACTCCATCACTGTCCTCTCTCTTACGTCCTCTGTGGCGCTGACGCAGCCTGCCGGTTTGTGGAGCAGATAATACTCGTATCTATCCACATGCACCACCTGTCCTAGACAACAGACCTCAACCTCTTCTGGTTCGATTTTTTCCGCGGGATTTAAGACGGTTTTTCCATTCACCTGTACCTGTGCCTTCGAGATATACTTTTTCACCTCACTGCGTGTCCCCGCTCCGGCATCGGCAAGATATTTGTCCAGACGAATTTTTTTCATGGTCTTTTGTACCTACTCAATCTTTTCCATTCCAACAGTAGGTACACAGTTTACACGGTGAGATGCCGATAGACTCAATCATATCGTCCAGACGGTGGTATCTCAGAGAAGTAAAGTGTAGTTCCTGGCGTATATCCTCTAACATCTCTTTATAGTTCTGGGAATCTGGGTTCGCGTAATCTTCCAGCTTATCTTCATAGTGAAGCTCGCCCTCCCGCTTCAGGATTACCTGTCTGGTGATTAAATCCATCTCTGATTTTGACCTGGAGAAATTCAAATACTTACACCCGTACATCAATGGCGGACATGCCGGCCGGATATGAACCTCCTTCGCTCCACTGTGATACAAAAAATCGGTGGTTCCCCGAAGCTGCGTGCCACGGACAATAGAATCGTCAATCAACAACAGGCTCTTTCCACGAATCAACTCATGTACCGGAATCAATTTCATACGCGCAATCAAATCTCTCTGGCTCTGCTGAGTCGGCATAAAAGATCTCGGCCAGGTAGGAGTATATTTGATAAAAGGACGAGCAAACGGAATTCCAGAACGGTTCGCGTAGCCCACCGCATGGGCAATGCCAGAGTCCGGAACTCCCGCCACAATGTCAGGATGTACTTTCTCTGCGTCTCTTCGAGCCAACATATCCCCACACTTATAGCGCATCTCCTCCACATTGACTCCCTCGTAGGTAGAGGTGGGATATCCATAATACACCCACAGGAAAGAACAGATTTTCATCTTATCTTTCGGCTGCACCAGAGTCTCCGCCCCGTCAGGAGTGATATATACGATCTCTCCTGGTCCCAATTCCCGAAGCGTATCATATCCTAGATTTCCAAAGGCAAAACTTTCAAAAGAAGCACAGCAAGCGCCTTCCTTCTTACCGAGGATCAAAGGTGTTCTTCCCATCAGATCTCTGGCCCCATACAGTCCGCTTGGAGTCATAATCAGAAGCGTCATGGAACCATCAATCAATTCCTGAGCATACTGAATCCCCTCCACCAGAGTCTGCTTTTGGTTAATCAAAGATGCCACCATCTCCGTCTGATTGACACTTCCACCGCTCATCTCTAAAAAGTGTGTACACCCATTCTTGTAGGAATGTTCAATCAGCTGTTCCATGTTATTGATCTTTCCGACAGTCGTGATCGCAAAACTGCCCAGGTGAGACTGCACCATCAAAGGCTGCGGTTCGTTGTCTGAGATACAGCCGATTCCCAGATTACCCTCCAGGCTGTCCACATCTCTCTCAAATTTCGTACGAAACGGAGAATTCTCAATGTTGTGAATTGCCCGGTCAAAGCCTTTCTCTTTATTGTATACGGCCATACCACCTCTCCTCGTTCCCAGATGAGAGTGGTAGTCAATTCCAAAAAATAGGTCCAACGTGCAGTTTTCCTTTGAAGCTACTCCAAAAATTCCGCCCATGCTTTTTCTTCCTTTCTACGCTTTGTCACTTGCAAACCAGCAGCAGCCACTGCCGCTCCCAGTCGGTGCGGACTCTTGTCCTTCACCTTATACCAGAAATCATCCATGCCCTATTATATATAAGAAAAAAAAAGAAGTAAAGCCTTTTTCTGAGATTCCAAAAGAACCACAATTATTCTGCCACCGCCAATCTTGTTCTCACTCCATTGCCTCTATAAAAAATCCCACAACCTCATATTCAAAAACGCTCATATCCATTTACCAGATGATCTTGGTGAAGCAGCGGAAGCACCCGCTCCAACTGCACTCCATCTCTGCGCTCATAGTCGTATCCGCTACTAACTTTGATACACTGGGAGACAAACTGAGCCGCCCAATCAATCGCTTCCGGCAGACTCTCCCCTCTGAGCAATGAACCAATCAAGACACTGGCAAAGACATCTCCGGTTCCCGGATAGTAATCATGCAGCAGCCTACTCGCTACTTTCCAGTAAGTTCCGCTCTCTCTCTCATAGGCAATCACATTCATCATCTCCGGTTTTTCCATATCCGGCGCACTCGTAATCATCACAGTGCCTGGTCCTAAATCCGCCAGTTCCCTTAACCATTCTTTTAGTTCCTCGTCCGTCTGCTGCCTTTCCATCTCCCTTCCCAGAAGCATCGCCGCCTCCGTGTAATTGGGAACAATAATATCCGCCTTGCCTATGAGCTTACGCATCTGTGGAATCATAGTTTCCGGAATTGAGCTGTACAAATCCCCATTGTCTCCCATCACAGGGTCCACCACCACCAAAGTGTCCTCGGTGGCAAAATCATCAAAGATATCCGCCACGATTTGGGTCTGTTTAGGAGAGCCCAAAAAGCCGGAATATATGCAGTCAAACTCAAGTCCCAACTGTTTCCAGTGGGCCATATAAGCCGGAATCGTATCTGTCAGGTCCTGAAAGGTATAATTTTCAAAATCCCCGGAGTGCGTAGACAAAATCGCAGTGGGAACCGGACAGACCTGCACACCCATAGCTGAAAGCGTGGGAATAATAGAACACAGCGAAGCCCTTCCGAATCCGGACAGATCATGAATCGCTGCGACTCTTTTCATTGTTGGTTTCATTCTTTTTTCCTTTCTGATGCCAATTGTTTTTCACAGCCGTTCTATATGCAAAGGTAAGTCGAAAAGCCATAAGCCACCCCTGACTGCGTATTCTTCTTAGTCACAGCCCGAGCTGCCTTTTTACAGCGTTTTGTCGCATTCTCCATGGCGATTCCGTACCCCACGAAATCCAACATCTCCCAGTCATTGTCCGCATCCCCAAACGCGGCTGCCTGCGCAGGTGGAATCTGAAGCTGTCCCAACAGCCACTCATAGGCTGCACGCTTTCCGGCATCCTTGTGGGAGATCTCCAACCTGTTGGGCATGGAAGAGGTGACATAGATATCCGGCACTGTCTCCTCTAAAAGTCTCCAAATCTCATCTCTTTTCGTCACATCCTTCAAGATATAGTCCAGACATTCTAGTTCTCCTGCATGAATCTGAAAAAACTCTTCCACATCTGTCACCGGCACCCGCGTCGTCTGGATGTAGGAAACCGCATGCTTTTCAATACCATAGGCAACAGGGTCTTTCACATAGGCTGCCATAGCATACGGCTGTCCGTCCACAAAGATTTCCTCTGCCATTCCCATCCCTTTTACTTGCCGGCGAATTTTTTCCACAGAGGCAGCCGTCATCCGAGTGTCCCGCACACATTCTCTGGTCAGAACATGATAGATTTTCGCACCGTTCGAAGTGATCGCGTACTCGATTCCAGGTATCTGCAACACTTCTTTTGGCAAGGACGTATAGGCCCGTCCGCTGGCAATCACGATATGTACCCCTTTTTCTGCAGCCCGCATCAGCGCCTCCCGGTTCTCCTCAGATACCTTCTTTTCATCCGAGAGCAGAGTTCCATCTAAATCCAGGGCCACACATTTTACTTTACTGTCCATCAGCTCTCTCCTTCCATCCACTGCGCGACTTCCAACAGCGACTCCGCCTTCCCATCCAAAATTCCATCTATCAACCCGGAATCCTGAACTAAATCCGGTACCATGACGGTCACCATCCCCGCTTTGTGAGCCGCCTGGATACCGTGAAGAGAGTCTTCTAGTGCCAAGGCTTTGGAGGGCTCTATTGCCAAAAGTTCACATGCCTTCTGATAAATCTCAGGAGAAGGCTTTCCCTCTGTCACCATATCACCGGTAATCATCCCGACAAAATAATCTCCAATCCCCTCTTTTTCCACATTTCCCCTGGCATGTGCCGGGCTAGAGGAGGTGGCAATCGCCATGGGAATCCCTCTATTTTTCAGTACCCTCAAAAGCTCATGCAGCCCTTTCTTGGCCGGCACCCCATGCTCCTTTACATAGGCTGCATAGGCCTCTCTGTACCTCTCTTTAAACTCTTCAAAGGGAAAATTCTGTCCATATTTTTTCAGAAAGTATTCCTGTCTGCGCACCACATTAAAACCGATGGTATGACACATATTTTCATAGCCCAAATCTCCATAGCCCATCTGACGCCCAGCCACATTCCACGCATGCTGGACAATCCGTTCACTGTCAAACATCAGTCCGTCCATGTCAAAGACCACGCCTTGTATCTTTTTTAATTTTTCTCTCATAGACTCCTCCTACTGCCGACACAGGTTTTCCCAGAGCTGAGAGATCGTCTGATTCAAAACTGGATGCCGCAGATAAGGCGCAATCTGATTCATCGGCCTTAGCACAAAATCCCGATTCTGCAAGTCGATATGGGGAATGTGAAGTTCCTCTGTATCAATCACACAGTCGTCGTAAAACAAGATATCCAAGTCCAAGGTGCGCGGACCCCAACGAACGATTCGCTCTCTTTTTGCCTCCTGCTCCAACTCATGAAGACGTTCCAGCAGTTCTTGGGGAGACAGCAAGGTGCGCAGCCTCAGCACGCCGTTTAAAAATTCATCCTGCTCCACTCCGCCGTAGGGCTCCGTCACCAGAAAATCTGACACAGCCTCCACTTTGCAGCCTTTCGTCTGGCGCAATCCCTCAATGGATGCGTTTACGTACCCCTCTTTGTCTCCCATATTAGAACCAAAAGCCACGTAAGCCGTATGCCATCCCCGTACAATCTCGATACCGACGGTGCGAAGAGGCAGTCCCACCGGCGCCCACGGCTTCTCAATTTTCAACTGTATTTTTATAAGCTCCGAATAGGTCAACAACAATTCCTCCGCCAGCCGCTCCACCACAGTCTCTATCAGTTGAAATGTATTTTTTTGCACAAACTCCGTTATCCTCTGACTCACCTCACCGTAGTTTATGGACTGATTCAAATCGTCGCTGCACCCTGCCGGCCTCGTGTCCGTCCACAGGACCGCAGAGATCACGAATTTTTGCCCCAGCTTATTTTCCTCAGGAAATACCCCGTGGTTCGCAAAAATTTCCAGTCCGTCAATCATTATTTTATCCATGATTTTCTCCCGTCTATTTAAAATTTTTCCCGCGCGAGCACGGCAGGTCTTCGCTCTGCTACAGTCCGTGCTAGACGCGTGCCACCGGCACACAGCACCGCTTTTGCCGGCAGCGCCTCCAAAAAGTATAAGCTGCGGATTGCCCCGTGCATTGCACAGCCGCTATCCAAGAGCTTATACAGTAAAAGACCGCCGCACAGATTTTGGCATCCGCTCCCGCGGCGACAGCCATTCTTCTGTACAGCAGCCTTCTTTCTATCCCTATTTTCCCAGAATCGCTTCCGTCATCATGATCGCCCGTTTGTTCTCTTTGATATCGTGGACTCTGACAAAAGCACAGCCGCTCATCACTCCCATCACTGTCGTGGCCAGCGTTCCCTCCACTCGCTCAGAAGTGGGTAAATCCAATGTAAGGCCAATCACCGATTTCCTGGACGTACCTAGAAGAACCGGATATCCCAGCTCCCGAAAGAGATCTAACCTGCGGATTGTGAGAAGGTTCATCTCATAGTCCTTTCCAAAGCCCACGCCGGGGTCCACAATGATTCTGTCTGCTTGAACCCCCGCAGCCCTTGCCAGATTTACACATTCCTGGGTCTCATGGAGCATATCTACCAGGAAATTGTCGTACACCGCTTCCTTTTTATTGTGCATCAGGCAGCAGGCGACTCCATGCTTCGCAATCACACCTGCCATAGCAGGGTCCTTTTTCAGCCCCCAGACATCGTTGACCAAATCCGCCCCTGCCTGGATTGCCTGCTCGGCGACCGAAGCCTTATACGTGTCCACAGAGATCGGCACATCAAAACGTCTGCGGATTTCCTCTATCATCGGCAGAACTCTGGATGCCTCCTCCTGGGCGTCCACCTGCGCGAACCCTGGACGGGTTGATTCCCCACCCACATCGATGATATCCGCGCCGTCTTGAAGCATGCTCTCTACATGAGCCAGCGCCGCGTCCTTCTGATTCCATTTTCCACCATCTGAAAAAGAATCCGGTGTCACATTTAAAATTCCCATGATATAGGTTTTATGATTCACATCGAATTCACGGTTTCCAATTTTCATTTTCTGCGCCCCCTAATAATGTATCTTTAAATTCTTTTTTTCATCCGACCAACTGCACTGCGAGCTTGCCGGACAGATTAGGCAGTTCCTAGAACCTTTGTCTGCCTTATAAAACAACTCATTCAACCTCGCCTTGCACGCCTTTTTTTTCTTGCGGTGTGTAAGTATCAAATCTACTATGATCTCCTGCTCTTCTCGAGAAACCTCACAGTCCGGCAAAATACGCGCTGCAATTTGCGCACTGCTCTCCTCATGAGGAATTCCATCAGTATACTGAAGGTCCTTCCCAATATCGTGAAGCAACCCTGCCGCGTAGATCACCTTTCTGGATACAGAAAGCCCTTCCTCCAAGGCATAGATATACGTCAGCCTCGCCACATCCAAAAAGTGCTCTAAGGTGTGACAACAAAGCTCCCTCTCTCTCTCCAGCTTTTGAAGCTTTCTATAGTGCTCCTGGTACAACGGATGTTCCCAAATTTTCTGAAGGCAATCCATTAGTCTTTTACCATCTGCAAAAACATCTTCTGCAATTCATAGTTTCCTTTGAATTCTCCCCTGGTGACACTGGTCACAGTCTTCGTCCCTGGCTTTTTGATTCCTCTCATAGTCATACAGGTGTGTTCTGCTTCCAGCATAACCATCACACCCTTTGGATTCAGGTATTTCTCCAGCGCATCCGCAATCTGCACGGTCATCTTTTCCTGTATCTGTGGTCTTCTAGCGTATACCTCCACAGCTCTCGCCAGTTTGCTTAAGCCTGTCACTTTCTCATTCGGAATGTAGGCGATGTGCGCCTTTCCAAAAAACGGCAGCAAATGATGCTCACAGGTGGAGTAAAAAGTAATATCCTTCTCGATCACCATTTCATTGCTGTCTACTGTAAACTGTTTTTCCAGGTAGACTCCCGGGTCCTGGTCCAGACCTCCGTATATTTCCTCACACATGCGGGCAATGCGGGATGGGGTGTCCAGCAGACCCTCACGGTTTACATCTTCTCCAATTCCTTCCAGGTACAGGCGGACTGCCTGTTCTACCTTCTGTTTGTCAACCAAAAAAACGACCTCCTTTTCTTCCTTTGTTTCCTGAAACTCACTTGACAGATAATTTTTTGGAGACTGCTCTATGGTTATAAAATCTGTGAGCACTTTTGCTTTCTAGCGATGCTGTTGCAATAATACTGTAAATTTAGCAAAAAAAAATCTCCATTGTGATAGAACATATGTCGAAAAATATCCCTACACAATATGAGATGAAATCTTATCTTATATTGTCGCAACGGGTGCGGACCTCATATCGTAAGACGTACTTTTCGTTTCGGCGGCAACTCCCCATCCACTGAACACTTGACGCATGAAATCCTATTTTGCATATTATTCATTTCATGGGCTATTATATCATATTTCGGACAAAAAGCAACTGTATCCCTCATATTTTTCAGATATATAAATCGACGTTACAGTTCATCCCTCCCAATATCCCACGAGGTGTTTTTATACATTTTGTACAAAAATCCCGAGACATACTCGCGCCAAGCTGCTGTTTAAAGCAGTTTGTGTGCATCACGGAGCATCTATGTTCTAGGAAACAGTTTTCACGCATTAGCGTAACAAAGTATTTCCTGGAACATAACAAAAACGGCAGATTTTATATCTGCCGTTTGTATCTATATTTCGAACGGACTTTCCGCCAAACTGAGTTCCAGCTTGGTCGTCCCTCTCTCCTTCTCACAGACTAATTCCCGGTATAATGGTTCCCACGCGGCCACCTGCTTTAAGGCTTCGCAGTTTAAAATTTCCTCGCAGGTGACGTTGGAGTCATAAACCTTAAGCCTCTCCAATGACTTCAGTTGTTCCAGACAGCCGCAGTCTTTCATTCCAATACCGCTGATTTCCAAATACGTAAGATTGACCAGCTTAGCCAGAAAACGGCCGTCCAGATTCTCCCCAGTAGTCCCTCTAAACGCCAGCTCTCTCAGATTCGGATAATTTCCCCAGAACCGTCCATCCTTTTTATATTTGCAGTCTACAACCTCAAATCGCTCATAGATGTCATTCAGCCTGAGTGCATCCTCAAAATAGCATCTCTCAAAAATCAGTGTATGAACCTTTTTGTTCTTGTTTTGCCGTAAATGATACATATCTCTGGGATGAAAAGAGACATCGGTAAAACGAATCTTCTCTAAATTCGGAAATAATTTTAGTTCTTCCAAAAACAGTCTCTGAAGTTCTCCCTCCCAAATACCAGCTACCCATATCTCTTTGATTCCCGCAAAATCCTCACTGTTACAATCCCTTGGTTCTTTCCCCAATTGTTTTTGCAGATCCGCCAAGACAGATCTGGTGGCAAAGTCAGGATTTTCCGCGCTGATCTCTGGTTTTCTCTCATACTCCGGCTTCTCTTTTGAAACGCCGAATAAGTTTTTTAAAATCCCCATTTTTTCCTCCTGATGTCTCTGATATTTACAGATATTTCTAATACCCCATCGCATTTATCATAACACATCTTTAGAGGGAAAAAAAGCTGCAAACATTACTTTAACTGCGCAGATAAGTCCTCATAGTCTTCAAGGCATTTTTTTCCAATCTACTCACCTGAGCCTGAGAAATTCCAATTTCTCGTGCCACTTCCATTTGCGTCTTGCCTTCATAAAATCTCAAATCAATGATATGTTTCTCCCTTTCTCCCAGACGGTCCATCGCTTCTCTCAAGGAGAGCTCTTCCACCCAGTGCTCCTCTTTGTTCTTCTTGTCACTGATCTGGTCCATCACATACAGAGCATCTCCCCCTTCTGTGTACACCGGTTCAAACAGACTAACTGGATTTTGAATTGCATCCAAGGCGTAGACAATCATTTCTTTTTCAATTCCGATTTCCTTGGAAATCTCTTCAATTGTCGGTTCTTTCAGCTCTTCTTTGACGATCCGCTCCTTGGCATAAATGGCCTTATAGGCAATATCCCTCAAAGATCGGCTGACACGTATGGAATTGTTATCCCTTAAATACCGGCGAATCTCTCCAATAATCATAGGGACTGCATAGGTGGAAAATTTCACATCCAAGGTAGTATCAAAATTGTCAATCGCTTTAATCAGGCCGATACAGCCAATCTGAAAAAGGTCATCCGCATTTTCATTGCTATTGGAAAATCTTTTAATCACGCTCAGGACCAGCCTTAAGTTTCCCTTGATGTACTCCTCTCTTGCCTGCTGATCTCCCTGTTTAATTCTTCGAAATAGTTCCTCTTTCTCTTCATTGCTTAAAATGGGCAGCTTCGCCGTATTCACTCCGCATATCTCTACTTTATTCAATGCCATCGCAAGAATCCTCCTATCTCGTCTTCCTAATAAAATGATTCTCACAATAAAATAGAAATATACGATTCTCAGAAAAATATAAAAAATATAAGCCCTTGACTTTTTACTCTAGCACTCTCTCCAATTCCTCAATGACAATCTTAAGTGCCTGAATTCTCGCATACTTTTTATCCACAGATTCCAGGATATACCATGGCGCATACTGCGTACTGGTCTTTTCCAGCATCTCATTTACTGCATTCTCGTACGCATCCCATTTTTCCCGGTTTCTCCAGTCTTCCTCCGTAATCTTCCACCGTTTCTCTGGAGTATTCTGTCGAGCCTGAAACCGCTCCAGTTGCGTCTCTTTGTCAATCTGCACCCAGAATTTCAGGATCACTGCTCCCCAGTCGAAAAGCTCTCTCTCAAATTCATTGATTTCATTGTAGGCTCTCTGCCAGTCGTTCTCACTGCAAAACCCTTCCAGACGCTCTACCATCACTCTTCCATACCAGGTACGGTCAAAAATCGCGATATGCCCTGTCTTGGGTAATCTAGTCCAAAAGCGCCACAGATAGTGCCGCGCTTTTTCATGGGGTTCCGGGCTGGCAATCGGATGTACCTCAAACCCTCTAGGGTCTAAAGCCTCTGTAATCCTCTTGATATTTCCACCCTTTCCTGCCGCATCCCACCCCTCATAGCAGATCACCACAGGAACCTGCTTGCGGTACAGTCGGTTATGAAGAGCTCTCAGACGATCTTGAAGCGGCTTTAGCTGTCTGCGGTAATCGCTCTCGCTTAATACTTTTTTCCCCAATCCAACCTCGCTTAACTGAGGCATCTTTTTCAAGGAAAAGACATTCTGAGGTATCAAAACGGCACGTTTTCGATTTTCCATCGCGATCTCAATTCCACGACACAGCGCCTCTAATATCTGTAACTGTGCCCACTTTTCGCAAGACGCATCGACAAGATACCATGGAGACACAGGGGAATCCGCATCTCTTAGATAATTGTCAAAGATCTTCAGACACCTCTTATAATGTTTATTCTGCCAGACATCCTCTTCGCTGACACGCCACCTGGTATCCTTTTTTTCACTGAGTTTATCCATTCTCTTTTTTTGTTCTTCACGGCTGATGTGACAGAAAAATTTTATCACCAAATATCCATTATCCACCAGCTGGCGCTCAAACCTTTGGACACTCTCCACTTTCTTGGCATACTCTTTGGAATCCAACTCTTTTCTCGCTCTTCCCATGCAGATTTCATTCATCCATCCCGAATCCAGAAAAGTAAATTTTCCTGCTTCCGGTATCTGCACAAAATAACGGTGTAAAAATGGATACCTGTCCTCCTGATCTCCTATATTTTCCATCGTAGCCACCTTGAAAAAGCGCGGATCTATATTCTTTATAATTTTACCGATCAGGCTTCCTTTTCCTGCAGCACCCCAGCCTTCCATCAGCACCAGTACCGGAAGTCCATGTTCTTTCAGACACATCTGCTGTTTAGAAAGTCTCTCTTTTGCTGTTCTCAACCGAAGTTTTATCTCCTCCCGCTCCGGTTTTTGCGGCACAGCCCAATTCTCCAGCATATTCTTTCACCTCTTTCTCTCACAATCGTACAATCAATACTGGAATTGGCGGATGATTTGGACGATTATAGTACTCTGAGCATATCACCAGATACCTTTGGCTATCCAAAGTTCTCAGATACGCCAGCACACCATCCTTCTCTTCATACCCGCTGTCTCCTCCACTGTAAATGCAAAGACTCATCAACCCACCTTTCTTCAGCAGTCTCAATCCCTGCTCAATCGCCTCTATACTGCTCTCGGCTCTCGTCGCCTTACTGTGATCTCCCCCTGGCAGATAGCCCAGATTGAACACAATGCAGCTTACACTTCCCTCTTTCGCATACTCATCCATGTGAACATGAGATCTGCAGTATAGCTCATAGTTCTCCGGGACACCCGCCCGCCTCAGACGCTCTCTCGTCGCCTGAAGCGCACACTCCTGAATATCGAAAGCTAACACTTTGCCACCTTTCCCCGTCAGCTCACACAGTACCTGCGTGTCTTTTCCATTTCCCATGGTAGCATCAATACAGAGATCTCCCGGTCGAATCTGCTCTCTCCAAAAGTGATGACACCACTCCGTGATTTGATAATTTTTCATCCGTATCTCCTTGAATTCTAATCTCTAAAACCATTTTTTCTTCCAGAAATATAAAATTTCCAGTATCACCAATACCACTCCCACCAGAGCGGTAACCGGATACGCATATTTCCAAGCCAACTCCGGCATATGAATAAAGTTCATTCCATACCAGCCTGTAATCAAAGTCAGCGGCATAAAAATAGCAGTCACCACAGTAAGTAGCTGCATCACTTCATTTTGATGCACTTCATTTTGTGTCTGGTACATCTCACGTATTTGAAGCGCATAGTCCCTGAGATTTTTGACATGAGAAGACAGACGCGAAAGCCTCCCCGACAGCAATTGAAACAAAACCCGGTCTTCCTCGTCCAACAACCGATTATAGTTCTCAATCATCGTATCGCTCATATCCATCAATTGATTATAATAAGAATTTAGGCGAAGAAGTTCTCTGCGTACATGCAGAATCTTTCTGGAAATATCCGAATCCCGTCCTTTTCCCTGGGTCAGACATTCTTCTAAATCCGTGAGTCTCTCTTCATACTTTTGCAAAAAACGAATCTCATCATGAATCAAATATTCGATGAATGTAAACAAAAAGTGGTGTATTCCGGCAGACTCCCACACTTGATTCTGCTCCAGATAACAAAGAATCTTTAAAACATACTCCTCATCCCCCACAAAAGTAATTCTATACTTATCCAGATAAAAGCCAAAGCCCTCCGTACTGCCCAACAAGTCCTGCTTGGAAGGAATCACAAAAGTTCCTATCATGCAGTCTTTCAGCATATCCACCTTACAATACTGCAAAACTTCAAGGCTCTGCAGCAAACGGTAATCTGCCGCTTTTTCCTTGCGCGCTCTCCGATACTCCTCCACACTCAAAAGTTCTACCAAAAGTTCATCTTCCCGCAATTTATCCTCCGACTGCACGGGAATTAACTTCTCTTTTAGCCGATACCGCATCTTTCGTTCTCCTGTTCTCTCTCATAAGGTCGGGTAATCTGTTCTATTTTCATCATACCATGTTCCCCTGAAAAAATACAGGGGCATGAAAATTTTAACGGCCGCTTAGCGGCCGTCTGCAAACTGTCTCACTCATATTTTACAATCTCTTTTTTTAGTCTCTTCATAATTCTTTTTTCCAATCTGGAAATATAAGACTGGGAAATTCCCAGCAAATCAGCGACTTCCTTCTGAGTCTTTTCTTTCCCGTCCACAGAATGAAGTCCAAATCTCAACGTGACAATGGTCTGCTCCCTCGGGCTTAGCTTGCTGATCGCGTTTCCCAGCAGATCTCTCTCCACTTCGTCCTCGATTCCTCTAGAGATCACATCCTCATCTGTACCTAAAATATCCGAGAGCAAAAGCTCATTCCCATCCCAATCCACATTCAGAGGTTCATCTATAGACACCTCCATCTTCGTCTTGCTGTTCCTTCTCAGATACATCAAAATCTCATTTTCTATACACCGCGAGGCATAGGTCGCCAGTTTAATCTTTTTCACAGGATTAAACGTGTTGATCGCTTTGATTAAGCCAATAGTTCCGATAGAAATCAAATCCTCCACACCGACCCCGGTGTTATCAAACTTTTTCGCAATATACACCACGAGACGCAAATTATGTTCAATCAGCAGAGCCTTCGCCTCTTTTTCCTGTTCTGTGCCCAGCTTCTGTATCACTTTTTCTTCCTGCTGCGCATCCAGCGGTGCAGGCAGCACGTCAGCACCGCCAATATAATAAACTTCTCTGGTTCTCGGCCATACCATGCTGGAAAACCTGGAGAAAATGGAAACCGGATAGTAATTTGCTGCTAACCTTGTATTCATAGATGTGACCCCTCCTAATCTAATTTTTTATCAACTTAGAATTTATGATCATCTGATACTTTTTCCCCAAAGCAAATTCTTCCGTCGACACGGCAATCACCGGATTTGAAATATGAATTATCTCCCTGGGCGTATGTATGAATAAATTCTCCACAGTCACTGCCAATAAGATTCCCTTTCCGCTAATTCCGCAGTAAGGTAAAAAATGCGGGCGAAGTCTCGGCAGTTTTGTACTCTCTCGCTCCCCTGATGTTCTCTGCACGCACTCCAGCAGTTCTGTCAGTTCCGTTTCCAACAGCTGCTCCAAAGTACATCTATCTATCACACTGACTGGTTTTCTGTTCAGAGAATCCTCTAACTGATTCCCTGTGTCATAGAGTCCATAGAGAGAAATCTTGCGCCCTCCCTCCTCAAGAGTCACCGGATAGACATTCCTAATTCGTATCTGAAAATACTCATATCCTATGGAAATGCAAGTGAAGACCAGATAAGTCACCAGGGCAAAAATCAAAAAAGTCTTCAGGCCGATACCCCTGTCAGTAGACATAACTTCCCAAAAACCTCCACATAAAAACGCTGTAAGATACAGCGCTATCAATGCCCGCATAAGCATACTTCCTGTTTTTGCTCCACATCCTATTCGCACCATTCCCAGAGCCAACAACCCCTGAAACAAAATGGTACCTGGTAAATAGCCATCCATGGGCAACATTAAAAACACACAGGCTCCAAGAGCTCCCACAGCTGCCCCTAAAAGGCTTCGCAGAGGACTGATTTTCCAATCCAGCAATCTGCAAGTCAGGCGCAGCAAAATGTAGTCCATGACGAGATTCGTAACAAAAACCGCATCCAAATATATTTCATAATACACAAAAAACCCCCTACGACCTGTATGTCTCTCACTTTGGTAAGTGAGTACATTATAGGTGATAGGGGGTTCTAAATTTGTCAAAACTACAGTGCCGAGAGCAAAAAATTTTCGACACGTACCGACTTTATTTTTCTATCTTATGTCACTTTATAAACATTCTTTTTCGTCAGCAGAACATCAAAGACTCATGCAAAATTTTCATGATAAAACTTCAGTGCGCGGCGCACATCTTCAATTGCTTCCTGACCAGGAGCCGACTCACCTGTGACCGCTGCAAAAGTCATACAGGAGCCGAAGACTTCTCCCGAATATCGGCTCACTCTTCCCTTCTCTGACATGGAGATCGTCACCACCGGACGGCTGGTATACTCTTGTACCATCTCCCTAGTAGCTTTCAGTAAACTACATACATGGTCAAAATTCTCAGGCATCACAGCCAACTTTAATACATCTGCATTTGCTCCATCCATAGCTCTCATTCTTCGGACTAGCTCTTCTTTGCTGGGAGTAGAATGAAAATCATGATTGGAAGCAATGACTTTACAATCATGGCTGTGAATCGAATTTATCAGTTCTTTCATTCTCTTCTCATCGAGAAATAATTCCACGTCTATTAAGTCTGCCATACCTAATTTTGACACACTTTTCAGAATGTTTACATAATCTTCCGTCAAAATATCCCTTTTTCCGCCCTCTGCTGATGTGCGAATAGTGAAAATCAGCGGAATTTGTCCCAATTTGTCGCGGAGCACAGATAGACATTTCTCCACCTCTCCAAATTCCATGAGCTCTTCAAAGAAATCGGCCCTCCACTCAATCAAGTCCGGCTGCCTTTTTACAACTTCACCGACTTCTCTCAACAGGCTCTCCGTATTGTTTTGCGTCAGCGGAACACAGATTTTAGGGATACCTTCCCCTAGCACAGTCCTACGCAGTTTTAGCGGCTCTGTCAGTGATTGCAACATTTTTTCATCCTTTCTCTTCTAGTTCTCAACTTCAATCTTACGGATTTCTTTTGTGCGAATCTCCTCACAGATATGATCAATGAAGCTCTTCAGATCTTTCATTCCCTCATCGCCTAGATAACGGCTGCGCACAGATACTTTTTCTTCCTGCTCTTCTTTGGCTCCGACGACTAACATATAAGGTACTTTTTGCAGACGGCTCTCACGAATTTTATATCCGATCTTTTCTGAACGATCATCCACACTGCTACGAATGCCGTTTGCCTTCAGCTGTGCGTTTACCTGGTTCGCATAGTCCAGATACTTTTCAGAGATCGGCAGTACACGTACCTGTTCCGGGCACAGCCAAGTCGGGAATAGTCCCGCGTATTTTTCAATCAGCCATGCCAGAGTTCTCTCATAGCAGCCCATACTGGTCCGATGGATGATAAACGGCATCTTCTTCTCTCCGTTCTCATCAATATAGTACATATGGAACTGTTCTGCCAGTGCAAAATCCAGCTGAATCGTAATCATGGTGTCTTCTTTTCCATATACATTCTTAGCCTGAATATCCAGCTTTGGACCATAGAATGCTGCCTCACCGTCAGCCTCCACAAAGTCCAGCTCTAGCTCATTTAAAAGTTCTCTCATCTTATTTTGAGAGGTCTCCCAGTATTGAGCATCTCCGATATATTTTTCCGTATTATTCGGGTCCCATTTGGACAAACGATAGGTCACATCGTCTTGCAGTCCCAGAGTCGTAAGCACGAACTTCGCAAGCTGCACACACTTTTTAAACTCCTCGTCGATCTGATCTGGACGCGTGATCAAGTGCGCCTCCGTGATTGTAAACTGACGTACACGGGTAAGTCCATGCATTTCCCCGGAGTCCTCATTTCGAAACAAAGTAGAAGTCTCGCTGTAACGCAAAGGCAGCTCTCGGTAGCTGTGCTGGCTGGCCTTGTACACATAGTACTGGAATGGGCAGGTCATAGGCCGCAGAGCATAGACCTCTTTATCTTTCTCCTCATCCCCAAGTACAAACATTCCATCTTTGTAATGGTCCCAATGTCCAGAAATCTTATACAAGTCACTCTTTGCCATCAATGGAGTCTTCGTACGGATATATCCCCACTCATTATCCTCTAAATCCTCAATCCAACGCTGTAATTCCTTTAAAATAATGACTCCTTTTGGCATCAGCAAAGGCAACCCCTGACCAATCACATCTACCGTAGTAAACAGCTCCATCTCTCTTCCGAGCTTGTTGTGGTCACGCTTTTTTGCCTCCTCTAACTGCTCTAAATAAGCTTTTAATTCATCCTTTTTGCCAAAAGCAGTTCCATAGACTCTGGTCAGCATCTGTCTCTTCTCATCGCCTCTCCAATAAGCTCCTGAAGAGGAAAGCAGTTTAAATGCCTTGACTCCTTTGGTGCTCATCAGATGCGGGCCTGCACACAAATCTGTGAAGCCTCCCTGGGAGTAGAATGAAATCTCAGCATCCTCTGGAAGATCCTCGATCAATTCCACCTTGTAGGGCTCTTCTTTCTCTTTAAAATAGGCGATCGCCTCTTCTCTAGGCATTGTATACCGCTCGATTTTGGCCCCTTCTTTGACAATCTTCTTCATTTCCTGTTCAATTTTATCCAAGTCCTCCTGGGAAAATGGCTCGCACTCAAAGTCATAATAAAATCCCGTATCAATGGACGGTCCGATGGCCACTTTGGCGTGGGGATACAGCCTCTTTACCGCCTCCGCCAGTACATGGGAAGCTGTGTGTCTCAGGGCTGCCAAACCTTTCTCATCATTGGCAGTCAGTATATTTAAGGTGCAATCCTTGTTCAAAACAGTTCTCAAGTCCTTGATCTGCCCGTCCACCTCACCTGCACAGGCAGCTCTGGCCAGTCCTTCACTGATATCATAGGCGATTTCATAGATTGTTTTGTTGTCAGAATATTCTTTTACAGAACCATCTTTTAATGTGATAATCATAATCATCTTTCCTTTCTTTTCTTTATTTTTGTCAGATCTATCTGACATTGTTCTTTTGTTAGAAATGCCGCCAATGTCTGATCGTACGGAATATTTGTGTTACAAGAAAAAATTTCATGCATTAATGTGACAATTCTTTCCTGCAACACAAAAACCCGCCCCTTGCATAAACGCAAGGGACGGGCTCTCATATTCCCGCGGTTCCACCCTTATTGTCAGACAGGCAGAAAACTGCCCAGGCTCTAACCACTTTCTGATGATAACGGAATCACCGGGCCGGATTAGGGCCACTCAGAGCTGGTCTTCAGAAAGACTTCCATTAGGACACTTCCACCAAATATATCCCTCTCTGTAATCTCTGTCTATCCTACTCGTCTCTTCCACGCATTTCCTTTATTTTGTACCAATTATAACACTTGAACTCTCTTTGTCAACTACCAATTTCCCACAATCTTATCCTTAACAATCGCAAGAACTTCCCTGAAACTGTACCAAAGCAATTTCCAAGACGGATACGGAGCCGCAAGCCCCCAGATCTTCTCACAGCCTAACTTTCTGCCGATTGCAACGCTTCGAAAAATATGGAAATTATTTGTGACAATTCCAATTTTTTGTTTCCTGTCAGGAAGAAGCTCCAGAGAAAAACGCAGGTTCTCCGCCGTGCTGACAGAGCGCTCTTCTAGAAGCAATCGCTCTCTCTCAATCCCATGAGCAAGCAAATAATCAGCCATAGCCTTAGCCTCACTGATCTTTTCATCGACGCCCCGACCTCCGGACAATACTGCGAGAGTCCTAGGATTCTCCCGGAGATATTCCTCCGCTTTTTCAACCCGGAATCGCAGAGCCCTCGACAATCTCGTCCCATTGACATGCGCTCCTAGCACAATCAGATAATCCAAATTCTCTGGTACTTTTCTCATTATTTCCTTCCACAGCAAAACTTATATTTCTTGCCGCTTCCACACGGACATGGATCATTTCTTCCCACTTTGTGTCCTTTTACAATCGTTCCAGACCTCTTTTGCTCACGGTACAGCTCTTTCCTCTTGTCCTCATCAAAAATCTTATTCCACTGGGGCAGTTCATACAACCAATCTGCTTTCGCATCCACCATATTCTTGTAAAGCTTCTCCTTGTCAAACGCAAGGTTGACTACTGTATCTTCTTCCATAGTCTCAATGGGATTGGCTTCTTTCAGGCTGTCATTGATTCCATCCAGAAAGCCTACCATAGTCATCAAGTCCACCTGGAATTTATCTGCCAGCTCCTTGACTGTCCCAGCCACTACCTCATCTGGATTTGTGAGAAGCTTCTCATAAATTTCCTTCTCAGTATTAAAATACACCGCCCAGAATCTCTGAAGCTTTCCTCTGTCCGCTTTCTGGTCATAGGCCATATCTCTCCATTGTTCTAATAATGTACTCATATTCTTCTATACCATCCTTTAATTTTTCTCTTTTGGAATAAAGTAGGCAAGCCCACTTCAGCTCTCCTTTCCTCTCAATCCTTGAGGGGTGCGTCCTACTTTACGCGCCGCCGCATCACTGCTTTTCGGTGAATACCTTATCGCGGCGTGTACATTCTGCCCGGAAAGCTTTTCTTTACTAAGAAATCCAACGGATTTTCCTAGTAAAGAATAAAGTGGGCTAATCCTCTTCGACTTCCTCAACTTCTCATTCATTAAAAATTACCAGATATAGTATAGCTGAAAGTCCACATTTTTTCAACTCTTACTTCCTCTGAAAATCGTAATTTCACGAAAAATCCAATCTTTTTGCAAAATGCTTATAAAGAAGCAATTCTACTTTCTCATGATTCCTTTCCCTCACCGCCTGAAAAATCTCTTCATGCTCCTGGATATTTGCAATATAAGCTACCTTATTATGACTTTGCTCATAGGTACCTGCCAGAAAAAGCAGATCAAAAATGCTGTTGCACAGCTGATTCATCCGTTCATTCTGCAAAACGGTAACAAAACATCTATCAAAAGAAAATGCCTCATCTACAATGTCAAAGTCTGAGTACGCACTGGTAATCACTCTTTGTTTATTCAACTGCTCTTCCATAGCCTCCAACAATTGAGGAATCTTCTTTTTCATAATGCACATACGATATCCGCCAAGAAGTAGTCCCACAAACGCGTCCGTCAACTCATTGAAGGACTCCTGTGTGAACTGTTTCATCTTAAATCCCGAATTAGGAGTAATTTCAACCAGTCCATGCTCTTCTAACATACTCAATGCTTCCCGAATCGGTGTATTGCTGATCTGTAATTCTTCTGTCAAACTTGCAATGCTGATTTTCTCTCCCGGTATATAAGACTGATTCAAAATCTTCTTACGAATAATTTCATAAGCCTGATTTTTCATCGTATTTTTCTTGATTTTTCTCATAGTTACACCTGCCTTCATATTTATCCACCTAAGAGTGATTTCATTTTATCACACAATGTGTCCATCGTGCATTGTTATTTATCACAACTTTTTCGATTCAGCACAATTACTATAATAGCACTCTAATTTTTGTTATTAAGTACAAAAATCATTAAATTTCCTGAATTTTATTGACAAATTTGCATAAAATAGCATAGAATACATATATAGATCGTGCACGAAACACAAAACGTATCTGTAACTTAAGTTCCACAACCTTAAGTTACAAACATTATTTTTTCTGCACGCAGGTGTGGAAAGAGGTGAAGGGAAAGGAGATTCAAATATGGGGAAAGCAGAAAACAATCAAGGCTTTAGTTCTGCATACCATCACAGCAAGGAAGGAGTGAGGTGACATTATGAAAAATAAAAAAACAAGACATATCATTGCCATGGGCTTCACCATGTTTGCCGCCTGGTTTGGCGCGGGGAACCTGATCTTTCCCCCTTATCTGGGCAATATGGCCGGGAACCAATGGCTGATTGGGTTCATCGGATTCTTCGTCATGGATGTGGGGCTTGCTCTATTGAGTGCTTTAATGGCGATCGGAAACAGGCGCGGCAATGTGTCGGGCATCGTGGAGAAGATAGGTCGGATCCCCGGCATCGTGATGGTCAGTTTGATCATGATCTGTATTGGGCCTGGCCTGGCGATTCCAAGATGTGCTGCCACCACGTATGAAATTGGCATACTTCCACTGTTCGGCGAGATAAACACGTGGATTTTCGGAGCAATCTTCTTCGCGATCGTACTGGTTCTGACCATACGTCCGGCCAAGATCGTGGATATTGTAGGAAACTTTTTGACACCGATTTTGCTGGTCGTGATGATAGTCCTTATCGTTGTGGGTATTGTAAACCCGATCAGCTCCATGGGAGATCCGGTAGAAGGCCTTGTACCGTTAAAGGAAGGGCTTTTGCAAGGATATCAGACGATGGACGGCTTAGGAGGCTTTATTCCTACGTTCGCCCTGGTCTGTGCGGCTGCGGCCTACGGCTATACGGATAAGAAAGAGACCACCAAGCTGCTTCGACATTCCAGCATTTTGGGCGCCATTCTCCTGGGACTGGTGTACGGCGGCCTGACGCTCTTGGGCGCGACCACATCCGGAGCGGCGGAATACTCTGGCCTGGAGCAAGCTCCTCTTCTGATTTTAATCACGAAAACCCTGTTGGGCACTGTGGGGCAGACTCTGTTGTCCATCACCGTGCTAATGGCCTGTCTGACTACGGCGATCGCGCTGACTGGAGCCGGAGCTGATCACTTCACCAAGTTGTTCAAGGGGAAGGTAAAGCAGGAGTATATCGTGATCGTGATTGTAGGGTTCAGCTACATAGTTTCCAATATCGGCCTGACCAACATCATCAACGTCTCCGCACCGATCCTGAGCGTGCTGTACCCGCCGATGATTGTCCTAGTTGTCATGACGGTCTTCGACGATATGCTCAAGAACAAGCACGTGGCCGGCTTTGGCGCATATGCGGCGCTGGCCTACAGTATCCTGGAAGTCTTCGTGCTCACGCCGGAGATGGTCGCGGCGGTTCCGCTTGGTACGCTGGGATTGGGTTGGATTGTACCGGCTATCGTCGGCTGCGTGATCGGCTTCTTTGTCAAAGATCCTCACTGGGATGATCCAGTGTCGGAGGAGGCGTAGGCTTGCTGTGAGGAGTCCGTGACTGTGATACAATGTCGGCGTGACCGAATGGAAAGAGAGGTATCTTTTTGGCAGGGTACCATTACAATACCTGACATTCAGAATAACGACAAAAAAGTAGTGCTAAACCACAGTTAAAACCTGTGGTTTAGCATGTTTTTGTATGTTTTTAACAATTTTTTCTTTGCTTTAATGCTTTAAATTGTACAATTTTTATATATTTTTATTGATTTCTTGTCAAGATATGTTAAAATAGAGATATAGAATAAGTACACGGAATGGAAAGGAGATTACCTATGTCACAGCCCTATTATATCCTGGCAATCAATCCAGGTTCCACCTCTACTAAAATTGCTGTCTATGAAAATGAAAAAGAACTGTTCCACAGCTCTTTGGATCATACCTCGGAAGAGTTGGCCAAATGCCATTCTCAGAAAGACCAATTTTTCATGCGCAAAGAGATCGTTTTAAATGAATTGAAGAAACAGAATTTTGCCCTGGAAAAACTCTCTGCTGTGGTCGGACGGGGCGGACAGCTTTCTCCGCTGAAAGCCGGAGGCTACTATGTAAATGAAGCTATGAAACGCCGCATTATCCAGGGACCAATCATTGCCCACGCATCTAACCTGGGAGCCCTTCTGGCTGCTGCCGTGGCTGACCCCTTACATATTCCTGCTTTTATCTATGACGCAGTCGGTTCTGATGAGATGCTTCCCGTGGCTAAGATCACAGGCATCGCCGGCCTGAAAAGGGAAAGTTTCTGCCATGTGCTGAATACAAAGGCTATGGCCCGCAAGGCAGCATCGGAGAAAGGCAAAACCTATCAAGATATGAATTTCGTAATCGCTCATCTGGGCGGCGGAATCTCTGTCAGCGCACATAAACAGGGACGTATCATCGACGTTATCACCGACGATGGAGGCCCATTCTCACCGGAACGTTCCGGTTCCGTGCCGATTCTGTACATTGTAGATATGTGCTACAGCGGACAGTACAGCAAGGCTGAACTGAAGAAAAAATTAAGAGGTATGGGTGGATTAAAAGCCCTCCTGGGAACCTTTGACTGCCGTGAAATTGAGAAAAGGATTGCCGACGGTGATGAGGAGGCAAAACTCGCCTACGACGCAGAGGCCTATCAAATTGCCAAAGGAATCGGTGAAATGGCAACCACCATGGACGGAAAGATTGATGAGATTATTCTCACCGGTGGCATTGCCAATTCCAAAATGCTCACAGGCATGATTGAAGAACATGTGAAGTTTATCGCCCCGGTTCATGTGATGCCTGGCGAAAACGAGCTGGAATCCCTCTCTCTTGGAGCCCTTCGTATTCTCCGCGGTGAAGAGACTGCCCACACATACGAAGATCCCGCTCCTGCAAAAGAGGATTTATACGTATAAAAAAGGGATCTTTTTACATCCCTACCATATGAAAGAAGCCCCGCAGCCTGTCCGACTGCGGGGCTTCCCTACTCAAGGGGAGGATAAGTATTCTACTTTTCTTTCGTAATTGTTCATCGAAGGGGGTTCAATGAACAATTATAGTATTACCTTCTCCCCATCTCTTATTCCTATTTCCATAAATTTTTTCTAATTTTTCGGCAAATTTAAAAACAGTCCCTTTTCCTTCCACTCATTGCGTATCTGCGCAAACCTGGAAAACAGGTATTCTGGTTCAAAGGTATCCGCAAGACGGTTCGCTAAGATCGTAACCATGGCCATTGTCGCCACATGGGAATAGTCAAACACAGAGCCACTGACAGACACAGTGAGAGAATAATCACTAAGCCTGGTCAGTCGATTGGCCTTCGTGTCTGTGATACTGATGATCGGAGTTTTTCCCTGATGTATATACTCACAAGCCTCATAAATCTCCTTCAATATGCCTTGAAAACTAAATGCAATCACTACATCCTCCGGTTTTGGTCGAATGTATTCAATCTTTTTGGACAATCCCAAATCAAACACACATTGATATGGAATATTCAAGCGGTCCAGATAGTGAGCCAAAGTTCTCGCCGGACTCTCAGACGCAAACATCGCCAGTATATAGACCTTCTTGGCTTTGTGTACAGCATTTGCAACCGCATCAATCGTCTCGGCTGAATTATTCTGCTCAATGGCTGCCAGGTTCTCGATATCCTGGGCAATAAACGCATGGATGGAGCTGTTCTTACTGCCTTCCTCTGAGAGATACTTCTGAAAAATATCGTACGGAGTCACCTCCTGACGATAAATCTCCTGCAACTCCAATTTGAACTCATTAAAACTTTGATATCCCAATTTTTGAATCAGGCGTGTCACCAATGAAGCAGAAACCCCGCAAAACGCTGCCAATTGGGCTCCGTTAAAAAACGCCGCTTTGCTGATGTCATTCATCACCATCTCTACAATCTTTTCCTCAGTACGGGTCAGTTTCGTCTGCTCCACCCGCTCTGCTAATGTCATGTTCTGGTTCAATGTCTTATCCTCTCTCTTTCGCTCAGCACTGTTTGACTATTAATATAACACATCATCTCCGACATAACAAGCAATACGGTGATCTAGATAAAAATCCTGAAGTCTTTCCATCACCTCGTCTTCTGTAGGCGAATACTCTGCATAGGGATATTCCATCCCTAACTGTTCCCATTTCGATGTCCCCAGCCGATGAAAGGGGAGGAGATTGATCTCGAACAAGCCCAGCCGCTTCATAAAGGCAATCGTAGCCTCGGCATTTTCTAGTGTATCATTGTATCCTTCGATTACAGGCATTCTCAGAACCAGACGGCCTTTCCACGAATTCCTTACCAGCGCTTCTATATTGGACAAAATTCTCTCATTCCCAATTCCTGTCTTCTCCCTGTGTTTCTGAGAATCCATATGCTTCACATCGATAAACGCAAAATCTATGAGCTCCATAATTTTCAAAAAAGTCTCCGTATCCACACTGGCCGTAGTCTCAATAGAAGTGTTCATCCCTTCTTCCTTACATTTTAAAAGCACCTCATACAAAAACTCTTTTTGAACCATCGGTTCGCCGCCTGAAAAACCAGGTCCTCCCTTTTCATCCCAGTATTCCCGGTCTCTGCGCAGAATTCTCATGATTTCTCCCACACTCCTGTATTTTCCAGATATTCTGGCTGCTTCGTAGGCGCATGCATTTGCGCAATCAAAGGTATCACAGTTCTCACAGACGGAGCGGTCAAACTCTAGGGGACTCTCCGGATGATTCGTCTCTTTGACTCCCCCTCTTTTGCAAGCTGTCAGACACCTTCTACAGTGACTCTTCTCATATCTACATTTTTGTCTGCTGAACAGCAGCTGCTGTTTTCTCTTCATTCCCTCCGGATTCGCACACCATTCACAATGCAGAGGACATCCCGATAAAAATACTTGTGTACGGCAACCAGGGCCATCATGCACAGAAAACCCCTGAATGTCAAATACTAACCCTTTACACTCCTCCATACTTTTCACCCTCTCCTGTAACAAAGAGGAGACTGTCCACACAGCCTCCTCTTCCTCCTTTACTTGTCTTCCATTACGCTTTTTGATATCCTTCACAGTTGACAGCATCTCTCTCTGCCAGAGCCCAATAGGCGTGGTCTTCCAGACCATTGCAGGTACCAATTCCATCTGCATCCGGGTTCAGAAAGTGCGCACAGTTTTTACATTTCGCTCTCTGTGCAAAACACTCGCAAGCCTCACCGTCAAAAGGAACCAATCCGCCATGTTTGATACAATATCCCTTTGCCACATCAAAATATTCAAAATTTGCACAATTATTATGTTTGTTTGCCATATCTTATACCCCCTCATACTCTGTCCGGGCGACAACCTCATCCTGGATCGGTTTTCCAATCTCCACCCAGTACTGTGTAAAGCCCGCCACACGAACCATCAGATCTCTGTAATTCTCAGGATTTGCCTGTGCCTTCTTTAACAGATTGCTGTCTACCACATTAAACTGAATATGGAAACCACCTTTCTTCATATAAGCCACTGCCAAATCCTCCAGTCTCTTCGTCCCAGCCTCACCTTTAACCGCAGTCGGATGAAGCTTCAGATTCATCTGAGAATTCTGAGACTCACTGTGATCCCATACAGTCGCAGAGTTAAACAGAGCGTATGGACCACCTTTATCTGTCCCTGGATATGCAGACATAGACGCGTCAGCAAACGTAGTTCCTTCCAGACGTCCATCTGCTGTGGCCGAGCATCCCTGTCCTAGCAGTCCCTGTGTGGATACCGAAATCTGACACGCATACATAGGAAGCCCAAAGGTAGACTCGAAGCTTCGGCAAGTTGGACACAACCATTCTTCGTACTGCTTCAAAATCGCCTCACAGTATCCCTCGTCATTTCCATATTTCGGTGCCAACAGACAATCGGAATGAATCTCATCGTACTGTTCCATATTGTCTTTTTTAATCTGCTCTCCCATGGAGTAATTGTTTGACTCCGCCGGGGTATAGAAACCAAAGTTGTGACGCAGAGCATCTTTCATCTCATCCAAAGTATACTTCTTTTCCTCATACACCAGCTTCTTCAGAGCTGCCAGAGAGTTAACCATATTAATGGTACCAGAAGTCTCAATATTATAGGTCGCATTGTAGCGGTACCCCATATTTGCATGTTCATATCCTGTCACCAGACAGTCTGGCTTCAATGTACTTTGCAGAAGCGGAATATTGATTTTCCTATGTATATCATGCTGAATATTACAGCAACGCAGCAAAGTGTTGATACAATACTTATAGTACTCGCAGAAAGTCTCCCAAAGCTCTTCATAGGTATCCAACTTCTTGTTGTGCGGAGGGAACAACTGCAAGTCGTATTTATAATCGTAGCCGTTGTCCAAAACAAGACTTAGAATCTTCGGATTCGAAATAAAGTGAACACCAATGGAAGTAGAGTTGCCGGCTCCCCCAGGAATCTCGTATTTCTTTCCATTCAAGGTGAGCTCTTTCCAGCAGCAAGGAGAAGTCTCAAGACATCCTCCGATCGCAATCGCACGTGCCTCTTCTTCCGTCATTCCTTCTGGTCCGTACTGTTTCATCAGGAACTTGATTCCTACCTGGTTATTCATCCAAGCTGGATATCCGGTACCTGTCTTGACAACCTCCGCTGCTTTCAGCACGAAATCTTCCGGAAGTTTCTCATCCCACAGAATAGACAACGTAGGTTGAGGAGACTGCAAAGTCTCAGCCGCATGGAGAATCAGCCACTCTAGGCGGTTACATGCCGGTTTCCCATCTCTTGTCAGACCTCCTACCGTCAGGTTGTTAAAGGTATTTCCTGAGAGCACACTGGTAGAGCTTCCACTCACGAACAAATCCATGCAGGTGAATTTCACACGCATACACTCCAGAAGCTCCAGAACCTCCTTATCATTGGTGCGCCCTGCTGCGATATCCTGCTCATACCACGGATACAGCACCTGCCCTAATCTTCCCGGAGATACTCCGGAGGCCACTTCCTCATTTACAAGCGCAATGTGTGTCAGGTATGTCAACTGCGCAGCCTCCACAAAGGTTCTCGGCTGCTTGTGAGCAATCCACTGACAACGCTCAGCAATCGCCTCAAACTCTGCCCTTTGCTTTTCATCTGGAGTGATGTTCATTAAACGACGGGCCTCTTTCGCGTAGTTCTCAATCCAAGTCTGGATACCCTTCACTAGAATAATCACAGATTCATAATAATACAGACGATCCATGCCCCTTAAGCCATCTCCACCTGCATGCCCTGCGACTTCATCTGCACGCTGCTCACAGTAATCCACAATCTTATCCCAGCCCCAAGCCAAAGGATAATAATAATTCACAACCTCACGACCTACTGGAATTGTATAGGCAGAATCCGGACGCGCTGTTAAGGTACGTCCGATATCGTTCTTTGTCTTAAACTCCGGCACACGAGCACTGTACTTCTCACCCAGATCAAACACGGTCTTTCCTTCCCAGTAATCGGTAATTCTGTTTAATCCAGCTACTTCCTCTACACGCACACCGAACTTACCTGCCAGAGAGATAATCCCCGGCATATCTTTGGTGACGTTTCCTCCGCCCTCACCCAAGACTGCCTGTTTGTCTGCCTCCCTCTGCGCATTTCCCTTTGCCTTATCGCTGAACTGGTCTTTCTGTGCTGCAAAAAACGATTGATTCAGCCATGGCATTGGATAGGAGCCTCTCATATAATTGGCTTTTCCTCCCACCAGAATCTCTCCCGGGTAGATACTGGTCGTCACATGTTTGAACGCATTGGCCAACGCATGCGCACGGCGGACGATCTGAATCTCGCCTTCCATCTCATCATATTTTCTGGTATACCAATAAGTCCACTCCGTGGATGTAGAAGCCAATGTTTGATAGTATAAATCCATCAATTTCTTCGCACGACTTGTGGGCTCATACGGCAACTGCTCACGCTCAGTGACTTCGTCAGAATTACTGCTTCCGCCATATTTTTGATTCAAGCCGAGACCTTTTTCTTCCAGAATCTCAGCCAGTTTCTTGTTATGTTTCGTCATAAACCCTTCTCCTTTCCTATTCGAAACTCAACCTTTTCATTACTTAGCACGGCACACACCCTATTAATACCGTTCTATAAACATCCTTCCAAGTTCAACTTTTGTGCCATTGATATTCTATTACTATTATATAAACGAAATTCCATTTTGTCAATTAATATTTACTACTCATTATTTACATCAATTTTTGTTTACATTTTACAATTTCAATCTGCCAAGTCGTTCCCTACACGCAAGAGATACGAACAAAATAGATAAACTCATTCAGCTCCCCCTTCCCCTCAATCTTTGAGTGGTACGTCCCATTTTGCGTGCCGCCGCCATATCGCTATGCGGTGAACTACTTTATTACGTCGTGTACATCCTTAGCGGAGCGTCCTTGTTCTAAGGAAAAGCTTTCTCGCATTAGCATGACAAGATCTTCTCTAGAACATAAAAAACCCGGCAAGGAAATGCTCAATTTCCCGCCGGGCTGGCCGCAGTACCATGTCGGATAAAGGAAAAAATCCCCATCCGCTTACTCTTCCTTCTTTATTTTTCCTCGATGCTGACAACCTCATAGCCTGCATCCACAACAGCCTTTCTTAAGGCTTCCTTATCCACGCTTTGGTCTGCCGTAACATATGCAGCCTGATCTTCCAGGCTCACTTCTGCTTTTACACCTTCCAAGTCATTTAATGCCTTAGATACATGTGCTTGGCAGTGCTGGCACATCATTCCTTCAATTTTCATTGTTATCATAGGTTCGTCCTCCTTTTCTTGATTCCCTTGATTTATCTGACCGCCACCTGGCGTATCATCCATAGTCGCAGCGGAAACCGTTTCCTGCGTTTCTTGTCCGCTCTTTCCCAGCGGCTGAAACCACTTCAGCCTCAGCGCATTGGACACTACGAAAATACTGCTCATACTCATAGCTGCTGCTCCGATCATCGGATTCAGCTTCAGCCCCAGCAGGGGATAAAAAATCCCTGCTGCGATTGGGATCCCCAAAGTGTTATAGAAAAATGCCCAAAACAGGTTTTGTTTGATGTTGCGAATCACTGCCTTGCTGAGACGAATCGCCGTGACTGCATCTTTCAAGTCATTTTTCATCAAAACCACGTCCGCACTCTCAATCGCCACATCCGTCCCAGCTCCAATGGCCATCCCCACATCCGCTCTCGCGAGGGCAGGTGCGTCATTGACACCGTCTCCAATCATGGCCACTACCTTGCCTGCCTCTTGCAGCTCGCTGATTTTGCGCTCCTTATCCTGAGGCAAAACCTCGGCAATCACCGTATCAATATCCAGCTGCCTACGGATAGCCTCCGCAGTCCTGCGGTTATCTCCTGTAAGCATCACCACTTCAATTCCCAGGTCCTTCAGCTCTTTGATCGCTTCTTTGCTGGTAGGCTTTACCACATCTGCTACGGCGATCACACCTAAAACCTGTGTCTCCTCTGCAAAAATCAACGGTGTTTTTCCCTCATCTGCCATGACTTCTAAAAGTTTCAGACAGTTGTCCAAAGAAATTTCTTTTTCTCTCATCAGCCTTTCGTTACCCGCATAATAACGCCTACCGTTGACCGATACCTCCAAACCCTTGCCTGGAATAGAATTAAAGTTGTCCACCTGTACAGGGGAGATTCCCTCTTTCTTGGCATAGTCCAAGATCGCTTCTGCCAGAGGATGTTCACTTTTTACTTCCATTCCGGCTGCCAAAGCCAGGAATTCTTTTTTCGTCCATCCTTCCGTGTGAATGTCTGTGACCACCGGTCTGCCCTGGGTAATGGTCCCTGTCTTATCCAAGACCACGCTTTGCAGGTTGTGTGCAGTCTCCAAGGCTTCTCCAGACTTAATCAAAATTCCCTGCTCCGCCCCTTTTCCAGTTCCCACCATAATCGCAACCGGTGTAGCCAGTCCCAGCGCGCAGGGACACGAAATCACAAGAACACTGATCGCACAGGATAAAGCAAACTCAAAGGTGGAACCACTTAACAGCCATACTACCGCTGTCACAAGAGCAATTACCATCACTACTGGAACGAAAACACCTGCAATTTTATCCGCAATCTTAGCGATAGGCGCTTTGCTGGAGCTTGCCTCCTCCACCAGGCGAATAATCTGAGAAAAAGTCGTGTCATCTCCCACCCGGGTAGCCTTGAATTTCACAAATCCTGTCTTGTTCATCGTGGCTGCTATGACCGTATCTCCTTCCTGTTTATGCACAGGAATACTCTCACCGGTGATCGCTGCCTCGTCGATACTGGTACTTCCTTCCAATATAAAGCCGTCCACAGGGACATTCTGTCCCGGCCTTACGATCACCACATCCCCGGCCACCACCTGTTCCACAGGAATCTCCTGCTCTCTTCCGTCTCTTTCTACTACCGCAGTCTTCGGAGCCAAATCCATCAGCTTGGTAATCGCCTCGCTGGTTTTCCCCTTTGAACGGGTTTCCAAATATTTTCCCACCGTAATCAAAGCCAGAATCATAGCTGCCGACTCAAAATATAAGTCATGATAATAAAGATGCACTACTTCCATATTGCCGCTTCCAAGCCCATAACTCATCCGGTAAATCGCGAAAATCCCATATACCAAAGATGCCGTGGACCCTATGGCAATCAGG
This sequence comes from Blautia hydrogenotrophica DSM 10507, assembly GCF_034356035.1. NCBI lineage: Bacteria > Bacillati > Bacillota > Clostridia > Lachnospirales > Lachnospiraceae > Blautia > Blautia hydrogenotrophica. Next base: position 2,508,206 of record NZ_CP136423.1, read on the forward strand.
CTGTCCATATTAGGAGCCAAATGCGCTAAAGTCTGGAATCCTTTGATATAATATTTACGATTTACATAGATAATCGGAAGACAAAGCAATAATTGAGTAAAAGCAAAGCTGACCGCATTTTCTATCCCTGTCAAAAATCCTGGCAACGGAAGTCCCACCATATGTCCCATGGATACATACATCAGCGGAACCAGAAATACAAAAGATACGATCAGACGAAATTTCATATTCTGTATCTGTTTCTCCATGGGATTTTCCATCACTTTCGCCTTTCCCGCCGCAACAGTCTGCACATGTTCCTGCTTAGGGCTGGCCCCATACCCAGCTTTTACCACCGCGTCAATAATCTGACTTTCACTTAAAACTGTATCATTATATTCAACCTGCATACTGTTGGTCAATAAGTTTACGCTTACATTCTCAATTCCTTCCAACTTGGATACACACTTCTCCACCCTGGAAGAGCAAGCTGAACAAGTCATTCCGGTCACGTCAAATTTTTCTTTCATTCCGCACCACCTTTATTTTAAAATTCTGCCTAACATGTCCACCAGTTCATCTATTTTCTCTTCTTTTTCCGCCTGAGATTCTGCATGAGACACGCAATTTTTTAAATGTGCCGTCAAAATCTCTTTATTCACTTTATTCAGTATTGCTTCTGTAGCCATCAGTTGCTGTGATATTTCTATACAATATCGGTCCTCTTCCACCATTTGAAGAATTCCATCCATCTGCCCTCTGGCGATCTTCAGCAATCTGGATATTTTCTTTTTATCTGCCTGCATGCACTCACCCTTTCTGTGATTTCTTTACACCCCACCAGGGTATGGTATTAGTATAGTACAAAAAAACGGCATTGTCAATATGCCGTTTTTCGTACTCTTTTTTTCCATTCCTTTCGAAAATAAAAAATGCCTCCCCAGAAAACCAGAAACAGCAATCCCATCGCCGCTGTCAGGATAATCCCATCATGCCATTGCAGCAGCGTTACCGCATATTCCGAAAACAGTACCGATATCAGGTTGGCCCCCATGTGAAACAGAATGCTTGCCCAAAGAGAGCCGCTGATTTCCACTAAAATTGCCATAAGGCATCCTAAAATAGAAGCATAGATCGCCTGCACCACATTTCCATGGTAGAGCCCAAACATGAGGCCGGAGATCACCACAGAAGGCCAAATTCCCGTATAATCTCTCAATCTGCGGTAAATCAGCCCCCGGCAGATCAGTTCCTCCACCAAAGGAGCGGTGACTGCCGTCCACAGAATCATCCACAAGATACTCGTGTTCTCTGTCATCTTCTGCGTCTGTTCCCCATAGGAAGGAAATCTCTGAAAAATCTGCAGCAGGGAAAAAGCGACATTCAGCACAATCGCCATGGCTCCTCCCCACAAAAAACACCAGATGCCATCTCTTCCTCTGAGTCCTTGTGGTCTCATCCAAGATGGTCGAAAACGCCAGTCTCTCTGATACAGCCAAAGAGCCACTGGAAGTATCAGCAACAAAGAAGTGAGGCCGTTAATCATGACGGACCAGTCATAAAAATCCTCCTGCTGTCCTTTTATGCCACAAATCAACAAATACAACAGATTCACCCCGGCATACAGCAGCAGATAGTGGACTAGCAAAGGATAACCTACCCTCCACACTTTGCGCAGTCTTCCCTGCTTGTGCAGAGGGGTCAGCCGAAAAAATTTTCCAGCTCCTCCACAGTCCCCACAATGGCAAGAGGTGATGCATTCTCCAGCTCCCCTCTGCTTCCATATCCATAGGCCACTGCCACACAGTCTAGCCCCTGCTGCCTGGCCCCAAAGATATCATGCTCCTTATCTCCCACCATGACTGCCTTGTCTCTGTGATTTTCAAGCCCTAGACGGCGCAGAGCTTCTTCAATCACTTCTGCCTTGCGCACTCTACTTCCATCCATCTCGCTACCCACTACCACCTCAAAGTACTGGGCCAATCCAAAATATTCCAAAATTTGGTTCACATAATACGTTGGCTTTGAAGAAGCCACAGCCAGACGGTATCCCTCTTCCCGAAGTCTCGCGAGCATCTCCTCGATATGCGGATAGGGACGGTTCTCAAACATCCCCTTCTCGTGATATCTCTCCCGATAGTAGCAGACTGCCTGTTCTGCCTGCTGCTCGTCCAAGCCCCCATAACTCATCATCATATCTTTCAATGGAGGTCCCACAAATACTTCTAATTTTTTCAAGTCTGGTTCAAAAATGCCGAACTTTTCCAATGCGTACTGCACGCATTTTGTAATTCCTTCTCCTGACTCCGTCAATGTTCCATCCAGATCAAATAAGATAGCCTGATACATGCTCTTTGCTTCCTTTCTGTCCTCTCTGCTGAGACAGACGCAAATTTTGAAAAATTACGTTTAGTATAGCACAGTTTTCATGATTCAGGCAAGACATCGTGGCACAATACCGCGGCAAGCATTTCTTCCTCTCTATAATCCGAAATATGTCTCCAAAAACACTGCCACTCCGTCACAATCATTCGAGAGCGTCACCTTCCTTGCAGCCTTCTTCACCATCTCTTTTGCATTTTCCATCGCCACTGCTGTCCCCGCCCGCGCAAACATTTCCAGGTCATTTTCGTTGTCACCGATGGCGATCACCCGCTCTTTGGGGATATTCAGATATTCCATTAGCCCGCTCAGCCCGATTCCCTTATTTGTTTCGGCCGCATTGAATTCCACATTGCCGCCCACAGAGGTTGTCAGGGAAACCTCTCGAATCTTCCGCCAGTTTTCTCTGACCCGCTGTCCGAACTCTTCTTCCTCAAAATACAGATTTATCTTAGACACCCGGTCAAGGAGCCACCGCTGATTTTCCAGGTGTTCCACAAACTCGTGATTCTCCAAAAAATACCGTTCAAAGTTTTCACCTAGAGAAGACTCGGAAAGCCCCACTATACTCCGGATGTCCGCATAGGCCTTTCCGTCCACGAAAATTTCCGCATAACAAAAACCTCTGCCCATCCTCCCTGAAGCCTCCATAAACTTCCCTCCATAAGCTTCATCCAAAATTTCCTTTGCTTTTCCTTGTGGCAAGAGTCGGCGGACAACCGCTCTCTCCTGCCCATAATCCCAGACCAGAGAGCCGTTTTCCAGTACCGCGAAATTGATGCCCCGGACCGCCCCTAGTTCTTCTGGAAGAAGACACAGGGTCCTCCCCGTAGCCGGCACAATATAGTGTCCCATATCCGCCAGAAGCTGCAGTGTCCTCTGTGTCCTCTCTGTCACACGGTTTTCGCTGTTCAAAAGCGTCCCGTCCATATCCAATGCGATGAGATGTCTGTCCATATGTTTTCTGCTCCTATCGTATCCTCATCATAAATGCCTCGTAAGGCCGAAGTTCTCCTTCAATTCCAGTCCTTTCATAATTGCCGATCATCACTTCTTGCATCTCTTTGACAAATTCTCTCAACGGTTCTGACGGCAGTGTTTTCTCCGACAGGTTCGCCGCCACTAGCCAGCCTTCCTTCTCTGTCTGTCTTAAATACGCAAAAATGTGTTCGTCTTCCGGCAGAATCAGCCGGTATTCCCCTTCTGTCAGAAGAGGCTCCTCATGCCGCAGACGGATCAGTTCTTTATAATAGTAGAATACAGAATCTTTCTTTTCCAACGCATTTTTAACATTGATTTCCTGATAGCGGTCAGAAACTCTAAACCAGGGTGTCCCAGTTGTAAAGCCCGCATTTTCACTGTCATCCCACTGCATGGGCGTTCTGCCGTTATCCCGGCTTTTGTTCCAGACTGCTTTCTGAAATTCTTCTCTCGTGATAGATTTTCCATTTACCACCAGTTCCTGGAAAGCATTCCGCACCTCGATGTCCTCATACTCCTCCAGCTCAAACGCCACATTGGTCATGCCGATCTCCTCGCCCTGATAGATGTAGGGCGTCCCCTGCATTCCGTGAAGTACAGTGGCGTACGCCTTGGCGCATTCTTCCCGGTATTCCGTATCGTTTCCCCAGCGAGAAATGACCCTGGGCTGGTCATGGTTTTCAAAATAAAGAGCATTCCACCCACGTCCTGCCAGTTTGTACTGCCAGTCTGACATAACCCGTTTTAACTCCCGCAGATCAAATGGCTTCAGCGCCCACTTCCGGTTCACAGATCCAGGCACCCGGTCAATATTCATATGCTCAAAGGTAAAGATCATGTTCAGCTCTTTTCTGTCCGGGTCCGTAAACAGCCGCGCCACCTCCGGCGTAGACCCCGGAGCCTCCCCAACGGTCATACAGTCGTACTTTGACAAAACTTCCCGGTTCATCTCTTGAATAAACTCATGCAGTCTAGGTCCGTTGCTGTGATATTTCCCAGTATAGTATTTTCTTCCTTCCTCCTCAGGATAATCTGGAAAATCCTGCTCCTTGGAAATAGACGCAATGACATCCATCCGCCAGCCATCGGCGCCTTTTTCCATCCAGAACTTCATCAGATCGTAAACCTCTTTGCGCACCTTCGGATTTTCCCAATTCAAATCGGGCTGCCTTCTGCTGTAGAAGTGCAGGAAATACTGTCCTCTTTGCTCACTGTACTCCCAGGCACTTCCGCAGAAGCTAGAGCCCCAGTTATTAGGCTCACTTCCATCTGCTTTCGGGTCTTTCCAGATATAATAGTCACTATAGGCATTCTCTCTGGATTTCCGGCTTTCCACAAACCAAACATGCTCATCGGAAGTGTGATTCACCACCAAATCCATTACCACCTTGATGCCGCGCTTATGAGCCTGCGCGATCAGCTCCTCCATATCCTCGTTTGTCCCGAATCCCGCATAAACACTCCGGTAATCTCTGATATCATACCCGTTGTCATCCTGGGGAGAATCAAATACCGGGCTTAACCAAATCACATCGATTCCCAGTTCTTTTAAATAGTCCAGTTTCTCAATAACTCCCGGCAAATCTCCGAATCCATCCCCATTGGAGTCTTTAAAGCTCCGGGGATAAATCTGATAGACAACTGAATTTTTCCACCAATCTTTCATTTTTCTGCTCCTTTTTATATCCTAAGCGATTCCCAGAAGCGACATTAGGATACTAAAAATAATAACTCCAATAATCAATACCGTGATGCTGATACCTTTTTTCTTCAGCAGATAATAGCACAGAAGGGTCAATCCCAACGGCACGATTCCGATAAAAATCTGATCCAGCATGGACTGAAGATTCAGAACAGATTCTCCTTTCATACTCAATTCAAAGGTAGAATGAAACGTCACCATACTCGCCGTCATTCCGCCTACCATAATCAGACCTACAATACTTGCCGCCTTGGTCAAAATGTTCATCAGACCGCTGGCATACACCTTCTGGATGTACTCCGATCCTAGTTTATAGCCTAAAAATGTACCGTAATATTTCACCAGGATAGAAGGCACGTTAAACAGAATTAAGAACACAAGCGGTGCCAGCGGGTTTCCAGCAGTTCCCAGTCCCACTGCAATTCCGGCTGCAATCACTCTTAAAACTCCCCAGAAAATGGAATCGCCGATTCCCGCCAGAGGACCCATGAGACTCGATTTCACTGCATTGATAGAAGCTGCGTCAAAATCCTCCTGCTCACTGTTTTTCTTCTCCATAGAAGCCACAAGTCCCATAATAAAGGTAGAGCAGGTGATGGTTGTGTTGAAATATGACATACTTCTCGCGAGAGCCGCTTTTTTGCCCTCCTCGTCCTTTTTATAAAATTTGTTGATAAACGGCATCAGAGAGTAGCAGAAACCGGAAGCTCCCTGTTTTGCCGGGCTGACTGCCGCATACAGTGTAAAAGAACGCCAGAACGCCTTGCGCAGCATTTTTCTTTCCTCTGCCGGAATAGATTTCGTCAAATTACTCATGAGAAAAATTCCTCCTCTTCTTCATCCAGTTCATAGGTTTCCACCGTCCCGGAAGCTGCCGGCAAGGCAGCCCGCTGAGACGCCAGCTGATTCATCCGGTAATCACTCATTCCAATTGATATGGCAATAATCACGCCAAGTACTGCCAGCGCGATCAACGGCAGATTTAAGTATGCTGCCAGGACAAAGCCCAGGAAGTAAAACATGCAGATCTTTTTGTCCCAGAGCATTTTCATCAGCATCGCCATTCCTACCGCTGGAAGCAGTCCGCCGCAGACGGTCAGTCCGTTCATTACGACCTCCGGAATCGCCTCCAACAGCGCGCTCACTGCATCAGACCCGAAGAGGATTCCCAGAAAGGCCACCAGAGAATACAGCGCCCAGTTTACCGTCCAAAGTCCATAATGTAAAAATATAATCTGTCTCTCTTTTCCTTCTGCCGCCAGACGGTCAAAGGTCTTGGCAAACATTCCTACAACAAAGATATACAGAACCGTCTTGATCTGAAGTCCCAAAATACCGATAGGAAGCGCCAGCGTCAACGCGACCTCCGACCCTTTGCCCAGCATAATCGCAAAAGCAGCTCCTACGGCTGTGGCGATTCCTGGCTCCGCCGCCGAGGCACCGCCGATATTGACAACGCCCATAAACACTGCTTCCAGGGAAGCTCCGACAACCACACCGGTATGTAAATCTCCCAAAAACAATCCAACCAACGGTCCGATGACGATCGGCCGGTTCAACATCGTAAATCCGATCAGCTCTGCACCGCCCACACAGATAAACACAGCCAGTGCTACAAGAAATGCATTTAACATCTTTCTTCTCCCTTCTCTTAATTCCATTTATCTAGAACATCTTTTACCATTTTCTGCTCATCGTTGGGAACCTGCTGCATACAAGTCTTCGGATTCATCTCCACCAGTTCCCTCAAGCTTTTCACTTCCTCGTCTGTCAGCATGATCGTCGGCGACAGTATCTGTTTTTCTGACACGTCGACACCATCAAAACGTCCGGCATTTCCAATATTCAGGAATTCAATCTCCCCTACCTGTTTCCGAATTTTCAGGGCATCTGTGACCGTCCGCGTCAGTACCAGTATTCGCATAGAAGATGCCTTGGGATTGTTCAGAACTCGAATGGCCTCATCCACCGGCTTTATCAATACTTTGATTCCTGCCGGAACCGCCATTTTCAGCGCCATCTTCTGGGTGTTGTCGCCTGCTGCCGCGTCATTGGCTACCACAATTCCCTGTACTCTTAACTGCTTCGTCCAGGTCATGGCTACCTGCCCGTGAATGAGCCGGTCATCTACCCGTAGGGCTGTGATCTTTGCCGTAGAATTTTCAAAGGTCTCCTGTACACTCTCTTCTTCCACTTTTGCCTTTTCCGGTTTTTCTTCCTCTTTCTTCCCTATCTCTACCAACTGCAGTTCCTGTCTCGCGTCCTCAATATACTGTCTGATCTCTTCCACTTCCACATCCTCGTCGGCCAACATAATCTGCATCAGGACCGGAAGATTCGTACCGGTGATTAATGTAACATTCTCCTGCTGCGCATATCTTAGCAGTTTCTGATTGACGCTGCCTCCCATCAAGTCCGTAAAAACAAAGATCCGGTCTTCCCTGTGCGCGCTGAAATATTCTTCAAACTGTTTCTCCACGTTATCCTCTGGGGTTACATAGGCGTCGATAGTTGTAATCTTTGCCAGCTCCCCGACAATCAGTTCCGCTGTATACCGAATTCCGGATGCCATCTTCCCATGTGTGGCAATCAAAATCTGTTTCATCCGATATTGTTCTCCTTCCTTTTTCCGGTTTCCTTTTGTAAGTTATGTACATAACTTACTGTGAGCACACTATACCACTTTTACTTGTTTCTGTAAATAAGTTATGTAGATAACCATATTTTTGTACATTGTTAAACCCCTATTTTTTATGTACTTTGCACAAAAACAGGCTTCAAACCGAAGAATATCTCCTGTCTGAAGCCTGTTTTCAATAATATTTCGCCAGGATAGAAGGCACGTTAAACAGAAGTTTATTTTTCCCTCTCCTGCACCATCACAGATTTTCTGGTAATCAGCGTCACGGGAAGCCGGATATCACGCTCCTCTTCCGTCTCTCTGCCCTGAATTCTGTCCATGAGAATCTTTACCGCCAGTTTCGCCTTCTGCTCCACATCCTGCTTGACAGTCGTCAGACGCGGCGCTGAAAATTCCGCAAAACTGATATTGTCATACCCTGCAACTCCAAGGTCCTGGGGAATATGCAGTCCCCGGTCACACAAAAAGCTGACTGCTTCTAACGCATATACGTCGGACAAAAAGAACAGCGCAGTTTTCGGTTTTCTTCGCTGCATCAGCCAGGCATAGCTGTCCCTGCGCTTTGCATAATTCATTCCCAGTGCCACAAACTGCAGCTTTTGTCTTCCATCTGCCAGTTCGTCTACCGCTCTTTGCGCGCCCAGATACCGCAGATGGTCGACACCGCTGTCCCGGCCTGCGCACACCTTGATATGCTCATATCCGCACTCTAAAAGATATTTGGTCATCATATATCCTCCGCTCTCATCGTCCAGCCCGATATTGACCACATGGTTTCCCTGCCCCTCCTCCAATTCTCCGTATGCGTCCACAGAGACAATAGGCTTTTGGATAAGCTGATAGATTTTCTCACAATTTCTCCTGCTGAAGGACAGGGCGATGACGCCGTCCACATCCCAGCCCATAACCATCCGAAAAATGTCCTCCACGTCTTTGGCTGAATAAAAGATCAAATAATATCCCATCTTGCGCACATACTCTTCAATGAACCCGATCAGCTTGCCATAAAAAGGATCTCCCAATATGGAATCCCTGAAATCCTTGTGATAGTTGATTACTACGGCAATCAGCTGGGAACTCTCTTTGTTCAATACCCTGAGTCCCATTTTCTGGACGTATCCCATCTCACGGATCAGCCCTTCGATTTTCTGTATCGTAGCCGGAGAAACCTTTTTTGTTTTTCCGTGTATGACATTAGAGACCGTAGTCGTGCTGACTCCTGCCCGTTCTGCAATTTCTTTAATTGTCGCAGCCATAAAACCGCCTCCCGCTCATTACTCTGAAAATAGATTCCGGATTTTCTGCATATCCGTTTCTTCCTCCATTATATAAATTTTCCCGCTCTGCCGCAACGCCTCTTTTTTACTCATGCGTTTGCCGCAGCACAATCCATGGTTCCATATACAGAAAATCCCCGGTTTTTGTGCGCGCCAACACACGGATTTCATTTCTCCCGCGTTTCCATTGAACTTTCTCCCCCGTACACCAGCTCCCTTCCCAGTGGAAATACACTTCCCTTTGGTTCACCTGAAAAGAATAGACATACCAGTCTCCCTGGCCCTCTAACGATATCTGCGGCGCCATCTGTCCATCTTTGATTTTCAGCTGGCGCAGAAATTTCACTCCTGCTTTCGTCTCTTTACCCTCTTTTTTTTCTACGTTTTGTGTGTCCAAAGTAGGCGTCAAGACTGGCTTTTCAGTCACCGCTGTGTCTGGAAAATTTTCTCTGGTCCTGTCAGCATCTTGAAACTCACCTGTCGCCGCCGTCGGCTCGTCAAAATCATTTTCCAGAGCCTGTGCAGGGGTCTCTTCCTGCACAGGCTCTGGTATCGGCTCCGGCGCGAGCTCCTGAACGGGCTCCTGTACAGGCTCCTGCACGGGCTCCTGCACGGGCTGAGGCGGCTGTGTGGGCACCGGCGGCTCGGCCGGCTTCGCCGTGACAGGAGGTTTTTCCTGTTCCCCTTCTACCTCCACCTGAAACCCGCCTAAATCCAAACTGTCCGCCGCCGCAGACACCGCCGTCAAGCATACGCCCGCAGCAGCAGCTATCCATCTTCTAATCCTTTTGCTTTTTCCCATACGTTCTCTCCTCCTTACATTTTCAGGTTTTCTTTTTTATCCCTTCTTCCGCGAGATAGCTCTGGTATTCCTGTTTCGTCTGAACATTGCCAGAATCATTTTCCAATGCTCTTTCATACGCTCTCTCCGCACTGTGCGTCTGTCCCAGTTCCCGGTACACTCGGGCCAGAGCCAGCCACAATGCCGCCTGTTCCCGCTCTCTTTGTTCCTCTTTGAGCAGCTCTCTCAGTCTTTTTACACTTTCCTCTAACAGTACACTCCCATTTTTCCCTCCCATCAGCATCCCCTGAACGATCTGGTTTTGGACCACTGTGTACACATCCAGGAATTCTTCTTTCTCGTCCAGCCAAATATCCTGTCTCACCTGTCTTCCCTGACTTCGGGAAATCTCATCACCCCCACTCATCAGCAGACAACCTCCCAATAGAAAGATTCCCACTCGAATCACCAACGGCCGTTCCAGCCTTATCTGATTCTTAGCCGCAGCTTTGCGCAATTCTCTCTCCAATTCCTGGCAATCTTGATACCGCTGCGCCTCCTGTAAAGCCTGACACTTTTTCAAAATTCTCCATAGCTTGTCCCCGGCCTCTTTTTTTCCGCCCGCCAGTACTTCCAATGTCCGCCCCAGACTGTAAATATCACTGGTGCAGCCCAGGCGGCCCAACAGCTGTTCTGGGGCTGCATACTCCCGTGTCCCCCGACACAGCCCAACCCTTTGCCTGCCTTCTCCAACCACCACACTGCTCCCCAAATCGATGAGATACAGTTCCTGGTTTTCGGTCAGAATCAAATTTGACGGTTTGACATCCGAGTGCACCACTGCCGGATGGCGACTGTGCAGATACCCTAACACCTGACACAATTGTATTCCCCACTGAATGACCTGCTCCCTGGAACAAGGACCTTCTTTCCTCAGTTCTTCCAAATTTCTCCCTTCGATATACTCCATGACCAGATACGCTTTTTCATCCTCCTGCACGTAATCTGCAATCTGCGGCAGCATAGAATGTGATAAATTTTTTAGAATCCTCATTTCTTTTGATCTATGTGCCGGAATTTCCTTTACCGCCCAGTATTTGCCCAGGATCTCGTCCCGCGCCAAATAAACTGTGCCATCTCCGCCCCCTCCTAATCTCTCTAAAAGGTAGTAACGGTCTTTGATTTTCTTTCCCACCAATGGTGTCTGCGCGCCTCCCATCTTTAGACAGCCTCCGCTGCCCTACATGCCATCTTTGTTGTATTCAGTTCTCTGTATTTGGAAATATGGGCTGATTCGCCCTGCCGCGGAACCGCGGCAAGTAAGATTTTGATGTTATGATTATACAAAAAATCCCCCGACTTGTAAAGTGCTGCGCACTTACAAACCGGGGAAACCCTTTTTGGGAGTTATATTAGTGAACGCCAATCACATTCTCTCTGGCGCTGAAAAGCCCAAGAGATCAATGCTCGTCTCCAACACCTTTCTCGTCAGGAGCAGTACCTGAATCCAGGATGCCTTCTGCCGCTCATCCTCTTCACTAAGAATCTTTGTCTCATGGTAAAAGCGGTTGAATGCATTGGCCAACTCATAGATATAGGAGCACACTTTGTGTGGCGCTTTCTCCTCAAAAGCTCCTTCCACCACTGCCGGAAATCCTGTCAGAGCGAGCATCAGTACTTTTTCACTCTCATTAGCCGCCTCCAAAATCTCTCCGTTTTCCGTGTCTTTATTTTCTTGCTCATAACGGTTTAAAATAGATTTAATGCGAACGATCGTATACAGAATATACGGACCGGTATTCCCCTCAAAAGAAGTGAAACGGTCAATATCAAAGATATAGTCTTTGGTGGCTTGATTGGACAAGTCTCCGTACTTAATCGCAGACAACCCTACAATCTGCGCAGTCTGTCTCGCGTCTTTATCCTTCACGCTGCGGTTTTCTACGATCTTGTGGAACATCTCTTCGTTGATATCTTCAATCAGATGCTCTAGACGCATCACACCACCTTCTCTGGTCTTAAACGGTTTTCCGTCTTTCCCATTCATCGTGCCAAAGCCCAGAAAAGAAAGCTTCGTCTCCTGGGGAAGTAGTCCTGTCTTCTTCGCGCAGCGGAACACCTGCACAAAGTGCATCTCCTGGCGCTTGTCCACCACATAGAGAATCTCGTCTGGATGGAACAATTTTTCCCTCTCCACAATCGTCGCCAAATCTGTCGTCGTATACAAGGAGGCACCGTCTGATTTCAAAATCATGCAGGGCGGAACCTCCTTGGTGTCTGTCTCTTCTTTTACATCCACCACCAACGCTCCCTGGTCCATGTACGCATACCCTTTTTCCCTCATCTCCTCCACCATGGCAGGAATGTAGGGCTGGGCATCTGACTCTTTCTTCCACAAGTCAAAGGTCACATTCAGCTTCTCATAATTCTTTTTTAAATCGGTCACTGACACCCTCATGATATGGTTCCAAAGGGCCATATAGCCCGGCCTGCCCTGCTGTAAAAGATGAGTCGCCTCCAAGGCTTCCTCCCGAAAGCTCTCATCTCCTTTCGATTTCGCGCTGGCAGCCGGATAGATCTCCTCTAGCTCTCCGATCGTAAACGGAGCTTCCTTCGGATACTCTCCCTCATAGCTCTCGTCAAAATAAACCAACTCTGGCTGACGGTGCTTCAATTCCGTGATAATCAGTCCCATCTGTAGCCCCCAGTCTCCCAGATGAACATCCCCAATCATCTCATGTCCCAAAAATCTTCCCATGCGCTTGATGCTCTCTCCGATAATTGCAGAACGCAGATGGCCTACGTGGAGAGGCTTCGCCACGTTCGGTCCGCCGTAATCGATAATAATAGTCTTGGGATTCTGAGTTTTCTCAGCGCCTAGAAGCTGCGCCGTGTGCATCTTTTGCAGATAACCACTCAAAAAGGTTTCTTTTATCTTCAAATTGATAAAGCCCGGCTTCACCGCCTCCGCCATAGAAAACACTTGGCTGTCCGACAACTTTTCAACCACATCCTGCGCAATCACAATTGGAGCCTTGTGGTACGCCTTGGCACCAGCCATGGCTCCGTTACATTGATATTCGCACAAATCCGGCCGGTTTGACACCGTCACCCTTCCATAAGAAGAATCGTACCCCGCCTTTTCAAATGCCGCTGACAACTCCTGTGCCAAAAGGTCCATCATTTTTTCCATACTCTCAAACTCCCTTATCTCTATTCTTTAGTCCACCCGTTTCGCACAGGCAACCGCCAATGCCCCTTGTCCGATATGACAGGACACACTCAGGGAAAGCGGGTCCATATGAATCTCATATCCAGGAAACTGTTCCTGAACCTCTGCTTTGAACTCCTCCGCCTCCTGCCAGTTTCCTGTGTATGCCATCTGTAGACACATAAGTCCTTCCGCATCATATTTCGCGAACCGGGTCTCAAAATCCTTTTTCATGGCTTTTATCATTGCACGTTTTGCTGCTTTTTTGCCTCTGACTTTCGCATAGGCATCCAGCTTTTCCCCTTGAATCTGCAATACAGGCTTTAAATTCAAGACTGTACCGATGGCCGCAGCCGCAGGTGTGATTCTACCACCTTTTTTCAAGTATTTCAACGTCTCTAGAGTGATATAGATACTGGACTCCATCTTCTCTGCTTCCAGAATCTCTTTGATCTTTGACGCCTCCTCTATATGATTTCTCAGATAAAGAGCGTCCAAAACCGCCTGGCGCTGAGTCACAGAAATTCTCTGATTGTCCACCACCTGCACTTTTCCTTTATAGTCCTTTGCCAACATCATCGCAGTCGCGCAGGTATTACTCAGCCCGCTTGACATAGGAATGTGTACAATCTCATCCCACTCTTCTAAGAGTTCGTCCCAAACCTTCGTCACATCGGCCGGTGTCGGCTGAGAGGTGGAGATATCAGCATCTTCACTCAGACGCTGATAGAATTCTTCCTGGGACAGAGTAATTCCTTCTAAAAATAACTTTTCATCAATAAAAAAAGGCATCGGAATAACCGCCACACCTAATTCTCTCCCTTGTTCCTGGGTGATTCCGCTGTTACTATCCGTAACAATCGCAATTTTTCTCATCTCTTTGCCCTACTTTCTTCTGACTATATCCCACGACCCGTACATCTGCACTCTCGGGGTACTTACTTATGATTATGAGCTCTCTTTTCCCACATAGCTGCTGTGAATAGCACATCCTTGGCATCTAACCTCACCTGATTATAGCATACATGAATTGAAAATGGCAACGCCGCGTGCTATAATTACAAAAACTTCGTAACAGTTCAGCCTTTCGGCTTCACTGTCACAAATTTCAGTAACTATTCAGCCATGCGACTGATAAAGACAAACTCCTCTGCAAGCAAGCTTGCTCCGGATTTTGTCTCTTATCAGGCATATGGCGTTTAGCCATAAGCGAGGATTTAGCCGCATATGCGGCGATATAAGCTGCGCAGCAGCTAATCCGAGCTATTATGGCTGAATAGCTACAAACTTCAAGGTTAAAGGAGGAAATCTTATGTCACATCGTATTACAAGCTGGGAGAGAGCCCAAGCGACTCTCATAAAAAAATTTAACAAAAGGGGAATGGACGCATACTACTGTGCCACTAAGGAAGAAGCCTGTCAAAAAATACTGGATTTAATGCCGGAAAATTCTTCCATAGCATGGGGCGGTTCCGAGTCCATGGTAGAAGCCGGCGTTATGGATGCCATCCGAAACAAAAATTATCAATTAATTGACCGTTCCCTCGCCAAAAATTTCCAAGAAACCCGTGAACTGTTCTCCCAAGCCGTGATGGCCGACTATTTTCTGATGAGTTCAAACGCTTTTACCATCGACGGGGAATTGGTAAACATTGACGGCGCTGGCAATCGCGTAGCCTGTCTCGCGTTCGGCCCTGCCCACGTCATTGTCCTGGCCAGCATGAATAAAATGTGTGCAAATGTGGAAGACGCAGTCCGCCGGGTCCGCACTTTGGCCACCCCGCCAAACGCTATCCGCGTAAACGTAAACACTCCATGCGCTAAGACCGGAGTCTGTGCTGACTGCAATACCCCTGAAACCATCTGCTGCCAGATCGAAATCACGCGCAGATCTAGGATTCAGGGACGAATCATCGTGGTTCTCTGTGGCGAGGAGTTGGGATTTTAAACAATTTTTTTTGCCGCCGCTGCGCGTTCAAAGTTCTTTTCGAAAAAGAATCCTGCCTTGCAGGATTCTCCGCCTACGGCGGGGCACAAAGCACCATCTTCCATTCCGCCGCAGTGTGGTCCACACGGAGTGTTTTTTATTCGATAGGAACGCAGTTTCCTATCAAACAAAAGCCGCTGTGAGAGAATTCTCTTCACAGCAGCTTCGCCGTTTATTCTTCCGGTTCTGTGTCCTCATCCGTTTTCGTCTCTTCTAGCTTCTTTACCAGATTCGCCCGGTCACTGAGAGACATTCCTGTTTTTTTGGGGGTCAGCTTTAACTCTTTTTCCGCTTTCTCTTCCTCCTCTTTCATCTTCTCAGCTTCCTCCTGCAGTTCTTTGTTCACCCTCATCCAGCCTCGGACTCCCGTGACCAAAAACAAAGCACCAAAGATGACAAAAGCCACTGCCGCGACGATCATCAACACTGACACCTCTTCCCCGCTTCTAAAAGCTTTCAGCAAATCCCACACAATCCAAAAGAGATACAGACCGCACAATGAACGGATAATGTAGGAAAATCTTGGATTTTTCATTTGTCTCTGCCTTTCTTCATTAATATTGGACACCTAGGATGCCGCAAACTGACTCTCATATAACTTCGCGTAGAAGCCACTTTTCTCTAGCAGCTCCTGATGTCTTCCCTGTTCTATGATATTACCATCTTTCATCACTAAAATCAAATCCGCTTCCTGGATTGTAGACAGCCGATGAGCCACGATAAAACTAGTCCTGCCTTCCATCAGCTTCGCAAACGCTTTTTGAACCCTCACCTCCGTGCGGGTATCAATAGAAGAGGTCGCCTCGTCTAAGATCAGCATCGGCGGATGCATCAGCATCACTCTCGCAATACACAGCAGCTGCTTCTGTCCTTGGGAAATGTTTCCTCCATCCTCCGCGATCACAGTGTCATATCCCTTTGGCAGTCGTTGGATAAAACTATGTGCGTGTGCCTGCTTCGCTGCCTGTATGATCTCCTCCATAGCGGCATCCGGATTTCCATAGGCGATGTTCTCTCGAATCGTTCCCGCCTTCAGCCAAGTATCTTGAAGAACCATACCAAAATTTCTGCGCAGGCTATCCCTGGTCACTTCCCGCACAGGATACCCACTGATTCGAATCTGACCTTTGTCCACATCATAGAAGCGCATCAAGAGATTGATCATTGTGGTCTTTCCACAGCCGGTCGGCCCCACAATCGCAATTCTTTGACCTGGCTGAACCTGAATCGAGATATCCTGCAAAAGAGGCGTATCCTTCCGATAGGAGAAAGAGACATTCTCCACCTCCAGACTTCCGTCCACCTTCTGAAGCACCACCGCATCTTTCTGGTCTGGTTCCTCTACAGGAGTCTCCATGAACTCAAAAATTCTCCGCGCACAGGCTATGGCATTCTCTAGCTCCGTCACTACACCGGAAATCTCATTAAATGGTTTCGTGTACTGATTCGCATAGTTGAGGAAACTGGTAAGCTGTCCTACCGTCATCCCCTGTTGAATCACTGTAAATGCCCCAAAGATGCCGACACCCGCGTACACCAGACCATTTACAAAGCGCGTACAAGGATTCGTGATGGATGAAAAAAACAAAGCCCGCACACCACAGATCTGAAGTTGCCCATTGATGGAGTCAAATCGTTCCATAGCGGTTCTCTCATAGGAGAATGCCTGAACCACTTTCTGATTTCCCACTAACTCTTCCACAAGGGAAGTCATCTCTGCCCGCTTCTCCGATTGAAGACGGAACATCTGATACGTTCGACTGGCAATAAAGCTGGCCACAAAAAGAGAAACCGGGGTCAACAAAACCACTAACAACGCAATTTTTACGTTTATGGAAAGCATAAATCCTATCGTACCTAAGATCGTCACAATGCCTGTAAAAAGTTGTGTAAATCCCATTAACAATCCGTCTGAAAACTGACTCACATCGTTTACGATTCTACTCAGAATATCTCCTGGTTGATTCTGGTCAATATAGCTAACCGGAACCTTCTGAAGATGCAAAAAAGCCTGAGCCCGCACATCCTGAACCACCCGGTAAGTCACCTGGTTTGTCAGAAGGTTCATCAGCCACTGCGCCACCGCAGTGACCGCGATTACCACACCTAGCTGAACCAAAATCCGGCTCAGTTTTAGGACGTAAATCTGCCCTGGTCCCACGATCTGGTCTACTGCTTTTCCGATGAGAATCGGTGCGTATAAGGTAGAGGCTACTGTTACGGCTGCCAGCAATAGCATCAATGCAACTAACCCGCCGTGAGGCCGAATAAACCGCAGTACTTTTTTGATTGTAGCTCTGTCTCTCATACTCTTCTCACCTCCTGCTCCGACAACTGTGACAGACAGATTTCCTCATACACAGGACAGTTCTCCAAAAGCTCCAAATGTGTTCCACTTCCCACCAGTCGCCCGTCATCTAACACCAGAATACGGTCAGCTTGCCTGATGGATGCCGCTCTTTGTGACACGAGAAAGACTGTCATCCCCTTCGTCTTTTCTTTTATCGCTTGGCGCAAAGCCGCGTCTGTGGCAAAATCTAACGCGGAGGCGCTGTCGTCCATAATCAATATCTCCGGCTGCCCCACCAGCGCCCTGGCGATGGTCAACCTTTGCCTCTGACCGCCTGAGAGATTAGCTCCTCCCTGGGAGATCTGGCTATCCAATCCTCCCGGCCTGTTCTCGACAAATTCTTTAGCCTGGGCAATTTTAAGTGCCTCCCAGATCTCCTCATCTGTGGCATCTGATTTTCCCCACCGCATATTCTCACGTACGGTTCCCTTGAACAAAACCGCATGCTGCGGCACCATCCCTACTTTCTCACGAAGCTGCCAAAACGGATATCTATCCACCGGGATTTTATCCACTAAAATCTCGCCTTTTTGGATATCGTAAAATCTAGGAATCAGGTGAATCAAAGTGGTCTTTCCGCTTCCCGTACCACCAATTATCCCGATCGTCTCCCCTGACTTAGCTACAAATGAGATGTCCTCTAGTGCTGGAGCCCCTGCACCAGCGTAAGTGAAAGTCACTTTCTCGAAGACCACTCTGTTCTCACTGGCTTTTGGATGCTGCTCCTGACTCTCTTTTTCAATCAGAGTCGTCTGCGTATCAAAAATCTCGTTGAGACGCGCCCCAGACGCCGTAGCTTTCGTGACCGCCACAATCAAATTTGCCAAAGCCAAAAGCGCCACTAAAATCTGTGTCATATAATTCACCAAGGCCACGACCTCACCTTGGGTAATCCTGCCTGCATCCACCTGCGCGCTGCCCGACCACAAGATCGCTACGATCGCCAGGTTCATAATCACATAGGTAGCCGGATTCAGCAGAGCTGAAATTTTCCCCGCCGCGATCTGAATCTTCGTGTACAGATCATTGGTCTGCATGAAATCGGACGACTCTTCTTTCTGCCTGCAAAAAGCTCTCACAACCCTGGCTCCCACATGATTCTCTCGAGTGATCCGGGAAATCCTATCCAAATAGCTCTGGACCTTCTTATAGATCGGAAACGTCAGTCTCATAATCAAATAGATGACCAGAGAAATTAACGGCACCGCGATCACAAAAATCAACGCAATCTTTACATCAATCGTAAAAGCCATAATCACGGCTCCTACGACAATAAACGGTGATCTCAGAAACAGCCGTAAAACCAAATTCACCCCCGTCTGGGCCTGATTTACATCATTCGTAATTCTGGTAATCAAGGTAGGAGTTCCCAAAAGATCTAGTTCCCTATAAGAAAAAGTCTGAATGTGTGAAAACAGACTGTGCCTCAAAGCGGTACTGAATCCCATAGCTGCTCGCGCTGAAAAGTACTGGGCAGTGACAGAACACAGCAGTCCCACCACTCCCAACAAAATCATCACTGCACACATTTTCCATATATAGCTCTCATCCTGGTTTCCAATTCCCACATCAATAATATTCGCCATGACCAGAGGCACCGCCAGCTCAAAACTAGCTTCCAGCATTTTAAACAAAGGGGCCAAAACAGCCTCCCGATAATAACCTTTCAAATAAATAAGCAATCTTCTCATAGCTTCTCCCAACTCTCAGTTAAATTTTCCATGCAGTCAGCTTCTGAGTTTTTTGTCATTTTATCCCAAATACTTAAACTCCGGGTATCATCATAACAAAATCTTTATGCAAATTCAAGGGATAGGAAAAGAGCCATTGCTCCATAGATGCTGATTCATCTATTTTGCAATGGCTCCTTCTTAATAAGCCCATTTGCGGAAGAAGGTATGATCTTTGTACTTAAACACACCACACTTACTCGGGTCCAATCCTAAACCGTTAAAAGCATCGTGTGTCATAAAATACACATAGTCAAAATCCTTATTTTTCAAGGAGCTCACCCCGGGAATAATTCTCTTGCTGGTCTTTCCGCTCTTATAATTCTCATAAATGACGGCCGCTTTCTTCGCTGCTTCCATGCTGTCATAGTTGTTGATTTTGTCGAGTGCACTTTTTTCGTTATCACGAATTCCCTCTAGTAAATCCGTTAAACGCCCATTGCTGACCACCTCAAATTGAGATTTGGCATAGACTACCAGCCTCATCGTCGATGGGAAAGAATTGTTCATCATCCGATTATAGATTGTCATCGCAACCATAATCTGCCCTTCTAGTCCCTGGTCCCCTGCCTCCGTGTAAAGCAGCGCCGCCATAAATTCCTCCTCTGTCACCTGATCGGAACCACTTCCAATCTGCGGGTCTGTATAGTACTGGGATTCTACTCGGTACCTCACCCCTGTCACAGGATCTGTAACATAGCCGTCATTATCTGGATTCTCACGATACACACCATTGGAATCAAAATAATAGCGTTTCCCATCTATTGTCTTATAGCCACCCTGAAAACGCATTCCTTTCGTACCAAAATCTCCGGTACGCTTAAAATAGTATTTGTTTCCTCCAATGGTCACCCATCCAGTAAACATCTTCCCACGCACACCGTAGGTTCCGGTTGCCTTAAAATAAAAAGTGCGGGAACCAATTTTTTGCCAACCAGTCTGAAGTTTTCCCGAACTGCTGAAATAATAGACCTGTTTATCAATCTGATTCCAACCAGTTAGCCGCCGACCTTTGACTCCTTTTTCTCCGTACTTTTTCAGATAGTAGATCTCTCCGCCATATTTCAGCCAACCGGTAATCATTCGACCTAAGGTACCTGCATTTCCTGACATCTGAAAATAAAAATATTTTCCGCTGATCTTTTGCCAGCCAATCTGCATTACTCCAGAACTATTAAAATAGAACGTACGAGAATTGATATTCTGAACGCCGGTGAACATACGGCCGCGAACTCCATAGGTTCCGCTTGCTTTAAAATAATAATTGTTGCTGCCGATCTTCTGCCAACCAGTCTGAAGCTTTCCTTCAGAGTTAAAATAATATGTATGTCCTGAAATTCTCTGTTTTCCAGTGAACATCTTTCCTTTGACGCCCTTTTCTCCAGTCTGCTTTAAATAGTAGATCTCTCCGCCATATTTCAACCAGCCGGTGAGCATCCGCCCCAAGGTACCTGCATTTCCTGACATCTGAAAGTAATATGATTTTCCGTCAATTTTCTGCCAGCCAGTCTGAAGTACCCCGGAACTATTAAAACAGAATGTACGAGAATTGATATTCTGAACGCCAGTGAACATACGGCCGCGGAGTCCGTAGCCACCTGTCGCCTTAAAATAATACAGATTTCCCTCAATGTTTTGCCAGCCAGTCGCCAAATAACCTTCCTCATCAAAGTAATACCGGTACTTCCCTATCTTTTGAAAATCTGATTTTGTGCGCTGTCCTCCTCCATTATCGTACCAGAACTTTCCATCTTCTTCTTTCCATTCCCCTTGTGTAGTGCTCAATGCCTCAGACGACTCAGGCGACTCTGTCGCTGCAGGCTCCTTCTCGGTGAAGCCTTCTTGCGCCGGTTCTTCAGTCTCCTCGGCCGGCTGAGAAAACTCCGGCTCCAGGTCCGGCTCTTGGGTCGGCTCTTGGGTCGGCTCCGGCTCCTGGGTCGGCTCCGGTTCCTGAGTCTCTTCCTGTCCAGTCTCTTCCTGTGTCTCTTCGAAGGATTCTTCTAAATCGAACTCTCCCTCCAAAGATTGAAAATCGCTTGTATCTTCTCCCGATGCCCAGACCACTGATGGCATCACAAGGCTGACGGACAGAACAGCAGAGAGCAGACATAGTGTAATTCTGTTCTTCATTGTACTCTCCATATTCTATTCTTTTTGTCTAGTAACACTTTCATTATAACGTCTGACGCTCAAAAATGCAATCATCGACCGGATATCGACCTTACAGTATAATCCCTCATGCCGCCTGTCAGCGGCGTCTCCAAAAAGTATAAGCTGCGAATTGCTCCGTGCATCGCACTCCGGCAATTCTGACAGGCATTCGCACTCCGGCGCATACACCTGCATGCTCATACCTGTTGCCCCGTCCAATGTCTGTTCGTCTCGCCAAGCAAGCTTACCAGGCGCTGTCCGGGAGCTTATACAGTAAAAAGAGTCTCCACCATGACAAGTTCCCCTTTTGGTTGAGTCTCTTCTTGTTCTCCACACCCCGCCACCAAAGATAGGCAGGCCAAAATCAGAAAAAAGAATATCCACTTTTTACTCAATTTTTGTTCTCCTTACTCTTTTTTCTGAGTATCTGCCATTTTCACTGATTTTATTCTTGGCCGTCTCGTACAGGCCAAATCTCCTGCTCCTGTCTGCGGATATATACGGCGATATCTTTGTAAATTTCCTTTTTGCACGGTTCATTGAGTATTTCATGGCGCAGCCCCGGGTATAGCTTCCCTCTCACATTTTGGTAACCCTGAGAACGAAGCTGCCGAATCGCGGCTGCAAATTTCCGTGGATTCCCGA
Organism: Blautia hydrogenotrophica DSM 10507; assembly: GCF_034356035.1. NCBI lineage: Bacteria > Bacillati > Bacillota > Clostridia > Lachnospirales > Lachnospiraceae > Blautia > Blautia hydrogenotrophica. Next base: position 2,530,023 of record NZ_CP136423.1, read on the forward strand.
TACAAGGGTCCTGTGCACCACCGAGAAACAAAATCGGCAGCCGCGGTTTTGTACACTGCCATCCGTGACCGCTGTAGGCCTCTTCCATTAGCTGAAACAGCGTACGATAGCCATCCACAGTAAACGTAAATCCGCATAGCCTGGAGTCTTCGTACTCTTTTACCACCAACTGATCTGTGCAAATCCAGGCATGCTTGCGCGTCTCTTTTGGAAATCTAGCCGCAAAGCTTCCGAAAGACAACGCCTCTAGCAACTTACTTCTATGCCGTTCTCCCTGAAGCTTACCTTGTACCACGGCAATCATTCTACCCAAAATTACCCCGGGATTCTTGCTTGGAGAACCGCATACAATCAGCATGTCGATCAAGGAATCGTATTTTTTTAGATAAGCCCTCACTGCCAAAGATCCCATGCTATGTCCAAACAAAATCACTGGAAGTCTAGGATAGCGCTCCCGTATCAACAAGGTAATCTGATGAATGTCTTCCACAAAAGCTCTGGCTTTTCCCCTATACATATATCCTAAATCTTCCACGTTTTTCACGCTTTTCCCATGCCCTCGGTTGTCATGAATCACGCAGATGTACCCATGCTTCGCCATGAATTTCATAAATGGCAGATACCTCTCCTTGTACTCACACATACCGTGTACCAACTGGATTACGCCATGTAACTCTTTTCCTTCTTTCGGCGTCACTGTCAGTAAAGACAGCTTTAGGCCATCATACTGAGACTTTATGTCTTCTAACTTCTGACTGCTCAATTCTCTCCCTCCTTTTTCAAAACTCTGTCATTTTTCTGATTGTACAAAAACATCATCACAGCCATAGAACAGATCACCAGGTATCCTACCCAGCTTAACCAGTCCGGGATCTGTCCAAATATGATCAGCCCTAAAGTCGCTGAAAATATAATCTGAGAATAGTCATAAACTGAGATTTCCCGAGCCGGGGCACAGCAATAAGCCGCTGTGATGGAAAATTGTCCTCCGGCAGCCGATAGACCTGCCAGCAGCAAAATTCCAATCTGCGACAGACTCATATAGTGATAGTCAAAAAGCAGAAACGGCAGCGTTACCAAACAGGAAAATCCCGAGAAAAAGCACACGATAAATGGCCCTTTCTCGCCTCTTTCCCCTAGATAGCGGACAAAAGTATAGGCAATTCCAGCACCCAAGCCACCCAGCAGACCAATCACAGCCGGAAACAAATCCATTCCCACCACAGTAGGTTTTATGATAAATAGACTTCCTATGAAAGCTCCACCCACAGCCAGCGCCTGCACCGGCTTCACTCGTTCTTTCAAAATTAAATAACTGAATATCACCGCAAAAAACGGAGACATTTTATTCAGCATAGAAGCATCCGCCAGCACTAGATGGTCTACCGCATAGTAATTGCACAGAATTCCAACGGTCCCAAAAATCGCACGGTAAAAAAGCGGAGCAATATTCTCTTTTTTCCCAGAAAACCAAATCCTTTTCCTAGCCATGATTATGACCGCAAAGAAAAATGCTACTAAGTTTCTAAAAAAGCTTTTCTGCACAGAAGGCAGGTCTCCCGCCAAATGTACAAACATATTCATCAACGCAAAACAAAAAGCAGAGATGATGATATAGATAATGCCCTTGTATTTCTGATTCATTCTCATCTAGCCTCTCTTCATTCTTTTCCTAGCTTCCCCCTCAATGAACAGGAAAGTAAAACACTAGAATTATTATACTTCTTCTCTACCTCATAGTAAATCTCAAATTTCGACATCTTTCCCAACTCTCATGTGACAAGATTCCAAACGCAGAAATCTCAGATACTCCCGACTGAAAGTAACAGTTCAGCCAGCGACATTTGCAAAACCATACTGCGTGCTTATCGTGGCTGATGCCACCGTTTTACTCATGAAAAGACTCTCAACTCAGATGTACGTTTGCAATAACGTACCAGTATGTTTTATGCTTCTCTTACACTGTATGGCTGAAACTGTTACGATCAAAAAGTAAAATCGCTGGATTTCATTTGCTCTAAGCTTATAAATCTGATATAATGGAATGGATTATCTACAATCACGAACTTACCTGTTTGTGCTGAAAAACGTGCTTTTAAAAGTACACACAGAATGGAGGATACTATGAGAAAGCAACCAACAACCTTAGAAAATACAGAAGTTGCGGTAAAAAAGAAGTCCCGCGCTCCCATTGTCGCACTGATTTTGCTCTTGCTCTTGGTACTTTTAGGCTGTGCCGGCTATTACCTGCTGCTGAGAGAACAGCCTAAAAAGGCAGTTTCACGCTTCTTGGACTACGCAAAGGCATTTAATCTAGATGGCATGTCATCCTGTGTTCAAGGCAACAAACTAGAAGGCTTGGAAGAAAACAAACTGAACTCTGAAGCTTACCAACCATTTTTTCAGGCTGTGAATCAAAAGCTAGAATACAAGATCACAGGTCTTGATTTTCACAAAGACAAGGCGACTGTCACCGTGGAAATCAATTATTTCGACGGAACTGAGACCTACAAGGAAGCCATAAGTGAATTCTTCCGTTCCGGTATGCAGCAGCTTTTCACTGGCGGAGATATGACCCCCAAAGAAAATGAAGAGCTTCTGGTAGGCATCCTGTCTGAGAAAGCTAAAAATCTCCCGGACAAGCTTACCACAACGACAGTGAAATATCCCTGTAAAAAGGTAGATAAGCAATGGAAAATCACAAAAGTTGACACAGACACCATCAATGTAATTACCGCCAATTTCGGCGCTTTCACAGAAGAACTTGAGAACTCCACAGAAGAGCTGAACGCTATGGAGTCTGAAGGAACCACAGCGGATGAGCCGCAGACACAAGACGCTGACTCTTCTGACGATACCCAGACTACCAGTACGGATGATGGAATTTTAGATTACTCTTGCGACCGCTTTACTGTAAAATACGACCGCCATGAACTCGCGGAGGATTACAGTGGAAATCAATGTCTGCTCGTATATTATAACTATACTAACACCAGCAGCGAAGCTACCCAGCCGATGGTAAACGTCTCTTTGAGAGCCGTTCAAAACAACGAGGCTTGTGAAGCTGCATTCCCAGTGGATGACAATGAAGCCATGGACAATTACATGGCAGAAATCCCTGCCGGCAACACCGTGTCTGTCTGCCAATCTTTTGAGTTAAAGGACACCTCCGATGTAACCTTGGAACTCTCTGAAGCTTACTCCTTCAATGAAGATGTGGACACACAGACTCTAAAGCTTCAATAGTCGAAACATTGACCATCAGTTCGTTACTTTTTGAAAGACTTTGCAGTGTATATTTTTCCCCATAATTCACATACTAAATCCGAGAAAGGATGGTGAATTATGGGGAATAAATTTTTAGGTTATTTTGCTTTGACCATTGCCATAATCGGAGCAGTTAACTGGGGATTGATCGGATTTTTAGATTTTAATTTGGTGTCTTTCCTCTTCGGTAAGATGTCCTGGTTCTCACGAATCATTTACGCATTAGTAGGACTTTGCGGACTATACCTGATTTCTTTCTACGGAAACATGAAATCTGAGACGAATTCATCTAACTAATACAGGAGGTGCGAAATATGACTTATGATCCGAAGCTTCCGCCTTCCTGCCAAGCCGCTCAGGACCAAATGATTGACATTCTCAGGGAAGAGGATGCCCAGGCAAGCTGCTGTTATAAGGTAGCCGAACTGCCAGATGCCTGCCTGAAAAAAATTCACGAATTTGAGCGGGAATTAAACAAACAAGGCTACTGGAACTTGGCATTGGTTGCATATCAGATGGAAAACTAGAGACATTTGAATGTCGCACAAAAAGGCTGTCACAGATTCTAAGTGACAGCCTTTTCTCAGAGCGATAGACGGGGCTCGAACCCGCGGTCTCGACCTTGGCAAGGTCGCGCGTTACCAACTACGCCACTATCGCATTTTCTTTTTCTGCAAAGCCTTCAATAACCTTGCCTGATTATATTACTAAATCCTGTAAAAAAAGTCAAGCAAAAAATTCATATTTTTTAAATTTGGGACAACGATTAGGCATATGGCGCTTAATCACAAGCAAAGATTCCGCTGCATACACTGCGGCCAGCTCACAGCATCGCTATTTGCTGGCCGTTGTCCGACAAATTATTGATAGTAACGCAGAACATGTTCCGGATAATACTGATCCCCATAATCCCAAGGCCCTGCGTTTTCCCGGTAAGGATCGTCCTCTCCCCGCTTTTTTTCCTTACTCGCATATTTGGCAAAAGCCTGCGCATTCTCCTCGGTCCACTGGGTCTGCCCCTCCCGGCTCAGATAGTTTAAATAATCGCTGCCAAAATTATATGCCTGAAGCGCAATCTTTATCCGGTCCAAGTCCTCCGGTCCGCTGCATCCTGCCTGCTGTAAATTATCCCGCAGTTCCTGGATTCCGCACTGTAACGAATATTCTGTGTCCGTGATTCCGTTGGGCTCCCGGGGATACCGTTCATTAAATTTGCACTCAGAAGACTGCATCACATCCACTAGTTTTCCTGAGCTTTCCTGCATCATCACGGCCAAGATCAAATCCACATACTCTCCCATATCATAATTGTCGGCAAGTTTTTCTACAACCGGACGATACGCTTCGCATTCACTGCTCAAAGCGTTTTCTTTTGAAATTTCTCCCTCTTGGCCTGCGATTTTTAAGATTCCCCTGACGCCAAAAAACAATCCCACTGCAAGCAAAATCAAACAGAATCCCATGATTAAAAGTGCCAAAATTCGCCTTCTTCTCAAAGCCCTTGCCCTTCTTCTGCGTGCAGCAAGAGCCCTTCTTCTGGCTGCGGCTGAACGGGCAGCCGCACCGGAGACATTGCCATTTTTTTGCGGCCTGCCCAAAGCTCCAGCACCCTTTTTCTTATGTCTGTCCATAAATGTTCCTCTTAGCAGAAGACAGCCTCATAAGCTGCATCTCCTTACCCTAGAGTCAGCGACTCCATCTCCTCTAAATACCTCTCAAACATTCTCAGAGCCTCTGTCACCGGCTGCGGGCTGGTCATATCCACTCCGCAGATTTTTAAAAGCTCCACCGGGTCCATAGAGCTGCCGCCGCTGAGAAATCTCTTATACTTCTCCACAATTTCCGGCTCCCCATCTATGATCTTCTGGCTGATTGCAATCGCCGCTGAAAATCCTGTCGCATACTGATAAACATAAAATGGAGTATAGAAATGGGGAATTCTGGCCCATTCCAGTGCAATCTGCTCATCTATTTCCATTCCCTCTCCAAAATAAACCCGATTTAATTCCCGATAGATTTCGCAGAGCACATTTGCAGTGAGACTCTCTCCTAGCGCACATTTTTCATGAACAATCTTCTCAAACTCCGCAAACATCGTCTGGCGGTATACCGTGGTCCGAAACTGCTCCAAAAAATAATTAATCAAATACGCTTTTTCTGAATCATCCCTGGCTTTTCCAATCAGATCATGAATCAGCAAAGATTCATTGCAGGTGGATGCGACTTCCGCCACAAAGATTCGGTATCCTGCATAAGGATACGGCTGTGCATGGTCTGAATACCAGCTGTGCAGCGCATGTCCCATCTCGTGAGCCAGGGTAAATACATGATTCAGCGTCCCATTATAGTTCAGCAGGACATAGGGATGGGTTCCATAAGCCCCCCAGGAATAAGCTCCGCTGCGTTTTCCTTGATTTTCATAGACATCAATCCATCCTTCATCAAACCCCTTTTGCAGCAATTCCTGGTAGTCTTCACCCAAAGCGGCCAATCCTTCCTTGACCATGGCTTTTGCCTGTTCAAAAGAGTATCTCTTTTTTTCCGATGAGACCAAGGGAGTGTATAGGTCATACATGTGCAGCACATCCACCCCCAAAAGACGCCTGCGAAGCTCCACGTACCGGTGCAAGGCTGGGAGCGCCTGATGTACCGCCGTCAGAAGCTGGTCATACACTTCCACCGGTATATTGCCTCCATCTAGAGCGGCTGCCCGGGCAGACGGGTAGTTTCTCATCTTCGCAAAAAAGCCCGCTTGCTTGACGTTTGCCTCAAACGTAGCTGCCAGCGTATTCTGAAACTGTCCGTAGGTTCCATAAAGCCGTTCAAACGCTGCCTTTCTGACACTTCGGTCGCTGCTCTCCAAAAACTGCGCATATCTGCCGTGAGTCAGCTCCACAGAATTTCCTTCTTCGTCCTGCACAGCTCCAAATCGAAGATCTGCATTGTTAAACATGGAAAAAATGTTTTCCGGTCCATTGGCAATCTGAGAGACCTGAGCCATCACCTCTTCCATTTCCTTTGACAACACATGTTTCCTGGTTCGAAAAATTTCTTCCATATATCTTTTGTACAGCCGCAATTTTTCATTCTCTTCCAGAAACCTTTCAAAAAGCTCCTCTGTCAATTCCATCAGCTCAGGTTCCAAAAAGGAAAACGCTCCCTGAGCCTTTACCATCAGATTCTGGGCCCGTCCAGACAACTGTTGATACACACTGTTCCCAGTGTCCTCATGATATCTCTGGTTCGCATAGACATACAGCCGCTCCAAGAGCATCTGAATCCTGTCCCGTTCCTGCAAAGCCTCAAAAAGAACTTTTGCGCTCTTTGCCAGTCTTCCCTGAAATTTCTGATAGCCATCCAGTCCTCGCTGCGTCTCCTTATACTCCCTCTCCCATTCACTTTCATTTGCATAGAGATCTTGAATTCTCCACTGATCACTCTTTGCTATCTCTGATCTCTTTGGCAGTTGATTCTTCTGGCTCATCCTATTCCTCTCTTTCCAATATTTTTATCTATCATAGGCCGTAGGCACCGCGAAAAAAGCGATACTATGCGCAGATATCATTCCCACTCTGTGGGCATTATATCCCAAAAACATTTTTTTGAAAACCCTATTGACAATTTCTTTTTTCGAATGTATTATTGTATTAATCACTTAGTACAATAATACAATTAAAAAATGAAAGGAGCTTTGTAAATGTCATGGAAACTCAACTCCAACCTCCCCATATATGCACAGATCGTTGAACACGTACAATTAGATATTATCGCCGGGCGCTACCATCCTGGAGATCGTCTCCCTTCTGTTCGAGATTTGGCTTCCGAGGCAGCTGTCAATCCAAACACTATGCAAAAAGCCCTATCCGAACTAGAAAGAAATGGATTGGTCTATTCGCAGCGGACCAGCGGACGTTTTATCACGGAGGACATCACTATGATAGAAAAAATGAAAGAAGACCTGGCGACTGCCAGAATCAAGGAATTTCTCAGTACTATGAATCAGATGGGGTTTCACCGACAAGAAATCCTGTCTCTGATCGAAAAAATTCAAAAGGAGGATGCCAAATGAGTACCATTTTAGAGTGTCGAAACCTCACAAAGACCTATGGAGCCAAGAAAGCCTTAGATCACATAAATCTAAAATTAGATTCTGGTAAAATTATCGGCCTGCTTGGGCCTAACGGCAGTGGAAAAACGACGATTTTAAAACTGATCAACCGTCTCTTGACAGTCTCAGACGGACAACTTTTGATAGACGGCATGGAACCTGGAGTAAAAACCAAAGCAATCGTGGCCTATCTACCGGAACGTACTTATCTGAATCCCAATATGAAAATTTACGAGATTCTTAACTATTTTTCAGATTTCTACGAAGATTTTGACCGAGGCAGAGCCGAAAATATGCTCCAAAAGCTGAATCTTTCCACCCAGGCCCGCATAAAAACTCTCTCCAAAGGCAGCCGGGAAAAAGTACAGCTGGTGCTGGTGATGAGCCGCCGCGCAAAACTCTACTGTCTGGATGAGCCTATTGCCGGAGTGGACCCCGCCGCCCGTGAGTATATCTTAAATACCATCTTAAACAATTACGACGAAAATGCGACGATTTTAATCTCCACACATTTGATTGCCGATGTGGAAAACATTCTGGATGAGGTAGTTTTCATCAAAGACGGAAAAATACGCATGCATGAATCCGTAGATGACATTCGTTTTCTCAAGCAAAAATCTGTAGATGAATTATTCCGGGAGGTATTTCAATGTTAAGCAAATTGATAAAATATGACTTAAAAGCAGTTTCCCCAGTTCTGCTGACCATACATGGCGCAGTTCTGATACTGTCTTTGCTGGGACATTTTTTCATGTCTCTGCTGCATATAAAACCTTTTGATACCATATTCTCTTCTATTTACACGGTGACTCTTCTGACAGCCATCGGAGCTGTCGCCCTAGCCACTATCGTCTATCTTGGCATGCGCTATCACCGCAATCTGTACACAGACGAGGGATACCTGACGAATACGCTGCCAGTCACCGCGAACTGCCATGTCCTCTCCAAATATCTATGCGGAGTACTCTGGTCCTTCCTCGATGCGGCCGTAATTCTGCTATGTGTATTCATTTTTCTGAACGATGAACTCTTTGAATTTTGCCAGGCCGTGTCAGCATACATCCCTGCAAATTTGTTCCTGCTGACAATAGCCACTGTAATCCTGGAACTTTTTATCTCCTGTCTGTCCGTCTACTGCGCCGTGGGCATTGGAAATCTTTTTCACGGCCACCGGGTCATGGGATGTATTGGAGGCTACGTTCTGCTCTACCTGATCAACCAGGTGATAGGGCTGATACTGGCGTTTCCTTTTTTTACCAATGAGACCATTCGAAACGCTGAATCCGCTGACGCGAATAGCCCTGAGGTGCTCTATGAAGTCTCTCAGATCTTAGGCAGAATACTTATTCTCTCCTTGATACTCAGCATTATCATTGGTATTATATATTATATTGTATGTGTCAAATTGCTGGATAAAAAATTAGAAATGGATTAACAGAAAGGATGATTTAAAATGTTGCTTACAACGACTCATGTACTTCAGGGAAGAACTTATGAGGAACTAGGCCTCGCAGAAGGCGCTACCATCCAGACCGTACATTTTGGCAAAGACTTTATGAATGGCCTAAAGACACTGGTAGGCGGAGAGCTCACCTCTTATTGCGAGATGATGGAGAAGGCCCGCGTGATCGCCACAGACCGCCTGATCGCCTGTGCCGAAAAAATGGGAGCGGACGCGGTGATCGGAGTATCCTACACCACAAATTCTATCGCTTCCTCTGCTGCCGAGATTCTCGCCTACGGAACTGCGATTCGTTTTACTGACGGTAAATAAGAAAATTGAAGCAGTATTTTTTACAGCAAATTGCCGGAAACCCACAACGGGTACCCGGCAATTTGTTTTTTTATTATTCTTTTAGTGGTGAAACAAGCGGATGCCCGTAAACGCCATAGCCATTCCATATTTATCGCAGGTCTCAATGACCAAATCATCTCTAACCGAACCTCCTGGCTGCGCAATATACTGAACACCGCTCTTATGCGCCCGTTCGATGTTATCGCTGAATGGAAAGAACGCATCTGAACCCAAAGTCACGCCAGTCATCTTATCCAGCCACTGCCGCTTTTCCTCTCTCGTAAACACTTCTGGCTTCTCTGTGAATACCTTCTCCCACGCACCATCGGCCAGGACATCCATGTACTCTTCTCCAATATACACATCAATCGCATTGTCCCTCTCTGCACGTTTGATATCGTCCTTAAAAGGAAGATTCATAACCTTAGGACTCTGACGAAGGAACCAGTTATCCGCCTTCTGGCCCGCCAGACGGGTACAGTGTACTCTAGACTGCTGGCCAGCGCCGATTCCAATTGCCTGACCATCTTTCACAAAACACACGGAATTGGACTGTGTATATTTTAGAGTAATCAGCGAGATTTTCAGATCTCTCTTAGCCTCCTCACTCAGCTCCTTCTTCGCTGTCACTACATTGGACAACAGTTCATCGTCAATGGGCAGCTCCTGTCTTCCCTGCTCAAAAGTCACCCCGAATACTTCCTTGTGTTCCAGTGGAGCTGGCACATAGTCCGCGTCAATCTGAATCACGTTATAATTGCCTTTTTTCTTCTGGGAAAGTATCTCCAAGGCCTCCTGGGTATAACCCGGCGCGATCACTCCATCGCTGACCTCCCGTTTAATCAGCATCGCCGTGTCCTTATCGCACTCATCAGAAAGAGCGATAAAGTCCCCGAAAGACGACATTCGGTCTGCCCCTCTTGCCCTCGCATAAGCGCAGGCCAGTGAAGACAGTTCTCCTAAATCATCCACCCAGTAAATCTTGGCCAGTGTCTCAGAAAGGGGAAGCCCAATGGCTGCTCCTGCTGGGGACACATGTTTGAAGGAGGTTGCCGCCGGAAAACCCGTAGCTTTTTTCAATTCCCTCACCAGCTGCCATCCATTAAAGGCATCCAAAAAATTAATATATCCAGGTTTTCCATAGAGCACCTTGATCGGCAGTTCACTGCCATCGGCCATATAGATTCTGGAAGGCTTCTGATTCGGATTACATCCATATTTTAATGCCAGTTCTTTCATCTTTGTCCCTCCTCACTGATTCTTATTCACAATTTTCGTCTCATATTTGCCTGTCTCGATATCGATATAGCGTACGAACAGGGAAACCTTATTGTCTTCGTTCAGGTTTTCCCATATCAACTCCGTAAACGCCTCCATATCATCTGGAATCTCCACCAGCTTAGGTTCGCCCTCAAAACTCAAAAGAGGATTTCCATCACACTTGTAGGTATGGATAAAACGCCCTTCTCCAGCCACACAGTTCTCATAGGCAAAAGTAAAACGGTCACAGGCCTGGGGATTTCCGTTGTTGCTCTTTAAGATTGACAGAGCGTAGCTGTATTTTCCGTTCTCTACATGCATCACCCCTGAGATTCTCGGCGTGTAATTCGGTGCATCGGGCTCAAATTCACGGCTGCGCAGAGATTGCTCAAATGTCATCTGGCGGTCCATCCCCTCATAGATAGTATCCGTCTGATCGCCGTTGGTGACAATCGTCTTGTTGCCCAAAACTCGGACCGGAGCGTAGATAATCAAGCTAGGATCGGTAAGCTTCGAGGGGTCATATGCCTGTGTGCGAATTCCCTCTCCCTCCTCCACAAAAACTCGGTTCCGGCTGTTCTCACTTCTACCCATAATAAAATAGGCAGCCACTGCCTTAGTTCCATCTTTGGAACGCCCCAGGATAATTCCACGTCCTGGATAAGAGTTGCTTTTTAGCTCTTTAGCCAACGATAGCATTTCCATAATGGTCTCCTTTCTACACAAAAACCGCCTGGGTATACCAAACGGTTGCCCAGGCGGTCGACATTCTACTTCACTGCACTCCCTGTAGTTTTCCTACTTCCGCCAGTCATGCAGTTATGATTATACTACAATATATTTCTCCATTTGACAAGCCCTAAATATTACTCCAACTCTTTTCTCTTGGCCTCCATCTCTGCTGAAATATCTTTTTTTAACTGTTCCCAAGCTTCTGGATGTTCCACATAATACTTCGGACAGTTTTTTCCCGTCACATCATAGTGGCGAATCACATGATCTATATCCAGCCCAAAACGATTACACAGATAAGCTGTCAATTCCACCAAAGACTGATACGTGGCTTCATTAAATTTTCCCGTCTCATCTAAATGACAGCACTCAATAGAAAGAGTATCCACATTTCTGGAATTGGTCGCATAGGAAATCTCGTTCGTAGGAATACACTGTACAATTTCCCCCTCCAAGCCTACGACAAAGTGACTACTCACCTCGTTAGAATGATTGTCTTTCAGCCCTTCAAAGTAATCTCTGTTATTCTTAGCTGTAGAGCCTGGATTCGCAGTGTAGTGAATCGCCACATACTTCACCTCTTCTAGAGGCGTTCCCGGCCTGGAATATGGATTCACAGTCAACAGCTCCACATCCAGCGGAGGAGCCCCTCTCAGAGGGTCTTCCATGTCCAGATAGGCTCTAGCCGTCTTCTCAGCCTGTAGAGATTTTAATACCAGACGCCCTCCTGTGAAAAGAAGCAAAAGCAGTACTAGACACCCCACTGCCAGCCATATGTAGTTTTCTTTTCTCTTTTGTTTTTTTCTCTGCGGTCTCCTCTGCCTATAGCCTTTGGGGACCGAAGCAGTTCTTCTGGCAGAATTTCTGCTGCCAGTCGCTCTTCTCTGTCTCGTCATAGGTATCCTCGCCTCTTTGCCCTGAAATCCTGTCCCCTTCGTCTTAAGCGGCTGAACGCAAAGCGGGCTGTCCCACAATTACTGTGTAACAGCCCATTTTCATTTCAAAGCAAATTACTCTTCAATGCTGTAATTCGGAGCTTCCTTTGTGATATGAATATCGTGAGGATGTGACTCCTTCAAGGACGCGGAGGAAATTTTTACAAATTTTCCGGTAGTCTTTAATTTCTCGATATTCTCTGCTCCACAATATCCCATACCTGAGCGCAGACCACCCATCAACTGATATACCGTGTCTTCCACGTGGCCTTTATATGCCACACGGCCTTCCACGCCTTCTGGTACCAGCTTCTTTGCGTCTTCCTGGAAATAGCGGTCTTTGCTGCCATTCTCCATCGCAGAGATGGAACCCATTCCACGGTATACCTTATACTTCCTTCCCTGATACAATTCAAAAGTTCCTGGGCTCTCATCACAACCTGCGAAAATACTTCCCATCATGCAGACATTTGCGCCTGCCGCAATCGCCTTCGTAATATCCCCGGAATACTTGATTCCGCCGTCTGCGATAACCGGAATTCCATACTCCTTCGCCACCTCATAGCAGTCCATAACTGCTGTGATCTGCGGCACACCAATTCCAGCAACCACACGTGTAGTACAGATAGAACCAGGACCAATTCCCACTTTTACCGCGTCCACACCTGCCTCGATCAGAGCTTTCGTCGCCTCTCCGGTCGCCACATTTCCCGCAATCAGTTGAAGTTCCGGATAAGCGGCCTTGATCTCACGAACGGCACGCAGAATGTTCTCAGAATGTCCATGGGCAGAGTCTACAACGATCACATCCACATTCACCTTTGCCAGAGCCTCCACACGTGCCAGTACGTTCGAAGTAATTCCGACAGCTGCCCCACAGAGCAGACGTCCTTGCGCATCTTTTGCTGAAAGTGGATATTTAATCTGTTTTTCAATATCCTTAATTGTAATTAAGCCTTTTAAGTTATATTCATCATCAACAATGGGTAGTTTCTCTTTCCTGGCCTTTGCCAGTATCTTCTTCGCTTCTTCTAGAGTGATGCCTTCTTTTGCCGTAATCAGTCCCTCTGAGGTCATCGACTCTTTAATTTTCTTTGAGAAATCCTCCTCAAATTTCAAATCACGGTTGGTAATGATTCCCACTAGTTTTTTGCCTTCCGTAATCGGAACTCCTGAAATACGGAATTTTGCCATAAGGTCATTGGCATCTTTCAATGTGTGCTCGGGTGACAAGAAAAATGGATCTGTAATTACACCATTCTCAGAACGTTTTACCTTGTCCACTTCGTCTGCCTGCGCTTCGATGGACATATTCTTGTGTATGATTCCGATACCACCCTGCCTTGCCATTGCAATCGCCATGCGGTGTTCGGTCACAGTGTCCATTCCTGCGCTCATCATAGGAATGTTCAATTTTACCTTTTTCGTCAAATAAGTGGAAACGTCTACCTGATTTGGTATTACTTTTGAGTATGCAGGAACTAACAATACGTCATCAAAAGTAATCCCTTCCCCGATGATAGTGCCCATTGTTTTTCCTCCCTTTTCTTCATCTTAATGTTTTGTTCCCTAGTGTAACAAATATCCCCCCTGGTGTCAATCCAAAAAAACTTTGGACGGAGCACTTTTTTTCATCATCTGAAGCATAGTTTCATCCGGCTCTAAGATCACTTTACAGGTCTGCTGGTCCAGCTTCACAATCATCGCATACCTGTTTCTTTCAGAATTTCCTGATGAATAGTCCAGCACCTTCAGCTTGCCATTGTGATTGTAATAGTCCAAACGATGAGAACGAATGGGGGCCATGATGTCCACATGATTCATTTCCAGAGTCTTTGCCTTTTTGCGCTTGCTCTTTGCCATAATTACATCCACGTCCAACTCCCCATTCACATAGAGATATTCATATTCTATGTCTGTCTTGGGAAAGACAAAAAAGTACACCAGAACCCCTGCCACCACCGCAAATACCATAAACAGAGGCGACACCAGGACGACAAACAGCGCCAGTATCACCACAGCTGCAATGGAGCCTGCTTTTAACAAGGTATCCTTTCCGGTTTTTTCTTTCTTAACCAGACATTCCGCATATAAATCGCCCATCTTTTTTCCTCCAAATTTCCAAACTTTTATCTAGTGTAACACAAAATAGGGAATGTTGCAAAACAACATCCCCTAAAAACCTGCTTTTCAGACCAGATCGTTTTTTCGTCTCTCTTACATCATTCCCATTCCTGGGTTGCCTGCTGGCATTGCAGGAGTATCTTCTTTGATAATAGATACTACAGACTCTGTGGTCAACAATGTAGACGCAACACTGGTCGCATTCTGCAGAGCGCTTCTGGTAACCTTTACTGGATCCAAAATTCCACTCTCAATCATATCCACATACTTCTCATTCAAAGCGTCAAATCCAGTTCCCGGCTCAGACTCTTTTACTTTGTTGATAATTACAGACCCTTCCAGTCCGGCATTTGCAGCGATATGATACAGCGGAGCCTCCAATGCCTTCAGAATAATGTTCGCACCGGTCTTCTCATCGCCTTCCAGATCTGCAGCCATTTTAGCGACTTCTTTCGCTGCATGGATATATGCAGAGCCACCTCCTGCAATGATTCCTTCCTCTACTGCTGCCTTGGTTGCTGCCAAAGCGTCTTCCAGGCGCAGTTTTGCCTCTTTCATCTCAGTCTCTGTCGCAGCACCTACACGGATTACCGCAACACCACCTGCCATCTTAGCCAGTCTTTCCTGCAATTTCTCGCGGTCAAAGTCTGACTTCGTCTCCTCAATCTGAGCACGAATCTGTGCAACTCTGTTCGCAATGTCCTCTTTTGCTCCTAAGCCATCTACAATTACTGTACTCTCTTTAGCGACTTTGACAGATTTCGCACGGCCTAGCTGAGAAAGATCTGCCTCTTTCAGATCCAAGCCCAACTCTTCAGATATCACCTGTCCGCCTGTCAAAATTGCAATATCCTGAAGCATTTCTTTTCTTCTGTCTCCATATCCCGGAGCTTTCACAGCTGCTACCTGGAAAGTACCTCTCAATTTGTTTACAATCAAAGTAGTGAGTGCCTCACCCTCCACATCTTCTGCGATAATCAAAAGTTTTGCGTTCGCCTGAACCACTTTCTCCAGAAGAGGCAGCAGCTCCTGGATATTGCTGATCTTCTTATCTGTGATCAGAATATAAGGGTCCTCCAAGGTTGCTTCCATTTTCTCCATATCTGTGGACATGTAAGCAGAGATATAGCCTCTGTCAAACTGCATACCTTCTACTAAATCCAGCTCCGTGTGCATGGTCTTAGATTCCTCTACTGTGATGACACCATCTTTGGAAACCTTCTCCATAGCATCTGCCACCAGAGTTCCGACTTCCTCATCGCTTGCAGAGATCGCTGCCACATTGGCCACCTGAGCTTTTCCGCTGATGGTCTTGCTCATCTTCATAATCGCATCGACAGCTGTATCTGTAGCTTTCTTCATTCCTTTTCTCAGAATGATTGGGTTCGCGCCTGCTGCTAGATTCTTCATTCCTTCGTTAACCATAGCCTGGGCCAAAACAGTAGCTGTCGTGGTCCCATCGCCTGCCACATCATTGGTCTTAGAGGCAACTTCTTTGATCAGCTGAGCTCCCATATTCTCGAATCCGTCTTCCAGCTCGATCTCTTTCGCGATAGTGACACCATCGTTGGTGATCAGCGGAGCACCGTATGGTTTGTCCAGTACAACATTTCTTCCTTTCGGTCCCAGTGTAACTCTTACAGTATCTGCCAGCTGATTCACACCCTGCTCCAATGCGGCTCTGGCCTCAGCCCCGAATTTAATTTCTTTTGCCATGATTGCATTCCTCCTGATTGATATCTGAATTTTCTTACTTGCTTCTTAATTTATTTGACAACCGCTAAAATATCACTCTGTCTGACAATAATATACTCCTCACCGTCAAGCTTCACTTCGGTTCCTGCATATTTAGAGTAAATTACCTGATCGTCCACGGCTACTTCCATCTTTACTTCTTTTCCATCTACGACTCCACCCGGTCCTACAGCAACTACTGCCGCCTGCTGTGGTTTCTCCTGTGCCTGACCTGGCAGTACAATACCAGACTGAGTCTTCTCTTCTGCCTCTAACTGTTTCAATACTACTCTGTCACCCAATGGTACTAACTTCATATCTATTGCCTCCTTCTATTTTTCACTCTCTTTATTAGCACTCATTTTGATCGAGTGCTAATCACTGTCCTTATATTAGTGAATTCCACTGTTTTCTGCAACCCTTTAGAACTTAGTATATTCCTATATTTCACCATATATTCTCATTAATTCTAACTTTTTCTTTTATTTTCTCATCTTTTATATTTTTATCATTTTGAAAGAGGACAGGCTTATCGCGCAAACCCTCATACCGCCTATCAGCGGCACCTCCAACGTCTGTGCGCCTCGGCAAGCAAGCTCACCAGCCGCTGTCCGGGAGCTTATACCGTAACATAAAAACCTGTATATCTGATTCTCACCCAGATATACAGGTTTTTATACATTTATTTTGTCCTATAGGAGTATCTCTCTTTTTATTTATCACTCAAGCTTTTTTGGCTCTCTGTGTCTTGATTTCTTCCAACTCATCAAAAATTACTTCGTTGAGAACCTTAATATATGTGCCCTTCATCCCTGAAGACCTGGACTCAATCACTCCCGCACTCTCAAATTTGCGCAGAGCATTCACAATAACAGATCTGGTGATGCCCACTCTGTCAGCAATTTTGCTGGCCACCAGTATTCCCTCATCTCCATCCAGCTCATCAAAAATATGGATGATCGCTTCCAGTTCCGAAAAGGACAGTGTGTTAAAGGCCGATTTTACTACTTGCTGTTTTCGATCTTCCTCTGCATTTTCCTCATGCACGGATCTCATCATCTCCAGCCCTACAACGGTTGTCCCATATTCGCTGACGATGATATCCTCAATGTCGTAAGATTTGTCATTTCGGTACATAAATACCGTTCCCAGGCGCTCTCCTGCAATATCAATAGGATTGATAATCCCTTGATATCTCTGAATATCTGAAGCCTCAAACCCCAATGTCTGAAGATTTACATTTTCTTTCGTAGACAACACTTCCAGAAAACGTTCGTTTAACAAGTGGTCAATATAGCCACCTACCTTATCTTCAATCAATTCAGTTAACTCCTCTACTCCAGGACATAAACTGACACCCAATACTTTTCCCTTTTTGCTGATGACCAAAATATTAGAGCTTAACGTCTCCATCAGAACCTGACAAATATCATTGAACACAACCTTACTAGAACTGCTGTTATGCAAAAGCTTATTGATCTTTCTGGTTTTGTCTAATAATTGAACGCTCATTGGTGTCCTCCTTTCAAAATATTTTTTTGTCAGTTTTACTCCTTAATTTATACTACCATGGTATACATATTAAAATCAACCTATTTTTTTAGATTTTTTCATTTTTTTTTGCATTTTTAAATAGTTGATAGATTTCTCAGGATGAAAAATCAAAAAATGCTGTCTTTTTTTTGGAAGACAGCATTTTTTAAGGAATTTTCACGCTTTTATCGGTTCTTCCTCCTGGATCTTTTTCACAAATCCACAAGTCTCATTACTACACACTAATTTATTGCCCTTCTCAACCATATAGCTTCCGCAATTTGGGCATTTCTCTTTGGAAGGTTTCTGCCAGGACATAAATTCACACTCTGGATTTGCCTCACATCCGTAATACTTACGTCCTTTCTTGGTCTTTTTCAGAACCACGTCTTTTCCACATATAGGACAGGGAACTCCAATCTTTTCATAATAAGGTTTTGTATTCCGGCACTCTGGAAAGCCAGGGCAGGCCAAAAAGCGTCCATGGGGTCCATATTTGATCACCATATTTCTTCCACATTCTTCACAGATCACATCTGTGACCTCATCTTCAATCTTCACCTGCTCCAATTCTTTTTCCGCAATCTCCACATCTTTTTTCAAATCCGGATAGAAGTTTCTGACAACCGTCTTCCACTGTACTGTGCCCGCTTCTACACAGTCCAAAAGCCCCTCCATCGTCGCTGTAAAATTTACATCCACAATGCTGGGAAATGCCTGTTTCATGATGTTATTCACCACTTCTCCCAACTCGGTCATATACAGATTCTTATTCTCTTTGGAGATATACCGTCGTTTGATAATCGTCGTGATTGTTGGCGCATAGGTACTAGGCCTTCCAATCCCTAACTCTTCTAAGGTCTTAACCAAAGATGCTTCCGTATAATGTGCCGGCGGCTGAGTAAAGTGCTGTTCCGGCTGAAGCTTCAGCAGCTTCAACGGCATGCCTTTTGTCAGACTCTTAGCCAGAACATTCTCCTTTTTCTTTACGTCTTCCTCCTGACTGTACACAGACTGGAAGCCTTGAAAGACAATTCTGGAGGCAGCAACCGTAAAATAGTACTTACCTGCTGATATCTTAACGGATGTCGTCTCATATTTTGCACTGCTCATACGACTGGCCGTAAAACGCTTCCAAATCAACTGATATAAACGATACTGGTCCCTCGAGAGTGATTCTTTTAAAGACAACGGTGTCCTGGTAATATCTGTGGGCCGAATTGCCTCATGGGCATCCTGAATCTTCTGTTTGCTGCCAGAGGTTTTCGGGACTGCCGCCACATACTCTTTTCCATACTCACTGTCAATATATTCTCTGGCTGCTTTGTCCGCCTCTTCTGAAATTCGGGTTGAATCTGTACGCAGGTATGTGATAACGCCCACTGTGCCATTTCCCTTGATGTCAATTCCTTCATACAGCTGTTGAGCCAAGCGCATGGTCTTTTGAGTAGAAAAATTCAGCGTCTTGGCCGCTTCCTGTTGCAATGTACTGGTGGTAAACGGCAGCGGTGCATTTTTGTGCCGCTCCCCTTTTTTCACCTCTGCTACCTCGTAGGAACACTGTCCTAACTCAGACAGAATCTCATCCATCTGTTCTTTATTCTGAATCTGTACCTTCTTCTTTGTACCATAAAACTTGGCTATCAGCGGTTTCTTCTCGCCTTCCACCTGGAACTCTCCTTCTAAATCCCAGTACTCTTCTGGGATGAAGGAATTGATTTCATCTTCCCGATCTCCGATAATTCTAAGAGCCACCGACTGTACTCTTCCTGCACTCAGACCTCTTTTTACTTTCACCCATAGCAGAGGACTGATACTGTATCCCACCAGTCGGTCCAGCACCCTCCTGGCCTGCTGAGCCTCCACCAGATTCATATTCAGTCTGCGCGCCTGTTTTATGGAAGATTTTACCGCTGTTTTTGTGATCTCATTGAAGGTAATCCTCTGCATTTTTTCGTCGTCAACCTTTAAGGCTTGTGTCAAATGCCAGGATATCGCCTCCCCTTCCCGGTCAGGGTCCGTCGCCAGATAAATTTTATCCGCTTTTTTCGCTGCTTTTCTCAGCTTTGTCAGCAATTCCCCTTTTCCCCGGATCGTGATATATTTCAACTCAAAGTCATTTTCTGTATCAATTCCCATCTGACTTTTCGGTAGATCTCTTACATGCCCGTTAGAAGCCTGTACGTCATAATTGCTTCCCAAAAATTTTTTAATCGTCTTAACTTTTGCGGGTGATTCCACAATCACCAAATATTTCGCCATGTTCCCTCTCCTATATTGCACCACTTTGAAATGTTTGTGACTATTCAGCCATGCAGTTTGGATTCACAGTTCTACAATTTCTTAAAATTTTATAAAATTGTTTTCTTTACAAAAAAATTATGCCCAATCCGCTCTACAAGGCCCTCCAATTCCAATTCCGTCAAACAATTTATAGTCTTTGTCACCGAAAAATGTGTATATTCCACAATCTCATGGAGATTTTTTGGTTGTAAATCCAAACCACTATACACCAAATTAAGATCTCTTGCAAGTCTTACACTATTTTTTTTTGCTGAATCCTCCCTTGTCTCTCT
Organism: Blautia hydrogenotrophica DSM 10507; assembly: GCF_034356035.1. NCBI lineage: Bacteria > Bacillati > Bacillota > Clostridia > Lachnospirales > Lachnospiraceae > Blautia > Blautia hydrogenotrophica. The sequence goes on from NZ_CP136423.1 coordinate 2,550,087, forward strand.
TTGAATCCCCCACTCTTCCAGTATTTTCTGAGGAGACCCGGCAACTCCTGCCCCCTGTTCCAAGAGCTGATGACACCCGCGGCTGAGACTAGAATCCACAGGCCCTGGCAGCGCATAGACACTCTTTCCTTGTTCCATCGCAAAATCTACCGTGATCAGCGAACCGCTCTTTTCTCTCGCCTCTATAACCAGCACCACATCAGCCAATCCACTGATAATCCGGTTTCTTGCCGGAAAATAACAGCCCAGCGGCATCGTTCCCGGCTTTTTCTCACTGATCAGGCCCCCTGACTGCCAGACTTGGCGATATAAGCTATCGTGCTGTTTTGGATAGCAGATATCTACACCACTCCCTAAAACCGCAAACGTAGGTGTCCCTCCTTCCAAAGCCCCACTGTGAGCTCTTCCATCAATCCCTGCCGCCAAGCCGCTGATTACCTGCACTCCTGCCCTACTCATCTCCTGCGCATACAAAAATGCCTGACGCCTTCCATAAGCACTGCATGCCCTAGCTCCCACGATGGCAATGGTCGGACGATCGTCTCTTGGCAGCTCTCCTCTCACATAGAGCTTTTTAGGCATCCCTCTCAACTGCCGAAGACGCCTCGGATATTTCTCACTGCCACGCTCAATACATTCTATGTCAAGGTAATAAATTTCTTCCATAAAAATACTCCCCTCTCATCTCCAATATTTTTTGTCTAGACTGCGATAGCCGATCGCTTCTTCCAAATGTTCTCTCTGAATCATCCGCGATTCCTCTAAATCAGCGATTGTCCGCGCCACTTTTAAAATTCTGTGATAGGCCCTGGCACTGATTTTGAGTCGGTCATATGCTTTCCCCAAAAGTTCTCTTCCCTGTGAGCTAACCTCACAGTACTGCTCTATCCCTCTCGGGGTCAGATCTGCGTTAAAGCATAGAGTTGTCCCCTCATATCGCTCTTTTTGAATCCTCACTGCCTTTTCCACCCTCTGACGAATCTGGGCAGACCCCTCTTGCTCGCTTGGACTAGACAATGCCTGATAAGATATGGGAGCCGCCTCCGCACACAGATCAATTCTATCTAACAGCGGCTGGCTAATTCTTTTCAGATACCCACCGATCTCTGCCGGACTGCAGGTACAGCGGTTCATATCCGGATAATACCCGCAAGGACATGGGTTCATCGCAGCCAGCAACAGAAAATCCGCTGGAAAGCAGTAAGTCCCGTGGACTCTAGACAGCCTGATATATCCATCCTCCAGAGGCTGCCTTAGAATCTCTAAACTCCTCTTTGAAAACTCAGGCATTTCATCCAAAAAAAGCACTCCCCTGTGTGCCAAAGTCACCTCTCCTGGTTTTGGATTCTTTCCGCCGCCGGCCAATGCCTGCGCCGATGCTGTGTGGTGAGGGGCTCGAAAAGGTCTTCTCATCATCATAGGAAACTCTTCTGACAAAAGTCCTGCTATGCTGTAAATCTGAGATACCTCCAAGCTTTCCGCCTCACTGAGAAACGGCATAATTCCCGGGACCCTCTTGGCCACCATAGACTTTCCTGTTCCTGGAGCTCCTATTAAAAGCAGATTGTGAAAGCCACTCGCTGCGATCTCCGCCGCCCTTTTTGCCCCTTCCTGTCCCTGCACTTCTCGAAAATCCGCAGAATATCTCTGTCTTTTCGTAATATCTCCATGAAACTTTCCTCTCTCCCCCTTTTGTTTTCCCAACAAAACGTCTCTCATCTGAGCCAATGATCTTACTCCAATCACTCGTATATCTGGAACCATAGAACCTTCCTGTAGGTTTTCAAAAGGAAGAATACAGGTATGGCATCCCAACTCTCTTGCCTTGCGAACAACGGGCAACACACCGATCACAGGATTACATTTCCCGCTCAGACTGACCTCGCCTATGATAAGGATTCCCTGAAGCGACTCACAGGGAATCCTACCGGCTGCTGACAAAATCGCAGCCGCTATGGGAAGGTCATACCCTGCCCCCTCTTTTCGTATATCCGCTGGTGCTAAATTGACTGTTATCCTCTTAGGCGGCAGTGAAAGCCCTGTGTTTTTCATTGCTGTTCTCACTCTCTCCTGAGCTTCTTTCACCTGAGAGGACACATATCCAACCATGGAAAAGGAAGGCAGACCGTCGCTTAAATCTGCTTCTACTTGAATCGGACAGATCTCCATTCCCTGAATGGATGCCGACAACACGCTACTGAACATTATTCTCTCCTTTCTCTTTCGGCACACACGCCGCCGTAATCCCCCGAAATAGCAAGACCACTGATTGCGGCGTGTGTATCGCACAAAGCATTTTGTACGATAGGAAAGGACTTTCACGCAGAAACGTGACAGATCTTTCCTAATACAAGAAATTCATCCAGCACTGCAATCAGACTCCCATGGTTGCTCTCAAAACTATGTACACCTCTCCAGGCACTGCTCATTTAAACTCGAAAAAATGGGAGCAGAATCTCTCCCTATGATTTGATTTTAGAATCGTTATCCTAGAATACCTTGTCGGTCTCTTCGATCGTCAAACAGAACTTTTCCCCGCTCATCAATTCCACATAAATATGATTTTTATGTTTCTCGACAACCAGTGAAGCCAAATCCAACTGCTTCGTTCGATTCAGAATATGATACAGCTTCCAGATGAATTCATCGTTTTCCATTTAACTTCCTCCTTTTTCAGTTTAGCCCATTTTGTTCCGAATTGCAATAGTACATTTTGTTCTGGATATAATTTTAATAGTAGAACAAAGGAAAAGGAAATCTATGAAATTTCAACGTATTCAAAATCTGAGAGAAGACGCAGATCTAACACAAAAAGAATTAAGTGAATACCTTCATATCAGTCCTCGTACCTATTCTCACTATGAAAACGGTACCCGAAACATCCCAGTCGAGATGTTGATACGACTGGCAAATTATTACAACACCAGCATTGATTATCTGGTCGGCAGAACGGATAACCCTCACTGGAGAAAAGACGAAAAATAACGAAATAGAACAGCAGTAGCTGTTTTATTTTTTGTCTAAATCATACAAAACAAATTTAAAAAAAACACTGACAGTCCTCCCAAAAAGTAGTAAACTGTATAGATAACCAATGAACTATTTAAGGAGTGAAAATTATGTTACAAGATATTGCACCTTACGTTTACCACAATGAGTATACCCCCTGTGCTCCTCAGCCTGAAGACTACCTTTTGATCTACCGTGAACAGGAACTCCTCCTGAGGCAGGAAGAAGCCTCCTTTTCACTTCCCAAAATAAAAGAGCTTGCCTGGTCAGCTGAGCAATTACATATCTCTTGTCGCTATCTGTTTTCCATCAGTCAAAAACACTTTTTTCTGGCTTCGGACACCACCGCCTCTTCTTTATCAGGCTACAGTTTTCAGCCAATCCGTGTTCTGCGCAACGCCCATCCTGCTCACCTGGCTTTCGCCGGCATCACTGGAATGCAGCTTTCCCATTGGTACGACACACACCGCTTCTGCGGCCGCTGTGCCTCTCCTATGAAGCACAGCGACAAAGAACGTATGGTCTACTGCCCTAAGTGCAAAACCATCGAATATCCCAAAATCTGCCCCGCGGTTATCGTGGGAATCCTAAACGGCGATAAAATTCTACTGTCCACCTACGCCGGCAGGGATGTAAAAAGCTATGCGCTGATCGCCGGCTTCTCTGAAATCGGCGAGACCATAGAAGGAACCGTCCACAGAGAAGTCATGGAAGAAGTCGGTCTGAAAGTTAAAAACCTTCGTTTCTATAAGAGTCAGCCCTGGTCCTTCAGTGACAGCCTTCTCATGGGATTTTTCTGTGAAGTAGATGGCAGTGACGAGATTCGCATTGACCACTCAGAGCTAGCCACTGCTCAATGGTTCACCCGAGACGAAATCATTCTGGAACAATATGACATCAGCTTGACCAGAGAGATGATACTGAAATTCAAAAACAAAGAACTTCCGTTCTAATTCGGATGAAAAAACTTTTACGGTTCATCTGGAACTGCTTTTAAAGTGTTCATGATATGTTTGGCGAACTCTCTGGCTTTCTCCTGAATGTTCTCCACTTCCAGAATACTCTCCGGATCATTTGCAGTCTCCAAAAATGCGAACTGAGAGGGGAGAATAAAACTCTTATTCATATTGAGGCCTGAAATTAGCTGTTCTGCTACCAGATCTCCGCCACTGTATCCGGAAATAATAACAGCAAACAAATTTTTCTCCGAAAAGCGGTTTTTCCGAAATAAAGCTGTCAGCCTGTTTATAAAGGCTGACAGATTTGCACTGACAGCATCATTGTAATTAGGACAAAGCAGCACCAGCGCATCGCAATTTTGCACTGCTGGATACACCTGTTCTACAATCACCCCGCCATAGTAGCAGTTAGACCGCCTGCTAAAATGCATACACATCTTATAAGGACAACCCGCACAGTCCTGTATCGAGCCGTTTCTCAGCGAAATCTCTTCAATTTCACAGCCTTTCAGATTTTCCTTTGTCATCTGCCAGAAATTTACCGTATTTGACGTCCGAAAATTGCTGGCGTGCAGCATTAAAATCTTAGGCCTCTTCTTTGGCTTTTGGCTGAATCCTGCCACCGTATCTACCAATTCCCTGGAGGCTTTCAGATAAGCCCCCATATTATCAGTCTCCAAATTCATCGCCTGAATGTTGAAGTTTTGCAGGGAACCGGTTCCTTCCACCAGAGGTCTGCCTGGAAAAGTACATCCACACTGATTGGCCGTGAAGACAAAATCTCTGGCAATGGACTTTGTATAAAGCTCACTCTCACCGTCCACGATAATTCCTCCCACGGCCCCTTTTAACATCTGATGATTCAGACGAAGCACCTTCAGAAATCGAAAATATTCCAAATTGATCCCAGATATTCCCTGGGAGACGGCAAAGATAATTCTTTGATTTTGAAGGCCCTTAAAGTCCTCTAACCGTTCAACCAATCGATAATCTCTTCCTCTTAGCGCATACTCTAAAACTTCCTGTAGTCTCATCGTTCTGCACTTGTCGTTACACCGGGGACGCACCAGAACCAATTCGCTCATAAGATTGCCCCCAGTCCCTCATATGCCCGCGTCAGCCTCTTATACAGCTTCTGGGGAAGCGGTAGAGATTCAATCTCCAGCCCCTGCATCGTATAGCGGTTTCTGCTTCCCATGTAGACTCCACCCAGGAAATTCGAACTGTAATGCCATTCTCCTTTCATCGTAAGAATCAAAGAGATTGCTGCGGATGAGAGTGCCGGTGCAATGTATGGCTTAAATCCCAGTTCCCTGGTGCGCAGATTCGCTTCCACAGCCATCTTCGTCAACTCCACAGAACGTTCATCATCATAATTTTCTATGCTGTTCGCAATCACCAAATCCTGCCCATGGGGACCATAAGCCCTGCCCTCAGTCAGAAAATCGGCAAACCGCTCCTCCTGTTTTGCGTAATACGCTGCTCTCGCGTTCATCACTCCCAATCCATAACCCTGGATTTGCTCTGGAAGCAGACCTTTCTTGTCAAACTTCCCATTTTCATCCTCATTGGAAGCTAAAAACGCTGCCTTACAAAGTGGATCCACAGGATCGGAAACCACCGCAAAAACTCCCTGGAAGTTTCGTAGCCGTGCCATCCTCGCAAAACTTTCCACAATTGTACGGTTTGCTTCGAATTGAGCCATACGAACATCCTCCACCTTAGCCCCTACCGGTGGAATCCCTTTTGATGCACAGAATACAAAGAGATCACAGTCAAACAACTTCTGGGTATCCACTACTTTCACTGGTGGCAGTCGATCATAATCCCAGGGAAAGGCCGTCTGGTTCATTTCACACTCCCAACGTCTACATACTTTCTCATCCAAATCGCAGATACCAATTTCCTGTATGCAGTCCGCTCCTAGCAGTTTCAACCCAATGAGCACAGTTCCTCCCACGTCCCCCAATGCCAACAGGTGCACCACTTTCTTTTTTTTCATCCATTCTCTCCAATAGAGATCTCTCTTCTCCCAGGCAACATCATCCAACCAGGAAGTATTCTGTCCAATTACCTCTCCCCGGTAAATGGCCTCTATCAGCCCCTGATTTGTTTTCTCCTGACTCAGCCTGCCACTGTCTAGCCAATGCAGTCCCTCTTCTCCTTGCAGCATTCCAGGATGAGAGACCACAAACCTCCCTTTTGAAGTTCTTGGGTCTCGTTGTACCTCAATTACCACGTCAGAATTTACTTTTTCTCTCATTTTCACACTTCCCTTTTCCCAAAATATACACAAAGTCTGAAGCTGTCATTTAATCAGCTCTTTCAGACGAATCAACCGGACAATATCATTTTCCACATAGATGGATGGGGCTACATGGTAATCATAGCTCAAATGATCTCCCCGGTCAGGGCAGCACGGAGACAGAATCACTTCTCCCAGACGATTCAAAGTCAAATTTCTCTCAAACACCGTCTGATATTCTTCCTCCAAGACCCTCAAAATATCTCTGGAATTCTCCAGACAAGTCATTGACAAATCATAGATCGCATCATTGGACACGCCATAAATAAATCCCGGCATTACATAAGGTAGTATCAAATTGATGGAATTTAACAGAGTCGCCTTATTCTCTGATTCTGATTTGATACTATCTCCTCCGATAAACGGATAGATCGAAGATTCCACGAACCACGCTTTTATGGACGGAATAAAATATACACTCTCCACTTTTCGATTCTGAATCTCCATCAGATCTTTCCCACGGCCCGACAAAAGTCCTACAATAATCCGGTCAATTTTCACATTCTCTTGTTCAAAAAGCGGGTTCAGCTCTTTTATCCTATACCCTTTATGCAGCAGATCATCCACCAAAATCACAGGACGGTTAAAAGACTTAATCGTCCTCACCTGCGTAGCCAGCGGAGAATAATTGGGATATTCTGTGATGGAAAATCCCGTCACCTCCGGCTCAAAGGTCTTCTCTGTGTGCAGTACCTTGGTAACCGTATTCGGCACTGCATTTCCTCTCAAAATTTTTCCGAATGGCACACACATGGAAGGCCCTAATCTGCGCACTTTTGTGACTTCACTGGAAACCTGATTTGCTCTGGTAATTCTCTCCATCAGACGATGGTACATAATTTCTGACTGGAAAGAAAGGACCAACTGCCCTGGATACAGCTTCGTCATCGCCAGCTGCAGCCGACAGTGCGTCTGCTGTAGGGTATCCAGCACTCTAGGATTTTGGTCAAACGGCGCTTTTAAAACTGTCTCGAGATTTTGGAAAATCACAATAGGCGCCTTCATGTCGACCACATACACAGGTCTTTTGGACATCTTGTTATCCAAAAGCTGAAAGCCCTGCCTCTTTAACGTTCCTTTCGTCCTTTCATGAATATAACCACGATAAGGACTAAACACCGCATAAGTGTAATCTTTTTGCATACAGAACGCCAACGTCTCCGTCGCCAATAGCTGATCTACATCCCGAATGTGGGTTTGACTCGAGAAAAAGACAGCGGCTACTAGGACAATTCTTCCGGAAGTGTGTTCTCGAATGTGGTCCACAACTTCTATACTTTGGAATTCCTTATACAAATTCGTGGTTGCAATTCCATGAAACGCGGCCACTCCCACAATCTTATCAGACTGTTCTCTGTCTCTCACCACAGTATAACGAATATTGTCCACTTTTGAGGCACGCTGGAACTCTTCTTCCTCCGGTCTGCCCTCCAACACTTTAAAGATCTCCTCCTCAATGCTCTTCGTAGGATCCTCAAAGACTTCCACACGGACAGCCCTTCCCCTCAGAATCTGCTTGTATTGTGGTTCCCGCAAATACAGGTTATTCTCATAAATATAATTTTGCACCACCGGGTCTACAAGGGAAGAGATATCCCGGTTGTCATCAATGTTTTCACGAATCTTGGTGGAACTGATGTCCTCTAACCTCTCATTCAATTTCAGATAGTAAATCGGGGCCTTGATCTTTGCCTCCAATTCACTAGTTCCTCTCGTCTTCCCTCTCATAATCAAAATATGAGGAAAAGTCTGAATCGAATTTTCCACACAGGGCACTTGATAGGAGGAAGCGTTTTCCACCACATCACTTCCCGCTACCATGTAGACTTCTTTTCCCTGAAAAAGCTGCCGTAGTTTCAGAAGATCACTGGGAGTCGCTATATTCACTGGCCGATCGTCTGGAAATACGTAGATATTCTCCTCATCGGCCACCGACATGGTAATGATCTCTCTTCGAATCATATGAGGCTGAGTCTTTTTAGACCAGGAAAATTCATCCAGCGCCAGGTAGACTGTAAAGCCCAGGTCTCTGATCATTCTGGCAATCTCCTTATGTCCCAGAGAGAATGGGTCGTAGGTTCCTGGGAAAAACGCAATCTTCTTGGGCTCTTCAAAAGAAAACTCTTTATAGTAAAACAGATAATTTCCAATAAACCGATAGAGATTGTTCAAGGAAGCTGCATTGTTAAAAAAGGCCAATTCTGAAGTCTCCCGATTTTCCAACAGTGCCACAAATTTTTTACCGATAATTTGAAAAATATCCTTCTTCTCCTCAAGGCTTAAAACCTCTTCCTCAAAAAACGAGTGTCCAATAACCAGAACCGCTTCCTGACTGACTGCGTCCCGGTAATTTGCAAGGCCACTCAACAGGAATCCCAACATGGTCTTTCTGCGTTTCAGAAAACGGTCCGTCGGTTCCTGAAAGCGCTGGCGGTATTCATTGTATCTTTGTACCATGATTGACACGGTGTCTAAAGCTACACAGCTTACTCTCTCATTGATGCTGATCAGCAGCCTCTTAATTTCCAACAAAAATTCGTCCAACTCATCTGGCTCCAGATACAAAACAAATCTGCCCAGATACTGAGGAATATACTTAGAAAACTCGTATTCTCCAATCTCTAACCCCTTAATCAGCTCAATGGAGACTTCATTCCTCTGATCTTTTGTCAACAAAGGTGCCAGACTCACAAGAGCTTCCCCTGCCCGGTGCCTTACTGTCACCTGTTCGCTAACCTTCAAAAGATTGGAAAAATGAGTCGCCAACTGCAAAATAGACACATTCCCACCCATCTTTGCTCTCATAAACAGGTACTCAATATTCACGGCCTTGACAATCCAGGGGGTGGCCGCCTTTAGATTTTCCAAAAGAATATCCGAGAACGCATCTTCCTCATACAAGTCCTCAAAATTCCAGTGTGCTTTCCAGTTCTCTAGCTGCCAGTTGTCCAACACAACCATCGCCTTATATTTCAGTCCCGTTTTTCCCCAAAGCTGAAGCCTACTCAGCATTTCACCCACCAAATCAGCTAAATCCTCTCTCCTGGGCAGGCTGCCAGTCAAATACTTCAGAAAACGCAACACAGCCACATGAATTTCCAGCACTGGCCTTTCGATACAAGCTCCCGCAAAGTTTAAAAGCTGTGTCAAATCTGCATCACTCAACCATTTTACGGGCAGAACTGGCATCGTGTCCAACAGTATGAACGTCTCAGCGTCCGACATCTCCCTTACCCGGTAAAATCGAAGAAAACCGTGAAGATACGCCTCCTGATCTTCTATCTTGCACCGGCTCAGAACAGAGTCCACAACCCTTCTCAATGCATAGCCAATCCAACGGCGGTGTCTCTCCGTCACTTTATGGTCCGGCTGAATAATCATCTCCAAATACCGCTCCCACAGCTGAATACTATTGATCTCTGAGTTGTCCGCCTGAACTCCCTCCGGCAGTTCTTTTCGATAATCCTCATCATAATTTACGATAATATTTCCCATCAGATCAGCCGCCTGCCTTCGGATATCTCCTTCCCGGTGCATCAAAAGCTCATAGAGAAATTGCAGCGTCACATTTTTTTGTTTTTGGGTCATATAGGTAAAATACTCTTCGAAAATATTGATGTAAGCTCGGCTGTTTTTCCAGTTTTTTGCACTTCTAGCCGCCTCTAGGACAGTTCCAAAAGAAATCTCATGGCTCAGCTTGTGCATCAGGCTGATATTATGGGCAAACGTCATATGTTTCAGTGCATTGACCGTCTCTGTCATATCTAATAGAACTCGGTCTTTTCTCTCCACCTGTTTTCGCTGATCGGTGGAAAAATCCACATTCACTCCCAGCGACTCCATGTAATCCTCAAAGTCTTTCAGCTTTGCATACACATGGCGATAGCGATCTTCTTTTTTCTTATCCACATTGTCCAGTTTATCCAAAATCACCTGAAAAGAGTCCTGTAGGCTATAAAACCCCATAACTTCCTTTCCATTGACCCGGGCCTTAGTTTTCACGCGGAAATCCGCATAAATCAGAACCAGGGCCTCCACCTGCAAGTCCTCCAGCTCCAAGTCCCAAGTAGAATGATTCGCCGCCACGTGTCCGATCGTCGGGAGGTTGTTTCTGCGGCACCACACATCGGTATAGTAATAATGCAGATAGGGAATCCTGCGTACCTCCGAATCTTTACATCCATATTTTCCGATATCGTGACAGGCAGCCGCTCCTGAGATCAGCCTCAGATCAATGGGAACTCCCGCCTCAAAGAGCTGTCTCGCCACATGCATCGCCACGTAATGAACGCCTGCCACATGAGCCAGTAAGTCAAAAGGCATAATCTCCTTTCCAATACGCATCAGTTCATAGACATATTGCTCTCGAAAACACTTGCGAAATCGGTCATATTCCTCCGTATAATGACTGTCACCCACATTGTCTGGAAACACAAAATCCCGGGTTCTCTCAAAAGGTTGCCATTTTTTTTCGTACAAAAACAGATGGTGAAGCACCTCCAGATAAAAAATCGCGGCGGATTCATACTCTGGATTCGGTATCGCCTGACAGCATTCTGGAAACAACCCCTTGCGCACATAAAAATAGATATAGGAGAGCCATCCCTCTTTTGGGGTCTTTGGAGACAGCTCCTCCATAATGTCCTGACATAAAATCAAAATGTCTTCACAAGCGACCTTCCGTCCCTCCAGGACTTCTCCTAGCCTTGCCCGAAATATCTCATTCTTCAGAAGTGCCTGCATTCTTTTCTTTGTAAGTCTCATCCGCTTCAAAACTGTTTTTTTCAGAAGCTGTTCCTGTAAATTTCGAAATACCTCGCTTATCACTTTCGGAGTCATATTTTCTCCTCCCATTGTCACATGATCTTTTCCTCGCTGCGCCTTTTTCTATTCGCGCACATAGCCATTAAGTATATATTACCATCTTTAACCATAAGAGGGAAGTTTTTTTCACATAGGAAAACCGCTGTATTCTCTGAACTTAGCCCCTCCATAAGTCCAGACAAATACAGCGGTTTCATCTTCATATTTCTATGCAACAGCCTCCATGCCTGCTGCCAAAGCCTTTTTATTCAGTTCCAAGAATGCAGGTTTCACACAGGCTGCCAAAGCTGCATCCCAATCTAGCTCTTCCAGCTTCATAATCTTAATCAGAGCCCCCAAAAGTACCACGTTCATAGCTTTCGGATTTCCCAAATCCGCCGCGATTTTTGCCGCGTTCAAAACTTTCGTGGTCGCTTTTTCCTTCACTTTCTCGATGATATTCTCTGGATACTCCTCTTTTCCCGACAGAGTCGTAGCAGTCTCCATGTGAAAATCATTGACCACCGCAAATCCCTTTGGATTCAATATTTCCAGATAGCGATACGCTTCCATTGCCTCAAAAGAGACCAATATATCCGCAGACCCTTGTCCGATAATCGGTGAATATACCTTCTTTCCATAGCGCACCTGAGTCGTCACGCTTCCTCCTCTCTGAGACATTCCATGAATCTCAGACATTTTCACGTCATAACCGGCTTCCACCAGAGCATAGGAAAGGATTTTACTCGCCAGGATGGTTCCCTGTCCGCCCACACCGCATAACAGAATATTTTTATTCTCAGACATCTTATTTTTCCTCCCTTCCGATTGCACCTTTCGGACAAACCTGTGCACAGACATCGCAGGCCACGCACTGCCCTTTGTCAATACTTACTTTCTTCGTCTTCTTGTCATAGGCCAAAGCTGGACAACCAGTCTTAATACATCTCTTACAGCCGATACATTTCTCATGGTCAACTACATTCGTCGCCTTATAATTTCCAAACTCCGCTTTGTCCTCAGCAGAAAGTTTCTTCAGAACACATGGCCAGCGGGTGATAATCACTGCCGGACCTTCCACATTGATTCCCCACTCGATCGCTTCCTTCACTTCGTCCAGCTTCAGCGGGTTCACTACCTTCACATGCTTGCAGCCTAGCGCCTTGACCACAGCTTCTATATCGGTGGCATTTGCTGGCTCCCCTTTGATATTATATCCTGTGCCAGGGTTTTCCTGATGCCCGGTCATTCCCGTGATGCGGTTATCCATCACTGTCAAAACCACATTGCTGTTATTATAGATTGCATCCAAAAGGCTCGTCATCCCCGAGTGGAAGAAGGTGGAATCCCCCATCATACCAAAGCATTTCTTTCCTGTCTGTGCTTTGTCAAACATCAGCTGAGCTCCATGGGCCACTGAGAATCCGCCTCCCATACAGATGGCGATGTCCTTACAGTTCAAAGGGTCCATACCGCTTAGCGCATAACAACCGATATCACTGACTGCAATCGCCCTCTTTTCCTTAGACAGCTGATATAAAAAGCCTCGGTGGGGACATCCCGCACATAAAGTCGGAGGACGCTTCGCAATCTCTTCCGGGTTAATTTCAATCGTCTCGCTTTCCTCGTTCAGCAGCTCTTTGCGAACAATATCCGGATTCAGCTCATACATCAGCGGCAACTTCTCTTTTCCAACGCATTCGATGCCTGCCGCCTTGATCTGCTCTTCCATAAATGGATCCAGCTCTTCAATCACGTACAGAGTTTCGACTTCTTTTGCAAATGCCCGGATCTTATCCATCGGAAGAGGATGCGTAAACCCTAATTTCAGATAAGAGGCATTGTCTCCGAAGACTTCTCTTGCATACTGATAGGATACGCCAGCTGTGACAATTCCAATTTTCTTGTCATGGTATTCTACACGGTTTAGCTCTGTCTCATTGGAGAATTTTTCCAGAGCTGTCATTCTCTCTTCCACATGTCTATGTAAAATTTTAGAGACAGCCGGGATTGGATCGTATTTCATTTTTTTCTCATAAGGAATAAACGGTACTTCCACTCTGTCTCCCATCTCCACGATGGATTTACTGTGACAGACACGGGTCGTCATACGCATTAAAACAGGCGCATCATACTTCTCACTGATCTCAAACGCCGCTTTCACAAAATCCTTACATTCTTGAGAGTCTGACGGCTCTAGCATCGGAATCTTAGCCGCCTTTGCATAATAACGGTTATCTTGTTCGTCCTGGGAAGAATGAAGACCTGGGTCATCGGCCGAAATCACCATCAATCCCCCAGTCACACCTACATAAGACAGGGTAAACAATGGGTCTGCCGCCACATTCAAACCTACATGCTTCATAGATGCCATGGCACGTCCACCTGCAAAAGAAGCTCCAATCGCTGCCTCTAGAGCTACTTTTTCATTGGGAGCCCATTCTGAGAAGACTTCATCGTACTTTGACATATTTTCCAGGATCTCGGTACTCGGTGTACCTGGATAAGCGGATGCAAACTGAACACCAGCCTCCCACGCGCCCCTGGCAATCGCTTCATTGCCTGTCATTAATTGTTTCAATGTATATTCCTCCTCACTTTGATAATCTGGTTTTATCTTAGCAACAATACCTCTAAAAATCCAATATTGTTTTCTAATAAGCTTATAAGGAAATGTTATTTATTTATATAAATATCAAAAATTCTATGATTTTATTGTGAATTTTGCATAATTATCTCAGTTTTTTATTTCCCTCTACACATTTTTCTAAAGTTATTTTATAATCAAATGTAATAAATACCTTACCGCTCAAAATATAAAAAATAGGAGGAGTCATCTTGAATCTTCGACAACTAAAGTACTTCGTAACCCTAGCTGAAACTTTAAGCTTCACCAAAACTGCCCAGGTCTTTTATATCTCGCAGACCGCAGTCACTCAGCAGATCAAATCCCTGGAATCTCAACTGGGCGTTCCTCTCTTTCGCCGCACAAAACGAAAAGTAGAACTGACTTCTGCGGGTGCCGTCTTCCTCCCAGAAGCCAGGGAGATACTGGAAAAAACACAAAAGGCCATTGTCAAGACCAAGCTAGCCTACACTGGTTCTTCTGACACTCTGCGCATCGGCGTCGTCCAAGGCTACGAGCACTCTGATATGCCGGAAGCTCTGCATCGTTTCCGCGCGCAAAACCCCAACATCTCCATCTCCATTTTTCGTTCCGACGCCAGCGATCTCTACTGCGCTCTCCAAGAAATACGACTGGATGTAGCTTTCAATTCTCGGATAGCCCCTGGCAATCTGGAAGATTTCAACATCTCCAGCCATACATTAGCCACTTACCCTTTGATGGTATTTCTACACCCGTCTCATCCTTTGGTTCGCAAAAAGGAGTGCAGCCTATCCGATTTAAATCATGAGCCCTTAATCTTTCCTGATCTCAGAAACGACCCGTCCGGGTACAATAAATGTCTTCTGGATTACTTTGTTCAGACCGGCTTTGTACCGACAATTGTCCAGGAATCCAGCAACTATGAAGCCATCCTTCTGATGGTAGCCGCCTCCTTGGGGATTGCAATTTTGCCCTCCTACGCCCATGTTCTGGCTCACAACCTGGGAAATATCACTGCGATTCCCCTCACAGGTGAGATTTCCTCTCTTGATATCGTAATTGCTTGGCATAATCAAAATCACAATCCTACGATTCAAAAATTTCTCTCTGCAGTGTGACAAAAAGGCGGTCTAGAAAGGTCTTTCCTTGCAGAGCAAAATGAGCAAGCCCTCTTCAACTCCCCCATCTCCTCTATCTTGGAGAGTGCGTCCCGCTTTACACGCCACCGCAACACCGTTTTGCAGTGCACCACTTTATTGCGGCGTGCACATCCTTAGCGGAGCGCTTGTATAATAGAAATAGCTTTCGCGCTTCAGCAAGATGAGGTATTTCCTATTATACAGAAAAGAGCTGTACACAGGCGAGTCACTCACTCCCCTGCATACAGCTCTCCAAAACTTTCTTTCAGTCTTGTCACAATTCCTTCTGCATCTTTTTCACCTGTTCTACTATATACTCTTTGACCTCTTCAAAAGGAATTCCCAAAGCCACTCCCAGTTCCTCGTAAAGAAGCATCTCTGCTTTCTTTCGATACTCCAGGTCTGTCTTTCCCGCTTTCTTCCCATTCTTGATCAACCTGCGGTTTTTTACATAAACCGATTTGATCAGCCTCACCAGCTCTTCACAGGAATGGGTCCGCAAAGAAGCTTTATAGTGCTCATTTAATACTCTCTGGTCCCGGCTGCTGCACACCCGCTCACAGATCTTGGGCATCCGCCAGATAAGCGCATCTGCCTCCTCCCGGGTCATTACTGGACGCATGAACATATCACTGTCCACAGGAATGTAGATGGTTCCGCCTGTGCGGATCGGAGAAAGCTTATAATAAATTTTTCCTGGGTGTGACCCTCTGATATTAGACAAAGGGCCAATTTCTTCCACACGGCAGACTCCGGTATTACCATACACAATGCAAGCCCCTTTTTCAAACATTTTGGTTCCTCCAATCCAAATAATCCGTTACCTATATCTTATTTTTACCAACTATTTCTATTTTATCACTCAATAATGCTATTCACAAATAAAAATTTAAATTTTTTATTATTTTCGGTAACTATTCAACCATGCGACTGGTAAGGACAAAGTGGGCAAGCCCACTTCAACTCCCCCATCCCCTCAATCTTTGAGGGGCGCAGTCCCACTTTGCACGCCGCCGCAACACCGCCTTGCGGTGTACTACCTTATTGCAGCGTGCGCATCCCTGGCGGAGCATTTATGTAATGGGAAAGGACTTTCACGCATTAGCGTGACAAGGTCTTTCCTATTATAAAACAAAAATCCGGAGCAAGCTTGCCTGCAGGATTCTCTGCCTGAACCTTATTTTTCCTCGCACACCTGGAAAATATAAAATTTCAGATAGTACGACTCCTCTGCCGCCCATAAAATCGGATGATCTGCCGCCTGCGTCCGATATTCTACCTGGCGAAGGCGCCTGTGGGCGCTTCTCGCAGCCTGATGAATCGTCTTCGTAAACAGCTCATAATCCATAAAATGAGAACAAGAACAGGTTGCCAGATATCCCCCTGGTTTTACCAACTTCATCCCTCTTAGATTGATCTCCCGATAGCCTTTTACCGCGTTTTTGACAGAATTTCTGGATTTCGTGAACGCCGGCGGATCTAAGATCACCACGTCAAACTTCTCCCCCTCCTGTTCTAGTTGAGGCAGCAGCTCAAACACATCTGCGCAAAGAAATTCCACTCGGTCTTCCATTCCATTGAGTCTCGCATTTTCTCTGGCCCGCGCACATCCTGACTCTGAGGCATCTACTCCAAGTACTGATCTTGCACCGCCTAGTGCCGCATTCAGAGCAAAGGAGCCCGTGTGAGTAAAACAGTCTAAGACTCTAGCATCCCGACACAGCCTTTGGATCGCCAAACGATTGTATTTTTGGTCCAGGAAAAATCCTGTCTTCTGTCCTTCTTTTACATCCACAAGATACCGAATCCCATTCTCCGTGATCGGAACATTCGTGTCAAAAGGCTCACTTAAAAATCCTTTTACTCTGTCCATCCCTTCATTTAGGCGAACCTTAGCATCACTTCTCTCGTAGATGCCCCGAATCTGAATTCCATCCTCAGCGAGCACCTCTTTTAATAGATTTAAAATCTCTGTTTTCATCCTGTCTATTCCCAGAGCCAGAGACTCCACCACCAGGACATCTGAAAATTTGTCCACTACCAGTCCTGGCAAAAAGTCCGCTTCGCCAAAAATAATCCTACAGCTCGAAATATCCACGGTATGTTTTCTGTATTCCCAGGCATCCTTCACTCTCATGCGCAGAAATTCCCTGTCAATCACTGCGTCTTCCCGTCTAGTCATCATCCGAACCCGAATCTTAGAATTCTGATTTATGAAGCCTTTTCCCATGGGATATCCGTCGAAGTCCTGAACTCTAACAATGTCTCCATTCTCAAAATGTCCCATAATCGATTCGATTTCGTTGTCGAAAATCCAGGCGCCCCCGGATTTGATCGTTCTCCCCTCACCTTTTTTCAATGTCACTATTGCCAGTTGTCTTTTTTCCACTTTTTCTCTCCTCACTCACACTTATGATAAGCAATTCTCTCTGTTCCGTCTTCCGCCGTGACATAACCACATCTTTGAAAACCATTTTTCTCCAGCGCTCTTTGCATAGGCAGATTCTTCTCATGGGTATCAATTCTGAGATTTTGGCAGTTTTTCCAACACCATCCCAGAAATTCGTGAATCAGACCTCTGCCTTTGTCTACCACGGCCACCCGGTGAATCGTTCCATAAGGCTCCCCATTCAGCCACCTTCCCTCCCGAATTTCCTCGTAGCTGGGTTCTCCTCCCAAAAAGAAGACAAAAACTCCCAAAAGCTTATCTCCCTCTAAGCACACGAACAGCTGTCCTGCCTCTATGTCCTGCATAATAAGTTTCTGGTTAGGGTATCCATTTTTCCACTGATCTGGATTTCCAGTTTTTTCCATAAATTGTCTCGCCTGTGCATAGACTTCCTCAATCCTGGAAACTTCTTCTGACTTTGCTCTTCGTATTACCACCATTTCCCCTCCTGTCCCGCATTTCTTCACTTAATATAAGGGACGTTTCCTTCTTTTGTCAATATTTCATTTTTCAAGCACGGCCGTCCTTTACCGGGTTTATCGCGCAAACCCTCATGCCGCTTGTCGGCGGCACCTTCAAAAGTATAACCTGCGGATTGCTCCATGCATCGCACTCCGACACATACGCCTGTGTACTCATATAGTAAAAAGACAACCTGCAAAATCAGTTGGAAAAGCACGAATTTCTTGTCCGCCTCATAGACTATATAGAAATCCCCTATGAGGTGAACTTTTTGAAAACATTTCAAAAACCCCTGACGGTGGAGGAAGAGAGATATTACCTTAAAAAATTTCAAGAAGGGGATCTTAAAGCGAAAGATATTCTGATCGAGCGAAACCTCAGACTTGTAGCTCATGTGGTAAAAAAATATCAAGGATTGGAGGAAGACTTGGATGATTTGATCTCTATCGGAACCATTGGACTGATCAAGGCAGTATCCACTTTCGACAGCAAAAAGTCCAACCGCCTGTCCACTTATGCCGCCAGATGTATCGACAATGAACTCCTCATGATGCTGAGAGCTCGAAAAAAATATTCCCGGGATGTTTCTTTGTACGAACCAATTGGCACTGACAAAGAAGGAAATGAAATCAATCTTCTGGATATCATTGAGAGTCCGCCGGAAGATGTCGTAGAAAATTATTCGGTGAAACAGGACATTCAAAAGGCGATGCACCTTTTGTCCACCTGTCTTTCCCATAAAGAATATGAGGTAATCCGACTGCGCTTCGGACTATTCGGTGAAAAGGAATATACACAGAGGGAAATA
This sequence comes from Blautia hydrogenotrophica DSM 10507, assembly GCF_034356035.1. Taxonomy (NCBI): domain Bacteria; kingdom Bacillati; phylum Bacillota; class Clostridia; order Lachnospirales; family Lachnospiraceae; genus Blautia; species Blautia hydrogenotrophica. Next base: position 2,568,629 of record NZ_CP136423.1, read on the forward strand.
GCAAAGCGGCTGAACATCAGCCGCTCTTACGTGTCTCGCATAGAAAAAAATGCACTATTAAAACTACGTCGTCTCTTCTTGTCTTCTTAGAATATCATAAGGTTGGAAGGTCACACCGACATCCACATACAGCCTTTGCTGAGGATGTGGTGCGCTTTCCACCTCCTCGCCCTCTTCATTGAGAATTCGTCTGACTGTCACCTCTAAGTTTCTGCCGTCTGGCTTCATAACCTCAATCTTTTCTCCAACTGAAAATTTATTCCTCTGTGTAATCTGAGCCATCCCTTCCGGTGTAAGCTCCTCCACAAAGCCTAAATAGGTGTACTCTTTCACATAGGTGTTATTGTCATAGATCTGCGCGTTTTCATCTGGTTTTCCATAAAAAAATCCAGTGGTAAACTGCCGATACGTACAATTGGAGATCTGTTCCCGATACCAGGGGAGATTTTCATGGTACTTCTTTGCACTTTCCAGATAGTCATCAATCGCCTTTCGATAGGTTCTGGCCACCGTAGCCACATAGAGAGCTGTCTTCATTCGCCCCTCTATCTTCAGACTATCCACTCCCGCGTCTAGCAGATCGTCCATGTGTTCAATCATGCACAAATCCTTAGAATTAAAAATATAGGTTCCTCTCTCGTTTTCATACACCGGCATATACTCTCCTGGTCTGGTCTCTTCCACAAGTGAATATTTCCAGCGGCATGGATGTGTACATGCTCCTTGGTTGGCATCTCTTCCCACCAGGTAATTGCTCAATAAACACCGCCCGGAATAAGAGATACACATTGCCCCATGCACGAAAGTCTCAATTTCCATATCTTCCGGTATATGAGCCCGAATCTGGCGAATCTCTTCTAGGGACAGCTCTCTAGCTGTCACCACCCTCTTCGCACCCATCTGATACCAAAAGCGGTAGGTCTCATAATTCGTGTTGTTGGCCTGCGTGCTGATATGGCGCTCCAGCTCAGGACAGATTTCCTTTGCCAGCATAAAGATTCCCGGGTCCGCAATAATCAAACCATCCGGCCGAGTGGTCTTCAGCTCCTTCAGATACGCCCTGACCCCGTCCAGATCTCGGTTATGAGCTAAAATATTTACGGTCACATAGACTTTTACCTGGTGGGAATGAGCGAATGCAATCCCTTCTTTCATTTCTTCACGGGTAAAATTTTTCGCCTTCGCCCTCAGACCAAAAGCTTCCCCGCCGATATAGACGGCGTCAGCACCAAATATGACTGCTATCTTAAGCACCTCCAGACTGCTGGCAGGCACTAACAATTCTGGTTTTCTCATGACTCTCCTTTATCCAATCTTTATGCTCACAGTGACCCCATCCCCAAGAGGGAGAATCGATGTCATCAGCTTAGGATCATGTTTTAACGCAAACAGATAATCTCTCATTCTCTTGTGAATCGTACGGTTTCTCCGCTCCACGGCAAATCTCGACTCAATGATATCTCCGTCCTGAAGTACGTTGTCAGAGACCAGCACCCCTCCCGGCGCCAGCAACCTCATAATTTCAGGAAGAAAATGGATATACTGCCCCTTTGCCGCGTCCATAAAAATTAAATCATAAGACTCATCCAAAGTCTTCAAGAGATCTTTCGCATCCCCGGCAAGCAGTGTAATTTGGTGAGAACGCCCGTACTTTTTAAAATTCTCCAACGCAATCGGAATTCTTTTCTCATAGTTCTCTATCGTGGTAATCTGACATTTTTCAGGGCCATACTCACACATAAGAAGTGTGGAGAAGCCAATGGCAGTCCCCACCTCCAATATTTTTTCCGGCTGCTTGATACCCAACAATACTTTCAAAAAACTTTGCATCTCCCGCCGTATCACGGGAACATAAGTCTCATGGGCATACTGTTCTAGTTCTTCCAGATAATCTTTATTTCCTGTATCCAGAGAATTGATATACGTGGTCAGCCTCTCATCAATCATTGTGAAACGGTTCCTCCCTCGTCTTCTTCCTCACTCTGGCCGGACAAAACCGCCAAAATCCGATCTGGTGTGTAAGCCGTGCTCAGTATATAGGTGCCTGCTTTGATCTGCCCTCTGTAATTGGACAGTTTCTCCTGGAACACAAACACCTTCGCGTCTTCAATCAACCCCTTCTTTTCAAGCGTCTTTCCCACCTGGTAGGCGGAAGCTCCCTCCTTAATCACCACCGTCACTTCCTGTCCATCTTCAGGACTCATAGCCCGCTGATTAAAGATACTATACCCAAAGTGGTACGCGGTCTTCCCAGCCCAAATAATCAGAAACACGACGCACACATACAAAAGAATTCTCAGTACGCTTCCGGCCATCTCCGATGTTGCTTTTCCTTCGTTATTTTTTAAAACTCTCATGTGTCTTCTCCTCACCGGCTTATAACGCTGGAATATCCAATCCAATCCCCCAGGTCAACTCCCTGGTAATTTTCTGTATCAGCCGACACAAGGCCAGCTCAGCATCCAGATAAGCGTTTACCTCTGGAATTTTTCGAAGTTCCTCCGACTCTTTGACAAGCTCATCCATTTTTTCAAACAGGTGCTCCCTCTCCATCTCTCTCTGAGCCAGGTAGTTTCCTGCTCGGAAACGATTCACCCTGTCTTTCAATTCCGGCTGCTTGCTCAATATTTCCTCTTGTTTTTTGTATTCTTTGTACACAGAGCTCTGTCTAATCACTGACACCAGTATCTGTACATTTCTCTCCACAATATCCATCGGCTGTTACGCCTCCATAATAATCGGTAAAATCATCGGTCTTCTCTTTGTGCGTTTCCACAGGAAATCCCCGAGAGCATCCTTGACCTCATTTTTAATTTTGCTCCAGTCAGACACACGGTGCTCCAGACAATTATCCAAAGCTTCCTCCACGACCTTTCTGGCATCTCCCATTAGATCCTCGGATTCTCTCACATATACAAAGCCTCTCGAGACAATATCCGGCCCGGCCAGAACCACATTGCTGTGTCTCTCTAGCGTCATCACCACAATCATAATGCCGTCTTCTGCCAAATGCTGACGGTCTCTCAAAACAATATTGCCCACGTCTCCGACGCCCAAACCGTCCACCAAAATTGCCCCTGTCTGAACTTTTCCGGTGACTTTCGCGCTATCCATATCTAATTCCAGCACATTCCCGGACTCCAAGATAAATATATTGTCTTTAGAAATTCCCAGGCTTTCCGCAATCTGCGCCTGCGCTTTCAAGTGACGGTACTCGCCGTGTACAGGAATCGCATAGTGAGGATGCACGAGAGAATAGATCAGTTTGATCTCTTCCTGACATGCATGTCCTGACACATGCGCATCCTGAAAAATCACATTGGCCCCCTTTTGAGAGAGCTCATTAATCACCTTAGACACCGCTTTTTCGTTTCCTGGAATCGGATTGGAACTAAAAATAATCGTATCGTTTGGTTTAATCGTCACTTTTTTATGAATACTAGCCGCCATCCTGGACAAAGCTGCCATAGATTCTCCCTGGCTGCCCGTTGTAATCAGTACAACCTGATCATCCGGATAATTCTTAATCTGGTCAATCTCTACCAGTGTCTTATCCGGAATTTTCAAGTATCCCAGCTCTGTCGCCGTAGTGATCACGTTCACCATACTGCGGCCTTCCACCGCTACCTTACGGCCAAATTTATAAGCTGAGTTTATTATCTGCTGCACACGGTCCACATTGGACGCAAATGTAGCTATAATAATCCTGGTATCTTTATACTCATTAAACAAATTGTCAAAGACATGTCCCACTGTCCGCTCCGACATCGTGAAGCCCCTTCGCTCCGCATTGGTGCTGTCACACATCAAAGCCAGCACACCCTTCTTTCCGATCTCTGCAAAACGCTGTAGATCTATGGCGTCCCCGAATACCGGTGTATAGTCCACTTTAAAATCACCAGTGTGAACCACAATTCCTGCCGGTGAATAGATCGCTAACGCTGATGCATCCTGGATACTGTGATTGGTCTTCACAAACTCAATGGAAAAATGTCCCAGATTTATCACTTGTCCATGGCACACTTCTTTTAGCTTTGTAGACTTGACCAGATTGTGTTCTTTTAGTTTATTTGTAATCAATCCCAGCGTCAGCTTCGTAGAATAGATCGGCACATTTACTTCTTTGAGCACATAGGGTAGAGCTCCAATATGATCTTCATGTCCATGGGTAATCACGAAACCTTTGACTTTCGAAATATTGTCTTTTAGATACGTGATATCCGGAATAACCAAGTCAATTCCCAACATATCATCTTCTGGAAAAGACAATCCGCAGTCTACCACTACAATACTCTCCTCGTACTCAAATGCAGTGATGTTCATCCCGATCTGTTCTAACCCGCCCAAGGGGATAATTTTCAGTTTAGACGCTGATTTTTTTCCTTTACGCACAGCGGCAGGCTTTGCCGAACTTCTGCTTGCTGTCTTGGCAGGCTTCTTTCCCGTACTGCTTTTTCCCTTAGCTCCTGAAGAACGCTTCTGCACCGTCTTTTTGGTTCCTTCCGTATGCTTTGTTCCGTGATTCACACCCTTATTTTCTGTTTGACTGCTGTTTTCTTTTTTCAATCATTGCACCTCCATCATGTTGTTGTGCAATTATTCTATATTCTATCTTCGCTGAGGAAAGCCTCTCCTTCTCTCACGTTCTTTCGACTTCTCCCGCCATCTCATTCTTTTTCAGATCTGTCCTTTCTTACTGCGCTCACAGACAGATTTATTTTCCACAGTTTTCTGTTTTCAAGGCACACAAAACACACCCTGCCAATCTGTGCCCACAAAGTGGGTGAGCTCACTCCTACTTCCCAATCCCCTCAATCTTGAGGGGCATAGCTCACTTCGCGCGCCACCGCAACACCACTCACAGCATCTGCAGACAATATCCCCCTATTTTCCTGACAATACACAGCTTTTTAAGCTACACTCCAATGCCTATAAATATAGAATAAATGCAAATTATATTTCTTCGTAATTTATGCTAAAACATAGCTCGGCTACATTTTAATATCTACATCTTCCATCGATTGCTCAAAAATTCTCATAACAGCTTCCAGCTCTTGTTCATCTTCGACCATCACATAACAGGCTTCCTGACTCTCAGGCTCTGATACATCTTTCAGAATATAAGCCTCTGCCTCCTGTTCTGTCACGGAATCTGACACCAAAAGATAGTTAAATCCATTGATTCTGGTCTGTTCTTCCACATAAAATTCCTGTATTCCGTCTTCTGTCTGAAATTCAATCTTTTCCATCTCGTTAACCTTTCCTCTGCCGGAAATCTCTCAGACTTTCTCCTCGCCGGCATCTTCCATTTCTTTGCGGATTCTCTGTGCATCCAGATACCCCTGCAAAATAAAAATAGCAGCCAACTCGTCCACATAATCTTTGCGGTTTTCTCTTCGAACTCCGCTCTCCATAAGTGTACGGTTCGCCTCCACGGTCGTAAGACGCTCATCCCACATCACAACAGGTAACCCTGTCCTTCTCACCAGCATGTCCCTAAATTCCAAAGACTTTTGGGCTCTGTCTCCCATTGTGTTGTTCATATTTTTCGGCAACCCCAAAACCAGGGTCTCTACCTCATACTCCTGAATCAAAGCTTCAATTCTAGCTAAAGTCTGTCTCAATTTGTTCTCAGACTTGCGCCGAATAATCTCTACCCCCTGAGCAGTCAAGCCAAGCGGATCACTTACGGCCACTCCTACCGTCTTCGAACCAAAATCCAATCCCAATATCCTCATAGATCACTTTTCCCAGGATCTATTTCTGATATATTCTGTGAGCAGTTCCTCCACAAGCTCATCCCGCTCCACTTTCATAATCATACTGCGAGCTCCTTTATAACTTGTGATATAAGTAGGATCTCCTGACATAATATACCCGACAATCTGGTTGACAGGATTATAACCTTTTTCAGCCATTGCGTTATATACCAAATCTAAAACTTCTTTTACATGAAGCTCCACATCTGGTTTTGTTTTAAAATATTGTGTATTTCCAAGATTCTCAGCCATTTTCTCACGTCCTCTTTTATATTCTATTCAGCTGTCAAGGCTTTCTCCCACAACTGAAACTATCATCCTTAGTTTATTTTAATATATCTTACCATAAATTACAATCAAAACTTTACTGCCTGTCCAACTAGCAGGTGACTGCTCAAAAAACGCTCTGGAACCATCTGCACACAGTCATTGACTTTCCAGCTTCCATCGCTGGGCACGGCCGCCTTGATATATTCCCTGGAATGCCCGATCAGATACAGCTGCCCATCCACAGATATTTCTTCCTCCAAAAGTACCTCCAGCGTTTTCCCCAGAAAACTTTTCTCATATTCTTCCGCCCGTCTCTCTCCTAGAGCTATCATACATCCGCTCCTGCGAGCTTTCTCCTGCTCCGGAACCTGTCCGTCCATCTTATCTGCCTTCGTCCCTTTGCGTCGGGAAAACTTAAAAATGTGAGTCTCATAAAATCTTATGTCTCTCACAAACTCATAAGACTCCTCAAATTCTTCTTCTGTCTCCTGCGGAAATCCTACAATTACATCGGTCGTAAGCGCAGGGTTTTCGTAATATCTGCGCAAAAGCTCACATTTCTCCCGATACTCCTGCGCTGTATAGCGCCGATTCATTCTCTCCAGAGTCGTCTGGCATCCACTTTGCAAAGACAGATGAAAATGAGGACAAACCTTCCAAAGCTCTGCCAACCCTTTCACAAACTCCTCGGTAATGACCCCCGGCTCCAGAGAACTCAGACGTATCCGGGTAATCCCATCCACCTGATGAATCGCACGAATCAAGTCCAGCAGACTGTCCGGCTGTTCCTTGAAATCCACCCCATAGGAGCTCAGATGAATCCCCGTCAGCACCACCTCATGGTATCCTCTGTTCGCAAGGCGGACAACTTCTTTTTGTACCTCATCCTTGCTCCTGCTGCGGACCCTTCCTCTGGTGTAAGGGATAATACAGTAAGTGCAAAACTGATTACAACCGTCCTGGACCTTGATATACGCTCTGACATGTTCTGCTGTCGTCTCTATCTCCAAAGCCTCGTATTCTTTCGTCTGATTGATATTAATCACGCATTCTTGTTTTCCCCTGCTCTTATCATATGCCTCCAACAAGGACACTATGTCTTTCTTTTTGTTGTTCCCGACAATCAGATCAATCGCAGAATCTTTTTCCAGTCGCGGCAGATCTGCTTGCACATAGCACCCAGCTGCCACCACCACAGCTTCCGGATTCATCTTCTTTGCCCGGTGCAGCATCTGTCTGGATTTGCGGTCTGCAATGTTTGTGACCGTACAAGTATTAATAATATAGACGTCGGCCCCCGGCGCAAATGGTACAACTTGATATCCCGCTTTTTCGAGAATTTGCTGCATGGCTTCCAGTTCGTAGGCATTTACTTTGCATCCAAGATTATGAAAAGCTACCGTCTTGCTCATATCAAACTCCTTTTTCATGTCCAAACTTTATACAATTTCACTAATTATGCGGCTATTTTTTATCTGATTTCACCTTGACTTTTATAGACTCAAACTGTAAGATAAGGCTGTAAGTAAGAAAGAAAACTATAGTATCACACTAGGGAGGTCTATTTATGAAAACAGTACAGATTTCACTGAACTCTATCGATAAAGTGAAAGCATTTGTAAATGAAATCAGCAAATTTGACTGCGACTTTGATCTGGTATCCGGAAGATATGTCATTGACGCAAAATCTATCATGGGTATCTTCAGTCTGGATCTTTCCAAACCGATCGATCTCAACATTCACACTGATGGAAGCAGCCTGGACACTGTAATGGAGGTTGTAAAATCCTATATCGTTTAAACCACTCAGAGTCTTTTGGAACTGTCGTGCAATCAAACCTCAAAACGGGTTTTTCATTGCGCGGCAGTCTTTTTATGTCCAGTTCGAACGTTTCACAAAAGCCATTTTGGCAAACTCAGCTTTATTCCACTGTGATTACTTCTGTCGTCCGAATCGCCTCTTCCATCAGAGAATCTATCTTTTCCTCCAATTTCGTCTCCGATCTGTGAATAATTTTCAGATTCGGTTTTGTCACCGGGTGCTTTGCCACAAAAATTGTACAGCAGTCCTCAAACGGCTGGATGGATGTCTCAAAGGTATCAATCTTATGTGCGATCTCCACAATCTCCTGCTTGTCAAAACCAATCACCGGACGATAGACCGGCAGCGTACACACTTCGTTAGTCGCCATCAGACTCTGCATCGTCTGACTTGCTACCTGTCCGATACTCTCCCCGGTAATCAATCCCATACACTTTCTCTCACGCGCAAAGTGCTCCGCAATCCTCATCATATAACGGCGCATGATAATCGTCAGTTCTTCATGGGGACACTGATCATAAATGTAAAGCTGAATATCCGTAAAGTTTACCACATGAAGGTTAATCGGTCCGCTGTAGCGCGCAACCAGCCTCGCCAGATCCACAACCTTCTGTTTTGCCCGCTCACTGGTATATGGCGGAGCATGAAAATACACTGCGTCAATCTGCACGCCCCTCTTAGCAATCATATAACCAGCCACAGGACTGTCGATTCCACCTGACAGCAGAAGCATCCCTTTCCCATTCGTGCCCACCGGCATTCCTCCTGGTCCTGGAATGGTCTGGGAATAGACATAGATTCTTTCCCTGATTTCCACCGAAAGATTCAGCTGCGGCTCATGGACATCCACCGACGCACCCGGAAAAGCATCCAGAATGCAGCCTCCCAGTTCCGCATTCACCTCCATGGATTCCATCGGGAAAGACTTCTTCGCTCTGCGGGTGTGAACCTTAAATGTCCCACAGTAGCCTGGATGGTGTTCCTTCATGTAAGTCAGAACATCCTGTGACAACTGTTCAAAGCCTTTCTCCTCATAGATAGCCACAGGGCAGATTCCCACAATCCCAAAAACCTTCTGAAGCGTTTCCACAGCCTCCTCAAAATCATAAGCACTATGACAGTGCACATACACTCTCCCTTGCTCCTTTGTCACCTGGAACTCCCCTTCGATCTTTTCCAAGGCTAGCCTCATCTGACGTATCAAGGCATCCTCAAACAGATGCCGGTTTTTCCCCTTCAGAGCAATCTCCGCGTATTTTATCAAAAATGCATTTATCATTCTATCTTCCATCCTTTACCTTTTACTCATCTCTCTAACGGCGGGAATAACGCCTCAGCACAGGCAATAGCTCCTTTAAAGTTTGAATACAGTAGTCGATTTCCTCTGCCGTGGTCGTCTCACAAAAACTAAACCGAAGCGTTGTCTCCAACTGACTTTTTTTCATTCCGACAGCCGTAAGCGTAGAGCTGCTTGTCTTCTTGTGAGTCGAACAGGCAGAACCTGCTGACACATAGATTCCCCTTTCTTCCAGCGCATGCAGCAATACCTCGCTTCTGACTCCCAAGAAACTAGCGCTGATAATATGGGGAGCTCCCTTTTTGCAGGGCATTCCGTTGACAACCACCTGCTCCATGTTCAAAAGCTCCTCTGTCATATGTTCTTTCAGGCTATACATATACTGTCTGTTCTCTTCCAGACGGCTATAAACCTCCCTGGCCGCCACTTCCATACCGGCAATTCCCGGCACATTATCCGTTCCTGAGCGCATTCCGCCCTGCTGACCTCCGCCCAAAATCTGCGGCTGTACCTTCGCCTTACCAGAAATATACAAAAAGCCGACTCCCTTGGGGCCATGGAACTTATGGGCGCTGACAGACATCAGATCAATCCCCTGTCTCTTGGGATAAATTTGGAATTTTCCAAATGCCTGAATCGCATCCACATGATAGAGCGCTCTCGGATTTTTCTCATGGATCATGGCCGCGATTTCTTCCACAGGCTGAACAGAGCCAATCTCATTGTTTACATACATGGTGGACACCAAAATCGTATCTTCTCTCAGGGCTTTTTCCAATGCTTCCATCCGCACCACTCCTGTCTCGTCCACTGGCAGGACAGTCACCTCAAAGCCCAGTTCCTCCAGATGCCGCACAGGCTCTCTCACCGCTGCATGCTCCACGGACGTAGTAATCAGATGCCTTCCATTTCTTTGATTTGCCATAGCTGTGCCCACCAATGCCAGATTGTTGGACTCTGTTCCTCCAGAAGTAAACAGGATCTCCCTTGGCTGTACCTTTAAAATCCTGGCAATCGTCTCCTGCGCTTCTTTCAGGTACCGCTCGGCCTCCATACCCTTTCGGTGCATCGCAGAAGGGTTTCCATAGTCTTCCATCATTGTCTTGACCACGATGTCCCGAACACTCTCGTAACACCGTGTCGTAGCTGAATTATCCAAATAGGCTTCCATCTTATTCGTCCTCCAACTGAAACATTAAAATAGACAGAACCGTCATCCCCGCAGTCTCCGTGCGAAGAATCCTCTTTCCCAAGGTAATCGGCTCTACTCCCACAGCCATGGCCTGTTCGACTTCTTCCGGGGCGAATCCGCCCTCCGGTCCAATGAAAATACCGATGCTCTGTCCTCTTTTGATACCGGCCAATGTTTCTTTTGTCTGTCTCATCCCTTTTGCCAGCTCATAGGGAAGCAGCTTCACATCCAAACTTCCGCTGTAGTCCAAAGCTTCCCGTAGACTGCATACCGGATGAATTTGGGGTACTAGCAGTCTTCTAGACTGCTTCGCAGCGTTTCTGGCGATCTCCTGCCATCTCTCCTGTTTTTTGGCCGCTTTCTTTTTGTCCAGCTTCACTACACATCTGGAAGTCGCCACGGGAATAACCTCAAAAGCCCCCAGTTCCACAGCCTTTTGGATAATCAGTTCCATCTTATCTCCCTTTGGCAGTCCCTGAAACAAGTAAATTCGGCTGGGCAGCTCATAATCCGACTCCTGCGCATACAAGATTTCCAGCAAGATTTCATCCTGCTGAAAATCTTTGATTCGGCAGTGATACTCCTTTTTCTCCCCGTCACTGACCCAGAGTTCCTCGCCCTCTCTCATTCTGAGTACCTGGCGGATGTGATTCACGTCCTCCCCGGTAATGTGAATCTCCCTCTCGTCAATCTGTTCCGGCTTCGCGAAAAAACGTTTCATCCTTTCAGTCCTTTCTCGCAGTCACACTGACCCACTCACCCTGGCGAGTCACTTCCACAACCTTCAGCCCAGCCCTTTCCACAGCCTGGCGCACTTCCTCTTCCTTCACATCCAAAATTCCCGATGTGATATAAATACCGCCCGGCTTCATGTGTTTTACAACCACGGGAGTCAAAGGCACCAGGACGTCTGCCAGAATATTGGCCGTCACCAGATCATATTTCTCATACCCTACCTTATCCTGTACCTGAACATCATCAATAATGTTTCCAATCATCATATCGAATTTATCCGCCGAGACACCGTTCGCCCGCAGATTGTCTTCCACCGCCGGCACTGCACATGGGTCCAAATCCGTTCCCACCACATGCTTAGCTCCTAATTTCAGTCCGATAATCCCTAAAATTCCACTTCCGGTTCCTACATCCAGCATCCTCGAAGACGCTTTCACATACTTTTTCAACTGACGAATACAAAGCTGCGTCGTCTCATGCATCCCGGTCCCAAAGGCTGTACCCGGATCAATATGAAGAACCATTCTGTCTTTGTCCTCTTCCTTCACAGGCTCCCAAGACGGTGTAATCAGAATATCATCCACATAAAACTGATGGAAGTATTCCTTCCAATTATTGATCCAGTCTTTGTCCTCCGTCTGAGACTCTTCAATACTTCCGTCTCCGATATCCATAAACTGAGACAAATTTTTCAGCTCATCTCTCACTTTCGCCAGTATCTCCTCTTTGTCTTCTTCCTCTTCCAGATAAAAACTCAAATACGCAATTCCATCGTCTCTGGGTCCTTCTGGCATAATGTCCACAAACATCTGTTGTTTATCTTCTTCTGTCAAAGGCTGCTTGTCCTCAATTTCCACACCCTGAATTCCCAGTTCAGCCAGAGCGCAGATCACCATATCTTCCGCCTCTGTCCTCGTTTTAATTCGAAATCGATTCCATCTCATCTTTTTCTCCTCCTTATTTTCACCAAAGTCCTGTCCACTCTTCACACAAGAACTTTCGCATATCAGCATGACAGAGTCCTTCCTAGGACATAAATAGAGCCACCAACGGTACCGTCACCATAGAGCCTAAAGTCGTGACAATAATTCCCTTAGACAATATTTTCCCATCTACTCCTGCCTGCTCTGCCATCAAAAGCGGCATATTCCCCACAGGCATTGCCACCATCAGCATACACGCTCCCAGCATCATCGGGTCCGTCACCCAAGGTTTCAGTGCCACCGTCAATAATATTGGCACGATAATCTGCCGTGCCAAAACAAAAACATAGATCCTTTTCTCCGAAAATATTTCTCTGAGTGGGGCTTTTGCAAGAAAACCGCCCACAATCACCATACTCAAAAATACCGTAGCGTCTCCCACATAATTCACAGTTTCTTGTGCTATCATCGGTACCTCTGGTTTTAACAGAAAAATTAAGATGGCGATCACATTGGACACATTGCCCACATTCAAAAAAATTTGGGGAGAAAGCTTCTGCTGTTCTTTTCCTCCATCTTTGTTTACCAGATAAATTCCGTACGTGTAGATCAGAAGGTTAAAATAAATGTTGAAAATCGTCACATAGACCATTGCATCCGCGCCTAAAACCGCCATGACCACCGGAATTCCGATAAAGCCTGTGTTCCCGAAAACCGTCATCATATTGTACTGCTGAAACTGGCAGCCAGGTGAGCGAAGAAGCCCTGGAATCACTAGACCTAAAAGTATCAACAGCAGATACAAACCACCAACCAGCACAAAACCCCAGATCACCTGGTCGTGTTTTAGGTTATGGCACCCCTCTAGAGCACTGACAATAATCAAGGCGGGGCTGCAAAGCTGAACTACCAAAGCCGACAAGTCTGCTGAACAGGAAAAGGCGAGGATTTTCCATTTAAACAACACATATCCTACTAAAATCAATAAAAAAATAACCACCATCTGCTGAAATATTACACCCGCACTCATCTTTCGTTCCCTATTCTTCACAAATTCCCTAAAAGCTCTACATTTCCATCCACTAATCATACACGATTCACAGGCTGTTGAAAAGAGTTTTCTTTTATTTCACCCAAAAACAAACACCGCTGCGCCTAGGCCGACTCCCTATTGCCCTCTCTCACAGAGGCCAATGTCATCTTCGCCCGACACAGCGGTCATTTCTCTTTTATAAAATTCACTCTTCAAAAGCTTCTTTTACTTTATCCATGAAGCCTTTTTTCTTCTTCTCTGGTTTGGAAAATGGGCGATTCCCACATGCCTCATCGAACTCTCTGAGTGCCTCCTTCGCCTTTTCATTTAGCTTCGTTGGAACCTGCACTACCAGAGTCACATAATGATCACCGCGCATATTTTTATTACGCAGGGACGGAACTCCTTTTCCCTTCAGTCTTATTCTGGTATCTGTCTGTGTACCCGGCTTCACCTCGTACACTACATCTCCGTCCACCGTACTGATTTTCACTTCTCCACCGAGAGCTGCCTGAGCAAAAGTAATCGGCGCTGTCGAGAAGATATTCATATCCTGTCTCTGGAAAATCGGATGCCTTGCCACAGAAATCTCCACCAGCAAATCGCCTCTCGGTCCCCCATTGACTCCCGGTTCTCCTTTGTCCCGAATTCGTATACTCTGTCCGTCATCAATTCCAGCCGGCACAGACACCTGAATTTTCTTGCGGGACGAAATATACCCAGTTCCACGGCAGTCTGAACATTTCTCTTTGATGATCTTTCCAGTTCCATGGCAATCCGGGCAGGTCTGTACATTCCGCACCATGCCGAACATGCTCTGGCTCGTGGTCACAATCTGGCCTTCCCCGTGACATCTCGGACAGGTCACAGGACTAGTCCCTGGTTTCGCTCCGGTACCGTGACAGGTAGAGCAAGAGTCCTTTAGCATGATTTCCAATTCCTTCTCACAGCCAAACACAGCTTCCTCAAAGGTAATATTCAGCCTCGCCCGCAGATTTGCCCCTCTCATAGGACCATTCTGCGTTCTCCTGCTTCTGCCGCCGCCAAAGAGATCCCCAAAAATATCTCCGAAAATGTCACCCATATCCGCGCCGTTGAAGTCAAAACCGCCAAAACCGCCGAAGCCTCCGGCTCCGCCGCCTGCACCGCCATTCTCAAAAGCTGCATGACCGAACTGATCGTACTGTTTTCTCTTCTGGGGATCGCTCAAAATCGCGTATGCGTTTGTGGCCTCCTTAAATTTTTGCTCGGCATCTTTATCACCCGGATTCACATCCGGGTGATACTTTTTAGCCAGCTTACGATATGCCTTCTTTAATGTCGCCTCATCTGCATTTCGGTCAACACCAAGGACCTCATACAAATCTCTTTTCTCTGCCATGATTAATCATCCTACTTACACTTCTTTGTAATCTGCATCTACCACGTCATCGCCGTAGCCTGCCTCATCACCGCCTGCATTTCCGGCATTTCCACCCATATCCGGGTTCGGACCGCCTGCCTGCTGGGTCTGCTCATACATCTTTGCAAACAGTTTCTGTGCACCCTGCATCAATTTCTCTTGAGCTGCCTTAATCTCTGCTACCTGAGCCTCTGTGGTCTCCTCCGGCTTGGACTGGTTCAACAGGTCTTTCAGAGCATTCAAATCTGCCTCGACCGCTGCCTTGTCACTGGCATCCAATTTATCTCCTGCTTCCTCTAAAGCTTTCTCCGTCTGGAATACCATGGAGTCCGCATCATTTCTCGCATCAATTGCCTCTTTTCTCTTCTTGTCCTGAGCTTCAAACTCCGCTGCTTCTTTTACTGCTTTTTCAATGTCCTCATCAGACATATTGGAGCCTGCTGTGATCGTGATATGCTGCTCTTTTCCAGTACCCAAATCCTTCGCGGACACGTTCACAATACCATTGGCATCAATGTCAAAGGTTACTTCAATCTGAGGAACACCACGTCTTGCTGGCGGAATGCCATCCAGACGGAACTGTCCTAAAGATTTATTATCCCTTGCAAACTGTCTCTCACCTTGCACTACGTTGATGTCTACTGCTGTCTGGTTATCTGCAGCTGTGGAGAAGATCTGACTCTTCTTTGTAGGAATCGTCGTATTTCTCTCGATCAGACGTGTCGCAATTCCTCCCATGGTCTCAATAGACAGTGACAAAGGAGTCACATCCAGAAGAAGGATATCACCTGCACCGGTGTCTCCTGCCAATTTACCTCCCTGAACAGAAGCTCCCAACGCCACACATTCATCCGGATTCAATGTTTTACTCGGCTCTTTTCCTGTCAACTGGCGTACTTTATCCTGTACTGCCGGAATTCTTGTGGAACCACCTACCAACAGTACCTGGCCAAGCTCTGATGCCGTAATCCCCGCGTCAGATAGCGCACGTCTTACTGGCTCCGCAGTTTTCTCAACCAAATCATGAGTCAGCTCATCAAATTTAGCTCTGCTCAAATTCATATCGAAATGTTTTGGTCCCTCTGCTGTAGCTGTGATAAATGGCAGATTGATGTTCGTGGTAGTTGCAGAAGAGAGCTCTTTTTTCGCCTTCTCAGCCGCCTCTTTCAATCTCTGAAGCGCCATCTTATCCGCAGAAAGGTCCACTCCCTCATTTTTCTTAAACTCTGCCAGCATGTAATCTGTCACCTTCTGGTCAAAGTCATCACCGCCCAGACGGTTATTTCCTGCTGTGGACAATACCTCAATAACTCCATCTCCGATCTCAATGATAGATACGTCGAAGGTACCGCCGCCCAAGTCGTAAACCATGATCTTCTGTTCTTTTTCATTGTCCAATCCATAAGCCAGAGCTGCCGCAGTAGGCTCGTTGATGATACGTTTTACATCCAAGCCTGCGATTTTTCCCGCATCCTTCGTAGCCTGACGCTGAGCATCATTAAAGTATGCCGGAACTGTGATAACCGCCTCATTGACTGTCTCTCCCAGATAATCCTCTGCGTCTTTCTTTAATTTTTGTAGGATCATAGCTGAGATTTCCTGAGGTGAATATTTCTTTCCATCAATATTTACACGGTAATCGGTGCCCATCTCTCTTTTGATGGAAGAGATTGTCTTCTCTGCATTGGTAACTGCCTGACGTTTTGCAGGCTCTCCCACCAATCTCTCTCCAGTCTTTGTAAATGCTACCACAGACGGAGTTGTTCTTGCTCCCTCAGTATTCGCGATAACGGTGGGCTGGCCGCCCTCCATAACAGCTACACAACTGTTGGTTGTTCCTAAGTCAATACCAATAATCTTTCCCATGATCTTATTCCTCCTAATTCACACTTGCCGTGCCTGCGCGAAACTTTTCATCTCCGTGCCCGCACGATATGATCTAACTCTCATTCATTTGCTAATCTATGCCAAACTGTCCTCTCGGATCAATTTGCTACTTTTACCATGCTGTGGCGAATGACAAAATCTTTGTAAGTATAACCTTTCTGCAACTCCTCCGCCACCACATTTTCTCCTAAGCTCTCGTCCTCCACATGCATTACCGCGTTGTGGTAGTTAGGATCGAAAGGCTGACCAACCGCCTCAATGGGCTTCACTCCCAGCTCATCCAATGTCGTCATAAGCTGTTTGTAGATCATCTTCATACCATCTGCAAAGGCATCTCCTTCCTGCGCTGTCGCAAGTCCTCTCTCAAAATTGTCCACCACTGGAAGAATCTTTTCTACAATCTCCTTCGCCCCGATGATGTACATACTGGCCTTTTCCTTTTCTGTCCTCTTGCGGAAATTGTCAAATTCTGCCATAGTCCTTTGCAAGCGATCTGTCAAATCTGCAATCTGTTGGTCCTTTTTATCCTTTTTCTCTTTCTTTTTTCCAAAGAAAGAAGTCTTTCCCTTAGGCGCCTCATTCTCAGAAGCTTCCTTATTTTCCTGGACTTCTTCTGTCTTAGCGCTATCGCTTGATGTATCTACATCGTCTGTGCCTTTTTCTTCTGTCTCTGAATTTACTTCAGTCTCAGATGGTTCTTCCTGCACAGTCTCCTGTTTTTCCATTTCCTCCTGAACTTTCTTCTCCTCTGACATTTTACTCCTGCCTTTCTAGGTTTTTTTCTTGAATATATTGTCCAACTGGGTTTTCAGTGTTTTCAAACTATCTACCACATTTTCGTAATCCATACGTTTGGGTCCGATAATCCCAATCGTGCCTTGAAGACCATTTCCCAACTGATAAGTGGCAGTCACCACACTGCAATCTTTCATTGTCTGAATCGGCGTCTCATTACCGATGTAGACCTGAATTCCTGTATTTTCATCCGTACCCATGGTATCTTTTACAAGCTCCACCAACTGCTGTTTTTCCTCAAACGCTGAAATCAGCTCACTGGCGCGGGTACTGTCACTCAGCTCAGGATACTTAAAAATATTCGTCGCCCCTGAAGTGTAGATCTCTGGTTCCTCCTCCAGTTGTATGGTCATGGCCACTTCATCCAGCACGGTGGCAACCACACCGCTATGAATTCCCGCCTGCTCCTTTAGCCTGGCAATCAGTCCCAGATTGATCTCTGCAATCTGCAAGCCATTCAAATTTGTATTTAGCAGTAAATTCAGCTTCAAAATGGTCTCATCGTCCATTCTCTCTTCCAATTCGATGATCTTATTTCGAATCAGATTTCCTTCCGCTACGACCACCGCCAAAAGTTGCAAATCACTGACCCTGGAAAGCTGAATGAATTTCAGGCGATTGCTGGTACACTGCGGAGCTGAGATCAAAGTTGCATAATTAGTATTGGAAGCCAAAACCTTGACCACCTGCTTTAACACTTTCTCCATCTTATCCGTTCGCTCTATCATCAGCTCACGGATTTCTGAAATCTCATCTTCTTTCTCTCGCATCAGTTCATCCACATACAGACGATATCCCTTGTCAGAAGGAATCCGGCCTGCGGAAGTGTGGGGCTGCACAATGTAGCCTAATTCTTCCAGATCAGACATTTCGTTACGGATTGTCGCGGAACTTAGATTCAAATCCGTGTATTTGGAAATCGTTCTCGAGCCCACCGGCTCTCCGCTCTCCAGATAGTTCTGAATGATTGCATGCAGTATTTTCCGTTTACGCTCACTCAATCTCTCATCCAAGAATCCGTCCCTCCTGTCTTACTTTTATTAGCACTCAACTATAAGGAGTGCTAACATCTATGATTAAGATAGCACTACGACTATCGTTTGTCAATAGATTCCCCAAAAAAATTACAGTTTTTGTATAACAGTTCCGTCATACAGTGTACGGGAACATAAAACATACATGTATATTTTTGTAAGCAGACATCTATATGAGCTGAGTACCTTTCCTGAGTAAAACAGTGGCGTCAGTCACGATAAGCACGTAGTGCAGTTTTACAAATGGCGCTGGCTGAACTGTTACGCTTTTATAACGATATTGCCGTGCAGTACCTTGCTTTACCTCTGCCATGGGATATTCTGGCGACAAAATTCAAATTAAAATTCCGTATCCGACACCTGGATTCCTACCATTTAGCAGACAGCGTTTCAGAGACTTTTGAAGTGCCGTGTTCTCCGGATACAACTGCTTATCGACACGAATTTCGCCAAAAACCCTTTCCTCAGCCTGGCGTACTTTTTTATTCACCCTAAGCACCCGAAACCTTTTCTGAAATCGGATAATATTGCTTTCTGCGTTTAACAATTCCAACAGTACAGGAGATAACAGCCACGATTCACAGTCAAACAGCTTATAGCTATCACCAAAAAATCCCCTTGCCTGCTGAATGGACTCACCGCAGGCTTTGGGGGAGAGAGTTCCTCCCTCTGGAATATGAATGTGAATGGATTTTTCTGCTGTGTCTTTTTCAAATTGAAGGCGCCCCAAACGAAACAATTTCATTTTTAGATGAAGTTTCAGCCACTTCTCCTCTGTAAGACCAATGATACACTTTTTCTTGAAGCAATGCGCCGACCAGACTGTAAGATCTGAAAATGTATCATAGTAAACGCAATCTGGGATTCCTGCGCCTTTATAGGCCGGATATAAATCTTCTGCAAACCGAAGATATAGATACAAAAGCATAAACTCTTTTTCCCTGCTTTTCTCTATCTCCTGGAAAAATCTTGTCTCATTCTTATAAAAAATATTCCTCCAGTTCTGGTACGCATATTCCGGCATCATGTATTTTAAAACACAGGAACGAGCTTTTTCTGGAAGCCCGATCTGCTCCATAAATTGTTTTCTGTCCAATCTGTTTTTCCTCCCTCAATAGTCTGTTTTCCCTTCGTCCTTTAAAAGCTCTCATTGAACAGACAGTTTTGCTGTCTAACGGTGCAGCCTCTTAACCTCTTCTTCAAGAGCTGACCTTCTCTCCTCGTCTGCGCTTCTCCCCCCGCCGTGCCGATTTCATTACTTCTTCCTAGTCCATAGTACGAATGGACGCTTTTTATCAAATTGTAGATTTTTTCCTCTAATTCCGGGTATTTTCGCCTTATTTGGCGTACTTTTTTAATATCACGAATAGCCTCAGACATCATAAAAAATCTCGGAGAGCATCTTGTTTCTGTCTACATTCCCGGATAAATAAGAAGCATATCTCCTACCTCAAAATAGGGATGCGCATTATCCTCCAAAGGCTTTTCACACCAAGCGTCATAAGCCCATTTTACGGAACCATTCGTTCCATAAAATGCAACATACCAGATCGTCCATGCCACCTCGCCCGGGTCACTCATAGAAAAAATCCCAGGGCAGTCCGCAATCATACCATACAGATCTGTAAGTTTTCCTTGACTTCTCCGTTCGCCTGCCACAGTCCGAAAAAGAGAGAACGGAATCGGCTTATCACAGATATTAGAAATATGAGGCGTTACCACGAAGAGACGTTCCCGTAACTGTGGATAGAAGTTTCCAACATAACCTCCTGTCTTCAAGGCTTTTCCTTCTTTATCCCATATACTTTCAATCAAGTTTAGCGCCGCTTCCATTTCCTCCTCACTTCTCTCATCCATGGCGAGGATTACCCGGTCAAACCACCCTTTGTCTTCCAGATGGCTCACGTAATTCTTTAAAAAATGCTCCATATTTCTTCCCATATTTTCGTGCCAGGAGCTGCTTTGCACACCCTCTCAATGCCCTCCTCCCTAAAACGTAAAATATTTTCCCACGGTACAATCGAAAAGCACTCGATATAAGAAACTCCGATCTTGGTCAGTAAAAAATTGACCTACTTGTCAAAATCCGTGTAATCAAAACTCCATTTATTCTCTTGTCTTTTCCATTTTATCATAGAAGAATAGTCGCACCAGGTCTGATGATACCAGGGTTCTTTGACAATGGAGGCAGTTCCCTTCTTTTCACCAGCCTTTCTGTATAGTTTCATAAGGTTTACCACAATCGCCACATGTTCCGGTAAAAAGGGCGGAAGACCGTAATATCCAGCACTGGCATACGGATACTGCCATAAATCCAAGTAATAATCATCCCTCTTATCCAGCTTCAGATTAAGAACCCGGATGTGCAGAACAAGCCTTACTTCTTCCCATCGCCAAGAATCACCTTAATCTCTCCCACATAATTCCCTGGAATAACCTTTTCAAACACTGAGACAGCAATCCAGAATGGTTATAGCAATATCTCTTCTGTCCCAACCATGAAATCTTCTTCTATATCAGCACCCCAAATCACATCAGCACTGAAACTGCGGCTGCCAGCCGGCGGTTTCGAAGGATAAAACGGACTCGACTCAGATATCCAGTTACTACCCGTGTAGGTACTGACAAATTTGGGGAATTCCACTTTAACCGAAATCCCTGCTGTCGGATTTCCTCTTTCATCCACAGCCTCCGCTGTCACATGCGCAGCTTTTCCCACTCCTCGCTCTGTAATCAGCATTGCCGCCACACTGCCTTCATCGTTTTTCCACAATATATCACATTTTCTGTAGTTTTATTCCGTTCTGTATTGATCGACACATATCCTCCGCCCTTTGGAAATAAAAGTACAATATGCTTTCATTTCCCCCCCCCCGCATTCTGTTCCCATTGTACCACAGATATGCGACACAGACAGCAGTCAACAAAAAAATGCCGCGTACCTTTTGTACGCGGCGCTCTCACACCTTTGTTCACGTTCACGGTCCCCAGATGAAAGCCTCTCCACCCTGACAGTATTTCTGGTTGTCTGCCATATACTCTTGCTCTGTCGTCTGTTTGCCGTTTTTAAAATAATAGTGGGGCACTGAGCCGTCAGCTTCCATCTGGCCCACTGAATCATGCAGAGTCGTCACCTGCTCACAAACTCCGTCTTTCAACTTTAAAACCATCATGCCGCTGGTTCTGGCCTCCAACATCTGACTCACGGTAAAAGTACCGGTGGATTCCTGATACGAAACCTCAGGCGGCATATCAAAGTCCACGGCGCCCCGAATCACTGCGGCCGTTTTAACTTTGTTATCATGCACTGTAAATACATAGATATAACTGCCATCAAACAGCATCCAGTCCAAAGTTCCATCTCCGTTTAAATCCGCAGCAATATACCGAATTCCTTCTTCCGTATACAGAGGCATCATGGAACAGGTCTGCCCTACCTCTGTCTCTCTCCAGCTCCATTCGTAATCATTCAGGTCTTCCGTGATCCCCGCCTGTTCTCCTTCCTGGGCCATCTTGGAAATCCAATAATTGTAAGTCTTCTCCGTCACCTTTACTACCGTGACCTTACAGGAATATTCTTGATTTCCCACTTTTGCCGTCACTGTAGTCTTTCCAGGCTTTTTTCCGTAGACTGTGCCTTTTTTAGATACTGTCGCTACACTGGTATCTTCACTAGAATAGGAAACCTTCTTCTTTGTCCCTTCCATTTTTAATGTCACCGTCTGATCTACATAGACAGTTGCCCGCTTCGCGTTTAGTCCGATTTTCGCAGCTTCCACCTTTTGCGGTCCGCACAGAATGAGTGCCAACACAAAAAGCAGACCAATCATTCCCATCCAATAACTTTTCTCTCTAGCCATTTTTATAACCTCCCTTGTTCTGATGGATACATTCTAGCACGCTGCATCTGCAATTTTGTTTTTACAACTCAACTTTTTCCAATTCTGCTAGATTTTTTTTCAACTCAATCATCTTATCACGAAGCTGTGCCGCCTGTTCAAAGTTCAAGTCCGCCGCCGCTACCTTCATCTGCTTCTCCACTTTCTGAATCAGTTTTTCCAGCTCTTTTTTACTCATGGACTCCGGATCTTTCTCCAACTGACTCTCCGTCTGAGCTACCGCCTTAGAGATGCTGATCAGATCTCTCACTGATTTCTGAATCGTCTTAGGCGTAATTCCATGTTCTTGATTGTACGCCTCCTGCAGCGCACGGCGCCGCTCTGTCTCGTCAATAGCCATCCGCATAGAATCCGTCATCACATCCGCGTACATCAGCACCCGTCCTTCGCTATTACGGGCTGCACGGCCTATCGTCTGAATCAAAGAAGTTTCTGATCTAAGAAAGCCCTCCTTGTCCGCATCCAGAATCGCCACTAGGGTGATCTCCGGGATATCTAGTCCTTCCCTCAGCAAATTGATTCCCACCAGCACGTCAAAGACATCCAGGCGCATATCCCGGATAATCTGAGTCCGCTCTAGAGTGTCGATATCGGAGTGAAGGTATTTCACCCGTATTCCCAGATCTCTCATGTAATCAGTGAGGTCCTCCGCCATTCTCTTGGTCAGCGTGGTAATCAAAACTTTATGATGTTTCTCCACTTCCTTGTTCACCTCACTCACCAGGTCGTCAATCTGCCCCTCCACCGGACGCACTTCCACCTTGGGGTCTAAAAGTCCCGTTGGTCTTATGATCTGCTCTGCTCTTAAAAGCTCATGCTCCTCCTCATATTCCCCAGGAGTCGCAGATACAAACAGAATCTGGTCAATCTTGCTCTCGAACTCCTGAAAATTCAATGGCCGGTTGTCTTTCGCTGAAGGCAGCCGGAATCCATAATCCACCAATGTCTGTTTTCTGGACTGGTCTCCCGCATACATGCCACGAATCTGCGGCACCGTCTTATGGGACTCGTCGATAATGATCAGAAAGTCATCTCCAAAATAATCTACCAGAGTATAGGGCGGTTCTCCTGGTGCCAATCCCGACAAATGCCTCGAATAGTTCTCAATCCCCGAGCAAAAACCTGTCTCCTTCATCATCTCCACGTCGAAATTCGTTCTCTCTGAAATTCTCTGTGCCTCTAAGAGTTTGTCCTCTCCTTTAAAATAGGAAACTCTCTGTGCCAGCTCTTTCTCAATTTCGTCAGCCGCCTTGAGAATCTGTTCCATGGGAACTACATAGTGGGACGCTGGAAAAACTGCGATGTGATTTAGCTCGCACTTAATCTCCCCCGTTAGGACATCCACTTCTGAGATTCGGTCCACCTCATCCCCGAAAAACTCCACGCGGATCGCAGATTCCGAGTAATCCGCAGGAAAGATCTCCAACACGTCTCCCCGGACTCGGAATGTTCCTCTCTGAAAATCCATCTCATTGCGCGTGTACTGTATGTCGATCAGCTGGCGAATCACCTCATCCCGATCTTTTGTCATTCCCGGTCTGAGAGAGATGACCATGTTCTGATAGTCATCCGGACTTCCCAGTCCGTATATGCAGGAGACACTGGAAATAATAATCACATCCCTGCGTTCACTCAAAGCCGCTGTTGCTGACAGGCGAAGCTTCTCAATCTCATCGTTGATGGAGGAATCCTTAGCGATATACGTATCTGTGGAAGGGACGTAGGCCTCCGGTTGGTAGTAGTCGTAGTAGGAGACGAAATACTCTACAGAATTATCTGGGAAAAATTCTTTAAATTCTCCGTACAACTGAGCTGCCAGTGTCTTATTGTGTGCAATGATCAACGTCGGCTTTTGTAACTGCTCAATCACATTTGCCATCGTAAATGTCTTGCCAGAACCCGTAACCCCTAGTAAAGTCTGGCATTGATTACCTTCCTTGAATCCTTTTACAAGTTTTTTTATCGCCTCCGGTTGATCACCTGTGGGCTTATATTCTGATACTAAATGAAATAATTTTTCTTTTTTTTCCACGCTACCCGCTCCTTACTATGACTACTATCAGCCCGATTTTCACAAAAATTCGTACAATAAAATCCAAAAAACAAGGCTAATATGACCATTGTACGAATTAAGTCACTAAAAAACGCTTTTTGACTGCGCGATACTCTCCAATATTGCATGATATTTGTTGATATTTACTGGTTCAGTATAGCACAATATTTCATATTTGCATAGGTAAAATCGAACAAATATTCTGCTTTCTTTTTACATATTTATTCAATTTATTTTATATTATTCACCGCAAATTCCTTGCATTTTATCCTCTTTTATATACATATTTTATGGGAATTTATCTTTTTTTTATCTATTGTTTATCAGTGTCTCTCTCTTTTCCGCTACTATAAGGATACCGGAGCTGTTGATTCAAAAAAAGCGCCGGACACAGGAAACATCTCCTCCTGTATCCGGCGCTTCTGTCTGTTTTTGTCCTCTGCTCTGCCGCTATCAGCTTTGGCTTTGCTGTATTTTCCATTCTTTCGTTTTCGCCTGCTCGGCTATGACACGGGCGTACCATCCGCCGCATTTGAAAAGTTCACAGTGCGTACCTCTTTCTGATAGGTTTCCGTCCTGTAAAACCAGGATCTGATCTGCATTGACGATGGTATTCAGCTGGCGCGCGATAACGATGACGTTTTTGTCTCTCATAAGGTATCCAGAGTCCTGTTGATTTTCCTTCCACCTGGCGCGTATATCTGTAAAAAGAGAGTCTTTAACTGCAGACACAGTTTAACAATGAATTTATACTGTCAACAACCAGTATGTCCCAATTATATCAGACTGAATCAAGGTATATTCTCTTCTCGTTGCCCGTATACCTGTTCTGCGTAACCAGCACCAGATCACCGTCTGAGGAACGGTTCGCTTTCTCTGAAACAGATACAATATTATATGTATACACCTCTCCCCAGATATCTGTAAATCTCACCTCCATGCCTTCATTCAGCACGGATATGCTTCGGAACAGGCCACCGCGGAGCGAATCTTTGATGACAAGGTTCCCGCTCTCCGCTGATCCCGATTCGCACTTAGGCATATATTTTCCGTCCTCATACTCTGATTGTACTGGCCAGGCCTCTTCAATGAGCGGAATCTCGAGTATTCCGATGCACGAAATCTCCTTGACCTCCAGATATGCCCCCTCCTGATTCGTACTTCCTTCCTGCACAAAGCCTTTCGTCTGCTCGGGAAGAAGAGAAATAAGCCTCTCAAGAATCTCATCGCACTGCTTATGCGCCTGATTTTCCTGGTATTTAGAATTACACATCAGAGCAGAGGCCAACAAAAGAACAACAGCTCCTGCATAAAGGAAAATCCGACCGGAAGCCCAGCCAGATCCTCTGTTATCTTTTCTGTCTCTACTTTCTACATCTTTATCTTTTATGAACCTGCTTTGCATCTCTCTTCCTTCTCCAAATCGTCAGTCCCGCGATAATAAGTATGAGTCCGCTGAGGAAAAGAAGAATAGCGGTATATAACAGAGCCGTCCCATCTCCTGTCTTCGGAGGTTCTTTGCCCTCTTCCCTGTATGTGTTGGAGATCATAAAGGCAGTCTGGTTTTTCTCGACCATGACCGTATACCCTTCCGGTATATTCCGCTCTACAACCTGCCATACACTTCCGTCGTCCTCTGTTTTCCACACGTACGACCAGTCGTTCTCCTCCGACAGAGTCTGAACACTGTGCCGCTCTCCGTCCTTTAAAATTTCAACAGTAATATCCTTTGGTCTGACTGAGCCGTCCCCATCGTTGCTCCAGTACTTTACAATCCTATACTCCTTCTTCTCGCCGGTCGGTATAAATGTCTCGTATTTTGTCTCTACTTCAGTCTCATATACCCACTCTCCAGCTTCGTTCATAGAAGGAACTGTCACAAGCACAGGTACCGGATCATATCGAACGCCTTCATGAATAATACTTTCTCCGTCAATCAGATACACGCCCTTTGCAAGACCGCTGAAATACAGATCTCCATTCATATCTGTACGCCCTGAATGATCCGCTTCGATTCTGTCTGCTTTCACATAGGAGGCCAGAGTCTGCGCTGCCGCTGCCATACTTTCAGTATCAAGAGCATTTAAATCCATCTGGAACTCCTTAAATTCACCTGTAAGCTCAAACTCCCAACTGTCGGTGATATCGCCCACGCGGTATACCCAGAACTGCGCCTCCTGCACAGGAGTATATTTCAGATGTATTTCTCCCGTCTGCTCCGCTTCCCCGGCACAGACCGGCTGTGTTGTAAATACCATACAGGACATAAGAATTGCCGCCAGAATGCCTCCTCTTTTGTATAACACTTTTACTCTATTTATCATACACTACCGCCCTCCTTTTCTTTCATATATCCTCCGTACCAGAAACCAGAGAATCCCCCCTGCTAAAAGGATAACTACAGCCACTGCCAGCACTACAATAACTATATCAATCTGAACCGCATCGGCCGGAATCCGTTGGGCAGATACAGCATTGGCGATACGATACCCCCGTACTAGAAGTCTATGACTGTTGATTCCGTAGGGCGTACAGGTCAGAAGAGTACAGTAATCTTTTCCCTCCTCGATCTCCAGATCCTCAACCTCCCGGGGCTCTACAATTCGTATCTGATCCACCTGATATGTAAGTGTCCTGTCGAGAACATGGATGGAGAAGGTGTCCCCCTCTTCCATCTCATCGAGATTGCTGAAAAGCTTTGCCGAGGGCAGCCCCCTGTGTCCTGTCAGAACACAGTGAGTCCCGCTTCCGCCGACCGGAAGAGAGCTTCCCTCCAGATGTCCCACAGCGATCTGCAACACGGTATCCTCTGTCCCATGATATATTGGAAGGGACATTTTAAGTTTCGGTATCTCTACATACCCCATAATGCCTGTCCCTGTCACATCAAGAAGAGAATTATATTCTTCCTCTTCTGCTTCTGTCAGACGATACCTGTTCTCCTTTTTCTCCAGGAGTCTGCTGTTATACGCCTCCGCATCCTCCATCATGCTGCCATACTCCGCCGCATCCATCTGAGATACCCCCTCAGTGTAGGCGGCAATAGCTCTGGATTGATGATATGAATTCCAATAATCACTGACTGTCGGATACAGCAGTAAGGAAAGTCCGGTAAACATTACAAGAAGCAGTAAAACAGTTGTCAATTTCTTCCTCATACTGGATTCTCCTTACTGCTGTATAGAAGGGAAAGAAAATCCCTCTATACAGCAAATGATTATTTAGCCTGTAAGCTGTTTATTATTTTTTACCTAAACATTTTCTCAGCACGAGAACAGTGCCCGCACCTAGAACGATAGCTGCGCCCAGAACATAGAATACAGTTGTACCCATGCCGCCTGTTGACGGAAGTATGGAGCCTTTAGTATTCCGAATTTCTATACTGACTAATCCCTCTTCAATATTTCCCGTCATCCGTTCATTATTCACGTCGACACTAATCTCCTTTAACGCATTGCTCGCAACACCTGCCCAGTTCTGGCCATTAACTGTAACTGCAGTAATTTGGACAGGAATTGGACCAACAATTTTATTATATCCGTCAGGCGCCTGTATTTCTTCCAGATAATATGTACCATCATCTAGACCTGTTATATGAAAGCTCCCTTCTGAATCTGACGTAAAGATTGTGCCCTCGTTTTCCTCACCTGTCCAGCCGGTTACAATTCCGCTCTCAGCTTTGACATATTCGCCCTCGCCACGATACAATTTAAATGTCGCATTTTCCAGACCTGCCTTATCTTCAGCGTCAATTTTTGTGACAGTTAACATATAAGTAAATACAATGACCTTGTCTTCTGGAGTCTGTCCTGTGGAATCCTCCCCGCCAGGGTTAGGATTATTGGAAAACTCAAGATAAGCATCAGTCGGGTTACCCGGCAGACCAACCTCTGCGTTCTCCTTAAGTGTAGCATCATATTCTACAATAATGTATTTATCCGAGTCGATTCCAGGAATATCTTTTAAATTGTCAAAAGAAAGCGTATACCCGTTTTCTGTAGGAGTCAGATTCCATAAACTTCCATCTATCTCCGCCTTATCTGTTCCGCTTTTATCAGAAGCAATGTAAACCTTTACTGAATCTCCAATCAATGTAAACTTATCTGTAAGATTATCATGAAATGCATAATAATACTCATCATATGCATCCATTGCCTCTTCATCTGGTATTGTACCAATCAGTTTGTAAGGTACAGTGTCGCCGATATTCCAGTCAGCCACATCGTTGTATCCTTCACCATAACCACCGTCTTTCGCATATTTGTCATCTTCTCGAACCTTTTTCTCCATAGCCGGCACGTCAGATTTTGGAGTAACCTTTACATCGCTTACTACCTTAAGGATAAAATCTGTGTAAGCATCTGTTTTATCCACACTATCATCTTTATCTTTTACCAGATAATATCCGGCTCCAAAAACTGATATGACATATAAACCATTTTCATCTTCTGAAGTCCCAGCCACATCGGTAAGATATTTTTCTGCAATATCTGCAAATTTTTCTGCATTTGCCGAAAACTGATCCAATACTTTCGCCACATCAGCGGCACTCTCACAATCTTCATATTCATCTAATTTGTCTTTAAGTTCTGTCAGCAATGCGTCTGCTTGGCTTTTTACCGCTGATCCCCATTCAATATTGGAGAGAGTCGTTCCATCCTCTGACAGATCTCCCGTAAATACTTGATAAGCCTCATAGACGTGGTCAGCCTTGGCATTAGTAATAGTAATCGTATAGCTTTGCTCATTATTTTGGGCAAATGCTGTGAGATTCATGGCAAATGTCATAATTACTACTAACAGAAGACTGACAATTTTCTTCATTCTCTTCATTTTTTATCCCCTCCATTTTTTATTTTTTCTATACAAAACACAGGCGCCGCCGCAGACGAACACTATCCCTGCAATTGTATACAAACCTGTTCCTGTGGAACCCGTTTCCGGAAGCCGATATTGAATCCTCTGATCCTCAACTTCAATCGGTACTGCTACATCTGTACCGCCGTCAACAGGTCCTTCTGTATCACCGCAATTTATAACTTTAAGCATTTTATCTCCCTCGCGGTAAAGACCAGATTTGGTTGCTGTATCAATCAAACAATCTACCTCTTCTCCGTCGGAATCGTCATAATAGAACCAATATCTTGTATCGCTGAGCTGATAATGGTCCGGCGCTTTTGTCTCCTGAATATAATAGAGCTGGTTACTGCTCAGATAAAATCCATTTGACGGATCCCCTTTATAGGCTATACTTCCCTTCTCATCTGTGGTATCCTCCGTGAGTAACTCGCCGTTTAATGAAAATATACCGTATGTCGCCCCAGGCACCAGATTGCCGAAATCCGTATCCTTTTTGACAACCGTAAGCATATATTGCATTGACTCAAATATGGTATCTCCAATCGTTCCTTCTGAACTGTCTTCAAATTCCTTTCCAAACGCCTCTACGGCAACTTTATTTTCATAGTTCCCGCCTTTGCTGCCGGACTCTGCTGTCACATAATATGTAATGACATATTCGAATGCCCCGGGATGCAAAATCTGTATTTTTACAACATGAAGCTCCTCACTCACTTCCACCACATAATCACTGCCGTAATTCAGCACCTGTTCTATGCCGTCCGCCGCTGTCGCCGTAACCTCAACGGAGCCTTTTCTGTAATAAATGTTATCGCTCATCTTATCTGTAACAACAAGCTTTTCTTGTCTTGATAAATCGATTTTTCCCGAATTGACTATGATTTTAAACTGTCCGCTGCCGCTCATATTCGATTTTTCTACTATATATGGAATTTCATAGCGAATGCGTCTACTATCCTCATCCTTTTCATCTTTTCTCAAATATACATTATTTTCACCTTTATCTCCGGGAGATAAAATCATCTCCTCATTTTCTTCAATATACTTTATCGTTATCGTTGTCTCTCCCGTCAGGTACCAGTCTGTGCACCAGCCTTCGGGAATCCCTTCAACAGCCTTATCGCTGCACCCCTCATGCGAATCTGTTCTTGATACAAAGTACAGCTCTAATTTCATTTTCTCATCATACCAATAATATGCCATTTTATCTGCCACAGCAGCATCCTGCGCAGACGACAAAACTTTTTCAGTATTGCCATTTTTTAATATAATCACCGCTTTGCTGAGATCGGGGTAGTAATCCTTAATCCACCTTCCCTGGTCCTGAATACTCCACGATGCATACTGATTTTCATATCCGGGAATTGTCGCTTTTATAGTCCATTCCATTCTGCCTTCAGCATTAATCTTACCGGATTTCTCCACTTTGCCTTTCTGCCCCGGCTCCGGTTTTGACACAATATCTATATCCGGGCTGACCAGTTCTCCATCCTCGTTCTTATCGAAGCTGACTGAAACACTGAAAATCAACTTGAGCCGAATCTTCGTGTTGTCATACATCTGCAGAACAACTTTGTTGCCTTCCTCCTCAATAATCAGCCTGCCTATAATTGTGCCATCGTTTGCCGCTATATTCTCATTTTTTATCGCCGAAGCTGTAATTCCTTCAGGCATAGTATACACATATCTTCCGGCATCCGGAATCCCCCCCGGAGCATACATCTTGAAATCAAATGTATACCCCTCACCTTCATATATCTGATACTTTTCACCGCCTTTTTCTACTTCATTTCCCTCCGTGTCAACAAGCTTTATCTCAAATACAGGCTCCTCTTTTCCCATCTTACGTCCAAGAACGTACTCTTCCAGGTCAATATCGCCCGTCTCTTTCTCTTCAGACTTGTTCTCTTCCTGTTTTACAGAATCATCCGCACTGCTCTGCTCTTTCTGTGCGCCGTCGCTTGTAGGCTCGTCCACATTATCCTTAGAGCTCTCCGTTCCGCCGGAAGATGGCTCTTTATCCTCTCCGGGATTCTCTGCGTCGCCGGACGGTATCGCCTCATCTCCTGAAGAGGGCTCTACAGTTCCATCTGTATTCTCTTTATCATCAGATGGAACTGCCTCCTCTTGGGAAGGAGTGTTCGTCTCTTCGTCAGTACCTTTGTAAATATTCTCAGCTTTACTCAGGTTTCCGTATCCCGCCGGTTGTACCTGTAATGTCGCCACGCTGCCGTCCACATCTCCTGCAACGACAGTGACTGCTCCGTATGCAGCGTCAGTCACAACTCCCACCTGGTCACCCTGAAGAAATGCAATATCTCCCGTTTGCGGGCTGTAGCTATCTGAATTCTCATATATTCCTTTTTCTTCAAATGCCTCTTTAAAATCCGTGGCAGCATCCTCCTGCGGAACAGCACTCTCCGGTATCTGGGCGTAATACAGGCAGAATGACAGGAACATTCCGTTCCATTCTCCGCACGGATCACCGTACCAGTTTCCGTAATATGTATATCCATCGTCCTCAGTGTCAGCCTCTGTTCCCGTACTCTCTGAGTACCCGATCTGGGACTCTGCCACAGCTGTGAGATCCTCCGCCCACACGCCTGAAAGACTCTGCGGCAGCGCTCTCTCCCACTCAGCCGTATTTGCTCCCGCTGCCTGACCACTCTCCATCGTCGCTGCCGGAAGAATAAGCATATATCTTGTTCCCAACATCACAACAGCAGACAGACAGATTATGATTCGATGCCACAGTGAGCTTCTTTTCCATTCTTTTATGAAGTCTCTTTCCTGTTTGTTTCGTTTCACCTGGTATTCCCTCCCTTTCACTTTCTCTCTGCTTCTATTCAACCGCGCCAACTTCTGTCAATGGCCAGATCCGGAATACAATTTTTCCCACAATCTGTTCCTCAGAAACACAACCGACTGCTCTGCTGCGGCTGTCCAGAGAAGTGCCTCTGTTGTCGCCGCAAACAAAAATCCTGCCCTCCGGAACCTGATAAGGCATTTCGATATCACATTCCCCAAGTGCCCCCTCCTTCAGATAAGGCTCATCCAGCAGTTCATTGTTAACGTATATATAGCCGTCCTCGGCAACATTCACCCAGTCTCCCGTAAAAGCGATAACCCGCTTTACAAGGACTTTGTTGTTATAGTAAAAAGAGATAATGTCACCCTGTTCAAAGTCCGAACTCTTTAATGCTATAACAATGTTTCCCGGTTTCAGCGTTGGTGACATGGAACTTCCGTAAATTCTCAAAACCGGCACAAGCAGAACCGCTATCAGCACTGCAGCAGCCGCTGTAATCAGGATAAACGCCGTATTTCGAATAGTTCTTCTAAAACGCCGTCGCTTTTTTTCTCTTTTAAGTTCTGTCTCCAACTGAAAAATCTCAGGAATCACCAATGGCTCTTTTCTTTTCATCGCCCCACCTCTTCTTCAAACTCCTCTGCACATGCCCCGATATTTTCCAGGTATTGAATAGCTGCCTGCTGCGCAGCCCCATAAAATCTGTTCAGCTTCAGA
The DNA here is from genome assembly GCF_034356035.1 of Blautia hydrogenotrophica DSM 10507. Lineage (NCBI taxonomy): Bacteria > Bacillati > Bacillota > Clostridia > Lachnospirales > Lachnospiraceae > Blautia > Blautia hydrogenotrophica. Next base: position 2,601,116 of record NZ_CP136423.1, read on the forward strand.
GCAACCTCCGCAATAGAACCAGCTTCATCTATCAATATCCTTCTGTTTTCCAGCTACCTCTTGGCCAACCACTCCTTCAGTTCCTCGGCCTCTCTTCTCTGCTCCAAAAGCATTTCCAGAAGTTCCTTGCGGCTAAGTCTGTGCATCTCTCTTTCCGTCATATGTAATTCTCAACCCAATCTGTTTCTTTTATACTAACAGCAGCTATACATTTCATTGGCTCTATAGTGACGATCCTGGCGTCATAATCCTTATTCTGTCGGTCATACCTATGGTGCTGTGTTCGGATTGACTGTTAAAAAACCACATAATCAACATTATGTGGTAGATTACGATTTCCTGAAATTTTAGAATAATGTTGAAACAAACGTTCTGAATTGCGAGAAATTATTTCTGGCACTGAGATTATGCATCTGCGGCAGGCAACATTTCAATTAATACTTTCTGCCGTAACGAAAGCTTTGCACAGTATATCTTCGTATATTTAACAGAAAAAAAGTTTTGCGCCCTGAAAAAAGCGCAGAATACCAGGCCTTTCCGTTTTTCAAAAAACAGTAAGGCCTATTTCTGGTGTTGTTTATTTCTTTACAAAAAAATAGAATTCAATCGGATTGTTTTAGATAGATTATTTTTTCATATTTTAGAACTTGACCGTAGCGTCTTTTGATAATATAATAATATAAAGTATGTAATAGCGTTTGAGTAACTACATAATGTTGATTATGTGGTATCATATAACAAGTCCCAGGGCATCCATTCTCTGCCTATGTTCCACCCCGGATGATTTTATATAAATTCTCGTAGTATTGATACTGCTGTGTCCTAAAACGTCCGCTAGCTTTGCAATGTCCTTGTCAGCAGCATAAAAGCATCTTGCGAATAAATGTCTCAGGTTGTGGGGAAATACTTTTTTCGTCTCCACACCTGCTTTCCCGCACAGCCGCTTCATCATCTTCCATATATTAGATCGGTCTAGCGGTCTGCCTGTCCGCGTCACAAACACAGCGCCTGATGAAATCTTCTGTGATCCCATATACCTTTTTAAAACTTTTCTCAGTTTTCCGGGTATCAGTACGGTTCTTGTCTTACCCTTCATGTGGATCAGTGCCTCCCCGTTACAGACAGCCTCTGCCGTGATAAAGCTCAATTCAGAGACTCGGATGCCTGTTCCGCAGATAGTCTGAAGTAGAAGCGCCAGCTTCTCCTGGCCAAGACTGCGCGCCGTGTTCACCATACATAGATATTCATTCTTAGAAAGCTCCTTTTCTTTTGCACAGTATGTTTTTTTCTGAATTCTAAGCTGCTTCACCTTCAGCTCTGTCGCTCCGGAATAATTTAAAAAACCGTTGATTGCGGCAAGCTTCACATTTACGCTTGCCGGAAGATACTCTTTCCTGAGCTTTTCTTTATACTGGATTACACTCTCTTTGCAAAATCCATGTTTCTTTATATACATCAAAAAGCTCTGTATATCTCTCTGATACTGTTTTATTGTCGCTAGGCTCCTCTCCTGTCTCTTCAAATAGTCCAAATAAGAATCTAATTGAACACTTGTAACTGTATCACCCATTCTTAAACACCTCCTACATGTATTCTGAATGTATTTATCCTATGATATACTAGCGAATACATATTTTCGTCCCGGAAATAACAAAAAGAAAACAAAGACGAGGTGAATCATATTGAAAAAGAAATCACAAAAGCAGATAGTCGATGACTATGACTACGTCACCAATACGACGTCTGCTGTGGACTGTACAGGGCTGATCCCTTCACTTCCGCAGAATGAGGCCGAGCTCGAGTCCTACAAAGAAATCTATCATTACCAGTCCTCGCTGGATGACAGCCAGTCTCAGAACCCTCCGCCAGCAGTAAATAAAAAGCGCTCATTTTTTTAATTTTTGAAACAATTGGTACAGATGTGCCACTTTTTGTTCATATGCTGTAAAAATACCTATTTGTAAGCGTTTTTTCTTGACAATATTTTTTATTTCACTATATAATTTTTTGTAGATGTTTACACTCCAATATCCATTGGGAAATATGGCCCGCAATACGTCAAGCCATCCTTTTGATTTCCAAATGTCCTCCGTTATCTATAAGATGTCAGTCATATAAAACGCCTTCCACTCTTTCCATTTTATAGATAGAAAGGAATTAAATTATATGTTCTCATTTACCACTTTGCTCCTGCTTGTATCTGCCGTCCTACTGATCTGCTCCATCCTCAAACGGGTATCCGGCCGTTTGGGTATTCCCTCCCTCCTGGCCTTTATCTTACTGGGGATGATCTTTGGTTCGGACGGGATATTTAAGATCCACTTTGAAAATTATGAATTTTCCGAACAGATCAGTACGCTCGCTCTCGTCTTTATTATTTTTTACGGCGGTTTCGGAACCAACTGGAAAGAAGCAAAACCCGCGGCAGCGGCGTCGATTCTACTCTCCAGTCTCGGTACGGTCATGACCGCCCTGCTTACTGGACTGTTCTGCCACCTATTTCTGCGCATGGATATACTGGAGGGAATGCTCTGCGGCGCTCTTTTAAGCTCCACCGACGCTGCGTCCGTCTTCTCTATCCTCCGTTCCCGCAATCTTGCGCTGAAAGAAAATACCGCCCCTCTTCTGGAAGTGGAGAGCGGCTCCAACGATCCCGTTGCCTACACGCTGACCATAATCCTTCTGACCGCTATGGGAAGCAGCGTCACCTTCTCTGACGCCGGTATTCTTCTGCTGAAACAACTTGTCATCGGCGCGTTGTTCGGCTTTACGATCGGGCTGATCGTGCGGTGGACGTTGCAGAAGCATCCTTTCGAGGGCTCCGGGATTGAAACCATTTTCATCGTCGCGGTCGCCCTGTTCGGATATGCCATGCCTACCGCGCTGGATGGAAACGGTTTTTTAAGCGTTTACATTACCGGAATCATTCTCGGGAACAGCATTCTTCCAGAAAAGACTATCCTGGTGCCGTTTTTTGACGGCGTCACAAGTATCCTCCAGGCAATCCTGTTCTTTCTGCTCGGACTTTTGTCTTTCCCATCCGAAATGGTGAATGTATGGTTGCCCGCTTTAGCTATCGCTCTGTTTTTGACATTTATTGCCCGCCCTGTCGCTGTATTCCTCCTGCTGACTCCTTTTCGCGGGAGTATCCGGAAAAGCCTTCTGGTGTCCTTTGCCGGCCTGCGGGGAGCCGCCTCCATTGTATTTGCCATCATCACCGTATTAAGTCCTATCAGTACGGAAAACGATCTGTTCCACATTGCTTTTGTCGTCGTCCTGTTTTCCATCGCTCTGCAGGGAAGTCTGCTGCCACTTATTGCCAACAAACTGAACATGATCGACAAAGAGGGGAATGTTTTTAAAACATTTACTGACTATGTGGATGAGACTCCGATAAACTTTATTCAATTTGCCATCACCAAAAACCATGAATGGTGCGATAAATGCGTATCGGAGCTGACACTTCCGCCCGGCTCGATCCTTGTCAACCTGCAAAGGGGAGAAACTCAGCTTGTTCCAAAGGGAGATACCCGTCTTCTTGATGGAGATCTGCTTGTCATGTGTTCCATGGAATGTAAGCAGGTTCCGGATCTGTTTCTGACCGAAAAGCTTATTGAAAAAAACGATCTGCATGCTGACTCCACACTGGCGGATGTGTCCGGACATTCCACTTCCCTGATCATTATGATCCAGCGCGGGGAAGAATACCTCATCCCGGATGGCGCCACCGTATTAAAAGAGGGAGACCGTCTTATCATCCACAGACAGGTATCCTGAGAAACACTTTCACACAAATTGCGCAAACTGCTGTAATGAGGCTCGCCCCATTACAGCGGCACGTCAAACCCATGAGTAAATAAATTATGAACAACACACTTTTGGCTGGTACAATAAAAGAATAAGGGGTGTTGTTCATATGGAAGAGTTACTGCTTTGGATGGTGTATATTGAAGATGTGCATCAGGAAAAAAAGTATAGCATTTGCTAAAAGATATTTTGGTGATGGTTTTGTTTGTGGCATTAACCAATGCAGACGACTGGGTGGAAATGGCACTTTTCGCAGAAACTTATCAGGAGTACTTTAAAAAATATTTAAAAATGGAGTGCCTTCCCATGATACCCTCCGCCGTGTAATAGGGATGATCTCACCGGTATTTTACAACAGCTTTACGAAAAATGACAGGAACTGTTAAACCGTGAGGAGGGAGGGTTTCTCAAAATGCTCATCTGTATTGATGGGAAAACTATACGCGGGAATAAGCGGAAAGAAGAAAAGCCTGCACATATTGTATCTGCATGATGTAAAGAAAATGGTTTCTGCCTTGGTCAGAAAGTGGTAGAAGAAAAAAGCAATGAGATTACAGTGATACCGGACTTAGTGGACAAATTACAGATCAAAGGGCAGGTCATAGCTATTGATGTGATGGGGACACAGAAAGAGATTGCAGAAAAGATACGCAGCAAACGTGCAGATTACGTTCTGGCGTAAAATGGAATCAAAAACCCTGTATGAAAAACTCAAAAAATATTTTGCAGAGAAGGCGTTTCGTATAAAAATATTCGACTGCCAATGCTTACCACAGCAGTTTTTGGAGCAGCTTTGTACACCTTTTATTATTACAGAAATAATTACTCTTCTGACACCTGCCTACAAAGCTTCTTTACGAATCTATATCTGTAGATTACTGTTATTGGATGCTTAAAAAAATATTTTAATTTTAAAACTTCCGTCACCAAATACCTGGCAAAATCTAGCTTTGGAATTTATATCCTCCACTACCCAGTACTCACGCTGATTTGCTATCTTCTTTGTTATCATGCAGATCTTGCCGCCGGATGGAATTACTTACTGGCCCTAGGTACTGAATGCATCATTACTTCTTTTATATGAAGGAATCAAGAAGATACCCTTATTAAGTTTTCTCGTTCTAAGCATGAAAAATGAAAAGTGTAAAAACAATCCTTGGAATTTTCTCTTTCCAAGGATTGTTTTTCTACAAAGCTTCGTTTTTCAGTGGGAAAGCATCCAATACCTTCTTCACAGCAGCATCCCAAAAATCCCAGTTATGGCCTCCATCCCACTCTTCATAAGTGATATCTAGGCCATAATCTTTCGCTTTCCGATAAAACTTCTGATTCATACCGTATAACAGGTCCTGTCTACCTTCGTATAAAAAAATCGGCGGAACCTTCTTTTTTTCTTTCACACACCTATCCAGCAGACACATGGGCAAATCCTTCTGCTGATACCGATCCTCCCCAAATACATTTCTCAAGTTTTTCTCCATCTTCTCTCTATCTTCAGCGTCATTAGGTCCCCAATTCGCCTCATACACCTGATCTGGCATTGTCACCGCAGTAAAAGCCCCCACTCCACCAAAACGCTCTGGATAAGTCAGACCAAGCTTCAATGCTCCGTAGCCTCCCATGGACAGACCAGCCACAAACGTATCCTCTGGCTGATTTGAAATCGGAAACCACCTTCCCATTTTTTGGGGGAGTTCCTCCGACAGATAGGTAAAAAATAATTTCCCAGATACTGTATCTGTAAAAAAACTGTCTTCCCCTGTAGGCATAATCACCGCCAAACAATGGCTCTGCGCATACCTTTCTATTGAGGTCTTTCTAAGCCAGCCATTGCAGTCGTCTCCCTTGCCATGCAGCAAATACAGTACTTGAAAACAATAATTTCTGCTTTCATCAAATGAATAATCTCCTCTGTTTTCTGGTAAAATCACATTTACCTGAGTATCGTACCCTAGAGATTTTGAATAAAAATTGCATTGAAATAAAGCCATTCCATTCCCTCCTTCGGTCTCCTTTTTTCCGTATCCTCAGCGGACCAAACGATATTATTAGTTGTAACATACCACCTTTCAGGACATAAAGCAACGTCTGTCTAAAATTATTCTTGACAAAAAATAAACAAATTTCTATAATGAAAATAGTTTGAATTAAAACTTATTGGGAGGACACATGAATTATCATGATCTGCACTATCTTCTTCTATTAGGGTTCAATCGTTCCAACAAAGCCATTGTCTCTAAGACTAGCCTGGAAGGTCTGATGCCTGGCCAGCCTAAAATTTTAGAATTTCTCCTGGAACACGATGGCTGCACGCAAAAAGAGATCAGCAATGGCTGTGTGCTGGACAAATCTACCGTTACCAGCCTTCTCTCCCGCATGGTTCTCTTGGACCAGATTGTCAAGGTTCCCTGCTCGCAGGACCGCCGCGTCACACGGATTTATCTTACACAGAAAGGATGCACTTTGGCAAAACGAGTAGCATTCATCTGTGACTCCGTCAATAAAGCTGCTTGGCAGGGCATCTCCCAAGAAGATCGCTGTCATTTTATTCAAACTTTTCAAAATATCTTGGAAAATCTAAAAGAATTGGAGTCAGAAGATGAAAAATAATTTGTTGAGATATTTTTGGTTTGTTGCGGGAATCCTGATCAATTCCTTTGGCGTTGCGTTAATAACAAAAGCTGCTTTGGGAACTTCTCCTATCTCCAGCCTTCCCTATGTACTAAGCTTACAGTTTCCCATGACCCTTGGACAGTTTACTTTCATATTAAATATGGTTTTCATTTTGTTAGAGGTCATTCTGTTAAAAAAAGACTTCCATGCCATTCAATATCTACAGATTGCCGTGAATGTCCTCTTCAGCTTCTGTATTGACGTCAGCATGAATCTGTTGTTTTTCTTCGAGCCTGCAAATCTGGCCGTTCAGTTTGCTGCTTTGATCGTTGGCTGTACGATTTTGGCCCTTGGCATCAATATTGAAGTAGCCCCCGACGTGTTAGTCGTCCCTGGAGAGGGAGTTGTAAAAGCAATCTCCCAAGTCTCCCGTAGACGTTTCGGTACAGTCAAAGTAATTTTTGATACCACTTTAGTCATAGGGGCTGCCTTTCTCTCATTCCTATTCTTTCATAGATTGTCAGGATTAGGAATCGGCACGATTCTCTCAGCCTGCATCGTGGGCAGATTTGTAAATCTAATCAACAGACATCTCCCTCTGATTTCTCAGATCGCCTCTCTGAGACAAAAACCAAATAGCTTTTCCGGCGCATATAAAAAGAAAGAACAGGTCTCCTAAAACTTGTTCTTTCTTTTTATATGCACGATAAGCCCGACTCGCGGCAAATAGAGGAAGAAAATCTTTCCTATCCACCGTTGTCAAGTCCACGCCGCTTTTATCTGTTTTCACCCACAAAAAACAGAGCTACCGTGCCTGGACCGGAATGCGCGCCGATCGTCGCTCCCACATGATTCATCAGTACCGTCTTAATCGGATACTTTTCTTTTATTTTGTCAACCACAAACTGCGCATCCTGCTCACAGTCGCCATGACTAATAAAAATAGTGTCACAAGAATTTTTATAGTTTCCCAACTTTTCTTCCATCATATCCACTAGGGCCAACAAAGACTTCTTTCTGCCTCTGACTTTTCCCACAGGAATTAACTTTCCCTCGTCATCGACATGTAGTACTGGTTTGATGTTTAGCACACCGCCGACAACTGCAGTCGTTTTCGACACTCTTCCGCCTCGGTAAAGATGATTCAAATCATCCACAGTAAACGTATGAACCATGTTCAGCCGATGTTCCATAACCCACTGTGCAACTTCGTCCATAGTTTTGCCTTCTTCTTTTTTCTTCTGGGCTAAATAAACGAGAAGACCCTGTCCTAGGGATGCCGCCAGTGAATCAATTACCACAATTTTTCTGTCCGGATACTCTTCCTGCAGCTCCTCACCCGCTATCCTAGCACTGTTATAGCTTCCGCTTAATCCAGAAGAGAAAGCAATATGCAAGACATCCTTCTCAGCTTTCAGATAAGGTTCTATCAGTGCTCTGGCATCCTCTGGATTCACCTGCGCTGTCGTAGGCATAGAGCCCTTTCGCATCCGGTCATAAAATTCCTTCACGGGCAAAAAATTCTCATGGCTGTAATGCTGGCCATCCATTGTGTAGCTTAAATATGTGCAGCCAACTCCATGCTCCGTGTAATAGGACTCCGGCAAATCAGAATTGTTATCCGTAGTAATCACATAATCTCTCATAATATAACTCCGCCTCTCTATTTATTCTAAAGAATCTTGCGGTAACTCGCCACAGATATATACGCTGCACAAGTTTTCCTGTTCTTGGCCGTAAGATCTATAAAAATTTATTCAGAATAATAATATCACTAAAGCGGCCCTGATTCAACCTTCATTTTACTGGGTTTTACCTCGCACTACTTCGAGAGCTTTCTGAAGCTGATTATCCTGCGACTGTTCCACCTGAGAAAGATCCGTAACGTCATCACTCAGTTCCACTTCTACATCCGGTTGAATACCAACCTCATGAATATTGTTTCCATTCGGTGTATAATACTTAGATACTGTCAGCTTCACCGCACTCCCGTCACTTAGTTGACGCACAGTCTGTACGATTCCTTTTCCATACGTGGTCGTCCCCACAATGGTTCCCACTTTGTGATCCTGCACAGCTCCCGCAAAGATTTCTGAAGCGCTGGCACTTCCTTCGTTAACCAAAACGACTAACGGCATGTTCAGCGGTGATTTGCCGTCACACGTCTCTTCCACACGATTTCCATACTTATCTTCCGTATATACAATCAGACCTTCCGGCAGTATCTCCCTTAAGACATCACAGACAGCTGTCATAAGTCCACCCGGATTATTTCTCAAATCCACAATCAACTGCTTTGCTCCCTGCTCTTTCAGCTTTTCAAACGCTGCATGATATTGTTCATAGGTGACACCGGTAAACTTAGATATCTTAATGTATCCAATGTTTTCTTCTAGCATCTCACTGCTGACAGATGGAATTTCCACGCCGGTCACAGAGACCTTCACCTCTTTTGTATTCTTCTCACCTTCCCTTTGAATCGTCAAGATCACTTCATCGCTAGGCGAATTCTTTATGCGTTCGGTTACCTCCGCAAGTTCCATGCCTGAAACATCTTCTCCATTTACTTTCTTCAGTATATCACCAGTCTGTATTCCAGCTTGCTTTGCGGGCCCTCCTTCATAGCAATCTATGATAACCGTCTCGTTATCTTGATTTTTTGTAATTGTGACCCCTATTCCCGTATACTCTCCATCTGTAGACTGGCTCTCCCGCTCATACTCTTCTGCAGTATAGTACGCAGAATAAGGATCTCCTAAACCATATATCAACCCTGTATAAATTCCCTCGGCCAGTTCATCCTCATCTTTGTCTTCCAAATAATACTGGTCAATCAAGTTTTCCAGATATGCCAGTTTTCTCCTGTGGCTAAGGTCTGAGAGCACTGTTTCTGGCTGTGTCTTCACATAGGCGAAAAACAGAGCTCCCGCAATGACCACAGTGCACAGAATACCTCCTAAAAAACCCGCTACATATTTTTTCTTGTCTTCCATCTTCTCTCCTTACAAGCACTAACAGAAGGGGCTGTCATCTCACAACAACCCCTTCTGTATCTTATGATTTTCAATATCACTTTAGACTTTTAAATGTTTCCGCGTAGTCAGATAACTTCCCAGAAAACCAATTCCAATACCCAAAACCAGGCCCACTGGCAATAAAATACGATACACATCATTCACTGGAATGAACTGCATAAAATTGGACAATCCATTAAATTTAGTCAAAACCATCTCCACGGTTTGATTATATAAGAAATAAAGTGCAGTCAACGGAATTGCTGAACCTATCAATCCCAGTATAATTCCCTCCAACAGGAATGGAAATCTCACGAAAAAATTCGACGCCCCGATCAATTTCATGATACCGATCTCCTCTTTTCGAATAGAGATACCCACAGACACCGTATTGCTGATTAAAAATACAGAAATAATCAACAACACCAAAATAATTCCCATAGAGACATAGAAAATCAGCTTGTTAATTGACGTCAATGTCTGTTCTGCTTCCTCAGACTGCTTGACTTCTCTGACATGATCCAACCCTTTAATGTAATCAACTAATTGACTTTGCTGCTCAATCTCATTGACATAAACCTCATAGCTTGAAGAATTTGCCAGTGGATTGTCATCCTTAAATCCCTCTGCGGCTTCCTCTGAACCACCTAAGTATACTTCTTTGAACTCCTCCCAAGCCTCATCGGCTGAAACATATACAACCTCGGCTGTCTCCGGACGTTCCTCAATCTTCTTCCCTATCTCTTTAATCTGCTCTTCTTTAGTTCCTTCGTCGAAAAAAACTGTAACTGCAACATCCTGTTCCACGGTTCTGGTGATATAGTTCAGATTCTCCACAATCGAATAAAAAATACCAAAGAGAAAAATACAGGCTGCCATCGTAATGATCGACGCCAAGGAAAACATCCAGTTCCTACGAATGTTCTTAAATCCTTGTTTTAGCGTATACCAGAAAGTACTAGGCCTCATAGTGATACCCTCCTTCCTGCTCATCACTGATAATAGCACCTTTGCGCATAGTCAACACACGCTTTTTCAGTTTGTTTACCACATCCTTGTTATGCGTAACTACCAAAACCGTAGTTCCTCTGTCATTGATTTCTTCTAGAAGCTTCATAATCTCCAAAGCAGTCTGCGGATCCAAATTTCCAGTCGGCTCATCCGCCAAAAGAATATCCGGGCGGTTCACCAAAGCTCTGGCGATAGCGACACGCTGCTGCTCGCCGCCGGACAGCTCTGTAACCGGAGATTTATATTTCTCCGCCAATCCTACTTCCGTGAGAACTTCCGGTACCCGTTTACGGATTACTCTGGTCGGCCTACCGATCACCCGCTGCGCAAACGCAACGTTCTCATAGACATTTCTGTCTTTTAACAGACGGAAATCCTGGAAAACAACTCCTAATTTCCTGCGATACTTCGCTATTTGACGCCTCTTCATCGTGTTTAATTTCTGTCCATTGACAACTATCGTACCTGCAGTGGCATCCAATTCCTTCAAAAGCAGCTTAATCAAGGTCGACTTTCCTGAACCGCTGCTGCCAACTACAAAGACAAATTCTCCTTTGTCAACATGTAAAGTCGCATGGCTCACTGCCGGCTGGCCTTTGTCATAAGACTTACTGACATTTTCTAAATCAATCATAGAATCCTCCTATATAATCTTCACACTGCAACGAAATTATCTTTTAATTATTTTGTAACATAATTGTAACATATATCCTGCAAAATGCAAGTCTTTTTTATCCGAATTTCACATTGCTATCACATATCATCTGTTCACAGCTTTTGTTTGCCGTCAATCAAAAACTGAAACAAGTTCCTGATACAAATAAAATGCTGCAAAAGGATACTCTCACATAATACCTGCAATTTCTCCATTTTGCAACATTCTACACACTTTTTTCGCAATTACTTATGGCGGCTTAGTACTCCAAGGTCTCCATATACTTCATAAATACCAGACGGGCACTTTTCCTTCTTCTACAAAACTCTAAAATGCTCTGAAATGCCTGTAAAATCAAGGTTTTTTGAGAAACCAGCGCCTCTGTGATTCTCTGAAATAACCTGAAAAAATCTAGCAAAATCTGTTCACGGTAGGCAAATGGTAGGCAAATTTTTCACCCGAAGATGATACAATATGCACCTTGTCACAGAGTCCCCCCGGCCGCTCACCGGGGGATTTTTCATGCTTTTTTAATGCTATCTACTTACAGCAATCTTCACATTAAGAATTTTTATAACCATTTCTGCTGCCCTTGTTGCCTGATCGTTATAGTCCTTAGCCAAGGGACTATTAATCAAATCACCATTCTGATGATGAATGAAAACATGTGACAGTTCCCACGCAAGCTCATAACAAGCTCTCTCTATTGTCACGCCAGTACAAATGCCTATTCGATTATCTTTCAGCATACTGAACACTCCTGGAAATGGACACGACTTTACTTTAATGCCTTTGTCCTCTGCTACCTTCAAAAGTACTTTTAACATCCTGATAGGATCGTCCATCTGCGGCAGTTCATCTTTCTTCGGATTCTCAACTGGTGCTGGCCTCGTCTCCACCGTCACTGGTACGTTTTGTTCTTCCTCTGCTCTGAAGTAGTAGTCTACCAGGTAATCATATACTTCCCACGCTTTGTCAGTGTTCAAAGACTTTGCGTGGAGCAATGCCCCTTTTTCTGTCCAGAGGTAGAGATGACTTGCACGATTCGCAACGAGGTAAGGATTCCTTACCTGCTTCTTAAAGGCTTTCAGTTCATCACCCGTAAGCGCAATATAATGTTTCTCTTCAACAAACCTACTTCTATTTGCATTAAAATTCGTCTTAATAGTGTCTGTTGTTGTTTGGTATGCTTCTGCTAATTGTTTGCTAGTAAGAACCCTGATTCCTTTAACCTCTACAGTTACTGGTAATTGCATAATAAAATACCTCCATTTTGTAATTTGCCAAAACAGAGGTACAGTGCTATAATATTTATACCTCTATTTTGGGGGTGGGTAGTCGGTTTCACTTTCTCAGGGTGCGACTACCCTTTTTTCTTATAAATTGCCCCGTAATGTAGCGTTTGTGTCACTATCGCATCTTCATATTCTGTCACATAAAATATATCTGGCATTTTTTCAAAGAAATATTTAAGGCTTATATTAAAAAATTCTCCTTGTACGCCTCTTCCTGGTCTTGGCGGAACTCTAAATTCCTGAAAATAATTATGCAAAATCTCTTCATTCTCCCAAAAATTCAAATGCGGTGGTGACAAACAAAATATTGTTCCTTTTCTTCCTATATTGGACAATCTGGCTTTAGGCATGCTCGTTGCTCCTATTTTTACCAAATAAAATCCTTGTAGAACAGGAATTTTTACAGCATAGCAAAATCCCATTTCGGGATTAAATGCTCCTGACGGGAAATCACGATTTCCTATTCTACACCTCCATTTCTTAGGCATTTTTATCGTTCCTTCCCATTCTTTGATACCGTTCCTCTATTCCATTTCTTACTACTTCTGAACGGTTTGTATTTTCTTTTTCGCATATTTCATCTAGCTTATCAACCGTCTCTTTATCCATTCTAACACGGAGCATATAATCTTTAAGACTTGCTGTCGGTCTTCCAACTTTCTTTGTAGCCATTTCCTCACCTCTTTTTGTTGCTACAATATTTATTCTAATTTAGTAGCAACAAAAAGTCAAGAGGTAATTTCCATTTCCTTCTAAATTTTCTTAATGCTATCCGCCCAGGCATACCCTATGTACTGATCGGCCACACAGACCTTGTACCAGTTGTCCTCATAGCCGTCCCGGCCTAAGACATCCACACGGTTTCCTTTGACAAGCTTCGGCCACCCGGTGATCGCATCCGAAGCCTTCTTCGGTTCCAGATGGACCACACAGGTCTTCTGCACCTCGCCCACAAACCTGGCAAAGCCCTGTTCTGTACGATTGTCTTTATAAGCCTCTGTATCTACCGGCTTGACGCTGTCCGCCCAGACATAGCCGATATGCTCATCTGCGATGTAGACTTTATACCAGCCGTCCTGATAGCCATAACGGCCCAAGACATCCACCAAGTTGCCCGGAGCCAGCTTCGGATATCCCGTGATCGCAGGAGAGGCTTTCTTGGCAGCCTCATGGACCGCACAGGTCTTCTGTACTTCACCTACGAATCTGGCAAACCCTTTCTGAGTCTGTTCTTTCTTCTTCACCTCTGCGCTCAGCTTTTTTTGGGTAGCTGGCCCGGCATTTCCGTCCTGTTCCAAACCATAATCTCCCTGGAATTCCTGGGTTGCTGCCTTGGTAGCTGGACCGAAATCCCCGTCCGCTCCGTTCTTTCCGCAGTTATAACCGATCTCAATCAGATTCTTCTGATACACCTTCACAGCTTCTCCTTGATCGCCCTCACAAAGGTAATCCTTCTGTGGTGTGTTTCCCAGATGCTCATCCATCCAGGCAGCTGCCACATTCCAGTCTATCCGGCAGAACTTTGTCCCCGGAAGCTTACTGTTAAAATACGATTTTGCGCAGACCCCTCCGCCGTTGGCAATCACCCCGGATGCCCCGGAAGTATTACCTTCAATAGTGGTAAATTTATCTCCATTTACAGCAGTAACAATCCCTGTATGGGCGAACGTGCCGCCTCGGTAAAAGATCACGATATCTCCCACCTCCGGGTTTGCATACTGGGTAAACAGGCCTGCCAGCGTCGGACAATACACATACGGCCAGTGTTTTAACAGCGCTGCCGCCGTCGCCTGGTCAAAGGCCTTCATGAATATCCAGGAGACAAAAGCCGCGCACCATGCCTGCCCCTGATAAGCCGGATAGACATCCCTCCAATATTTAGTGTAGTTATTGCTGCCGGCATTCGCCGTCTTATCGTCAAGCTGGCTGTTAGAGCTTTTCTCCAGATAGCCGATTTCCCCGGACGCAATGGAAATCACACGGTTTATCGCATCATTCTTGCTGTACATGCTTGTTTCCTCCTTATAATTCTTATAAAACACATCCATATCCACATTCCCATGAATCCCGGACACCCGTCCTTTCGAGCTGTACTGCCATCCTGCCCCAACGGTTGGCCGCAGCCGCTCCTGGATAGTTCCGTTGTCATTGTATGGGTAGGCCGCAATCCAAAAATCATACTGCTTACAGTCGCTGGGAATCACATTATCATACCAGTCCTTGTTACTGTAAATACCAAACCGATACCCCGCGGATGTCACTGCTGCCCAAAAGGTTTTTACCATTGTAGATAAGGTGCTTTTGGGAAGTTCTCTTTGGCGGTCATATTCCAGATCCAGCCAGATTGGGAAGTCCAGCTCCCTTCCGCCCAAAGTATCAATAACGGCTTCCGCTTCTTCTTGAATCTCTGCTACGGACATGGCATAGCTGTACTTGTAGACACCTACAGGAATTCCGTTGTCTATACATCCCTGGTAATTGTGCCAAAAACTTGCATCTACACCGTACCGTTCCGTGATCCGCAGGATTGCAAACTGGATTCCTGCATTTTTAACCTTTTTCCAGTCCGGTTTCCCCTGATAACTGGATACATCAATTCCTTTGATTTCCATAACTTCCTCCAAACACAAAAAGAGAACCCTTTCGGATTCTCATAAATACCAAAATATGCTATAATACCTGTGTTGCCACTCCTATACCGGCACGGGAGGGAGACACTTATAACTTTTCTTCTTTCTGTCACGGCAGGTGTGGTTTGCCACCTCATCTGCAAATGGCTGGACAAAGAGAAGTAGCCGGCAACCAGCCTAGGGCATAAGCCACCCTGCAAAAACGGAATAGAAAACCCCAGAGGATGCCGCCTCCGGGGTTTTTGCTGACTTACAGAAGTCACTTATAACTTTTGCCTACTGGCATTATAGCATATGCAGTTTTCTATTTCAAGATTCTTTATTTTACTTTTTCCATCAAGGCTTCTTGTAATACCTGGGAAAAATTCACTCCCGCTTTGATGGCTGCATCGTTTAACCATTCAGGGATACTAAGCGTTTTCTTTACCGCCCGTGAATTATGTTTCCTCTGATATTCCATCATGTCAAACTCCACAATCACCAATACTCCGTTATCTACGGTTATCTGATCTACCTCTGTCGGTTTTGGAATCTCTTCTTTTTCTTCTGCTCTTCCCGTTAAAACAAGTCCAAGTGCCTCTACTGCCATCTCATAGGCTTCCTGCATATCATCCCCCTCTGTCAGACATTCCGGAAAATCAGGAAACGATATCCAAAAACCACCTTCTTCTGCTTTGTGAAATACTGCTGGATAAAATAACTTGTTCATACGTGATACCTCCGCGTCATATTTCAGGCGCAGGGCTTATCTTAGCCCTGCCTGTTTTAGTATTGCCTGCTCCAGACCTTTTTTCATCGCCTTGGAGTGATAAGGAACAACTACAGATCTCCCAGTAGTTTGGTTTCTCATGGTGATATGAGAACCATTTTGTCTGATTTCCTCAAACCCGTTCTTTTTGAGATGTTTTATCATCTCTCTCGGCGTCATTGGCATCGTAAGTATCTCCTTTCCTTATCATGCTCTTATTGTACCACGTATTTTTACGTATGTCAATTATTTTACGTATTTTTACGTATCTCATTCTTTCTCTGAATCTTTATTCACAATCTTATCTGCCACTTCCAGCCCTTTGATTAAAATTACAGGCACATGAAAACCTGCCTCCACAAAGTTCTCGCAGATCGACCGGATCTCATTTACCAAAAGGCTCGCCAGCACAAACCAGCCCAGCAGTGTGGTGATCCCCAAGTCTATACTGATGGCCTTGCCGATCTCAATAAATACGGCGGACGCCCCAAAAGCTACCATCACCATCAACCAGTAACCCAGTTTCTTTAGGACTCCCTGCCAACCTTTGACAGAATTTTCCTTCTGGTTTATGCGGCTTTTCATCCACCCCGTCAGCCAGTCAGCCACATTCAAAAGCAAAAAAGCCACAAATAAAATCCAATGTTCCCCCAAAATATAAGAGAGGACGGCCACCACCGTCCCCACAATCACGTTATACCCGTCAATGATCGGTTCCGCATAATTCATTTTCCTCATACCCTCCGCTCCTTAATCTGTAAAATAAATCGCATGTAAAAAGATGGCTGTATTTGCCTGTATGGCCTCATAGCCACCGGAATTCGAAGAAAACGCACGGGATACTGTCACGGTTCCGTCCACGTTTACATGAATCTGAAAAACTTTGTCCACATTTGTATAACCTGGACAAATCACCATCTTAGAAGGTCGGTATTCTTCCGGCAGCGTAATCCCTATCCGCACTTCCGTCGTAGAGCCTCCAATGTTATTTTTCGTATTTCTCACTCCACCTGACAATTCCACCACGTTTCCGCGTTTTCTCACCTGCGGCTGATGTCCGTAAACCACCTCATAATTCCCATCCGGTGTTAATGTCACCCAGCCGGTATCCTTCTCCAAAAATGTTTTCAGCGTATTAAGCGTTGCCTTTTTAGTTCCCTCGGCATCTTCTAGCGCGATCTGGTCGCTTTCCTCCAGGGATGTTTTCTCCTGTAGCTCTCCAATCGCCACTCTCTTATAAATTTCAGCCACTGTTTCCCTCCTTTACCTGAATTGGGCTTTTGTTTTTCGTTGTCAGCAGTTTCCCGTCCTTCGTTGCCAACACCGGGACAATCGGACGCACGTCCGCCACAATCCTATAAGAAGCGCCGGTTTCCACGGGGTTCGGCAGCACCTGGACGCTGAGAATATCCAACATCGCCTTCATCCACTCACCTCAATTCGTATCACCTCAATCAAGGTCTCATCCCCAATCCAGTAGGTGATCTTTAATTTATAAATTCCGATTTGCTCTGGAGCGATCAGCACATCAATCACATGGTCCAGAATCTGTGCGTCCCCAAAATCTTCTACTTTCGTTCCACGAACCAGTTCAAACTGCGCTTTTAAAATCGTAAACGGTTCTCCCCTTATATTTTTTATCTGAAGACGTACATGCCGTTCTTCTCCCTGGTCAAACATCAGTATCTTCTGCATACCGCCCTCCTTACCAACTCTGCATAATAATAGCTCGTTAAAACTTTGGTTTCCCATACCGGTCTTTCTGCTTTCGCATCGTAGGGGTAGGGTTCCAGCCGCAGGCAGAGGTCTTCCAGGTGGAAAGTCACCAGGATTTTCGTGCAGTAGGCCACATTCCCTGCGTCGTCATAAGCGGTAAAATCCGCAATATAGGTTCCGCTTTTCGGCGGGGGAATGGCGATTTCCCACCAATCCCCTTCCACCCGTTCCAGAACCATCTCTTTTCCATCGATGTTCCCTACTAAACGTATTACCATCAGGCATCTGTCACCTTCACTTTGATGAGATAGGTTGCACCTGCGTCTACGGGGTTCGGTTCAATGATGATTTCCTCGAATACCGGAGCACCCGTATCCAGGGTTACCGTCCTGGTCACGGAGGTCTCTTTCCCTGCGCTATCTGTAGCCTTGATTACGATGGTATTGGCCCCATTCTTTAAAGTAACCGTCTTACTGAAGTTTCCGCCGCTTCCTACGGTTACATCTCCCTGGTCTTGGCCGTTGAGTGCGATCTTCACCGTCACGGGACTGCTGGTCACATCGTTGGTGGTACCGCTGATGGTCAGGGATGCCTGGTTTGTTACCAGGTTATTCGCCGGACTGGTAACATTTAAGGTAGGTGGTACCGTATCAACCTTGAAGGTTACGGATTTCTGGGTGGCAGCGTTTCCGTCGTAATCAGAAGCGTCTACCTTGATGGTATGGCTTCCGTCCGAAAGAGCCTGGCTTGGTACATAAGAACAGGTATAGCCATTTTCTATCGCCTGCTTGGTGATCGCGCTTCCCATTACCGGTGCGCCGGAGTCTACCGTGATCTTAATGGTATCCGGGTTGACACCGGAGTCATTGTCTGTCACCTCCCAAGTAATGGTCGGCTTATTGTTGATTAAGGACGCACCGCTGGTCGGGCTGGTA
The DNA here is from genome assembly GCF_034356035.1 of Blautia hydrogenotrophica DSM 10507. Classification (NCBI taxonomy): domain Bacteria; kingdom Bacillati; phylum Bacillota; class Clostridia; order Lachnospirales; family Lachnospiraceae; genus Blautia; species Blautia hydrogenotrophica. Next base: position 2,619,540 of record NZ_CP136423.1, read on the forward strand.
ATGGTGACAACTGGCGCCACTTTTTCTTTTACCACCAGCCTTAAATCTTCCCCGAAGGTAGGGTCTTTATCATCCACCATCGTAGAGTTTCCGGCATCATCCGTAGCCGTCAATTTCATACTATAATAATGTCCTGTCTGATTATAAGAAGACTTTGCCGGCGAAGTAGCCTGGGCCTCCCAATAGCCGGATTCATCATTATAGGTCAGGTTATAAGTCTGGCCATTTACCTCTAGTTTTACTGTTTTTACACTCATAAGTATTCTCCTTTTTGCTATTATTCAAAAAAAATCCAGTCTCATCAAATTTTTATGCCATCTTCCATATCATTAACGAAGGTTCATTACCGCTGGTACGGCGAAAAACTGCACTTTTACTTTTTGTAGTAACTTCTACATCCGATAACTGCTCTATAAATTTTCTCACATACACATTCCCTCCTGATTCTGTTGCAAAATACATATTCGCATAATTTCCATATGCTAACATGACAAAGCATGCCCCTCCATCATTCAGAGTCACTGTGTGTGAAGCCGCACGATCCCGCTGTTCATATCGCGCCCCAACACTGCTGTCTATCAATTCCCAGTCAAGAAACTTATTTTGTATTGAACTCAAAATCCTTTTATAAATTTCTCCAGCCGTATTAATCAATTTCTGAACAATTACATTTCCGCAAATTGGAAGAACATAGAGAGTAAATCCACTTGTAACAGGAACGTTATCCATCCCAGCCGTATATGAAGTATTTGGAGAAAAGTATATTCCAGGCATGTGGTAATCATCCAAATCCGCGTTCTCTGGAAGCAAAGTTGAAATTCCAAAGATACTATCTTCAAATTCATAAAGCTTGTCCTGATCGAAATAAAGCTTTGACACACTAAAGTATGTTTGCCCTCCAAACATATATCCTACATTATCTACCATTGCTACAAATTCAGGCTCATCCGCATTTCCGCGCGGCGTGTATTGGGCTACCGTCTGCACCTTCCCAGTGTCGTAGTCTATCATTTGTAAATAGATGCCCGAAACACTCATCGACGAGCTCACAATCTCTCTTACAAAATATAGCCCGATAAACTTGCCACCGTAACAGAAGGAAGACTGTGCGGTCATTTCGCCTGTTCCCACGTAAGAATCTCCGTAAGTATTTTCATATTGCTTCAACAACTCCCATTCTGAATCGTAAATTTGCAGATACGAGGTGTCCAAAACATAATATCGGTTATTTACATTATCATAAGAGACCAACCACTTTGCTCTTGCATTACCAAGATCCATAGTATTCTCTAAACCAAATGTGGCGCCATTCAAAACAGCAATCTTATTCGCATTCATTCCTGTATTTCCAGTAGCGACATATATTTTCCCAGTCCCCGGATTATAAGTAAGGTCGTTAGCGTGTCCCAGATCCAGAGTCACTCTCTTAATAACTGTCTCATAATCCTTATTCAATTCAACTAAGATACAAGAATCATTATCCTTATTGACAATCGCAAGAAGGAAATGATCTGTCGTCGGAAGATAGCATCCACCTTGTAGCGTTGTATATTCGCCGTTCCCGGACAATGTCTGGAGAGCAAGACGTTTCCGATAAAGCTCCCTTTTTATCGGCCTTTCCAATCCAAAAACAGCCTTATTGATCTCTCCCGTCAGCTGCTCCCCCTGGTCAGATACCGTCACTTTGAGATCTGCTAAGTCAGACTGCATCTGTTGATAACCTTCAGGTGTGAATTGTGCAGCCTCCTGAGCAGCCTGTCTCGCCATCTCGGCCGCATTCTGAGCGTCTTGCGCATCCTGAGCAATCTGCGCAGCCAGTTCATAAAAATCCGGAAGATCTGAATCTGAAATGTCTGTACCGTCCCCAAATGCAGCCTTTTTTACCGCCAGAATGAAAGTCGCACTTACCAAAACATTATTTTCGTTTTCTATCACCACTTCGCAATAAACCCGTCCGGATATGGCAGTCATGTTCTGAGTGATGTCACAGGTCACTTCTGTACCACTTAAAATGGCAGAGTAAGAAAAACCTTTTTTGTCTCTTTTCGTCCCCTGTACTTTAGCCGTAGAGCCAGCAGGGATCTCAAATTCTCCAACACTGGCATACAAATTAATATGAAGTGTCCGGCTCCCTTCGTCAAATTGACTCACATTGACAACTGCCGGCAAACCTCCAGGCACAACGTCTAGATATATCGTTTGGTCTAACATGCGTTCCCTCCTTATACATAATAGGAAAGATTAATATATAATTTTTCCGTCCTCGAACATGGAACATTCCCCGTGGTCCCATAGTTTGAAAAAGTCACATTCCCGTTCAAATCTATTCCTAACGTCCACTGGTTTATCCCACTTCCCACCATCACTTGCCGAATTGGTACAGACGGCCACATATCCTCCGGTAACACAAAGATCAACCGCGAATCCCCTCCTTCTATCTCCTGTACAGGAGAAACTATCCCTTGAATACTCACTCTTCTTTCATCTTTTCGATACCGCAGTCCATCATTTTTCACAAAGAAACCTGACAGATTAGCTGTCATCCACACAGGCGCGGTACCATTTACCAGATTCATTCCGTCAATGATAGCTCCTGTCGGCTGAGTATCCTCATCAACAATCGCAGATACCGGCTCAATGCCACTTGACTTCATCAGATACTCTCCAAGTGTCACAGTATACTGTCCTTCTGATGCTCTAACCTCAATTTTAAGAACCCTGCTCTCTAAATACATTTCCCCAGTATTGTCAATGACGTAAACTGTGTCTCCAATCTTCAACCCATCTGGAACCTTCTTGAGCGTGACTTCATAGTTTTCTTCCATTCGACTTACTTTTTTGAGGGATGCGATCGCCTGCGAACACAGAGTCTTCTGATTCGTGGATGTCCCATTGAACATCTTACAGATATAACCAGCGTTCACCCCTTCTTCCGCGTACCTACGACTCCAAATCTTATTTGCTTCCCGGCAAAAAAGATATGTTCCTGCCACATAGAAATTTCCATCGTCATAGGAATACCCGTTCAGGCTGATAGGCTTATCCGCTCCTTTCGGAGTACCTCCCAGCACCTTATATCCAGTAGCAAGATTGGCAATAGAACGTTTCACGACGATTTTGTCTATCTCTCGGTTCAATCTCAGCACAATTCCAGAGTCTTTTCCTCTCCGCTTATAGATGTTAATATATCGGTGTTTCAGTTCCAGTCCATCAATCTCAAAACTGTAACCGATTTCTGCCCCAAACGAAGCTGCGATGCTCAGCAGCCGCTCAGATGCGGTGGAGTCCGTGTCCCAAGAAAGCGTGCGAGTAAGGTTCGTGATTTCGTTAATGTGTATTTCGAATCCACTGTTTTTTGAGTATTTTTCGACATAGTAGGATATCGGGTATGCCTTATCAGCGGTATATTCTCCGTACACATCATTAAGAAGATCCAAACCTGCATCCTCCGCATAAACATAAATTGTATTATTAGAAGTGTCCGCTTCGGTGTCAATGATCGTATAGAATTCATCCAAATCATCATAACTCCGCATGACATAATTACCCGGATACACCATGTTTCTTGCCTCAGACAACGTATCCTCCTTGTATTTCAAATCGAATTCAAAAGTGCTTACACCTGAATCCACGTCTTCAGTCTTGACATCATTGATAATACGGTATCCCTTAGGAAGTCCAGTAGAAGCCTTCCCAAGAATATTTAAAAATCGGTCAGCAAAATATACAATCATAAATATACCTCCCGATACCGCAGGGTTATATCCGGTTCTTGGGCAAAATCTGAGTAGTAACAGGCAATGTTATTGATTCCAGGATTCAACTTAAAATTCTCCCAGTCGTTTCCCAAAGCTCCAATTTCCGGAGTAGATTCATCATCAATCAGGATTTCTCCTGAGCTGCAATCAAAGGTTACTTTCTGACCTTCGGCAAATTGATTTTTCAGGTCAGTCCAACCATTGACTCCGTATTTATAGAATTTCAATCCAATTAGCGTATTTCGCACCATTGCAGTTCTGGAAGCATATTTAGCTACAAATAAGTCTACTTCGATACCTTCCGCATCTGCCAGATCATCATTGGAATATTCATAGATTTTCCCGCCAATGGTGAATCGAAAATCCCCTCCGTTTTTTTCCACCTTCGAGTTGGCTGTCTTTGAACCGGATATCTTGCTGGCACTATTACACTTATAACGAATCGATTTCATAATTTGATTCCCAACTCGAAGTTCAGCAATGGCATTCAATGAGGCCCTCGTATTTTTTACAAACACAATGCCAGCTAAAGGCCTCTTCTCTCCGGTGTCCAAATAGCTGACTACAAACTGGGCCATTCCCAGCTCTTTTGCCGAGAGAGAACCAAAATAATTCTTCCATTCTAAACAGAAATTCTGCGCTCCGATATGGCCTGTAGAGTCGGCGGGAACGGCTCTGTGAAGCCCGATCCCATGCCAGGAACTTCCACTTCCCCAGTTATCGCCAGTCACACCGGTACCTTTTGCAGTTTCCTGAATCCGCAGTGTTCCATTCTGAACCATATTTCCGTACAGAGTGGCCTGATTCAGGATCCATATTCCAGGACCATTGTAAAAACCTTTATTAATGAGGAGCTCTGAGACGTTATCAACATCCTCTCCATCAACTTCAGACTGATTTCCAGCCAGCAATGTCGCACCATTTTTCTCATTAATATAGGAAACATATCCATTGTCACTAGTCATGACTGCATCCACAGCCGGATAAGAAGGGTATGTCCCCTCGTAATGAATCTTAATAATCCCGCTGTCATTCGGTTTTGCGGTAAACTCGGTCACAGAATATTTAAAGGGGTCCGAACAGTATATTTCAATCTCTCCGGTTACGGAATTAACACCGGAAGGGATGTCTTCTAGCTTCGTCTTCGTTCCAATATAATACTTATCCAGCTCGTCATTGAAGGAAATATGGGCCTGTTCTGCGTTCAGGATGCCATTCAAATGATTGAAAGCCTCGCAGAACTCTTCGTTGCTCTTCGCAATCAACTGATATCCTACTAGAATTGTTCTCGGCTCATATCTGCGCCTTTCGTACAGTGACCCATCTGCAGCACCAACTACTGTGTCTGTGATTTCCGCAGATATAATTTCCCGGCCAGACACATAGAGCGTTCTATAGCCAGGGATCTCTGCTTCTATCCATTTTCCATTAAACTGCATGGCCTGGGCCGGAAGGGAAAATGGAAATTCCGTGTATTCTGTTGTATCTCGAAATTCATATAGCATTCACAACCCTCCTATGACCGACCTGCCAGCCGCTTACTTCTCGTCTGGAGCCTGCCGAGTTCATCATCCATGTACTGCGCTTCCGCGCGTGCAAACTCCCGTCCATCAATGTCAAACGGAACAATGATGGTAATATTCCGGCTGTATGAATAGGCTTCTGACAGTTCCCCTTGAAACCCTCCCAAGCCTGCAATCGCAAGGTTTGGGATGCTCACCAGATCTTCTGATACCGACCAAGCCTGATTTATCATAGACTTGATGCCATTCACAAAACCTTCACCTACCCAGAGACCTTGTTTATAGGTAACCTTTGAAGGACTTCCAATTTTCGCCTTGGCAGCGATTGCTTGAGCTGCTGCCGCTGCCATCTGAGAAGCAATATTCTGCACTCTGCCAAGACTGGCTGCCATGCCATTGGCAAAACCCGCGCCAATATTATATCCATGACTATATGCAACTCCTGCGGACGATCCTAGAGCCGCTACAGCATTTGCAGAGATGCTTCTTGCTGCACTCACAGCAGCTGCTCCTCCTTGATTCAATCCAGACGTAAATCTGGACATCGCCGTTCTTGCCACCTGGGACAAAGAATTTAATCCAGTTTCCAGATTATTTTTAATACCGTTTGCCATGCTCTTAGCTTCGGATGTCACTTGTTTATTCCCTGATTTAAAAGCATTGATAAAACCATCCATAGCACTGCCTGCTACACTTTTCAACGCATTCAGGCCACTTTCTACAATATTTACTGAACTCACCATGGAAGACAACGAAGATTCCGCTGATTTCGCATTGCTTGCAATGGATTTCACGGATGAACTGACCAATACCAGGGATGTAGCCAACAGTGCTGCTCCTGCCGCACTCAATGTAACTGAGGCTCCAAAAGTTATCAACCCGGCTGATGATAACAGCAATACAGCAGAAAATGCCGCCATGGAAGCTGTCAGCAGAAGAAGTATAGCGCTAAGTGCAGTCGCTCCACCCAACATTGCTGTCAGTCCCGCTGCCGCCGCTGTCGCCCCAGTTGCAACCATTGGAAGTCCGGCTCCAAGTAACGTTGCCGCAGTTGCCGTAAGGGTGAGCCCAGCAGCTAAAAGAGTTGTTCCAGCGGCAAGAAGAGTAACTCCCGCCGCAGCCACCGTAGCACCGGTACCAGCTATAAGAAGACCAGCTCCGAGTACTATGCTCGCCGCTCCTGCCGTAGCTGCGCCCGTTGCAAACACGATCATAGCCGCTCCTAACTGAGCGATCGCTACAGCTCCTGATGCTCCATACTGAGATACAGTTGGAAGCACTCCGGCTACCACAGCCAACGCTGCCGATCCAATCAAAGCTGATGTTGCTACTAATACAAGTGCTGTGCCAAATGCCAACATGCCAACTGCTCCTGCTGTTAGCATTGGACCCAATACTGCTGCCAAAGCCATTAATCCAGCAAGCGCCACTACCATACCCGCCATAACAGCGATCGCAGGGGTACCGGCACTCACCAAATTAACACATGCCTGAGACATCAACGCCATTCCTGCTCCTGCAATTAATACAGCCGCTCCAAAAGCGACCATCCCAACTGCTCCCGCTGTTAGCTGCACCCCAACTTTTGAAGCCACCACCATCAAGGCTCCTATTGCTGCCACTAAACCAAACATGGTGGCTATTGCTGGCATTCCGGCGTTTGCAAGCGCAATAGACGCTTGTGAAAGAACCGCAAATCCTCCACTAATCATCAATACTGCGGCGCCAAGAGATATCAGTGTTGTCCCCAGAGCCCTCAGTTTTCCAGGGCCTGCCGTAATACTTTTTAACATTACCGTCATGCCAAAACCAAGAGCCCCCACAGCTCCCACAAGCCCAAACATCACTGCAATTGCCACACCACCCGCATCAGCTAATCCCGTTGCCGACTGAGCCAGTAAATAAAACCCTCCGCTAATCATGGCTACACCGGCCCCCATCAACAAAAAAGCTTTCGCTGAAGCTAATATCTTCTTAGAACTGCCCGAACTGGATCTGCCTACCTGTTCCTGACTTCTTGATATACCAAACAGTCGGGAGGCGATCGTTCCAATTCCTGCCGCCGCCAGCCTCCCGATAGATTTCACAAATCCCCCCAGCATAGGCGAAACCACAGATAATATTTTCAGCCCGGCAAAACCAGCTGCCAGTTTGGGGATATGAGGTATCACCTTCGCAATCGCATCCGCGTTCTTTTCCAGGAATCCCGCGAACTGTATTAATTTTTCAGAAACCTGCTCGACAATACTTCCAAATTTTGCGACAGACTGATCTCCCCCAATCTTACCCGTTGTCTTTGAAAAAGATGCTAAAACTGCGGAAAAAGCACTGCTGAATGCCTGTCCTACACGGCTTCCGGCCGATTCCAGCTTCTCCCAGTATGGCTGCAAAGATACGATAAAGCCTGAAATCTTGGGAAAAGCCTTAGATACGGCATCCGACAATTTATTAATGGAGCTTACCACGCCTGCCTTTGCAAAGGAATCATATATCTGCCCCATGCCAGTGGTAACCGTAGCTTCCAAATTTCCCATAGCCCCTTCAAACGTCGTTACCGAACTTGCCGCATCCTTGGCCATATCCGTCATACCAATGTTATTCATAGCCTGGCCTAAAAGCTCAGCAGTAATAGCCCCTTCTTCCATCGCTCCTTTGAAATCATTTCCCAAAACAGGATTCAGCTTTACAAGCTCTTTTTTCAACCCTCCCGCAAGCTGCGGACTGGCGTCCAAAATTTGATTCCAGTCTTCTGCATGTAAAGCCCCCGCCGCCATTGCCTGCGAAAACGCAAGGCCTACTCGGCTGAATTCCTCTGCGCCTCCTCCAAAAACAGCAACTGCGTTTCCAACAGATTCTACCATTCTGTCTGCATCTTGAATTCCATTCGCCGACAAAGCTCCAAAAGTACTCATAACGTCATTTAACGAAAATACTGTCTGATCCGCATAAGTTTTTAATGTCCCTGTGGCTCCCGCAATTCTTTGAATCTCGCTCTCCGACGTTCCTGAAAAACGCATTGCCTGCTGCAGCTTTTGCATGGAATCCGACGTACCGATCACTTCACTCCCAAGGCTTTTTACATTTCCTGCAATGGCCGAAAACGCGCTTTGTCCAATCCCTGCCAGCACTCCAAAACCAAGGCCGCCTGTAACGACACTTTTTAAATTCGAAATACTGCTTTGCGCATTCTTCATTGCTGACGAAAACCCACGATCTGCCGCCGATAAAACCGCCCTTATACTAAAACTCTCAGCCACGTGTCTTCCCTCCTCTCAAAAATTTGCTAGCCTCCGCAAAACGACTTTTTACAGTCCCTCTCGCCTTCTCTAATTCCTTTTCATAGTCATAGAACTTCTGAAATTTTGTAAAAATCGGCCTCGTTTTATTTCTGCCAATTTTTTTCTGGGCTTTAACCGAATAATTCAAAAATGCCTGCAAATGATTTCGATAATCCTTGTCGATTTGCTGCAGCTTAACCGCTTCCATGAGGAGATTGAATTCTGGAATCGTCAACTGATTCACTTCTGAAAACGATTTCATTCCAAGATAACGAAAACAATTTAAAGCGATCTCTCTATACTGCTCTTCAAAAGTTAATTCTTCTTTTCCTCTTTCTCTATCTCTTCTAATATCTTCCGAACTGTATTTTTGGTACAGTTCGCTTTCTTTAAAAAATCCAATACCTCCTCAAATACCGCATCAATATCTGTATCCTCATCTTCGATATAACTGTCCAGTATTTTTCTCGTAACACGCGGTTCCATTCCCTTATTTGCCAAATCCAGGACATCAATCAAAGCTTCCACATCTCCGTTCAGGATTCCAGCAAATTTATAGTTGAACCCCACATCCTTTTTCACTCCTGGCAATCCTTCAACCGGCACATTTATCTGTTTATTGATCTCCCGCAGAAATCCTATACCGAATCGAAACGCATACACCTGGTTATTTATTGTTAATTCCAACATTTTTTCCTCCTATCCCATATCATGCGCCTACTCTGGTAGTGTCCTTAAATACGTAGCTTGCTAATTCCTGTTGTTCCGTTGATACTGTCACCTCTCCCCGGGCTCCGGTTCCGTTGATACCAAATGTCAATGAACACTCTACAAAATCTTCTGCGGAAGAAGTCTTCTCAAACTCCGTCAGATATCCCTGAAAATACATGCCCTTAAATTTGTTGTCTTCTTCCTCCACCGGTTCCGCAAGATTCGCTTCCCAGATTTCAATTAATTCATCTGCATCCATGGCATTTTCCAAAGAATCCAGCATTGTATCACCTTTGGCCAAAATTGATGTCGCTGTGATCTCCACTTCAGCTGCTCCCGGCGTCCGAATACTCCCATCTTTGGTCGCTGTAGAATCGGCATCCTTGCTCTTTGTCCGGCCATTTTCTGTTGTAAACGCAAGCAGAGTTCCATCCTTTGTACTCGCATCTTTTGCAATTCTATATAAATAGACAATTTTAGTTCCCTGTACAGCTTCTTTATTTCCACTGCCTGCAAAAACTTGTAAAGGCAAAGCAGAAAACCGCGGAACCTGGTAATGTTTAGTCATTCTTTTTTTCATTTCACTCATCAAAATCACCTAAACCTCCTAATATATAAGCATAGGGTTTCCATACCCTGTTTAGAAATTACGAAAATTTAAACTCCAATTCCAACAAACCATGCAAAAGTGGAATCTTTGTCGTGTTATCCGGCAGAATTCTCTGGTTCATATTCCGTACATCCCATGCAAAATTTTCCGTGTGTTCCAAGCCATAGCAGACCCTCTTGATATCCAGCAATATCCCAGATAAAGCTCCCCGTTGCTTCGGATTGTTATGCCAAACGTGGATGGTTTGGTACACACTCCCAAACACAGCTGACTTGTTCGGGTCATCCGTCTGTTGGCTGTCCGCCAGATAAATAAAAGGATACGGCGTGTCCTCCGGCGGGAGGAATGTATCATACACGTCATATCCTTTATTTCTCAAATTTAATAACAGCTCTGTGAAGAGCTCCTGCTGTGGATCCATCTCATCACCTCGTCAGCTTTTTCATGTCCTTTTTAAACTTTTCTCTCTGCTCTTCAAAAGCAGGTTTTAAGTAGGGCTGTGCTTCCATGAGTCGGGTGCCAAATTCAACATACGGCGCGTATTCTGCTGTTGGCTCTACCTGGGCATTCATGCCGCCGTTTGTTATCTCCAGACTAATACTACGCTTCAATGTTCCGGTATCTACTGGGGCATTTCTCTGAGCTTTTTCTTCCATTTCTGCTCCATTATGACGGACCACCCGTTCCACATCATCCATACTGACATTATTTTTCAGTTTCTTCTGAAGCTTTTCCATACCGATAATCTTAATCTCGCCCATCACTGTACCTCCGAAAGCACAAGTACCTGTTTCGTCCGCAACTTCCTAATAAAATCCACCGTGTATAGTTTTTCTCCGATACGAATCCGGTCAAAAGGTTCGCAGATATGATTTTGAACTTGGACCGTTAAACTTCCTTGCCTGAGATTTCCATAAACCAATTTGAGCATTTCCGTCTGTGTTTCAGAAACCAATGCAAAACATGTATTTTCTTCAATTTCATCTTCTGCGTAATTGCCAGTCTGCGGATTATATTCTCCCTGAAAAACCTTCTGAAAATGAATAGGCACGTCATATCTCAAAGAAATCTCACCTTTCCTCTTACCACATCCTTCTGCGTATCTAAATAAGCCTGGATATCTGTTCTGTAATTTGCAAAATCATCCTCCGCGAAAGATAAGCTTTCTCCTTCAACTGTATGAGAAGAAAGCCCTTCCGAACCGATTTTATTAAACCGAATAACAGACACATCCACAAGAATATACTCCATCTGAGGGGGCACTTCAATTCCACCCAGCAATAGTTTCAGCCGGTTTTTGGCCGCGTCCAGAATAATGTTGAGTTTCTCGTCAAGTAAATGTTCTTCCACAGGAAGTCCCAATAAAATCTTAATCTTTTCCAGCATGAGGAATCACCTCTTATTTCGTAAATACTACCTTAGCAAAATTGAAGATTACTACCGACTCATCATCCACCAGCACTTCAAAAGTATCCGATGACGTCACCCGGAACACATTATCAGCCTCCCATGGAATATTCTCTTTAGAGGCTGCCCCGTTCTTTTTGAATGTCATGTTCGTTCCGGACTTTGTCAAATGGAATGGGAAGAAATACCCTTCCTGTTCTTCCGGATCCGCTTCATTAAACCCTGTATATCCTGTTACATGTTTCATAGTACCAGTTACGGTGCCATCTTCATACACTTTTACATCGCCCCCAATAAGAGAAGAAATCCTCTTACCGTACAGGGTCTGACCTTGGGACGGAATAGTCAAAATGTCAGACCCGATTATTCCCCCGAGATTGTACCTACAAATACGCCATCCTGGAATTCTGGAAAGAATTTCACGCAGGACATCAGCAGGGTATCGACGGTTGCATTGCCCGTCTTTGTGGAATGCGTCATACCAACAAGGCCGGTAGTATCTGCGGTCAGATTGAAAGTCTGTGCCACATCACCGGACATCGGTACATATGCGCCTCGCAAATTTTCTTTTGCAGTGGCAATCGGTTTTTTTGCCTCTACCTGCGGGGATACAATCGCCGTACCCAGTCCAAGGAAGTTTTCGATATAAGTAAAACCAAAGGCAGTCTGCATGGTAATCTGCGCAGTGCCAAGATAATCCGCCACATCCTGCGGATTGACGAAGTATACCGGGCTGACGTCCTCGTCTTCATAATATTTCTGAAGCTTGGCCCACAGATTTGCCAAACAGATCTGCAGGTTTGTTCCTGCCGCAGTTCCTGTACCAGCTTTCAGAACCGTATAGAGAGAACCTTTGATTCCTTTTTGTACTTTCTGAATTAGTTTTTCATCGCTCTGATTAATTGCGATATCACGGCCCACCTTCTGGATTGCTTCTGCTGTTGTATTCCTGCGGTACTTATCCAGATCCAGCGTAATAGTGTCCGCCAGTTCTCTTTTTACGTGGGTAAGATCAATATCTTCACCTTCTCCTACCTGAGCAGCCAGTTCGCCAACGGTCCATTTATAGATTTTAATATCCGTTCCAGCAGCCATCGGGATCAGATCAGTGATTCCCAAAAGCTGCTGTAACTCCACAATATTCTGGGCAATCCGGCTGGTAAAGTCCACGGAAATCGCAGGAGTAAGGTCCGCCGCAACTGTCGTTCCTGTTTCTGCTGCAAATAACTGCAACTCTCTAAATACTTTATTCTTCATGTCATACCTCCATTATTTGAATAGGTGCATATTCTCCTGAATCAATCTCTGGCGTTCAGTCCGGTCTTTTACTTTCATGATCTGCTCCTTTGTCAATCCAGATGCCCCTCCGGTCTTCGGTGATTCACCCTTCAGTGCATCCTTAACAGATTTATTTACCGCACTCTCAAACAAGAAAATGAAATTTTCAACCGACTTTTTGGTCTTGTCCGCATCCTCGGAAACTAGGACACTCAAAAGATCATCTCCTATGTTGATGTTCTTCTCACTCAGCATCGCTCTGGCTGACTTTGTCATCTCAGAAACCGCCTCTTTGCGGAGAAGTTCCTGTACCTGCTCCTGAAGTTTCTTGTTCTCATGTTCCGCTCTTTCCTGAGCGTTCATTTCCGTCAAACGCCTAGCCTCGTCAAGTTCTTTCTGATGCTTCTCCATCATCCGGGCAAACTTTTTATCAAAGATGCGATCAAGGTCCTCGTCTGTATACTTCGGTACGGGTTTGGGATCCGGATTGCCTTTCGGATCAACCTCAATTGTTTTAGGGTCTCCCGGCTTCGGATCTCTAGAATCATCTAGATTCGGATTTACAGGTGCAGGATCGTCTGCAAACAACTGTAACGCCATAAAGTTTTTATTTTTCATAACTCACTGTACCTCCATAGTTTTAAGTGTCAATGCTTCACTTCTCCGTAGCTTATAGCTTCCACGCCTGGCTTTTCCATAAAGTTTATTGACCTTCATGCCTGGTCACACTATCCGGATATAATCCGGAAATTCATCGGCAATCAAACAGACGCCAATGAAAAAGGAATCCACTAGAAGCTTTCCTGCTTCCGATAGATTCCCGTAATGTATATCAACCCTCCCGGGTGATATTTCATATTTAATTTTATCCTTTGCCAGATCTTCCAGCGACCTGATCAGAGTCTGCGTCAGCGCCGTCACACCGGCACAGACAATATCTTTTCCAACCTCTGCGTAATTTGCATGGCCGGAAACTGTAATTCCGCCCTTCCGGACATTTACTGCAATCAATCACACCACTCCTTTACTGCTCCGGTCATTCCCCGCCGATGGGAGATTATTGGATCACCGCCTTCCTACTGATAACCGCTTACCATCAAATGATATTGTGTCTCCGATTTTCGCAATCTCCTCACCGATTCTCACCCCTTTCAATGTTTCGGCTCCATCCAAAATATCATATAAAAATTTGATAGTCCTATAATTTATCCGGGCAGCCAGCCAATCAGGAGCCAGCATGTTCGCATCTTTTGATACGGTATATTGCTTTTTCATAAATTTTCTCCAAACATCTTCGGATTATCCTGTAACAGTATGTACAGAGCAGTTCCAAGTTTCTCAACCTGCTTTTCTTTTAGACCTATACAATACATTTCATCCAAACCATGAATGATTTCATGAAGGAAGGTGGCCTCCTTTTGTTTATCGGAACTGTTGGTATTCAACATAATCTTTTCTGACAGATAATGAATCTGGCCATAAAGCTCTTTGCCGCCATCATGTAAATTCTCCTGTTCTTCTACGGTATATTCTTTATACAAAATTTTTACTTTCTCAGGTATATTCATTACTAAAACCTCCTAAAAATGAGCATTAAAAAACAGCCGTTTCCGACTGGCTCTATAATCTCGGTACAATATCTTTAATATCTTTCAATGTTTCTCTTACCTTCTTCATCACCGAATTTTCTTCCAGGTACTCAACTCCGTCAAAAGTGATGCCTATCTCGTCATAATTCACAATCCGGCCCGTACCTTTTGTCATACGGCACCTAACACCATTGATAAATCCCTTTTCCTGCATCTGAATAATGATATCCAGCCAATAAGAATATGGGATGCCAAACCTTTCATAGCTAATATCTTCTTTATTGACGTTGACGCCCTGCTTCATACATTCATACAATTCTTTCAGGATACAATAAATGATTTTAAACATATCGTCCTTCGCCATTGTTCGCACCTCCATGTAAAATACCACCGGCCATTTCTGACTGGTGGTAGCTAAGCTGTTACTTTATATTCTTCCGGAATAACAATATCAACAGCATCTTCGAGAAGTTCAAAGTTTTTATCATTCGGAAGATAAAACAAGTCTAATTTTCCTGTATTCTTATCTATAGTTATTCCTTGCTTATCGTATATCGTTTCCGATTGTGCGCTTGCGCCATCAAAAAGCCATCTGTCTCCGAGATCCTTAATTGAGTAAAATCCTATATCACCATATTCTTTTTGAAAATAATTCATAGCCTTTTCACAAGCTGATTTAAACTTCATCCTAATCACCTACCTCACAAGCTGTAATCCCTCGATCTGACGGTTCGAGATCGTCGATTCTCCAAAATAAGGTTTTATCATCTTCAACGTATGAAAATATTTTTGATGATATCTTCTCTCCTGATTGCACGTCATAGAATCGGATCTTTCCATTCACTTTCTCAGCCACAATCACGTGTCCATTCTGTCTGCCTTTCCACGTAACTGCCACTTCTACCCTCGCTCCGTCTGGCCATTTTTCAGTTACGCTGACAATATCTTCCAATCCGCTTCCTGACGTTGTCCTGACCTCTGCACCTACCCACGCCGCTTCTGGATGGCGACTTAGGTAATGGTTTTTAGTTGCCGGTCTTGCTATTACGTTATACCCACGTTTTCGCATTTCATAAGCAGATATACAATTCGTGCAATTTGTTTTATATGCTTCATCCCCGGAAAAATAATTGGGATTTACAGAACACAACGAATCGTCCAGACCTTCAACCTGTTTCCATGATCGCGGAATACCTTCATATATGCTCCTCTTATTTGATTTCATTATACCAGAATCAGAACCTTTTGCAACGGATTTTCGGCTCGATTTCTGCTTGGCTTTCAGTTTATTCCACTCTTCCGTGGTGCCGCCTTTACTCAGGTAATCCAGCCAAGCCTCGTATTCTGCGCTGTCCTCGTAGCTGGCCACAGAGCAACGACACCTTGGATGCATCGGCGGGGCGTTCGTTCCTGGCATCATCTTCGCGACCTTAAAATGCTTCTCATTCAACGCCTGACAGATTGGACAGGCTGTTCCAAGCGCGAGGAAGGTGTATTCCTCAAACCCATTCCGCTCAAATGATTGCTTCTGCGCTTCCGTCTGCACCCTCGCCAGCTCCGTGATCATCAGCCGCTCTGCGTTGCTCTGGCTCACCCCGAACCGCTTCCTGAGATGCGATGCCAGCTTCCGTGGATTCTGTCCCTGGATCAGTCCGGTCTGTAGCAGGCTGCTCAGTTCATTTTTAAGCATTCCCTGATACATCCAGATCCGGTCTGAATATGTAGCATTGTGGAAGGATGCGTTCACGATCGCATGAGCCGCCTTCGCATTATTCTGAATTGCCTTTCCCAGAATTCCCGCCTGCCGCTCGAATTCCGACATGGTCCTCTCCGTCAGGATCTCATTGTAATATTTCTGTAGCTCATCGAACCCGGAGACCATCTCAAGGCCGATCTGCGCTTTTAAAAGCTCCAACCGATTCACCTTCATGGTCAAGTTATAAAGCCGCATCTCCTCATTTGCCTGTGCTGAAAAATCCTTATTCTTGACGTATCGGGCAGCCTTTCGGCCAAGGGCTTCTATATCAGCTTTTGCGGCACGCTTTTTTGCTTCCGCCATCGTGATGCCTTCTTTGCTGGCATACTTTCCATAAAATCCGTTGATCTCTTTCTCAATCTCATCAATCATGTTCTGGTAGATCTCCCAGATACGTTTCTGGTACTCAGCTTCATCCTGGATATTATGTTTCCTCTGTTCCGCTTCCCGGTTCTTCCAATATTCCAGGCTGTTCATCTTTAGTTACACCTCCAAACATCTGCTGCATGACTGTATCCTGCTGAGAGGTTTCTTCTTCCTCTATTCTTTCGATCTCCTGTTGTATATTATCAACAACTGATAGCACTTTAAGCTGTGTCTCGCGTGATGTAATTCCAGAAAGATTTCCAGCTATCTGAGATTCTTCCAAAAGATTTGCCGGATAGTTCTGGGTAAACACAGGTTCAATCCCTACCCACGCATCCTTTTTCATCCCCGAAACTGGATTGCTGAAAATCAGCTTATACCGCCGATTCATTCCCGATTTAAACTTCATGGCCTTTGTTTTGGCAAGATTACTCATAGCCTGAAGCTTATATTTGAGCGCTATTCCAGAAGAAGAGCCAAAATTTTCATCTGAAATATTCGCCACCATACTAATTTGGAAGATCAGTTTCTCTAGCCGATTGATTAAATTCTCTTGCGTTGCATCCCCGTTTGGCTTTTGCAAAAACTCTACAACCAGCTTTCCTGCGTCTTCACCATCAAAATTAATGATACGATTCCGTCTCAGGTTAGTCAGTTCTCCGTCGCTCAATGCTGCGCCAAGAATCTTTAAATAAGCATCTGCAAAGTAATCCACATCATTTGCTTTCTCAGATATCGCCTTGTTATAAGCATCAATCATAGGAAGGGCACTTTCAAAAATTCCCATCCGCTCCTCATTTTCTACAAACTCAACAGCAGGAACACCACCAAATCCATGTCTTTTCGGTTCTCCCACCCATTTGTATGACCCCCGGTTCACAAAGTGCTGTACAACTTGACCATCAGACCAACTCCCCCACTCCACATTATCTGCATCCTTATAATGCCTGACAAAAAAGAGCGGGCGCTCAAGGATACTGTCATCATAGATCATAAAGGCATCAAGCGGTGTCAGGTATGTAATACCAATGTTACCTTCCTCATCTACAAAGTACATTTCATACCCCTTCCCATAGATGCTGCAGACTTTTGACAGTTCAGCATTGTTATCATCCTGATCGTTGTACTGATCTAAGAATTCAAGATACTTCGATACACCTTCATCGTCACAGATCACTTTGATCGGAATACCGATAAAGAATCCATTCATTGTATCTGTGATATACTTTGCAAAATTTACAGGAATACGGTTATCCGGTTTCCAATCTGGTTTCTTCACATTCTGACTGATTGCATACTTATTTTCATAAGCATCATGCAGCTTCTGGTACCGTTGAGTAATCTCAGTCTTATGTTTTGTCATATATTTCGCCAGAAGTTCCGGCGTCATCCCCGTGTCTGCCGCTACTCGAAACATTCTATATTCCTCCTGTCAGTCCACTGTTATAGCTTGTCTTTGGCTTCCTCCAACCTTCCACACCGTAACGCAGCGCCGCCATTGCATCATCCATATATGGTACCGGTTCATCCAAATACTCTCCGGTGCGCTCATCTTTTTTCCACTTCCACTGCTGCAATTCCTTTATTGTATTTGTACAGGATGGGTGTACATAGATCATACGGTGTATTACCTTGTCTTTGCTGACGATTCCTTTCAGCCAGTCAATCTGGGCTGACTGATACTTCTTCTCCGTTGTATGCTCTTTACTTACTGCCCTTGCTCGGAATCCCGCTGTCTTCCATGCTTTTATCCGGTCTGGTTCTGCCGAATCACACCACATTGTTCTCTTTATGGGAATTCCATCTTTGATTGCCAACGGTATGATCTCCGCCGTTTCTTTCTCAAAGACGTATATTTCCTGTAGGATGTAGATGTTATCATCCTTCATCCCCAACAGAAGAATGGCATTGGCATGATTGAATCCAAAATCCTGCCCAATCGCAATGTCATCGTAATCATCCAGATTCTGGCTAATATTTTCCACTGCCCAGTTATGCAGGATTAGACCGCCAACTTCACCCCAATTTCCTAATCCATAAATCTGATATCCTTCCGGATCCACCTCTTTACGGCGAGCCATTCTGGCGTGATATGCAGCATCGATGAATCGATTATCCAGATAAGTACTATGGTGTGTCAGCACATTTGAATCCGGAGTATCAAAAAAGACCTTCTTGATCCAATGATTTTTGTTCACTGGATTGAAGGTCATTCGAATTTGATAAAATTGGTCAGGCGGCAACTCGCCTCTGAGACGGTCGTCTATGATCTCAAAATCTGCCTGCGTGATCTCCGTTGCCTCTTCGATCCACACATCCGTCAGTTTGCCCCTCTGGAAAGTAATGGATTTCAGTTTCTCTCGCTGCTTTTCATCGTTCACGCCCCGGAAGATGATCTGATTCCCGTTAGGTCGAAAAGTAAGAGACAGTGGACTCTGTTTGATATTCCAGTATCTATCCACCTGGTCACCAAATATCCGATAAGCTGCGCCCGTCAGTTCCGCATAGGTACTGTCCCGGTTCGTGATATCCGATTTCCGGATACAGATCAGGTTCCGGCCCTTATCCTGCATCAGGCGCAAGAGATAATTCTGGGCCGTATCAACACTCTTCCCGGAACCGGCCGATCCTTTCATCACGATATACCGCTTCTGACTCCTGTCCACTTCACGGAAGCACGGATTGGCTTTTACCGCGATGTTCATCCAGTATCATCCTCGCCGTAGTCAATCGTGATATTCAGATCCATATCGCCCGTCAGCTCCACCTTGTCCTTGAACAGTCCGAGATGTTTCCCGAGATCAACCAGGGCTGACTTTTTGTCATACAACTTTACCTCTCTTTCCGTTCCGAACTCATTCGGCTTGATCTTAATCGACTGGATGCAGGCAAGATCATCGTCAGACGCGTCCTGTTTGATCTTCGCTGTCTCTGGGTCAAGAACATCCGTGATCTTTGCAAAACCAATTCGTGCCAGCTCCTGCAAGACTCGGTCTTGATTAATGCCGGTTCGGCGAGATCTCTCCGCCATGGCTTTATCTATTCTGCTTTTGATTTCAGGTTTTCTCAGGTTCTCCTCACCGATCGAATAGGCCGTCTGAGGGGAATAACCGGCTCTGATGGCAGCCTGAGTGGCATTCAGGTCAATCAGATACTCTTCTACAAACCTCTTCTGTTTTTCTGTCATTCAGGCTCACCTCCTTTACAGCATAAGAAAAGGCACCCAGATCACTCTGAGTACCTCCTCTCTTTTTACCTGCTAACTTCCAGTACAGACATCAATGCTTCTTGTAACACCTTAGAAACATTAATATGTGCCGCTTCTGCTTCGGCATTCAGCCAATATGGCAACGTCACATTCCTTCTTACAGACTTATTTTCAATGGCTCTGCGATAGCTTACCAAATCTACGTCCACCAAAGATACAAAGCCTTTTCCCTCTTCAGCAAATACTCCTTTTTCCACTTCAATGTCAGAAACTGCTGATGGTTCTTCCAGAGATGCTTTGTTATCCTCAGCAGTAATGCAATGAAGTCCAATCGCATCCCGCGCCATCATAATCGCGTCCGCCATCGTTCCTTTTTCTTCTTCAGCCCCATTTGCTTCTGTATATATTTTTAAATCTGGAACCTCGATTAAAATATTATCTTTTGTTTCTGTAAAAATAACTGGATATGCTACTTTCACCTTTCTACCTCCTTCGCTTTTTAAGGTCAGGGGGTTTTACAACCCCCATTTCCTCAAAATTGCTTTTGCTAGATTTTCGTTGACTTCTTTGTGTCTTGGTACTTGCTCCTCATCTTTACCCCGTCGGTAAATATCGTGATTGCCACCATGCCGTTCAAATTTGAAGCCTGCACTTTGAAGTTTCTTAACCAGGTCCCTTTGCTTCATATCGTTCCTCCTTATGATTATATTATACACATTTTATACACACTTGTCAATAGGAGGAACTATTTATTCTAACAAAAACACCCCATATTTCTACAGGGTGTTTCTCAAAAACTACATAGGGGAAAAATCAGCCGCCGGGCTCTGACACACCGGCAACCGCAACGTCAAAGATTTTTGCATTTCTGCTTATTCTAAAGAATACCACACTTTAAGCGAACGTGACCGAACATTTTTCAAATTATTTTACTTTTTCCAAATAGCGATTGTGTTTCATTCTACATCCATCTTCTGTATATTTCATTCTCTTCTTTGGATATCTAACGTTCATTTGGAGCGCTACCTGGGCCCAGGTTAGATCATCCAGATAATAAAGTCTGAATATCTGTCTCAACTCACTTTTGGGAATCGTCTCTATGTAATCGTCCACCTTATTGACTGCTGCCAGAAGGTCGCTCTCTACAATCTCCAATTTCGCAATTCTTTTTTTTAGCATCGCCTTGGTATCCTCATAGGCTGGCTCAGGAAATCCTGTGATCTTAATGGGGCCGATCGTTCCATCTTTTCTGGTTCCTTTGACAGTATCTGAGACCACATATCCTTTTTCCTGCATCTCACTTAATCTTCTTTGGTCTCTTTCGATTCTCAGCCTGAGATCTGCTGCTTCCTGCCTCAGTTCGCAGTACTCAATCAGGATTTCCTTTGTCATTTCCATTTCTTCTCACTCCTTTACTCTCGGATAATAGGTCCTTTCCCGGTGGTATTTTTCGACCTTCCGAAGCTTTCCCAAAAGCTGTACCATCTTGTCCAGTGTTTTCTTATTTTGTGGCTCTTCAAAAAATTTCACAAGATCTTCGGTTTCCTCTACAAGATCTTTGTAGCACCTTCGCACCTCCCTGCTTTTGTGAAGCCTGGTGCAGACCTTACTTCTTTTCTTGGCTGTGGGTTCGAACTCAATTTCATGAAGAAAGTCCTGAAGCCTTCTGTCTTCCTGCTGCATGTTTTTCTTCGCAGTCTCATAAAGGTCTTGGCTTTCTTTTACAAAATCCAAGAATCTTTTCAATTCTTCTGATCTCACCGGCCTCACCCCCTCATCTGACGAAATGCCCACCAGGTATAACACTCACAGTATCCGCTAGGGAATAACAGGCGAATGTGATGCTCGTATAGCCCAGCGACTTTCACTTTAATTTTTCTCACGGTCTTTCTGCCGTGCTCTCCTTCCATAGTCGTTTCGGTTATGTAAATGGTTTCCCCTATCCTTATCCCGTGCTTTTCTTCCAGGCGCCGCTGCCTGTCTGCTTTCGCGATCGCCTGATCGGCAGTGGGGTCTGGAATTTTTTCATGATTCATCTGCTGCCCTCCTTTAGAATTTCATCAACAATAATTCCCTTCATTCAATCCCGCCTTTCTCGACAACCTCTATCGCCTTATTAAATACGCAAGCCATACAATCATTTTCTCTACATTCTTCTCCGAAGCAGTCTTTACTTGCAGGTGATAGCATAATCTGTTTACATTTGTCCAGTTCCTCAATCACCTTTTCCTTGTCAAAGGCGGCAGGCTCATCCATAATCATGTGCTTTAATGCTGTTCTTTCATTTAGCTGTGCAACATATCTCGGATATGCATGGCTTGTTGTTGGCGTATCTAAAACTCTTTTCTTTGCCAATTCTTCAAACTCTGTTATCTTGTTATATAATTTTTCTGCACTAATCAGCTTGTCCATCTTTTCTCCTTTCCGGGCGGTATGGCTCTGGGAGAGGCTGCCAAGCATTAACGTATAAATCATTGGCAATGCAAGTATCCTGTTCATCGCAATCACCCAGATAAAATGCCCCGCCCCCTTCTTCGTCTCTATCGTATCTTCCGACCATTGGAAGACTAGAATTCGAAAATGATAAAAGAAAATATTTGTCATCTTTCGGCAACTCACGTTCCACCGGAATCCAGCCATCATCTTTGGCAGCGACATTTATGTCGTTACCATCATTCATATGCTTGCGGATGATACACTCTATTGTTCCTATCGAAACACACATGGCGCCATACCCATCTGCTACTTCTGCATATACTGATGATACTTTTATCTCTTCCAGAATCTTCTCTAATTCCTGCATGTTAGTCCTCCAATCTTTCATTCAACATCTCTATCCATTCCTCCAAAGTAATCTGTCCTTCCCTGTGGGATTTCTCCACTTCACTTTCTACTTCTCCAATTATCCTGCCAAGCATATTCAGTGCACTTTGGAAATCTGCCCGTGGATATTCTTTGTATTGCCTGCACAGCGCTCTCCATGCATTATTAAAGCTTTCGATTACTTCTCTGTCTGTCACAGTTACCTCCCAAAAACGTCCGCAGCATCCGCTCCCGATAATCCATTTTTTTTCTGCTGCTTTTCTACGTCTTTGATCGTCCGGTCAAGCTTATACTCCATCATCGGCTCCACATCATCCTCAATCCCTAGCAAATATTCCACCTGCGGAGCCACATTCTTTACGTCCGCGATCTCTTCGATCATAGGGCGTTTATCCCCTGTCAGAACATACTTGCTCAATGCCTGAACCAGCTCGCCGCACTCCTCTGCCAGCTTCCAAAGCTGCTTTTCCTGGTAGTGGTCTGCGATCTGGCGAAGCTTCTGCTGCCGTTCATCAATCATGTTTTCAATCTCAATCATTCTTATCACCCTTTCTCTGGATATAGCCGTAAAACATCGTATAATCTCGATACAGCCTTTTGATTGCTTTCCTCAACCAATTTTACATATTCATCCAGATTAACCGTGGAATCGTCCATAATCGCTTTTTGTCGCTCTTCCAGATATCTTTCCGCCAAAGCTGTCATGCTGCCATAATACCCAACTGTACGATATATCTCTTTTCCACTCTTCTTTGCTGTACATTTCTCTTTCAAAATATAATTTAACTTGTCTGTCTCGATAAAGTATTTTTCATCAACTTTAATTTTCATATATGCATCCCCTTTCGATATTTTGATTCCAAATATTGTGATACTGACAGACATAAATATTTGCATAATTCCGTGGGATATCTTTTGTATATCTCATCAAGGTCTGTCACTAAATCCGCCCAATATCCATCTTGTTCTTCTGGTAAATAATATTTTTTAATTACTCGCCAGATTTCCGATATCATTTTTGATTCTGTAACTTTGTCATTATTTTTGATTTCTGACACACTCACCTCCGTCAATCAAAAATTGGTTCAAAATCATCCGGAACAGTAACAAATTCTTCTTTTTCCCATCCCAATTCCCAATCAAATGTTTCTGGGTTTTCAGAAATTCGCTTGGAAGATTCTTGGAAATATAGCTTGATGCCATCTCGATTTGTCCTCCCGTTTAAACGGTTTTTATACACGCTTAAAATCCTCTCTGTGGAGTCCTTTTTATCGTTATCTTTCGGTTTGCCATACCGGATTACCACATCAACCAGATTAGTAATATTTGAGCTTCCGGCCACATCATCATTATCAAATGCTACCCCAGTAGACTTTCTAGGATGGACAATCAGAAATACCAGCACATCATATCTTTTTGCCAGCACAGTCAAGGCTTTTACAAACTTTGTCTGCATCCGATACAAGTCTGATGATAAATCATCTGAGATTGCCGTCATAAGATTATCAATAACCAAAACTCGACATCCATATTGTTTAATAGCATTTTCCAGAGTTTCCAGCAAAGTCTCTTCTTCTGTGTCTTCCGTAACAATCCCATTGTCATAAATATAAGCTTTCCCGGCATACCAATTTTCAATTTGCTGCAATTTATCTGCCTGAATGGAGTATGACTTATAGCCATAATCTGATATCAAAGCATTGATATTCCGCGCCCCTGCGATCTGGTACTCTATCCACGCTTTAAAATACCAATCCATCAGCTCACCAGAATAGAAAAATGTAGGGTATCCAGCCGCGATTGCTTGTGTGCCAAATTGGGACACCAACGTAGATTTTCCAAAACCACGCTCCCCGGTAACTAAGATTACTTGTCCAAAGTAAAAACCACCTGTTAGTTTGTCCAGTCCATAAATCCCGGACCTTATCTTTTCCATGGCGTTCAGGTCCATTCGTTTTACTTCTTCCAAAGGTTTTATTTTGGGGTTGCTTACCGGAACTGCATTCTCCACACATTTCTGTAAATATTCCGGACCATATTTCTGTAAAATTTCGTTTGCGTCCTTACAGTCTTTGTAATCGTCCTCTCTGATGTGCTTAACGGTCCCGTGAAAGCGTTTTTGCATCTCAGGTAATAAAGATATCGCCTCATGCTCAAAATCGCCAAATATGACCAAATTTGCGAATCTAGAGAGGAAGTCCCAGCAATAGGGTATCCAGGTAAATCCTTTTGCCCCGTTCGGAACACTTACGGCGTTTTTAATTCCAGCTTCCGCACAAGACAAAGAATCTATCTGTCCTTCTGTCAAAACCAACGTTGGTTGCTCTGGGTCACAATGGTTCATTCCAAATAATATCGGTTTGCAGTTTCGTTCGCACCACTCTTTGTTCTTGTCCCGATCTTTGTCAAAGTCGGTTTTCCGATACTTTACAAATTGCAAGATGTTATTTTCGTCGTAAAACGGAAACACTAAAATATTTTCATTGTCTTTTTGCGTGGTGATATTATACCGTTTTGCTGTTTCTTCGCTTATCCCCCTGCTCTCCAGGTATTTAACTGCTGCTGGCTTTGTCTGCGGCTTTTCTTTTCTGTGGATATTCCGAAATCGTTTCTTGGGGCTGTAATACTCATCCACCTCAGTTCCAAGCGAAAAATTAAAATCCCTAGCGAGCGTAATCATATTACCGTGGGCATCACAGGACGCTCTTAAACATTTAAATTGTCCAGTATCAAGATTGATCGAAAAGGTCCCTTTGTCTTTTCCGTTGCTTCCACCTAAGCAGTAAGGGCATCGGTCAAATCTCAGCTCATCTCCCTTTACACAATACCTGGCCCTGATCTCTCTTCCGAACCGTATTGCATCCTCTCGGTCAAATTTGTATATCTCCATTTTCTATTTTCCTTTTCATTTCCGCATACTCTTCGTCGCTCATATTCCACAGATCAATTCCTTCTCGCTCCTCAAGCGGAGGAGAAATAGGCGCCACAGGCTCTTTATTGTTTACATTGTTATCATTGTTATAATTGTTTACATTGTTGAATGTGTGTTTCTGTGATGCCTCTGTGATGCCTCCGTGATGCTTCTGTGATGCCTGAGTGATGTTTCTGTGACGTTTCTGTGATGCTTTGTGTGATGTTTTCTCTATAGCCTCGATACTCCCAAACCCTTGATATTGCTCGTATTTCACAATTTTTATAGTGGTTTTTTTAGTGTCGCTTTTTTGAGACAACATTCCGACCTTTTCTAATTCATTTAGAAACTTATTTACCTTAGAATTTGACCATCCCCACCGATCTCCTAATTTCCTCTTACTTGTGATAATTTGTCCTTTTTCAATTGAAACCATATCTCCGTCAAAGTAAAATTCAGTATCTTTATGAGAGGCCAAAAGAATCATATCTATCCACGCCTGTCCCCTGGAAAAAGGCTTATCTTCCCATAAAGGATTATCCATAATGCTTCGATATATCACTACCCATCCTTTAGCCATCAAATTCACCTCTTTCCAATCTCTCTTTAGCATCCCTGTAGAGGACTTCTTTGATAAGCTTTCCTGATGTTTCTTCTTTGCAAAAAATGACATTTAAGTTATATCTAATCATCCACGCTATTGTAGACGCTGCGAATGCTTTTGGGTGGAATTTACTGCGGTATTTTCCGTTCAACAAGTTCTCCCAATTAGAGTTTTCGCATAACAAATATATCCTACAATGATTGTCCAAAGCTCTTTCAAATTCTCTCTGGAATCGCTGGCGGCTGCGTGTAAAACAGCCTGCCAGTTCGTCCAAATTCATCTTCCTTTCCACGGCACAAATAGGGCTTATTGTTTCCGAATTATCATATAATTTAGTACCATTTGGAAGAATTAAATTGTATGTATAATCCCCATAAGACAAAGTTTTTTTTGTGTATGGAACACCAAATTCTTCATACCTTTTTCTGCTTTTTTCGGTATCCTGCTCCCTTGTATCTACCAATATTTCAAACGTTTTTAAGACTTCTTTTTGCTCAAAAATGTTCATTTTAGAATGGCAATTCATCCTTTGCTCCTTCTGGAATATTCATAAAGCCGCCCCCTGCCGGTGTGCTGCCTGCTGGATATCCGTTGTCTTTCTTTTCTTTCAAAAGTGTGTCTGCTGGAATTTCGAATTTGCCGGAACGGATTTTTTCTACTGTTACCAGACTGTGGCAATTTGTAAAGAACCCATGTCTGCCGTCAAACTCATATTCTTTGTTGTTAAACAAAGCGCCAATCATTTTTCCTTTTAAGGTTTGTTCATCCCAGTTCCAATGATAGCCTGAATTAGATTCCTCGAAGGCGGAAATCACCGTCTTAAACCTGCGCATTGTCCAGTTATCTTGTTCCGAACCATCGTCCTTTGGAACACGGAGTCTGTATGTACCCTTCCATTTTTTATCCTCCTGTGTCTGCGCCCGGTAATTGTTGGCAAAAAATCCTTTATATTCGCCTTCCTCAATATCAAAAGACAAAAGGATTACGTCTCCCCAGCTATTTTCTTGATATTTCACATCTAAGATTTTCAGGACATAGCCCCCTACCGGAAGCCGCTCCTGTTCAAAATATGCCTGTGCTGTTTCATAACCATTTAATTTTTTCATTCTAAAATTCCTCCAATGCTTCAATTACTTTTACAATATCATTTTCAATTTCAAAACTTTCGAAAGCTCCTAGGGGACTCTTGGCCGTGCTATTCTTCGCCTGGGTCTCAAAAAGGTATTTCCCATCCACACACTTTGACAGAAGTACCGTAGTAAACTTACTTTCCAGCACAATCTTGTCCAGCTTCTTCCCGGATGTTTTAATGCGAGTAAACATATAGCCTGCTTCGTCATGGTCTGTCTGGGTATGGGCTGTAAAAATTACTGTCAGATCGTCTCGTAATTCATAGGCATAGCATACTAAATCCCAGACACAAGCGGCTAGATCAACCCATTTGTCATACCCTTTTTCCTTACTCCGACGCATTTCGTCCGCTATCATAAGCCCGTTAAGAGTATCAATAACAACTACTTTTTTATCCTTCCAGTCTGTTTCCAGCTTTTTTAATGCAATAAGCACTTGCTGTACAAAATCTGTCTTGATATAATTCTTGTTTTCTGTGTTATACTGCTGCTTCCATCCCTTCCACGACAGCCCCTTTTTATCACAGTCTATGTACAACGTCGTTTTGGGGTCTAAATTCCGCATACTCGTTGTTTTGCCGGAACCAGATTCCCCTGCAATGCAGATTACTTTTGACACTGATCTTCCTCTCCTTTGTCATATACTACTTTGTCCGCCGTTTCCAAAATCAAAATCGTTGCGATTTCCTTCATGGAAAGAGTTGACTCGTTGTAAATGTCAATAAGCGCATTGTACGCTTCTGCGGAAACTCTAACGACTGCCTAGCATCCCTTTGGCAAACGTTCTCTATTTCTTGCAGGAATATGTATTTCCCACCTGTCGCTCATTTTTGTCCACCTCCATCAACGTTTTTATTGCTTGCGCATAATTTGAAATTGACCGGCTGCGATACTGCTCATAAACTGGATTATCATTGATTTCTGAAAGCTGTTCATCGATCAGCTCATACAGCCTGGAAATTCGTTCCGTATTATCCATCAACTCAGCTCCTTCCCCAGTGATCGTATATAATCGCCAATACAGTCTTCGCAGACCGACAGCCCATTGATCTCATACACCATGTCGCCATTGTAAAAGCTGTCCTCCCGGTATATGGGCTGTTCGCAAAGATCACAAAGAATAAAATCCCGGTCCGTCTGTTCGTGCCTTTCCGCATCTAATACTGGATTATTCGTTTTCATCTGACTCTCCAATAATCTTTTTCAATGTTTCTGAAAGAATGCATCCATCTTTATCCGTCATTCTTTTAATGATTTCCAGTTTCTCTTCTGCTTTGATTAATCGAATGAAATCTTCGTAATCTACTTTAATCATTTGACATTTCCCTCTCTTTCTTTTATGATAAAGACAGGTATTTTTACCTGTATTTTTTTATTTAGAGCCTTATGGGGTGCTGCCCTGAGGCTCATTTTTACTTTCCAACCAGATCACTACGATCAAAATCACCAAGGCCATCCCTAGAAAAGTACAGATTGTTTGAGATACCCGGCCAAACTCGAAAAATCCTGAGCAGGTAATCAGATATGCCAACAGACCCGTGATCGCCAGGTCCCTAGCGGGGTCCTTCAGTAGTTTTCTCATGGTTTATTTCCTCCGGTTTGTAAGACTCAATAAATCTTTCAAGATCACTGCCTCTAATCTTTTTGCTGCCTAACAGCAAATAGGGAAGTTCCCCTGAATTGATAAGTGCATAAGTATCTGATATACTCATCATTAAAACTCTTGATGCTTCTCTCACTGTATAAAGCGGTTTATACGGCTCTACCATAATCTCCACCTCCTATCGCTCAACTTTGAACAGCCAATCTGACTCATCCTCAGTCACTATGCCAAAATATTCATCGGTTCGTGTCAAATGACACTCAATACCATAGAACTGCCGGAGTGCCATCTGATACACTTCCCATTGTGCCTGACACCAGTATTCTGCTTTTCTGTCTCCGATCTCTAACCACTTATCCCAAGCAGCTACACATTCCTTCATGCTGCTTCCTAATTCAGTCTTTAAGAATTTTTCTTTGTTCATCTTCATTTTTGTTCTCCCCTTTGATCGTATTTTTCTTCATTGCAAATGTTGTAGGAGATATAATAGGAATTCAACTACTTCCTTTGTCCCAATAAAAATAATTATCGCAAATGCTATTGCTTCAATTAAATTATTTACGCCATTGTGCTTAGCATAAATTAATACCGCCGCTGCAAGAACACTCCACATTCAATATCTCACCTCCTCAGCCCCCATTTACAACTCCTCCTTCATGTCTACTGCCTTCTCTTCGAGAAAATATTCGATAGATACTCCGAAGTAATCAGCTAAGATTTTGAGCTTGTCGACTTTTGGTTTACTCCTCCCTGCCTTCCAATAAGAAAAGATATTTTCACCAATTCCTGTATCTTTAGATACCTGGTAAGCTGTTTTGTTGGTTTTCTCCAATAATTCAGCAAATTTTTCGTACAAAATTCTTCCTCCTTTCACAAAAACTAATATTGTACATACTTCACATTTGTGATATACTTCAATTAGCCTTTAAAGCATCATAAATTTAATGCATTTCCAAAATGGGTTTGTTTTTATTGTATTGCTACCATTTCGTGAAGTATGTTTTTATTATACCAACATTTGGGTATTAGTCAATACCTTTTACTTCCATTTTGTGTATTATTGCGTTTTTTGTGAAAGGAGCACAAAATATGTATGAGGTTTTTGAGAAATTACTACAAAAATTTGGTGTTACTACTTATCAAGTCTCAAAAGCTACAGGAATCAGCCAATCCACATTTAGTAATTGGAAGCAAAGAAGAAATTTGATAAGCGGAGACAAAGCCAAAATAATAGCTGATTATTTCGGAGTTACTGTTGATTACTTAATGAAAGGAGAGGATACAGAAACAAAATATTATTTAAATGAAGAAACCGCCAAAGTAGCTCAGGAAATCTTCGAAAATAAAGAACTCCGTGTTTTATTTGATGCCGCTCGTGATGCTAATCCGGAAGATTTACGCACTACTTATGATATGCTTATGGCTCTAAAAAGAAAGGAGCAGAATACCGATGACGATACAGGATGTTAATGTCGTCCTTATGGATTTCCCCAACACAAAAGAAAAAGAATTGGTAACTCCAAATGACGATGGAAGTTACACAATCTTTATAAATTCCCGTTTTAACTACGAAACGCAATTAAAAGCCTACATACATGCTATACAACATATCGAAGCTGGAGATTTTGAAAAAGAAAATGTTCAAGAAATAGAGATGATTGCGCATACACCAGAAATCTCGCCTAAAGCTAAGGTTATTCCAGCAAATAAGTTTGAAGATCGAATCAAACGGCTTCGAAGACAAAGAAGACGGGATCAACGAAAAATGAAAGAACGGCAAAAGGCTATTGAATTTATACAGAAATATGAATCTGCTGACTATTTTTTCAGAGTTGCTGAAAATCATAAGCTATACGGCGATGATTTGTAGAGGAGCACTTGAATTTTTCCACAGCGCAGTTCTCACGCCTATTCGAATATAATAAGAAGCTGATAGAATTACGGCTGAAAGATTTTAATTAATGTGGTGTTTCTTTGGAAAAAGGAGAATATATGGGTTTTTTTAGCTCTATATTCAGCGGAAACAAGCGCCAAGTTTTTACTCCCGATTTTAGCAAATCAGAATATGATAATTGGTTGGATTATTTAGACAAGGGCGGCACTTCCGATGAATGGGAAAAATTAATAAAAGCTAATGATTGGAAATTTCAAACAGGGAGAAATCGAGAAGGAAATACAAAAGGTAAGTGGAATGACAGTGCCTGGTCCGATAGGCGACATAAAGCAATTACAGATAAATACTTTTCACAAATGCATAGCATTGAAGAAGAATGGTCTATCACCTATAACCTTAACGATTTTTCGGGAAAATGTGCGCAAAAACTAGAAAGAGAATGTATTGAAAATATAAAATTATATAAAGAAATGGCAAAAATCGAACAACTGTATAATGAGACTCCTCCTCCAAATGCACCGGCATTTAAACGCCTTGCCATGCTATATGAAAAACAAAATAATTTTGAAGAAGCCGTTTCTGTTTGTTGCGATGCATTAAGAGCGGGAGCTTGGGGAGATAACATGCGCTCACGTCTGGCTAGAATGATCAAAAAAACCGGTCGTGCCCCAACCGATGAAGAAATGAAGCTTATGAATAATGAATAAGGTATAACCGCTGTAGCGTTTATATAGTGGTGTTTCTCGGAAGCACAAAGGAAAAGAGGGAAAATTATGTTTATTGAGTTGCAATTAGATGATTTCCGCATTTCTAAAAATCAAAAAATAAAACTTGGAAAGGCTATAACCGCAATCGCAGGGCATAATGCAACAGGTAAGTCTACAATTCTTGGAATTTTAGGGAATTCAAGTGAACTAAAAAGTAAATACGGAACAACTATCACCGATAAGCAATTCAAAACCGAATTTTCTGAGTTATTTAAAGGATCAAAAATCCATGATAAAGCGAGTGGAAGCATAGGATTTATTGAGTATCATCATCCTGCATTTACTGATCCCATGAAAATTGGTCTACGTGTAACTTGGCAAAAATGAACTCGTGAATCTGAAAATAAAAATCGTTTTCGCATTTTAAATAATTGGGGGGATCCCGCTTCTTCATCCAGGGCTAAAACTGCCAAAAAGCTTCCCTTGCCTTCATTCTATCTTGGGTTAAGCAGATTATACCCATTAGGTGAAAACGAAGCAGAAGTTGTCGAGGAACGTAGATTTAAAAGTAAATTAACCCAAAGTGATTTGAGATGGCTGTTAACAAATTATAAAAATATATTGTCAATAGAAGATACTATCGAGAGCATATCTAACTATGAAATAAACAAAAAGCGTTCAGGAGGAGTAAACACTCCCGAATATGATTATTTAAGTAATTCATCTGGGCAAGATAATTTAATGCAAATTTTATATTTGTTGTTGTCTTTTATAAAACTGCATTCCGAATGGGATGAGTTAGCCCGCCTTTGGGGCTATAATCGTTTGATCGGATTAATGGGAATTATCAATGCCTATATACATGGATGTCAAACTTTATACGAAATGGCTGCTTACTTAGATGTGACGGAAGAATATCTGAGAGAGGCCATTTTTTGTTATAGAAACAAATATGGCGTTTATAAAAAAATTGACAATTATGTTGTCTACTTTGAACCATGTTTAAAAGTTTGTGAGATTTTAGATTAATTCGCCACAGGCGTTTTAAAATTTAATTTTATAAGAAGGAGAATGAAACTATGAGAAAGAAACTTGTTGCTTTATTATTTGTGGGAGCCTTGGCATTATCTATAGTTGCATGCAGCGGTGAATCTGGCAGTTCTTCTAATGATGCCTCTAAAACAGAAACGACCGAAGAATCGCAGCCTGAGGTCACATATCAAACAATTCTAGATGACTATACAAAACAAATTCAGGATGCCACACCAGGACTCATCGAAGAGTACAATTCTGAATCAGCAGATATTACCAACGATCTCAATGCTCTGGCCGAATTATCCAATAGCAAAGTAGAAAAACTTGCAGAAATCTGTAATACTGGCGTAGAAGAAATGGCAGAACTTATGACAAAAAACGGAGATGAATACGAAACTTACGAAGAGTGGGCCGGAAAATTGCAGGATGTTTATATGGAATATTCTAAGCAAATTACAGATGCTTATACTAATTCAACATCTGGTATGAGTACTGAAGATTTAATGAATTCATTAGAATCTCTACAATAAACACATCTTCCCTGCCTTCGGGCAGGGAGATACTTTGACAATATAATATACTTACCCGGGCAGCCGATAGGGTGTAAATACCGCCGTTTCTGAGCCTTGCAGAAAGGAGGCGGTTTCTATGAGTACATATGAAGAATTCATGATTATTTTGGCAGCTTGTAATTTACTTGTAATGATTCTTAATTATACCCATAGAAAATAGCACCCCCGCTCTGGTAAAGTAAAGGTGCTATTTTCAGTACATTATTTCGCCGGAAACGGATAGGTGTGAACTATCGTATCGGCTTCCTTGTTAAGTATATTATATGTCAATGCAAATTATTTGTCAAACGTAAAAACCGCCCCTGTGTTAACGCACCGGATCGGTCACATACCCGAATACTTTCCATTAATGAATATCCAAAACTATACGGGAATGCTTTATAACCAATTAACTGCGAAATCGATTATATAAATTCTATAGTGCAAAGGAAAGAAAGGCGTTGCTATATGAAGAATGACAAATTCTTTTTAACTTATAATCAGCAAATGAGAAAACTTAGAAATGATAAAAATATTATCTGTAATGGTTCGTTAGATAAGAAAATTTTAGTGCGTGCTGGTTATTTCAATATTGTAAATGGATATAAAAATCCGTTCATTAGCGGTTGTGATGCCGGCGGAAATCACATATATATTTCCGGCACATCATTAAGTCAGCTACAATCTGTAAAAAAGTTTGATGAACAGTTACGTTCTTTCCTTTTGCGCTATATTACTCAAGTAGAGGAAGAAACTAGAACACTATCAGGTTATAAGTTTGACGAATGTAATGATAATGGAAATATTCCTTGGTATGATACAACTGCTTATAATCCAAGAAAATCTTTACAAGATAAAATGAACGTTATTTCAAAAGCTTATAGTGAGTTGAGCAAAAGCAAACTTGATTATGTAAAGTTTTATATGGAAAATCATAAGCAGATTCCTACTTGGATTATGTTTAAAGTTGTAAATTTTTCCACCTTTATAGATTTAATAAATGTTAGCAAAATGGATGTTTCGCATTCGTTGTGTCATCTTTATGGATTAACAGATAAAAAAGGACTATCTAACGTAAAACTGTTAATCGGGAGTCTTCATTGGATGCGGACAATAAGAAACTCCTGCGCCCATAATGAACGTATTTACTGTTTAACTAGAAAACCAGATAAATCTCGAAATTCGGGCAGAGTTCTCGAAAGTTATTTTCGTATGCTTGGTAATAATTATACTAGGGATCTGGAACAAAAAGTATTTGATTTAATAGTATATTTCAAATATTACCTTCCTCAAAGAGAATACAAAGCGTTCATTTCTGAGCTGAAAACTATGTTAAATGATTTACAATCTAAAATCCATCCACATGCTTTTAAGACAATACGCGGACAAATTGGTATCAAACATCTAAATGATTTAGATAGGTTGCTTTCCTTTCCGAAAAACGAGATAGAATATAATAAATTTGATAAGTAGTATTTAGATGCATCAACACATAACAAAATAGTAAATATCATAGTCAAAAAAAACATTAAAACACTTAAAATAATATATTTTAATATATTGTAATATATTTTTGTTTATAGTAGTATACTTGTGTAGAGAGAACCATATTGATTATGGTTGAAAGGCACTCATGCAAGTATTTGTATGGGTGCTTTTTACTTTTACCAGAAATTAAAACCGCCCCTGCGCCAACAGGAGTTGCCACAAAAGGAAGAAGGTGTATATAATGAAAATAAATGCAAACGGAACTGAAATATCTGTAATATTAAATCAGGGTAATACGCGCGATTACATTTCCCTTACCGATATTGCCAAACGGAAAAACACAGATGACCCAAGAATTGTAATATCTAACTGGATGAGTTCTTATTCAACAATAGATTTCCTGGCAACTTGGGAAAGTTTATATAATCCTAATTTTAACCGTATGGAATTCCAGACGGTTAGAAGTGAACCTGGGCGCCTAATTATGACACCGAAACAATGGATAGAGCGTATGTCCGCTATTGGTATTACATCACATGCCGGCCGATACGGTGGTACTTATGCTCATTCAGATATAGCGTTTGAATTTGCTTCGTGGATATCCCCGGAATTTAAACTATACATAATAAAGGATTACCAACGACTTAAGCTAGAAGAGTCCAAACGTCTTGAAATCGGATGGGATACGAAAAGGGAACTATCAAAAATCAATTATCGCATCCACACAGATGCAATAAAAGAATTTCTCATTACTCCAGAACTTACAAAGCAAGAGAAAAGTTATAAATATGCCACAGAAGCAGACATATTGAATATGGCTTTGTTTGGAAAAACAGCAAAGCAATGGAGAGAAGAAACTGGAAATAAAAAATTAAATATGCGTGATTTTGCCAGCGTAGAACAACTCATTGTCTTGGTAAATCTTGAGAGCTTAAACGCTGACTTAATTCGTCAGGGGCTTCCAACTGAAGAAAGAGTACAGAAATTAAGAAGTGTGGCTTATTATCAGTTGAAATCATTGGAAAACAGCAATGCTGCCAACCGATTGAAAGAAAACATAAAGAAACAAATTGAGCAAAAATAAAAACCGCCCCAGTGCGCCAACACCAGAGCGGCCACATATCCGAAGATATGCAAGTACTTTGATCGGTAATATTGTATCATCTTCGGACAGCCCCCGCAAGCGGAACACTCGTTCGCGCTGGCTGTTATTTTTATACCCAAAAGGAGGATGATATAGAATGGGTGAACTACGAACACGAAAGAGAGGAAAGACCTGGGAATACAGCTTCGAAGGAGCCAAAATTGACGGAAAAAGAAAACCAATATCCAAGGGCGGATTCCGCACCAAAGCAGACGCCCTAAATGCGGGCATAAAAGCAAAGGCAGAATACGACAGCGGCGGACGCGTCTTCACTCCCTCTGCAATCAGCCTGTCGGATTACCTGGACTACTGGTACAAAAGATATGCCAGCAAATTAACATACAAGACACAGGATACCTACAAAAATCATATCCGTCTGCATATCAAGCCCTACCTGGGCAGTTACCGGATTTCCAGCCTGGAACCGGATGTTATCCAGGAATGGGTGGATGAGGTCCTTCACTCACAAAAAAAGCTTGCAAGACAGTCCATTGCAAACATTCTGGGAGTACTGTCAGGAGCTTTAAACTATGCCGTACAGCCTTTAAGGTACATACGCAGCAATCCTTGTATCTATGTAAAAATACCGGATATTAAGGTGGACAAGAAAGCCAAAGACCATACGGACTTTGTTCTCTCAAAAGAAGACTGGAAGCAAATTAAAGAATATTTCTCTTCTGCTCCTGAGAGTCATTCGTATCTCTTCTTTCCTCTGATTGTCGGATACCATACCGGGGAGAGAATCGGAGAGATCTTCGGCACAGATCTGCTTGCTGACTACAATCCTGTTCGGCATACTTTGTCTGTCTCGCATCAGCTCCAAAAACAGAAGGGAATTCTGCTGTACACAAATCCAAAGTATGATTCCTTCCGGATAAACAAAATTGATTCCTTACTCGAGGCTGAAATCCAAAAAGAACTAAAAAGAAGGGAATGTGATCGGCTGCGCTACAGGGAATACTATAAAAATACCTACCTGCTGCCGGACAACACAATCGTCCAGCTGCCCGCGGACTCTCAGGTGCCTGACAGTTACCAGGAGATCTGGCCGCTCGGTGTAAAACAAGACGGTACCATCCTGACCACTGAACATGCGAAGCATATGTCCAGAATCGTCAAAGACAAGGTCGGCATAGAATTATTCCATCCACACTGCCTGCGTCACACACACGGCACCATTCTGGCCCAGAGCGGCGCTTCGCCAAAGACCATCATGGAACGCCTCGGACATAAGAATATCAAAGTCACAATGGAGCGGTACGTGTTCAATACAGAAGAGATGCAGAACCAGGCAGTCTCCCTGTTTGAAAACGCCATAAAATAGAGTTTGCCTACCATGAAAATTTTGGTAGGCAAATGGTAGGCAAAACTCTATTTTTCTTATTCAAAAATCCCGCAAACCCTTGATTTTACAGGCTTAGTACTCCAAGGTCTCCATATACTTCATATAACGTACTACCATCAAAGCAATTTTAAACGTTATCGCATCCTCGAACACTCTCAGATCCAGTCCCGTACTCTTCTGTAATTTATCTAAACGATACACAAGAGTGTTCCTGTGAATATACAACTGCCTTGATGTCTCAGACACATTCAGACTATTCTCAAAAAATTTATCAATCGTCACCAATGTCTCCTCGTCAAAGTCATCCGGCGACTTGTTCTCAAAGATTTCCTTAATAAACATTTTGCAAAGGGGAATTGGCAACTGATAGATCAGTCTTCCTATTCCAAGAGAACTGTACGCGATGACCTCCCTCTCCCCGAAAAAGATCTTTCCTACATCCAGTGCCATCCTTGCCTCTTTGTAAGAACGTGAGACCTCCTTCAACTCTTTTACAATTGTTCCATAGGCAATATGTGTTCCGGGCTGCTTATTTAGACCAAGAGTCGTCAGAATGGTTTCGGAGAGTCTATCCATCTCCGCATACCCCTCATTTTCCGCCAACTCTTTAACTATGATAATGCTCTTCTCGTCCACAGCAGTGATAAAATCTTTACTTTTTCCTCCAAACAGGCACTTTACACTTTCTATAGAATTGTGATCTTTTTCCTGCATCGTCTCTAGGATTAAAACGACTCTGGGCACATCCGCCTCAATGTGAAGTTTTTTAGCTCGATTATAGATATCCACCAGCAACAGGTTATCTAGCAGAAGGTTTTTGATAAAGCTGTCTTTGTCAAAGCGCTCTTTATAAGCCACTATCAGATTTTGTATCTGAAAAGCAGCCAGCTTTCCCACCATATATGTATCCTCGTCTTCTCCATGAACCACTAAAATATACTCCAGCTGATGGTCATCGCAAACTTTGAAATACTGATACCCTTTTACCAGTTGGCTGTCTGCCTGTGAATTCGCAAATGCCTGCACATCCACCTGATTAATCACATAATCTGTAAAAGTGGAAGCGAGCACTTTTCCCTCTGTGTCAATTACGCAAAATTCTGTCCTAGAGATCTCTTTAAGTCCCTCTAACGTATTCTGAAGTACCTGATTCGATATCATAAGCTCAATCCCTTCTCGTAAAAGTGTATGTTCCCCTATTTCTCTTCTATTTATTATTTTCACATACCTAGTCTTATTTTATAACAAAATAGACAAAAATAAAAGAGTAAATCGTAAAAAATTCATATATTTTTGTTAGATTTATCCAAAGTATTGCCCATTCTTATTTTAGAACAAAAAATATTTTATTTGTATTATAAGAAATCTTTTTTAATATTTTTTGTATATTTTTACTGTTTTATAATATATTCTGATTTTTTGTATTTTTTAATTGATTTTTTACAATTTTTATGATAATGTATGAATATATTAGAACATCGTTCTATCATTCAGAACAAACATTGATTAAGCAAACGTAAAGGGGGATGAAATTATGTCAATGAAACAAAGCAAACTGAAACTTCCAATCACTCTGTTATCTTTAGGCGCATGTTGGTCAATCGTCTATCTGATACCATTTATTCAATATATTTGGTACGATCCTTTTCAAGAATTCATCGGAGCCACCAACACTCAGCTTGGTCTTTTAATTACGGTTTACGGCTTCGGAAATGTTTTCGGAGCTCCCATTGGCGGTTGGTTGGCTGACCGTTTTAATTACAAGTACATTTATGTTGCTTCTGTATTTCTAAACGGTGTTTTTTCACTTTTATTTGTCTTAAATCCGACCTACACCTTCGCTTTCCTAATGTGGATTGGATTCGCAGTAGCAAGTTTATTCTTAAACTACCCTACTCATATTAAAATCGTACGGGACTTGACCACAGACGAAAACCAAGGAAAAATCTTTGGTATGAATGAAACCTGTATCGGTATCTTTAATATTATTTTTAATGCCGTGATGATGCTCTTGTACGTAAAATTTATGGAAGGAATTGCCGGGATGAAAGCTGCAATTATCGGCATCGCTATTCTCTCTTTCGTTTTGACAGTCCTGATTGCCTTCGTGCTGGATAACCCCAAAGAAAAGCTTGCGAAAAAAGCTGCTGAGGCGACAGAAAAAACCAGCTTCTTAAAAGACGCCAAGGTGATTGTGAAATCTCCCGCGACCTGGCTGGTAGCCTTAAATGTATTCGCAGTATATTCCTTCTTGAATACACTAACTTATTTTACTCCATATTTCACCGATGTTTTAGGAGTTACCGTTGTCTTCACCGGATGGGTAGCCATCGCCAGACAACACGGCATGACTTTGGTAGGCGCACCTGTAGGCGGTTTTCTCTCTGACCTTGTCAAATCACCGTCAAAAGTTCTATTAGGTGTCTATGCCGTCGGCGTCTTAGGACTGATCTATCTGATTCAGGCTGGTGAAGGCGTAGGCGCAGCATTCCTAATTGCTCTGACTTTGATTATGTCCGCTGCCGTATATATTGGACGCGGCTCCTACTACGCAACGGTCACGGAGGCAGGTGTCTCCCGTGAATACACCGCTTCTACTATCGGCTTGGTAGCAGCAGTTGGTTTCTCCCCCGACCTTTTCCAGTTCACCATGTATGGACACTGGCTAGATAATTATGGAAATGTTGCTTATACCTACATTTTCATATTCCAAACTATCGTGTTGATCGTTGGAGCCTTATCTGCTGCTGGCATCTTGTTCCTAAAAAAGAAACATACAGTTAATTCGTTTAATTCCTCTGAAGGAGTAGCCTAATCAACCTCCTTCGTAAACACAGAAAAAGGACCATTGCGCGTGGTCCTTTTTCTGCGTGCAGCTAAG
This sequence comes from Blautia hydrogenotrophica DSM 10507, assembly GCF_034356035.1. NCBI lineage: Bacteria > Bacillati > Bacillota > Clostridia > Lachnospirales > Lachnospiraceae > Blautia > Blautia hydrogenotrophica. The sequence goes on from NZ_CP136423.1 coordinate 2,659,140, forward strand.
ATGCCAAAACTCTTCCTTTTGTATCTCAGGAATCAGCTTCCAGTTGTTTTGTGAGATACCTCCCGACAATTTTGGAAAAGTTCGTGATCTCCCGGATATAGGCAAAATCCTTGCCAAAAATTTTCTTCTCCGTCGCCAAATCCTTTTCCTCACCCGCGAACACTCCTAGAACACTCACTCCCATATTTCTCAGTTTTCTCACCTCAAATCCTGTATCTCTGACCGCATACTTTCCTTGATAGGGCTGCGGATTTCTGGCATTCGGACGGTTTACAATGACATCGTAAGGCTTTCCGTCACTGAGAATTATCATGATCTTTTTCTCCTCATCTCTCTGAAGCAGCTCATACCCCGCGGCTTTGATCGCCAAACCATCTCTGTTGTTGGATGAAGTGTTATATTCAAACAAATTCGCATTGGCCTTTCTGTCATCGTCATAGTCTCGGAACCGATGCAAAATCGTGTAGTCCCAGAAGGTACAAAAGCTCATAACTCTATGGGGAATCTGGGCATTGCTCAAAGCTTCGCTGATAATGTAGCCTTGGAGGGCCACATCCCCTTGTCTGCTTCTTTGTGAACCGCTGGCATCCATCAGCACATCCACCACAAACTCCGAGGAATCCGCTTTCAACTCCCTTCGAAACACCTTCGCGTCGGTAGAACGTCCCACTCTCCATAGGCGGGAGGGAATGATCTCCCCTCTGTCTGACAGAACTTGAACCGACTCGCTGCGAAGTACTAGAGATTTTCGAAGCATCTCGGTCAACAAAGAAATATTTCTCTTTACAATCCGATGTTTGTCATGGTAGGTCCACAGATTCTTATCTTTCTGCTTCTTTGCATACTCCAACTGGTAATTTCTCTTCACCGGGTTCTTTAAAATTCCTTGCGTAAAATACAGACTGCAGTCACTGTGAATATCCCGGCACAAATGGTAATTCAGACGTTTTTCCTCCAATGGGTTTAGATAAGTCCTCCCATAATTCAGCTCTACATAAGTATAAGACCGTTCCAAAACCGCAGGATCCAGCACTGTAATCTTATTTTTGACTCTGCGCTTCTCCTCCATCTCCTGGGTAACCTGATTCTCTTCTAGATTTGTCATATTCTCTGTGATTTTCTGAACATAACTCTCTAAAGCTTCCTCATACATCTCTTCTGAGAGAAAATCCTCCCAACTGTATTCCGTCAGCTCTTCTAGCGTCACAGCCATAACTGTCTGAAGCGTACCGTGCTGGCGCTCAAACCAGGGATCGACAATCTGATTATACAGCCGGTCAATGATAACAATTAGCTCCATGGTATCCTTAGCATCTCCCGCCTCATAGACCTGCTCCATCCACTCACGAATCTGTCGCTCCACGAAATAGCTTCCCTGAACCTTTTCCTTCAGCAGCGCAAACTTCAGCCTTCCCAGCGGACTCTTAGCCAAGACTTCGAATTCCTGGTCAATCATATCCTGAAATGCTTGTAGGCGGATTCTCACAATTCCAGGCCTCTCCCTGACAATCTTTTCCCCGATCGCCTCCTCTATACAAAGCTGCGCAATCGCCGTCAGAGGAGTTTCCAGACCCTGTAAGAAAATTTTCTTGACCAGATACATTCCCAGTAGATCTTTGTCGTAATATTTGGCAAAAGCTCCCTGTTTAATTCCGTCATAAAGGGCAAGAGACTTCGAACGCAAGAAAGTCTCTACATTCGGTTTCATCTCCAGCGTATAATCTCCGCTGACTGTCCAAAGCAGATTGCGGATTCGATTTTCCATTTCCAGCTGATAATCGTCTAAAATGGTTTCCTGCATCTTCCACTTTCTCCTCGCTAGTCCTGATAGACCTGTTCTCTAGTCCACTCCTCCGGGATTCGTGTCATCACCACATCCTCCACGATCTCTTTTTCAAAGACGTCAAAAGTCTTGTTGACAATCCCCATCTTCACAGCTTTTAAAGGTTCTAGTCCCGCATCCACAATGCGCATGGCAGCCAAAAGTCCCCGCAAATCCAGAGCTTTTGTAGAAATTTCACTGTTCAAAGCCTTCAGCTGAAGATCCAAAAACAGACCGATAAACTGTTGAACAGCCTCCTGCCGCGCACTCGGGAACATCTGGTCAAAGATAAACTGCAAAGTTTCTTCATTCTGAGGCGGCATGTCAATCACCAGAAATCTAGAGACCAACGCCTCATTCAGCTCTTTTGTACCCGCATATCCATAATTCATCGTACCGATAAACCTGGCCGCTGGATGCAGATCAATCTTGTCGTATCCCGGTACGTCGATGCTGCGACGGTAATCCAAAGTCGCATGGAGCACAGAAACTGCATCATTTTTCGCCATATTAATCTCATCTAAGATTCCAAAACCGCCATACTGAGCACACTGATAGATACTTCCTTTTCTGAGCTGTACCTCATTGTTGACAAAAGTATCTGTACCGATCAAATCCCCGCTATTGGTATTTACGTGAAAGGATACGTTGTAGGTAGGGCGGTTAAAAATATAGGCCAGATTCTCAGCAAGTATATTTTTTCCCGTCGCTTTTGGCCCAGTCAGCAATAAGTTTTCTCCTTCCAGCAAAGCAGCAATCGCCATTTCCAGGATATCTTTTCCATAAAAAGGAATACTCGGTTCCACGATCCGGCGTGCCACTTCCTCATCCACCGGATAAGTTTTCCGAAACTTTCTCACCGCTTCGATCAACCCTGAACTCACATTTTGATCTTCCAAAAATTTTAACTGATTCATCTTCTATCTCCTGTATCTTCCTTTTTGTTCCATCTGTCAAATTCACATATTCTATACAATTATAATCTACTTTCTTTTAAAATACAAGTGATTTGCTTGGATAAGGGGAGATTTCCTTCCCTTATCCGCTACGATACCATAGCCACCTACTACATTGCCGTTTGCTATCCGTTGCCCGCAAAATGTCTACTTTTACGAATTCGAGCTTATTAATGGCAAGGTGATCTGCTACCATATCACGAAGCGGTAACATATCTTGTTGCGATCGCACATCCTTCTTAAAGGATTTTTCCTATAGAATAAAAAGGCTGCCGTCCATCTGGACAACAGCCTTATTACATCATCAAATCCGTCTATACTTCAAAAATTAAATCTCCATAGGATGGCATCGGCCACATCTTTTTGTCTACCAAAATCTCCAGCTCATCCACTGGACGGCGCAACCGATTCATCGCCGGGAAAACCGTCTTCTGGTAGTAGACAGCACGGTCTCTTCCATCCTCCATCTCAGCCGCAATATCCGTAACCTCCGTTAGATCATTCAGCGCCTCTTTGGCCTCCCTCAGATAGTCCGTGCACTTTTTGAGAATCTCTGTCTGCACGCTCACATCCATTCCCTCAATGGAACCCACGGAGTGAATCGAATCCGCAAGCACTGTCGTATAGCGAATGACTGCCGGAATGATCTGTTTCGTAGCCATGTTAATCATAGTCCTTGCTTCAATATTTACGGCTTTCGCATAGGACTCATACTGAATCTCTGCTCTGGATTCCAATTCTGCCCGGTTGAACACCTTGAAATTCTCAAACAATTTCACAGCTTTCGGAGTCGTCAGCGCTGGAATTGTGTCCACCATCGTAGGCAGATTCGGCAGTCCACGACGTTTTGCCTCTTCTTCCCACTCCTTGGAATAACCATTTCCGTTAAAGACAATTCTCTGATGCTCCGCAGCAAATTCTTTTATAATGTCATGAATTTCCAGATCTCTGTCCTCAGCTTTTTCCAGCCGCTCATTTACCTCCTGGAATACCTCTGCTGTAATCGTGTTCAATACAATATTACATGCAGCCACAGAGTCTCTGGAACCTACCATACGGAACTCAAATTTATTCCCGGTAAACGCAAACGGTGAGGTACGGTTACGGTCGGTAGCGTCCTTGACCAAATCTGGAAGTGTCCGCACACCGGTTTCCAATTTTCCTCCCTTTTTGCTTCTCGTCGCTGTTCCAGTTGTAATCAACTGCTCCAACACGTCTTGTAACTGCTCTCCCAGGAAAACAGAGATAATCGCAGGAGGAGCTTCATTGCCGCCCAGACGCTGATCATTCCCCACATCAGCCGCTGACTCTCTTAACAAATCGGCGTGAATATCCACTGCTTTCAAAATACAAGTCAAGATCAAAAGAAACTGAATATTCTCATGAGGTGTTTTTCCCGGCTCCAGCAGATTGATTCCATCATCCGTGGTCAATGACCAGTTGTTATGCTTCCCGGAACCATTGATACCCTGAAATGGCTTTTCGTGAAGCAAACATTTCATCCCATGACGGCTGGCTACTTTCTTGAGAACTCTCATAATGATCTGATTATGGTCCACCGCAATATTCACTGGAGCGTAAATCGGCGCCAGCTCGTGCTGCGCAGGAGCTGCCTCATTGTGCTGAGTCTTAGCGGTGACTCCCAGTTTCCACAGCTCCTCATTTACCTCTTTCATATATCCGGCTATTCTCTGGCGCACCACTCCAAAATAATGGTCGTCCATTTCCTGACCTTTCGGCGGCATAGCCCCAAACAAGGTTCGACCTGTATAGATCAGATCTTTTCTTTGTAGATATTTCGCCTTATCCACAAGAAAATATTCCTGCTCCGCCCCTACAGACGGCGTCACTTTCTTAGAAGTAGTATTTCCCAGCAATCGTAGCAAACGCAAAGCTTCTTTATTAATAGCCTCCATGGAACGCAAAAGAGGCGTCTTCTGATCTAAAGCTTCCCCGGTATACGAACAAAAAGCCGTCGGAATACACAAGATCGCCCCTGCGGCGTCATGCCTCACAAAAGCGGGAGAAGTACAGTCCCAGGCTGTATAGCCCCGCGCCTCAAAGGTGGCTCTCAGCCCGCCGGACGGAAAAGAAGAGGCATCCGGCTCTCCTTTTATCAACTCCTTGCCTGAGAAGCTCATCAACACCTTGCCATTTTCTTTCGGTGCAGTGATAAAAGAATCATGTTTCTCAGCGGTCAATCCTGTCAAAGGCTGAAACCAGTGCGTGTAATGAGTCGCGCCTTTCTCGATGGCCCACTCCTTCATCTCATGTGCAACCACATCCGCGATTTCCAAAGACAGCTCTTTTCCCTCTTCAATGGTCTTTTTCAGCTCTTTGTAGACCTTCTTGGGCAAGCGTTCCTCCATCACAGAGTCGTTGAAAACATCCTGTCCGAAAATTTCTGCTACTTTCACATATTCACTCATGCTCTCTTCCTTTCTTCCTGACTGATCTTTTGTATGTTAACGCCATAGACGTTTAACGCAGAACGGGTTTTTTACTGTTGCTCAGATAAATATTCAGCGCCTGGTGGCAGTTTTGAATCAAAATCTTTGAGGGTTTCCCCCCGTACTCTCCATCCAACGTCCAGGGAACCGGCGTATCAGCCTCGATCTGCAGACAGGCTGCTTTAAACGAGTAAATCATTTCCGTGTTATCCTCCTGGGTTAAAATCGCAGTGACAATCTCCTGCAACTCCAGCGGATTTCTCGGCTTTTTGATCAAGGTCACTTCAAACAGACCATCATTCATATCCACATTTTTCCCCGTGAGGTGTTTAAATCCTCCCACCGATCTGGAGTTAGTCACCATACCGAATATGAAATCTTCCTCGTATACATTCTCATCTGCCTCCACTCTCATGTGACAGGACTTAATATCAAATATCCGTTTCATCCCCTCTAGCACATAAGCCACATGGCCCAACACATTTTTTAAATCCTGATCTGTCTGGTAAGCCACATCTGTAAAGAGGCCAAACGCTGCGATATACGCAAAGATAGACTCATTAAACTTTCCAATATCACAGTGGTACAGATGGCCCTCCATAATAATCTCTGCCGCTTTAATCATATTCTTAGGAATAAAAAGACTGTTGGCAAAATCATTAGTGCTTCCTGCCGGAATGTAACCGATCGGAAGGCGATCGTTTTCCTGGTTTACTCCTGACACTACCTCATCTAGCGTCCCGTCGCCTCCGCTGCACACAATCATATCTACCTGATTGGCATATTTTCTCGCCTGCTCATAGGCGTCACGGGCTCTCTGCGTAGGATAGATGATAATCTCCCAGCCGTGTTTCGCAAAAATGTCCACAATATCAACTAGCTTTGACTTAATTTGACCCTTTCCCGCCCGCGGATTAAAGATAAAAAGCATTTTTTTCTCCATACGGCATCCCTTCTGTTCCTATCATTATCGACAACACATTTTGGATACATTTTACTACGTCAAAGTGAAACACGCAAGAAAAAACTGGAGAACCATCAAATTGACGATTCTCCAGTAATGTTTCATTCACCTTTTGTCAGTATTATCTAACTTAAGTCCCATCTAAGGTACTCATTTTACACTAACTCCAATACAACCTCCATAGCTGCATCACCTTTACGAGGTCCGATTTTGATGATTCTGGTATATCCACCGTTACGGTTTACATACTTTGGAGCGATCTCATCAAACATCTTTGCAACCATATCAACTTCCTTGGTATTTTTCTTCTTTCCAGCTGCCTTTACAGGTACTTCCTTTACCGGATAGAATACTTTCAGCATCTGTCTTCTCGCATGAAGTCTGGAAGGAGAATCTTTCTTAATCTCTTTCTTTACTTCATCGTAAACAGTCTTCTTCTTTCCGTCTACAACTTCTTTTACTCTTTTGCCATTCTCATCCTTGCGTGGAACTTTTGCACTTACTGTGACAGTCTCAAAGTTATCCTTCTCACGAACCGCCATTGCAATCAGTCCCTCAGCAATCTTGCGAACTTCTTTTGCTTTGGTTTCGGTAGTAACAATCTTGCCATGATACAGCAGACTTGTCACCTGGCTTCTCAACAATGCTTTTCTCTGAGCAGAGGTTCTACCCAATTTTCTATACTTTGCCATTTTCATCCTCCATCTGTGGAACGGTATACCATGCATCTTCCGGGCTTACTGATACACCGTCAGCACCCACTTTATTTTATCTTCGACTGCTCTCATCCGGTATCAGCCGGACGAAACATTTTTAGCCAAACCTGATGCTTCAGCCTTATTTACTCCTCTGTAGGCTGCAACTGCAGGCCCAGCTCCTTCAATTTCGCTAATACTTCCTCTAAAGATTTACGTCCTAAGTTGCGGACCTTCATCATATCATCAGAAGTACGATTGCACAATTCTTCCACTGTGTTAATTCCGGCTCTCTTCAGACAATTGTAAGAACGTACGGATAATTCCAGTTCATCAATGCTCATCTCCAGAACCTTTTCCTTCTCATTGTCCTCTTTTTCGATCATAACCTCAGCGGTCTTCGCATTCTCAGAAAGATCAATGAACAGGCTTAAGTGTTCACTCAGTACTTTAGCCGCTAGACTGACTGCCTCATCCGGGTCCAACGTTCCATTTGTATACACATCTAAAGTCAGCTTATCAAAATCTGTAATCTGTCCAACACGTGTATTCTCCACCACCAGGTTCACTCTGTCTACCGGAGTGTAGATTGCATCTACAGCGATCACACCGATCGGCATATCATCCGACTTTCCCTTGTCAGCGCTCACATAACCTCTGCCCTTGGTAATGGTCAATTCCATCGCCAACCGGCAGTCTTTTCCGCCGTTCAGCGTAGCAATTACCTGTTCCGGATTCATGATCTCAATGTCCTGATCAGCCTGGATATCCGCAGCTGTGACAACTCCTTTTCCCTCACACTCAATGTATGCGGTTTTAGGTTCACTGTCATTGCTCTTGTTTTTGATTGCAAGGCTCTTCAGATTCATGATGATCTCACTGACATCTTCTTTCACACCTGGAATAGAGCTGAACTCATGAAGCACACCGTCAATTTTCACCTGACTTACTGCAGCTCCCGGAAGAGAAGAAAGCATGATTCTTCTCAGGGAGTTACCCAAAGTTGTTCCATAGCCTCTTTCCAAAGGTTCAACTACAAATCTTCCGTACTTTTTGTCTTCAGAGATTTCAGTAATTTCAATTTTGGGTTTGTTAAAATCAAACACTTATAAGGTCCCTCCTTCTGGGCTTGTATCGTTTTGAGGGTACTAAAAAAATCTGGATTATTTAGAGTACAACTCGACGATCAACATCTCGTTAACCGGAACATCAATAATATCTCTAGTCGGAAGCTCTTTAACTGTTCCTCTCAACGCTTCCTGATCTACATCCAGCCACTCTGGAACCAGTCTACCGCCGGTTACTTCCAGAATTCCTTTGTATCTCTCGGAACCTTTGCATTTCTCTTTAATTTCAATTACATCTCCTGCTTTCACCAGGTAAGACGGAATATTTACAACCTTGCCATTTACAGTGATATGCTTGTGGTCAACGATCTGTCTTGCCTCTCTTCTCGTTCTGGCAAATCCCATACGGAAAACGATGTTGTCCAGTCTGCTCTCCAACATAACCATCAGATTCTCACCGGTCTGGCCCTGCATCTTATCGGCTTTTTTATAGTAATTGCGGAAAGGTTTCTCCAAAACTCCGTAGATGAATTTTGCTTTCTGTTTCTCTCTCAACTGCAGACCGTATTCAGACATCTTGCGGTTTGCACGTTTTAACTGTCTGGTTGATTTCTTATCAATTCCTAAATAAATTGGATCCAAGTCCAAAGATCTGCATCTTTTCAGAACTGGCACTCTATTTACTGCCATACTAAGCTACCTCCTATTACACTCTTCTACGTTTTGGCGGGCGACAACCATTGTGTGGTACCGGTGTTACGTCGCGGATACTGGTCACTTCCAATCCACATGCCTGAAGCGCACGAATTGCAGCCTCTCTTCCGGAACCCGGGCCCTTTACCATTACGTCAACAGTTTTCAGACCATGTATCAAAGCAGCTTTTGTAGCTGTCTCTGCAGCCATCTGCGCTGCATATGGGGTAGATTTCCTTGAACCTTTAAATCCCAGACCACCTGCACTTGCCCAAGAAAGAGCATTTCCTTCAGTATCTGTCAGAGTAACAATGGTGTTATTGAAAGAAGACTGAATGTGTGCCTGTCCGCGTTCAACGTTTTTCTTGACACGACGTTTTGTCGTTTTCTTAGTCACTTTTGCCATTTTAAAACTAACCTACGCTTTCTTCTATTAAATATTTACATGGAAACTTTGCGCCAAAAGCTTCCCACTGACAGCTTTAAGCGCACACTTTTGCATTCAACAACTCATGCTTAAGCGTTATTTCTTTTTATTTGCAACAGTTCTCTTAGGACCTTTTCTGGTTCTTGCGTTCGTCTTAGTCTTCTGACCACGAACCGGCAGTCCTTTTCTATGACGGATACCTCTGTAGCATCCAATCTCCTGAAGTCTCTTGATATTCAGAGCGATCTCTCTTCTCAGATCACCTTCCACCATCATAGTCTCATCAATCACTTCACGGATTCTGTTTACTTCTTCGTCTGTCAAATCTCTAACACGAGTGTCAGGATTTACTTTCGCATCAGCCAGGATGCGAGTTGCACTTGGTCTTCCAATACCATAAATATAGGTCAGACCGATTTCTACACGTTTGTCTCTTGGTAAGTCTACACCAGCTATACGAGCCATGTAATGTTTCCTCCATTTTTCTACGGAAAGTCAGTGTCGTACGTCACGTATGTAGCCATACGGTGAAATGGGACGTATCTTTCACTGCTCTCAGTTAATATTGTTCCTAATTGGGGTGTCTCGGTAATACACCCAGTTGCGTGCAATTGCAACACAACCTTTCCGATTGACCGGCTTAACGCCCGTCGTGTCCTGAAAAGGACCTCCGAAATAGCCTCTCGGTATTAGGCAATACTTCGCCCGAGACAGGATAGAAATCGTGACGTTTCTGCCTCGGAAATAAAGCTGCGAGATTGTGACCTCTCACAATATTATTTAAACAGTACAACACCTCCGGGTGTTTCTACTGCAGCCGCCTAATTTTTCACAAACAATCCAAGAGTGGAATTAACCCTGACGCTGTTTGTGTTTCGGATTCTCACAGATTACTCTGATGCTTCCTTTTCTTTTGATAATCTTGCATTTTTCGCAAATCGGTTTCACAGATGATCTTACTTTCACCGGAAATCCTCCTTTCCAAATTTGCTGATTTTGGGCAGAGTAACTCTGTCCTGTCACAAAAGTACGCTTTATAGTATAACACCCCAAAATCTAAAATGCAAGCAAAAAAACTGTATTTTTTATTTAAAATCTGTTTTCTCCGTGAAATCAGCTGCGGAGCCTTCCACCTGCATCACCAAATTTTCCTCTTCCTCTGACTGTAGAGTCTGGTAATAGTGAAGTATATGATTGCGAAATGCAATTTGCAGCCCCTTAAGCTTACACTCTTTTTTGTATGCCAAGACAGTACACAATTTCTGTCTCGGAATAATCACACAGGCTTTCGCATTTTTTCCCGATATCTTCTCAGCGATAGATTGTGTTGCCAGAAGGATGCCCGTTCCAGACGCCATCATCTCTAACATCAACTCTGCCTCGTTGGTATTAAAAAACGCTACATTAAAATTTAAGCCATTACTCTCATACAAATTCTTCATATAATCATACAGATGTGAGTTTCTCTCCCCTGTCAACAGAGGAAGTTTCCCTAAATCCTGGATATCGATATATTCTTTTACTGCATATTCATTTTTACTGCTCATGACCGCGCACAAATTCTCTTCCTGCAGAATATCATAACTAATATAACCAGGAATCGTCTCAGGAATCGCCTTGATAATCGCAAAATCCAAAACTTTATTTTTCAGCTTTTCAAAAGCTTTATAATTCTCCACAACTTTCATACTCCCAAGTACGTTGGGATTTGTAGAAAAGAAAAACGTAAGAGCTCTGGCCAAACCAGCGATACGGTAAAATGGAAATACGCCGATATTCAATATCATCTTCTGATCGGATCTTCCCTGGCCAAATGCTTCTGTGAGATTATCTACCGCTTCCAAAACTTTCTTTCCATACTCACAGAAACGTTCCCCTTCTTTCGTCAGAATCACTTTATGAGTATCTCTTTGAAACAATTTTATCTGAAGCTCATTTTCCAGCGAACTGACCTGTTGAGAAATCGCCGGCTGCGTAATAAACAACGCCTTCGCCGCACCTGAAAAACTCTTTTGCTTCGCAATCTCCAACACATAGTATATTTGCCGTATTTCCATCGCCCTTCCCCCTAATTCTAAATAAAGAACCTTATTTTTTCTTATTATAACTATAATTTCCAAGTACTACAATCATCACTCCGATATTCCGCTACTTTTTTATTATTTCTTACTGTTCACTCACCTGTGCTTCATGAGCAGTAACACACCTCTCGGGATATTGGAGGCTTGAACTATAACTATTATTTCAAAATATATTTTGTTTTCTTTATTTTCTGATATAAATAGGGTTATCACTCTTTCTTATCAGTTAATTATATTTTTCAATTTCCGTTTTCATAATTCTAATTCTATAATACTGTTATATCTTATAAAAGAAAGGTGATGACGCATGATTCATTTTTTTTCAGAAGCCCAGGCACTCCAAGAAGAAATGTCACAGATACGAAGACACATCCACGAAAACGCGGAAGTCGGATTTGAACTTGACAAGACGATAGCATTTGTGACTGATAAACTCCGCTCCTATGGATATATCCCTAAGCTGATTGGCGGCGGTGTAATTTGTAACTGCGGGAACGGTAAAAAAACCTTGATGATTCGGTCTGACATGGACGCCCTCCCTCAAGACGAAAAGACGGGACTAAGTTTTGCCTGTAAAAACGGAGCCTGTCACTCTTGCGGGCATGACGCTCACATCGCCATGCTGCTGGCCACAGCCAAAATCTTAAAAAAATATGAGGCAGAACTAAAAGGGACTGTTAAATTTCTCTTCCAGCCCGCTGAAGAATTACTTTGCGGCGCAAAAAGCATGATTGCCGCTGGGGCTTTAGAGTCCCCCACAGTGGATGCAGCCATGGCTTTTCACATCAATTTTGGTCCCATAGAGGAAGGGGAATTTCAGGTTGGTACTCTCGCTTACAGTGAAGAAAAAATGATGCCGTCCGCTGACGCTTTTCAGATCACAGTACACGGTAAAAGTGCTCATGGAAGTACGCCCCATGTGGGGATATCTGCTTTAAGCGCCGCTGCCAACATCGTAGTGGCATTGCAGCAGTTCTTCACGCTACAGGTTTCCATGAAAGAACCTTCTGTCATGTCTATCTGTAAGTTTGAGTCAGGTACAGCCTCCAACATTATCCCAGACAAAGCAGTCATGCTAGGAAGTATACGCACTTATACCCGTGAAAACAGAGCTTTTCTCAAAAAGCAGTTAGAAGAAATCTCCGTGAAAACAGCAGATTTATGGGGAGCAACTGCCGAAGTGACATATATTGCAGGAGTCGGTCCGACTATCAACGATAAAGTACTGACACAAGAGATGGGGAAATACTGCCGGGAAATCCTGGATAATGTACGTATTGTACCTCCTCAGACCTTTTCTGAAGACTTTTCGTATTATGGAGAGTACATACCCACATTTTTTGCCACACTCTATGCCGGCGGACCTGACTTAGGCTATCATTACTCGCTGCACGATCCACGTGCCACATTCGATGAGACAGCACTGCCTTACGGCACCGCCGCCCTTTGTAACTGTGCGGTGAGATGGCTGGAAAATCACAGCTGACGTTCTTTTTAAGGGGGAAATTATATGAACGGATTATATGCATTGACTATTATCTTATTGATCTACGCCATCGGTGACCTTGTCGCGACAAAGACAAAAGCTATCATCTCCATGCTCTTTGTGGCCGCTGTTATCTTCGCTGTCTGTTTTTGGAATGGACTTCCATCTACGCTGTTCGAGGATTCCACCTTAGTTGCTTTTTCTAGTGTAACAATTGGCATGATGTTAGTCCACATGGGAACCACAATTAAGTTGAGTGATTTAATTCAAGAATATAAAACCGTAATCATCGTCTTGTGTTCCACCCTTGCAATTTGTGGAGGAGTCTACTATATCGGACGAATATTCGTAGAAGAATATTATGCACTGGTGAGTGCTCCTGTCTTAGGCGGTGCTGTCGTGGCCTGTCTGGTGATGACGGAGGCCATGAACAGTGTAGGGGCCACTGATGCAGCTGCCTTTGGCTCCTTAATTTTGATAGTGCAAGGTATTGTCGGTTTTCCGATTGCATCCGTCTGTTGCAAAAAAGAAGCTCTCCGGCTAAAAAAAGAGATCGCTGCCGGTAAATTAAAACTGCAACACAAACAACAAAAGGATGTACAAAAACCAAAGTGGAGAATCTTTCCTCCTATCCCTGAAAAATACAATGGCGATAATCTTCTCCTGGCAAAGTTAGCAGTCATAGCTTGTCTCGCCCAGTGGCTCTCCAATCTGACTGACGGAACTGTCAACAACCTGGTAATCTGCCTGTTGCTAGGCGTATTCTTCCGAGAAATCGGCTTTCTTGACGAAGCTCCTCTGACGAAGGCCAATGGATTCACCTTCGTCATTGGTGCAGCCCTGGTAAATGTGTTTACTAGCCTTGCTACCTCCACGCCTCAGATGATTTTATCTATGATTAAACCATTAATCATCGTAATTGTTATCGGTGTAATTTCCTTCGCAATTGTGGCTATCCTGGTAGGAAAAATTTTCAGACAGAGCTGGTATATCTGCATTGCCATGGCCTCTACTGCCCTCTTTGGTTTTCCAGGAACATTCATTGTCTCCAACGAAGTAGCCAATGCTTCCGCTGACAATGAAGAAGAAAAAGAGATTATTCTGCAAAATATCATGCCAAAAATGATTATCTCTGGGATGGTATCCGTTTCTATCGTATCCGTCGTAGTAGCCGGACTCATGGCCGGGATGGTATAAAAAGCGTTTGTTCCATAAAAATACACCGGGAAACCTGCCATAGCAAGCTCCCCGGTGTATCTCTTTTCACTATTTATCACGCCAAATAATTCTGCCTTTTGACAGATCATACGGAGAAAGTTCAATTGTCACCTTATCCCCCGGCAGGATACGAATGAAATTCATGCGAAGTTTCCCGCTGATATGCGCTAACACCACATGCTTGTTCTCAAGTTCCACCCTGAACATCGCATTGGGCAGTTTCTCCAGTACGGTACCTTCTACTTCAATTACGTCTGCTTTTGACATGTTTTACCTCCTATGTCTATCTATTTATTTACTCAGAGTTAAGAGCTCCGGCTCTCCGTCCGTGATCAAAATGGTATTTTCGTAATGCGCTGACAAAGTTCCGTCCTGGGTGACAACTGTCCAGTCGTCGTCCATAAACTCCACATCTGCCCGACCAATATTGATCATAGGTTCAATGGCCAGCGTCATTCCTGGCATGAGGCGAAGACCGCGTCTGTGCTGTCTGAAATTGGGAATCTGCGGGTCTTCATGGAGATGTGTTCCAATCCCATGTCCAACCAAATCCCGTACAACCCCGTATCCGAAGCTCTCTGCATAGTCTCCGATGGCTGCTGAAATATCGTAGAGATGATTTCCTGCTTTTGCCTGTTTGATGCCTTCAAAAAAACTCTGCTTTGTGACATCCATAAGCTGTCGTGCTTCCGGTGAGACTTCCCCCACTGCATAAGTACGCGCGGCGTCTGAGTGATAACCTTTGTATATCAGACCTGCATCAATTTTTACCAGGTCTCCCTCCTGAATCACTTTACTGTGGGATGGAATCCCATGTACAACTTCATCATTCAGAGAAATGCAAAACGATGCAGGAAAACCGTTATAGTTCAGAAAATTCGGAGTACAGCCCAATGACCGAATCATCTCTTCTCCTATTTTATCCAATTCCCAGGTGGTAATCCCTGGTTTGATGTGTTCCGCCAGCCTTTCATGTACCTCTTCCAGATACTTTCCGGCAACTTTCATTAGCTCTATTTCTCTTGAAGTTTTAATAGATACCGACATATTCTCATTCTCCTAAAATAGCGACGATAGCCCGAAAGACATCTTCCATATCCTGAGTACCATCCACTCTCTTTAACACTTTTGCTGAGGTGTAATAGTCAATCAGTGGCTGAGTCTGTTCGTGATATACGTTCAAACGTTTTTTCACAGTCTCTGGTTTATCGTCATCTCTCAAAATCAGTTTGTCACCGCAGGCATCGCAGATACCTTCCACTTTTGTAGGCGCATACATCAAATGATACGTAGCACCACACTTCACACAAGCCCTGCGCCCAGACATGCGGTTGATGATGTTCTCATCCGGAACATCCACATCGATGGCATAGTCAATTTTGCTATTCACTTTTTTCAAAGCCTCATCCAGACTTTCTGCCTGTGGAATTGTTCTTGGAAATCCATCCAATACATAGCCTTTCTGAGCATCTTCCTGCTGAAGCCGATCTACAACCAAATCCACAACCAGCTCATCTGGCACTAAAAGTCCCTGATCCATGTAAGTTTTTGCCTTTTTCCCCAGTTCAGTTCCTTCTTTGATGTTGGCACGGAAAATATCTCCTGTAGAAATATGAGGAATCCCATACTTCGCCGCTATTTTTTTTGCCTGTGTTCCTTTTCCCGCACCGGGTGCTCCCAACATAATAATTCGCATAAAATACCTCCCACCAAATCAAGGCTGTGGCGTCTCCACCACAACCTCACTTTTTAATCATTCAGGAAGCCTTTGTAATTCCTTACCAGCATCTGAGACTCAACCTGTTTGATCGACTCCAGAACCACACCTACAACAATGATGATGGAAGTTCCACCAAAGGACACGTCCGCACCAAAAACACCGTTGAAGAAATATGGGATAACGGCTACAATGACTAACCCTACTGCTCCTATAAATATAATGTAATTTAATATTTTTGTCAAATACTCTGTCGTTGGTTTTCCAGGACGAATTCCAGGAATAAAACCGCCCTGCTTCTTCATATTATCCGCAACTTCCAATGGATTAAAAGTAATTGAAGTATAGAAATATGCAAAAAAGATACACAATACTACATAGATTAACAATCCAATACTGTAAATTGGCTGGTCTGGATTACACCAATTGCTGGACGACAACCCTTTCATAATCTCTCCGCCAATTCCACCAACATTACTTTTTCCCATAAAGGAAGCAATTACAACAGGAAAAGACATAATCGAAGATGCAAAGATAATTGGAATTACTCCCGCCGTATTTACTTTCAGCGGAATATGACTTGACTGTCCCCCAACCATCTTTCTTCCTTGCATTTTCTTAGAGTACTGTACTGGAATTCTTCTCTCCGCGCCGTTCAAAATCAGTACAAAAACAACAACAACCAATACAATTGCAAGAATAATCAGTGCGGCTAAAGTTCCTTTCGCAATGGTTTTGCCCTTTACAAAACTGTCATACAACGTCGCAAAATCACTCGGCATACGGGACACGATATTGATTGTCAGGACAATAGACATACCGTTTCCGATCTTTTTCTCTGTGATTCTCTCTCCCATCCACATCAGCATCGCCGAACCTGCAGTCAGACACAAAACCACGACTGCGGCAGCCGCAAATTTTTCAAATCCAGAAGCATCAGAACCGGCGGACATCACAGGAATCAATCCCTGCCTTCCAAAGCCAATCGCCATTGCCACAGACTCAAAAATTGACAGACCAATCGTCAGATAACGAGTGATCTCTGTAATCTTCTTCCTTCCTTCTTCTCCATCTCTGTGCAGCTCTTCCAACTTTGGAATCGCAATCGTCAAAAGCTGCATAATGATGGAGGATGTAATATATGGAGTAATATTCAAAGCAAAGATGGACATCTGCGTAAATGATCCACCGGTGAACGCATCAAAAAAGTTGAATGCGTCACCGGACTGACTTTCGAACCATTCCTTGAAATATTCACCATTCACCCCGGGTACCGGGATCTGGGAACCAAGACGAATGATAAAGATCATTACTACCAGATAGAACAATTTTCTTCGAATATCTTTTACTTTAAAAACATTTCGAAGACTATTCAGCATTAGATCACCTCTACTGTTCCACCTGCAGCTTCAATTTTTGCTTTCGCACCTTCGCTGACAGCGTTAACTTTTACGTTCAGTTTCTTTGTCAGCTCTCCGTTACCCAGAATCTTCACTCCATCGCCTGCCTTAGAAATCGCACGGCTCGCCAGTAAAGTGTCCACGGTTACATCAGCACCGTCCTCAAATCTGTTCAGAACGTCTACATTGATTGCAATGATCTCCTTAGAGTTTCTGTTAGTGAAACCTCTCTTAGGAATACGTCTATACAATGGCATCTGACCACCCTCGAAACCTGGCTTTTTCGCGCCAGAACGAGCTAACTGACCTTTATGACCTTTACCTGCGGTTTTGCCATTTCCTGAACCATGTCCACGGCCTCTTCTGAAGTTATCACTGTGCTTAGAACCTTCTGCCGGTCTTAAATTGGATAAATCCATGATTGGCACCTCCTTCTAAATTATAATCACTGTTAAACTTAATACTTAGGCTTCTTCTACCTTTACCAAGTGCTGTACCTGCTGAATCATTCCTCTGGTAGCAGCATTGTCCGGAAGCTCAACGGTCTTGTTCAGCTTTCTCAGCCCCATTGCCTCAACAGTTTTTTTGTGTTTCGGAACGGCACCGATTGTAGATTTTACTAAAGTAACTTTCAATTTATCTGCCATTTTTCAGTCCTCCTTAAGCCAAAATCTCGTCAACAGATTTTCCACGAAGTTTTGCAACTTCTTCCGGAGTCTTCAACTGTTTTAAACCTTCGATGGTTGCAAGTACGACATTCTGCTTATTTCTGGAACCCATACATTTGGTACGGATATTTTTGATACCTGCCAACTCGATCACCGCACGGGCAGGACCACCTGCGATAACACCAGTACCTTCCGGGGCTCTCTTCAACAGCATCTGAGCACTTCCAAATTTACCGATAAAGTCATGAGTGATACTTCCATTCTCATCTCTGGCAACTGTCACCAGTTTTTTCATTGCATCCTCTTTTCCCTTACGGATTGCCTCAGGAATCTCGGCTGCTTTTCCCAGACCGGCACCAACATGTCCATTGCCATCTCCGACAACAACTAAAGCTGTGAAACGGAAGTTACGACCACCTTTAACAACTTTGGTAACACGTTTGATGGATACCACTTTATCATTTAATTCTAACTGACTAGCGTCAATAAGATTGCGTTTCATGTGTTCTCGTTCCTCCCTTCTAGAATTCCAGTCCAGCTTCTCTTGCTGCGTCTGCCAGTGCTTTTACTTTTCCGTGGTAGAGGAATCCTCCTCTGTCGAATACAACAGAAGTGATGCCTTTTTCTACTGCTCTCTTCGCAATCACAGTTCCCACTTTAGCCGCTGCTTCCACATTATCAGTGTGTTCCAATCCTTCTTTTACTTCTGCCTGAAGAGTAGAAGCTGATACCAAAGTACGACCTACTGTGTCATCAATGATCTGCGCATACATATGATTGTTGCTTCTGAACACAGCCAGACGTGGAGTCTGAGAAGTTCCGCTCAAATGATGACGTAATCTTCTATGCTTTTTCTGACGAATTTCCGCCTTAGATACTTTCTTAATCATTTTCACACTCTCCTTAATTATTTCTTACCAGTCTTACCAACTTTGCGTCTGATAACCTCATCAGCATACTTGATACCTTTGCCCTTATAAGGCTCAGGTCTTCTCTTGTCTCTGATTTCAGCCGCATACTGGCCAACTCTCTCTTTGTCAATACCTGCAACAGTAATCTTGTTGCCGTCTACAGTTGTTTCCAGTCCTTCTGGATCTTCCATCTCAACCGGATGAGAATAACCTAAGGATAATGTCAATTTCTTGCCCTGTTTCTGAGCTCTGTAACCTACACCGTTTACTTCCAGAACCTTCGTATAACCTTCGCTTACACCCACTACCATGTTGTGAATCAGGCTTCTGGTCAAACCGTGAAGAGATTTCATTCTTTTCAGATCATTCGGTCTTGTAACCACTACATGACCATCTTCAACTTTGATACCCATTTCCACTGGAAGAAACTTCTCCAGAGTTCCTTTTGGGCCTTTTACTGTAACATGATTGTCCTCCGTGATCTCTACAGTTACACCTGCAGGAACCACAACTGGCAGTCTGCCGATTCGTGACATCTTGTTTTCCTCCTTACTTAAATTGTCGGAGAGGAGCTTTATCCTCTCTGTTTTCAGTATTTCTATGATTAATTCAATGCTTTGCCCTTGGGTTCGCACTCCCTAAGTGCTTCCTGGGAAATTCCTGCTCATTTCTTCGCAGGAACGACCCTTGCACTAACCTCTTGCTTCACCCTTGGACTCACACTCGCTAAGCGCTCAGTGCCTACCAAACGAATGCTAATACTTCTCCACCGACTTTCAGCTTTCTGGCTTCTTTGTCAGTGATCACTCCCTGGTTTGTGGACAAAATCGCAATTCCAAGACCGCCCAGTACTCTTGGCAGCTCATCTTTGCCGGCATACACACGCAGACCCGGTTTAGAAATTCTCTTCAGGCCGGTGATAATTTTCTGGTTCTTATCCTCACCGTATTTCAGAGTGATATGGATGGTCTGGAATTTTCCATCTTCCACCAGATCATATTTTGCAATGTATCCCTCATCAACAAGAATGTTGGCAATCGCAATTTTCATTTTAGATGCAGGAACATCTACAGTATCGTGTTTTGCAGTATTGGCATTACGGATTCTTGTAAGCATATCTGCAATCGGATCGCTCATTGTCATTTAAGGTTGCCTCCTTTTTCTAATATTGAAATGGTATCTTTGATCACCAGCTTGCTTTCTTAACTCCTGGAATTTGTCCCTTATATGCTAACTCACGGAAACAAATTCTGCAGATTCCGTATTTTCTCAGATACGCATGCGGACGGCCGCAGATTCTGCAACGATTATATTCTCTTGTGGAATATTTCGGTTTGCGCTGCTGTTTGATTTTCATTGCTGTTTTAGCCATGAATAATTCCTCCTATATTCCTACTTTGCAAATGGCATATTGAATAATGTCAGTAATTCACGAGCTTCTTCATCGGTCTTAGCAGTGGTTACGAAAATAATATCCATACCTCTTACTTTGTCGACTTTATCATATTCAACTTCCGGGAAGATCAACTGCTCTTTGATACCCAGAGCGTAGTTTCCTCTTCCGTCAAAAGCATTAGGATTTACACCGCGGAAGTCACGTACACGAGGCAGAGCCAGGTTGATCAAACGATCAGCGAACTCATACATTTTTTCGCCTCTCAAGGTAACTTTACAGCCGATCGGCATACCCTCTCTGATTTTAAAGTTAGCCACGGATTTCTTTGCCTTTGTGGCAACCGCTTTCTGACCAGTGATCAGTTCCATATCACTGATTGCGGCATCCAGAAGTTTCGCGTTTTCTTTCGCTTCACCAACACCCATGTTCACAACGATCTTTTCGAGTTTTGGCACTTCCATAATATTTTTATATCCGAATTTTTTCATCATGGCATCCATGATTTCGTTCTTGTAAGCGTCTCTCAGTCTACTCACGTTCCTATGCCTCCTCTCTTAATTAATCGATCACTTTTCCGGTTGCTTTTGCAAAACGTACTTTTTTATCTCCGTCCATCTTAAATCCGACACGAGTCACTTTTCCATCCGCTACCAGCATCACATTGGAAGCATGGATCGGAGCTTCTTTATTGATAATGCCGCCTTCTGTATTAGCCATAGAAGGTTTTGCATGTTTTGTAATCATATTTACGCTCTCAACCAGAACTGTATTGTCTTTTACGTTGACGGCAAGAACTTTTCCTTCTTTGCCTTTGTCTTTACCAGCGATTACCTTTACAGTATCACCTTTTTTAATTTTCATAGCTGACATACGGCACCCTCCTATAATACTTCCGGAGCTAAGGACACGATCTTCATGAATTTCTTCTCACGAAGCTCTCTGGCTACCGGCCCAAAGATACGTGTTCCTCTCGGAGTTAAGTCGTCTTTGATAATTACCGCTGCGTTCTCATCGAATTTGATGTAAGAGCCATCTTTACGGCGAGCGCCTTTTTTGCTGCGAACAACAACAGCTTTCACAACATCACCTTTTTTAACAACGCCGCCTGGTGTTGCATCTTTGACCGTAGCAACGATGGTATCACCAATATTCGCATATCTTCTAGTAGAACCGCCCATAACACGGATGCAAAGGATTTCTTTTGCACCGGTATTATCAGCAACTCTAAGTCTGCTTTCCTGCTGAATCATACTGGTATTCCTCCTTACGAATTTTACCTTTATCCAATTATTTCACTTTCTCAACAATCTCAACAAGTCTCCATCTTTTATCCTTGGACAGAGGTCTTGTCTCCATTACTTTTACGGTATCACCGATGCTGCACTCATTGTTTGCATCATGGGCTTTCAATTTATAGGTTCTCTTTACGATCTTTTTGTAAAGAGGATGTTTTACATGGTCTTCAATCGCAACAACGATGGTCTTGTCCATCTTATTGCTGACTACTTTACCCACACGGGTTTTTCTCAGATTTCTCTCCACGATTACGCCTCCTTAGCCTGCTCAGCAATCACTGTCTGGATTCTGGCAATGTTTCTGCGAACCTCTTTGATTCTGCTTGTATTATCCAACTGATTGGTTGCATTCTGAAATCTCAAGTTAAAGAGTTCCTTCTTAGCAGCTACTAATTCTTCGTTCAGCTCTGTAGCTGATTTACTTCTCAAATCTTCTACAAATTTATTAATTTTCACTGTTATCACCGCCTTCTAAGTCTGCACGAGAAACGATTTTGCATTTACATGGTAACTTGTGCATTGCAAGACGTAACGCTTCACGAGCAGTTGCCTCGGGAACGCCTGCAATTTCGAACATTACACGACCTGGTTTTACGACTGCTACCCAGTACTCCAGGGAGCCCTTACCGGAACCCATACGTGTCTCTGCTGGTTTTGCTGTTACTGGTTTATCTGGAAAAATCTTAATCCAAACCTGGCCGCCACGTTTGATGTAACGAGTCATCGCAATACGGGCTGCTTCAATCTGATTGGAACGAATCCAACATGGTTCGGTAGCTACAAGACCGTACTCACCATAATTAATCTTGTTGCCTCTCAGGGCTTTTCCTCTCATGGATCCACGGAATTGTTTACGACGTTTTACTCTCTTTGGCATTAACATTATTTATCGCTCCCTTCCTTAGCTCCTTTTGTTGGAAGTACTTCGCCATTATAGATCCACGCTTTTACGCCAACCTTGCCGTAAGTGGTGTCTGCCTCTGCGAAGCCATAATCGATGTCTGCACGAAGTGTCTGCAGCGGAATAGTTCCCTCACTGTAGAATTCTGTACGGGCCATATCAGCGCCGCCCAGACGTCCGGATACAGAAGTCTTAATTCCCTGTGCACCGGCTTTCATAGTTCTGGACATGGTGGACTTCATAGCTCTACGGAAAGAGATACGATTCTCCAGCTGTAACGCAATGTTTTCTGCTACCAGCTGAGCGTCTCTGTCTGGTCTTTTCACCTCTTTGATGTCTACAATGATAAATTTCTTATCTGTGTAATTTTTCAGTTCTTTTTTTACTTTCTCAATCTCAGAACCGCCCTTACCGATTACGATACCAGGCTTTGCGGTATAGATGATGATTTTTACGCGGTCAGACGCTCTCTCAATCTCAATCTTGGAAACGCCTGCTGTGTACAGTTTTTTCTTCAGAAATTTTCTGATGTTATAATCTTCAACCAGGCAGTCTGCAAAATCTTTGTCCGCATACCATCTGGAATCCCATTCTTTGATCACTCCGACTCTAAGACCATGTGGGTTAACTTTCTGTCCCATGTTTTCCCTCCTTATCTTTCATCCAGCACGATTGTGATATGACTAGTTCTCTTTTCGATACGGTAAGCTCTTCCCTGAGCTCTCGGCTGAATTCTCTTCATCGTAGGTCCTTTGTTTGCGTAACACTCTGCGATGTAGAGGTTTTCGATATTCATACCGTTGTTGTTTTCCGCATTTGCGATCGCGGACTCCAGTAATTTCTTCAGTACGCTGGAAGCGTATCTTGGGTTATATGTCAAGATACCAAGCGCACTCTGTACGTCTTTCCCACGAATTACATCTAACACGTAGCATGCTTTCTGTACAGAGATTCTTGCATAAGATAATTTTGCGGATGGTCTTGTATCTTTGTTATTCTCATTTCTGGATCTCTTAATTTGGGATCTATGTCCTTTTGCCATTGGATAAATCCTCCTTTCTCACACACTCAATCTATTAACGAACGCCTGATTTTTTCTCGTCTTTACCATGTCCTCTGTAAGTTCTGGTTGCCACGAACTCACCCAGTTTGTGACCAACCATATCCTCTGTGATATATACCGGCACATGTTTTCTTCCGTCGTGAACAGCAATCGTGTGTCCTACGAATGACGGGAAGATGGTAGAACGACGTGACCAGGTTTTGATAACTGTTTTATCGTTTGCTGCATTTAATGCATCTACCTTTTTTAACAGACTAGCGTCTGCGAAAGGTCCTTTTTTCAATGAACGAGCCATGTTCTAACCTCCTAATTATTTTGCTAATGCTTTTCCATCTCTTCTTCTTACGATGTACTTGTTGGACTGTTTGTTTTTCTTTCTGGTCTTCAGACCCAGTGCAGGTTTACCCCATGGAGTACATGGACCCGGACGTCCGATACCGGTCTTACCTTCACCACCACCATGTGGATGGTCATTGGGGTTCATAACGGAACCGCGAACGGTAGGTCTGATTCCCATGTGACGTTTACGTCCTGCCTTACCGATGTTGATCAGGTTGTGATCGCCATTTCCAACAACGCCGATGGATGCACGGCAAACAATCGGAACCATTCTCATCTCACCAGAAGGAAGTCTCAGTGTTGCATACTTTCCTTCTTTTGCCATCAACTGTGCACCATTGCCAGCGGAACGAACCAGCTGTCCGCCTTTTCCTGGGTGCATCTCAATATTGTGAATCATGGTACCTACAGGAATCTCTGACAGCGGCAGACAGTTACCCACACGAACCTCTGCTTCCGGTCCGTTCATAACCTTCGCGCCGACTTTCAGTCCTTCTGGTGCCAGAATATAAGCCTTCTCACCGTCTGCATAGCAGATCAAAGCGATGTTTGCAGTTCTGTTTGGATCATACTCAATCGCCTTTACAATCGCTGGAATATTGTCTTTCCTTCTCTTGAAGTCGATCAGTCTATATTTTCTTCTGCTTCCGCCTCCGCGGTGTCTAACAGTAATTTTACCTTGGTTGTTACGTCCAGCGTTCTTGTTCAGAGATACCACCAGAGATTTCTCAGGAGTAGATTTTGTAATCTCAGAGAAATCAGATCCAGTCATATGTCTTCTGGACGGAGTATATGGATTATAGGTTTTAATTCCCATGGTTTTGCTCCTTTCGAATTTCTTATCGTGCTTCCGTGCACATATTCGGGATAAACAGAGTGTCAAGACTTAAAATGAATCAACTCGTCGTGCTCACACGTAAGAGGTGATTTATTTTAAGGATTGTAAGCATGTAACGCGACCGAGAAAGCTCCGCTTTCGAGGTGACACTCGTCAATTCTTCAAAAGAAATCAGTTCGTCGTGCTTGTACGTAAGAAATGATTTATTTTGAGACTTGTAAGCGTGTAATGCGACCGAGGAAACTTGTTTTCCGAGGTGACATTCGTCGCCCTTTGGGCCACCTGATCTCGTCATACTTTCCACTCTTCTTCCCTGTCAATTTTAAAGTCCCTCGAAGATCTCGATATCTTTACTCTCTTCTGTCAGAGCTACAATCGCTTTTTTCGTCTTCGCAGTCTTTCCAACTGTCATTCCGCGTCTTTTCTTTTTCCCATCCATGTTCATGGTATTGACGCTCTTTACTTTTGTTCCCTCGAACATTTTTTCTACAGCTTCTTTGATCTGTGCTTTATTCGCCTCCGGATGTACTAAGAAAGTATATTTCTTCTCTCCCATAGCGTTCATGCTCTTCTCAGTAACCACCGGTTTCAGAATTACATCATAATATTTAATTGCTGCCATTATGCGTACACCTCCTCGATTGAAGCTACTGCATCCTTGGTCAGAACCAGGGTCTTGTGTTTCATCACATCGTAAACATTGATGGTGTTCACCGTTGCGGTCTGAACTTCCGGAATATTTCTAGCAGATAATACTACATTCTGATCTACAGCCGGTGTGACAACCAGTGCCTTCTCAGCTTTCAGATTGTTTAGTACGTTCTGCATATCTTTTGTCTTGATTGCCTCAAATTTCAAATCGTCTACCACGATCAACTTATTGTCCTGAACCTTAGCGGTCAGCGCTGATTTCAGAGCTGCCAGTCTCTCTTTGCGGTTCATCTTCACACTGTAATCTCTTGGTACCGGAGCAAATACAACACCGCCGCCGGTCCACTGTGGAGCGCGGATAGAACCCTGTCTTGCATGGCCGGTTCCTTTCTGTCTCCATGGTTTTCTTCCACCGCCGCGAACTTCTGAGCGAGTCTTCGCTTTCTGTGTTCCCTGACGTTTATTTGCAAGCTGACGAACAACTGCCAAATGTACCAGATGCTCATTGATCTCAACGCCAAAAACCGCATCATTCAGTTCAATTGTTCCAACTTCATTGCCTTCCATATTTAAAACTGATACGTTTGCCATCTCTTAGTGCTCCTCCTTTCTTATTATAAGGACTTTACTGTCTCTTTGATGGTTACTAAGGATTTCTTAGGTCCTGGAACAGCACCCTTTACTAACAGTAAATTATTTTCTGCGTCAACACGAACAACTTCCAGATTCTGGATAGTGATCTGTTTGTTACCCATCTGTCCCGGCATTTTCTTTCCTTTGAATACTTTGCTCGGATCAGATGCCGCACCGTTGGAACCTGCATGGCGATGGTATTTAGAACCGTGAGCCATAGGTCCTCTAGACTGTCCATGTCTCTTGATTGCGCCCTGGTATCCTTTACCTTTGGAGATTGCTGTAGCGTCGATGTGGTCTCCTGCCTCAAAGACATCCACCTTAATCTCCTGGCCCAATTCATATTCAGCCGCATTGTCCAGCTTAAACTCTTTTACGAATCTCTTGCAGGACACACCAGCCTTCTCAAAGTGGCCCTTCATTGGTTTGTTCACAAGATTCTCTCTCTTGTCCGCATAACCAACCTGAACTGCACTGTATCCATCATTTTCTTCTGTTTTGACCTGTGTAACCACACACGGTCCAGCCTGTAATACAGTTACTGGAATCAGCACTCCGTCTTCATTGAAGATCTGAGTCATTCCGACTTTGGTAGCTAAGATAGCTTTCTTCATTTTATTTTCCTCCTTATAGCGGATTACCCTTTCGGTAATCATATAGTGTTGCCAAACTTAATTATTTTGTTTTCATTTTAATATCAATATGAACACCAGCCGGCATTTCCAAACGTGACAGAGCATCTACCGTCTTCTGGGTTGGAGTCATGATGTCGATCAGTCTCTTGTGTGTTCTCTGCTCAAACTGCTCTCTGGAATCTTTATACTTGTGAACCGCTCTCAGGATGGTAACTACTTCCTTCTTTGTCGGAAGAGGTACCGGACCGCTCACCATTGCTCCATTTTTCTTTACAGTGTCGATAATTTTCTTCGCAGATGCATCTACCAACTGATGATCATATGCCTTTAATGTGATTCTCATTACTTGACTTGCCATAAAAAAAGTCGCCTCCTTTTCGCACTTATTATCAGTACGACAAGCGGTGACTGTACACATCTCCGTGTGTGTCCTAACTTTCACACACACTATTTCCACACTTTCTGTGGATATCTGAACTTGTACAGTGACTTGTCGTCAGTTTCCTAACTTGACATTCGCTCCACGGAAAACCTGCCACAGTGGACAGCAACCTCACGCTTCACAGCTATCATGTCACAGCATCTATGAGTATACAGGACGTTTCTAAAAAATGCAAGCTTTTTTTTGTTTTTTTTCATGAGCAGAAAAAGCAAGGATACAAGACGTCCTATTATAATAGGAAGAGAGCTGTTCAAAATCCTAAACAGCCCTCCATCCTTTATTCTTCTTTTTTCTCTTTTCCACTGGCAATAATCTCAGAATAATCAAAAAACGTCACCTTTGCGATCTCGTCTTCGAATACTTCCGGCTCATCTCCGGCAGCTTCTGCCTTCTTTGCCAACTGTTTTGCGCTCCATCGCGGAATCGCCATTTTCCTCACTTCGGGCTGCACTTCCTCTTCCAGCTTCTGTTCGGCTGGACGCACAGCCTCTTTGACCTCCTCTGTAGGTATCACCACTGTCTGGTGGACCAAAGCCTCTTCCCGCGACTGTTCCTGAATGTGCTCACTTTCTTCGGTAGCCGCACCGATCTCCTTTCGCAGCTCTTCATGAGCTTCCTGAACAATATTCATCGTCGGTTGTTCTTCCTCCAGCTCCAGTTCATCCTCGTAGATTTCATCCACGAAACCACCTGTCTTTTTCTTTCTGCGCTTTTCTTTTTTATTCTTCTTCCTGTCTTCTTTATCCTGGGCTTTGATAAGTTTCTCTTCTTCACGAAGTTGTTTCGCCCTCTGCTTTTCCTCCTGTTTCAGTTCCTTTTTCGTCTTCGTGATAGCTCCGTCACTGTCTTCTTCCACTTTCTTTGACGGCTTTTTCCAAATTTCCGCGATGACGTACAGGATAATCAAAAAGAGAACTGACAAGCCTAAAATTATGATTCCTTCCACACTTTTGGTAGCCGCCATCAGAAAGCCAATGACACCCACTGTGATGATAATTTTAGGAACTTTATTTTTCACAGCAACACTGATCTCTTTTTCACTGGAACTCGCCGGATTCACCACAGTACAAATCTTGTTTTCCAGATCGACATTCTGCACATTGTAACGATAAATATTCCCATTTTCCTGTACCAGAATAGCCTCCCCTCTGGTCAGTGAGCTAATATCCGCTTCCTTTGCGTAGGTCACAGAGCCCATTGGAAGGTTCGTATCCTCATAAGTACCGTCGTTAACCGCCGTATAAATTCCAAAGAAAGACGGCACGGCGAGAGCAAGAATACATATGATGGTACAGAAAATCACCAGATGCACAATAAATTTCAAAAATTTAGACATTACCAACGCTCCTTACACAATCGTATCTTTTTGTAACAGTTCAGCCATACAGTGTACGGGAAGCACAAAACTACACTTGTATGTTTTTGCGAGCGGACATCTGTATGAGCTGAGCGCCATTCAATGAGTAAAACGGTGGCGTCAGCCACAATAAGCACGCAATGCGTTTTTTCGAATGGTGCTGGCTGGACTGTAACTATTTTACCATTATAATTCTTATCTGTAAATGGAATATTTCTTTCCATTCTTATAGTTCCTCTTGTTTTTCCTTTCATTCCACCATATAATAGGAAAAACTGGAGGTATCACTATGATAGATTACATAAAGACAATTGAAGATCTCTCTTTAAATGCATGGCCGTCCCATCAAATGCAAATCTACGACGGATGGATCCTGCGTTTTTCCTATTTTTATACGCATCGTACAAACTGTGTGGAACAAATCGGCCCTTCTTCTCTCCCATTTGAAGAGAAGATTCGTTACTGTGAAGAAATATACCGTTACTGGAATACCCCCTGCATTTTTAAAATCACCCCATTGCTTCCAACTGCTTTTGACCTTATGCTGGAGGAACTCGGCTATGAAATCGAGCATGTGACAGAAGTCAAATCCATGAATCTATGCCAATTTGTCTCAAAACCCATAAAAGTCGACGTACAAATTTCCACAAAAATCACTCCTGAATGGCTGGAAACTCTATTTGCCTTAAAACACACCACAAATTCAACCCACCGTCTGATCGTTCCGACCATGTATGCCGCCATCCCCAAAAAGACGTTGGCGGCCTCTATCTTGGTGGATGGCAAAATTCGCGCTATCGGCCTTGGCATCCTTGACCGGGACCACATCGGTCTGTATGCCATCAACGTGGACGCCAAATTTCGCTGTCATCATCTGGGCCGGGCTGTCTGTCAGGAAATCCTAAAAGCAGGGATTCAAGAAGGTGCCAAAAAGGCCTATCTTCAAGTCGTTCCGGATAATCTAGCCGCCAAAAATCTCTATCGCTCACTAGGTTTTCAGGACACCTATACTCATTGGTTTCGCTCTAAATCATTATATTAGGAGGATTATATGGAAATCTTAAACCTATTGGCTGAATACAGAACTCCCTTTTTTGATACTCTCTTTCAGCTTATCACTTATCTCGGCCAGGAAACTCTCGCTGTGGCTGTAATCTGCTGGCTATACTGGTGTCAAAATAAAAAGCTTGCCTATACCATCGGTTTCACCTACTTTGTATCAGGTCTGGCCGTGCAGGGATTGAAAATCACTTTTCGAATTCCCCGGCCTTGGATTTTGGACCCCGGATTTCAGGCAGTCCCTTCAGCGGTTCCCGCCGCCACGGGTTACTCCTTTCCCAGCGGGCACACCCAAAGCGGTACCGCCCTTTTCGGCTCTCTTGCCCTGGCTTCTGAGAAAAACTGGAAAAAATTTCTATGTGTGTTGTCGTTTTTGCTCATAGGTTTTTCCAGGATGTACCTGGGCTGCCATACTTTAAAGGATGTTTTGACCGCCATGGTCATCTCCTTGGCCTCCGCTTTCTTCTTTCATTGGTTCCTGTACCGAAGAACCAGAAAACTTTCCAGGCCCAGGTTGACCGCTTTTTTGTTCGCTCTGTGTTCTCTGTCTTTGCTGCTATATGCCTATTTCCTCTATAGACAAGATATTTTAGCTTTGGACTACGCTTCAGACTGCGCAAAAGCCGCTGGCGCCGGTGCCGGCTTTGCCCTTGGATACTACCTGGAAAAATGCTACATTCGGTTTTCTCTCCCTCTGCAAAAGTCAAAGAAAATCACCCGTTTCCTCCTGGGACTTCTCATAACTTTCATTCTTCAACAGGGCCTAAAGCCTCTCCTGGGCGCCTCTCTCTTCTCCGGTTTCTTCCGGTACTTTATCGTGGTAACCTGGATTCTGGCCATCTATCCCTGGTTATTTTCCCGCTGTCTGGACAACAAAAAAGGGGGTACTCACTAATATGGTATTCCACCATTTAGTGAGACACCCCCTGCTGTCAGGTCTATTCTAATTTTCTTCTCGCCGTCTCCAGATAATCAGACACCCAGCTCCCAACGAAAACACTGCCAGAGCCAAAAAGCCTCCTAAAGGCATCTCATCTCCCGTCTTCACACTGGATGCTTTCAATCCCGAAGTTCCGTTGTTATTCAGACCCGAACCACTGCTTAAGCCCGAACCTCCTTTCAGACTAGAACCTCCATTTAAACTGGAACCTCCGTTCAATCCAGCACCGCCGGTAAGTGTGGGATTCCCAGGAATCTGAGAGGGTACTTTTGTGGGAGTCGTCGTGGTGCCGGGCTTGACATTGACATCGCTGTCGTCAAAGGCCGGGTCATCCGCCGTCGTTGCCACAATGCTGTCCCAATTCAGACTCAAGAAGGCATACTGTATCCCCGTTCCCGCCGCGATCGACTCCATAATCGGCACAAATACTTGCAGCGGAACATAGCCATCCTCGAGCGCCTCCGGAATTAGTTCCAGAGTCACGAGATCAGGATAGTCCGTCCCATAGCTGTCACTCACCAGAAAACCGTCCTCATACTTCTGATAGGAATCCACAGTGACATCTTTGAGATTTCCCACGGGATTGCCGTATTCATCCACCGTATATCCTGTGGTAAAGTATTTCAATTTGCTCAGATATCCCAGTCTTTCGCTGATCTCCAACCCTTTGAAATTCAAGGTGATATAGTATTTTCCATCTTTAACAGTCAGCTTGACAGTGTGATTGATGGCATTGTCAGACATGGAAAGTGTCTTTTTATCCACCTTTACCATGTGCCCTGTGACGGAGTACACACCATCCGCAAGGTTTTTAATATCCAACTCGTCGTCTGCTTCTTTGAGGCTGTCCCAGTCCAGATGTAACCTTGCCACCTGTATCCCCTGTCCTTCTCCGAGAGACTCCATGACGGGAATATGTATTTCCACATAATTCATATCCTCATTCATCTCTATCGGAATAGAAATTTTTCTGGGATATTCCCTGCCGCCGGTACTCTCATCGTAAGAAGGAGAGCTCGGACTGTTATAGTCGTCATAGACACCGCTAAATCGCTCCAGCACTTCGGCATCCTCCGCCTCATACTTCACCGGATACTTGACACTGTTATACTCCACCGTGGACATATCCACCTTTTTCAGATTGTACAGATACCCTTTCAACCCGGAAGTCTCCAGCGGCTGGAGAGTCAATTCCAAATTCATCTTCCCATCTGCCCCCACCATAATAACACCTGGAGAAACCACTGCCCCGTTTCCCATGGAAAGCTGACTTAAGGTAACGTGCCATAAGGTGATGTCAATCGTATATCTGCCCTCTTTTAAAGCTTCCGCTGTCTCTCCATCCTTTTGGTAGCGGATGGTAAATGTCGTGGTGCCGGTATAGTTTCCGCCGGCTGCCTTTGAGACATCCTCGCCAGTGATCGTGATCTTTCCTTTCAGCTTCGTTCCCTGGATATCTCCGGTATCGGTCTTGATGTCCAATAATTTCTCCTTCCCCACAGTGAACGTCTGGGTTCCAAAATCATTGGAAAAATCCAGGGAATTCTTTCCGCTGTACAGCTCACCTCCTCCAGGAGCTGACACAGTAACCGCCCCTTCTTTGTCCTGGGTAGATACTCCTATCTCATACTCCTTCACATTGTCTTTGACAATGCTCAAATCCCCCATAGAAATGGAAGAAGGCACCGTTACCACGTAGGAAGGGGAGGAAGTCTTTTCTTCTATGCTCGCAGAGATCTGCATGTTTTCTGAACTCTCCGAGGAACCGCCCGCTTTTTTCAGCGTGTCCCAATGCATCGTCACTATCGTCTTGATATTAAATTTGCCGTGGTCAAAGAGAATTCCGCTGATTTCACCATTTAAGTTGCTCATGGCGGGCACATACAGATAATTGTTACAGTAATAGTATTGACTCATCCCAGACAGAGGGAACCTGACATCGGTGACTACCGTATAGCCGTTTCTCTCCTCGGTACTGTATGAAGCGCCTTCTAGGGTTAGCTCCTGAGAAGGGTCATTGTCCTTGTAATATCCATTAAAGTCCAGGATATACATAGGTTCCCTATCTGTTCCGGAGACCATACGGTAGGAAATTGTCATCTTTCCATCCTCATCCACCTGAAGAACTGCCTGTGTCGTATCCGTCTCCACCAGACTGTGGTCTATAACGTCACTGCGGACAGCTACAGTGATATCATAAGTACCGGCCTCCAGCTTTTCACTGGGAACGTCTGATGGCCCTTCCCCGTCAATATCCAGGTCAAGAGCATCTGCCACCGCCCCTTTAATTCCATTGGAAGAGTAAGTGGCGCCGGATACTACGTCCACATTCCGAATTCCGTCCGCATCCGTATCCAAAAGTCCCACAAATTTGTCCATAATTCCTTCTACTGCCGTCGCCAGTTTTCCCTTATTTACCTCTGCGTAAGTTCCCCCGAAATTCTCTCCCGACACATCAACGTCGGAAATCTTACCATCAGTCACTGTCACCGCCGTATTGATGTCATACTCGCCAAACTGGTCAATATGAAACGTACCATTTTTAGTGTATGATCCGGAGGATTTTTCTGCCACTGTAGCTTTTACTGCCAAAGGCTGACCAAACAGCCCCACAGATAAAACTGCCGCCAAAAGCAGAGGCCCTATCCTTTTTACAGCCTTTATTTCTCTCATCTTCTCCTCCATTATAGAAAATCAGAAATCCTCACGGACAATATGCCTGAGGATTTCCGTCGTTTTCACTGTCTGTTCATCTTCCTACTGAGCTGTGTACGTAACAGAGAAAGTCGTTGTTCCGGTATAGTTTCCAGCTGCCGCTGCCGCCACGTCAGTAGCCTTTACTAAAATTGTTCCCTGCATTGTTCTGGAACCATCGTCGCTGATAGTCTGCTTTTTAAAACTATTAGCGAATGCCAGCTGGTTCTTTCCACTTGTCAGAACTCCCGTTTCTGGCACTTCAATCATGACACTCCCACCATTTAGGTTCTTAGTCTCTGTTTCCACACTGTACTGAATCTTGTTATCTGCCTCAGCGCTCAGAGTTCCCAGAGTTACGGAACTAGGAATTGTAACATTGTATGTCGGCTCTGAAACTGCCTCTTCCACATTTGCCGTGATCTCCATGTCCTGACTGTCTTCCTCTGCTCCTGCCGCCTGCAGGTCAGTCACCTGTACATAGAAATTCTGAGTCGTATTCATGACAACATTTACATAAGCGCTGGCTGCAACTTCACCTGCCTCCAGCTGATCCAGTACCGTCTTTGGAAGATTGATACTCAAAACCTGTGTGGTCAGCTCATCTCCCTCATTAATTCCAAAGATAGGACCTGCAGTGTCGAATGTCTTCACAGGCTTTGTGGTAATGTCAGACTCCGCTGTATACTGCTCTTCATCTACGGTAAAAACCACATCCTTGATCGTTCCGTCAGTTCCCTGATTTGAGAATGACGGAATCGGATATGCCACATAGAAAGTAAGATTTACACTGTCGTCATTCACTGTCACATCCGCTTCATGTGCAAAGATGGAATCACACATGCTCGCGGCTCCCGTACCATTTCCATTGAGAAAATGAATCTCTCCTGTGTATTCTCCGTTTGCCGGCTCCGCAGCAAAAGCTGTACTGCACAGCATGGTTCCCACCATCGCAGCCGTGAGAACCCCTGATAAGATTTTTGTTAGCTTCATATTCTCTCTCCTTTACTTTTATTTATGTTTAGCGCTTAAGCGCAACAACATCGTCATTTCACAACTAAAGTACAGTTGACCTCCGCACTGTTCCTTGGAGTTCTCTTCTCATCTGCACTGCACGTGGCATACTTGACTACCAGGGGATATTCCCCTGCTTCCATTTCTTTTTTTAATGTAATATCGTACAAATGCTGACCCGGTTTAATCAGTTTTGAGGTGTAAATCGTCTCATCCGTTTCTGGCAGATAGAAAGAAATCTTGAAATACACTTTGTTCTCCTCAGGATTCGTCAGTTCCACGGACACCTCTTTTTTTCCTGCCGGAATCACAATAGACTTATACCCTGGAATCTGAATCCCTTCTTCTGTACCTCCCTGAGAAGCTTCACTCTGTGGTTTTTCCTGCTCAGACTCAAATCGAGTATCGTAGTTTGTCACTTCTTTCGGCCTTGTATAAAAGTAAACACCAATTGCCACGGCTGCAAGAACAATAGTTAAACCTATCACTTTTTTCTTATCTTTTTTCATCACTTACCAGCACCCCCTGCCATTCACCATAGCGCATAAATCTCCCATTAAGCGAAATTAATTAGTTAGTTATCACTAACTAATTGCAGTATACTACCCCTTCCAAAATTTTGTCAACTTCTTTTTGATATTTTTTCCAATTCTCGGTGCGGCGTAATAAGGTCTTTCTTGCAACATAACAAAGTGGGCAAGCCCACTTCAACTCCCCCATCCCCTCAATCTTTGAGGGGGCGCAGTCCCACTTTGCGCGCCGCCGCAACACCGCCTAGCGGTGTACTACCTTATTGCGGCGTGCGCATCCTTAGCGGAGCGTTTATGTAATAGGAAAGGACTTTCGCGCATTAGCGTGACAAGGTCTTTCCTATTACATAAAAAAAGGTTTTACAGAACCGCACTCAGCTCTGTAAAACCTTTTTTCGTCTGTTATGTAAAAACCACTTACTGATTACTTAGATACTTCTCTATGCTGTGAATGGCGTCCTCCTCATCTTCGCCATTTACCAGCAGAGTTACTTCTTCCCCGGCATCCAGCCCCAAAGTCATCATCCCCATAATACTCTTTGCATTGACCTTCTTTTCTCCAACCTTCACATGAATTTCACTGTTGTACTGACTTGCCACCTGGACTAATTGTGCAACCGGTCTCGCCTCCAATCCCGTGGATAAGTTAATCTTCACTGGTTTTTCAATCATAATACTTCCTCCTTGTTCCCCCTGAGTTCTTCTGCAAGAACGCTTAGCTTACGCAAACGATGATTCACTCCAGACTTCCCAACTGTGGGGGAAAGCATTTCACCCAATTCCTTCAAGGTAGCCTCTGGAAACTCCAACCTAAGTCTGGCAATCTGCTCCAGCCCCGGATTCAGACTCCCCAAGCCCCTTTTCTCCTCAATCAGTCGAATATCGTCAATCTGTTTCACCGCCGCATTTACTGTCTTATGAATATTGGCTGTCTCACAGTTGACTTTACGGTTTACAGAATTTCTCATCTCCTTCAAAATCCGTATATTTTCCAGATCCATCAAAGCCTTGCCCGCCTCCATGATGCCAAGGATCTCGACAATCTGCGCCCCTTCCTTTATATACACCACATATGACTTCTTACGCATCACAATCCTTGCATCCACATCAAAGCTGGCAATCACCTGCTGTATCTGAATCGCCTTTCCCTGCGTCGAACAGACAATTTCAAAATGATAAAATTTTTCGGGATCACTGATAGAGCCAGCCGCCAAAAAACTTCCCCTTACGAAAGCTCTCTTACAACAGTTCTTCTGGTACACTATCGGATCAACTTCAATCAACTGATCAGAAACCTTCTTATCCGCCTCCACCGCCTTGATACCTTCCAGCACTCTTCTAGTAAGACTAACACTTTTCAAGTCAATGGTATACACACTTCCCTTGTTTAACCCCGTGTGCTGCCGAATTCGAATTTCTGTCTCTATATTAAATGTTTTTCTCAATAATGTAAAGCATTTTCTCACAACTACTTCATTTTCCGTCTGGAAAATGAGCTGTCTTTGTCCCTGCCCATTATAGCAAATCTTTCCGCTCATACTGAGAATTGCCGCAAGTTCCGCAATCTGACAGTGTCTCGCTGTACTGTGATGTCTGGCAAGTTCCTCTTTTACATTTCTGGAAAAAGACAATATCTCCACCTACTCCTGATTTTTCTTTCTCAATGTATCCTTCTGCAAATCACGATGCTCAATTCTAAGCCCATAGTCAGCGTCACTGGCAAGACGATGAAAAAGTTCTCTGGCTAAAGTCACGGATCGGTGCTTTCCGCCAGTACATCCAATTCCTATCACCAGGCTGTTCTTTCCTTCATTCATGTAATGCGGAATCAAAAACTTCACCATATCTTCCAGCTTATCTGCAAATTCTGTTGCAGCACTGGCCCCCATGACATAATCAAAAACAGCTTGATCTTCTCCTGTCAGATGACGAAGCTCATCAATATAATATGGATTAGGCAAAAAACGCACATCAAACACAAGATCGGCATCACTGGGAATTCCATATTTGAATCCAAAAGATACCACCGACACAACTAAACTTCGAAAATCCTGATTGTCCACAAAAATTCGTACAATCTCCTTTCGCAATTCCCGTGTCAGCATACGAGATGTATTGATGATATAATCCGCTTGATTTCTCAGAAACTCCAGTCTCCTGCGTTCTAGGCGAATCCCCTCATCCACCCTTCCATCAGGAGCCAGAGGATGATTTCTTCGACTCTCCTTGTATCTTTTTATCAGTACCTCATCGGAAGCATCCAGAAACAAAATTTCATATTGGTAGCCCTGCTTTCTCATCTTTTTTAAAATCTCTTCCAAATCGCCAAGCTGCTGGCCACTTCTCACATCCACTCCCAAAGCTACGTTTCGGATCTCTTCTGAATTCATACTTAATGTCATAGACGCAAACTTCTCTAGCAGAAGAATTGGAAGATTGTCCACGCAAAAATACTGGGCATCTTCCAAAAATTTTAAGGCGGTACTCTTTCCCGCTCCCGAAATACCTGTCACAATCACAAATCGCATGGGTCACTCTCCTGTTGAGAAATTCCCCAGGAATTTAACCTCCGGTTCCAGAGTCACCTGAAATTTCTCATAGACTTTGTCCGTCACATCTCTCATTAACCTTCGCACATCCTCAGCTGTGGCATTGTCAATATTTACCACAAAACCGCAGTGTTTTTCTGATACCTGAGCTCCTCCTACACGGTATCCTCTCAGACCAGAATCCATAATCAACTTTCCCGCAAAGTATCCCTCTGGCCGTTTAAAAGTACTTCCTGCACTTGGCAATTCTAATGGTTGCTTGCTGGTTCTTTTTTCCGTTAGCTCCCTCATAGTCTGGCGAATTTTGTCCTCATCCCCATATCTCAGTTTTAAAACTGCTTCAAGCACAATGTAATTTTTCTTTTTCACTATGCTAGTCCGATACCCCATCTCAAGTTTCTCAAAAGGTATCTTCAAAATTTCACCTTCCTGATTTAAAACCGTCACTTCCTCTAAAACATCCTTCAACTCTCCTCCATAAGCACCAGCATTCATCACGACAGCTCCGCCCAGCGTTCCTGGTATCCCGCCTGCGAACTCAAATCCTGTCAGACTGTGAGCCAATGCCTGCTTTGCCACCAAAGAAAGCAACGC
This sequence comes from Blautia hydrogenotrophica DSM 10507, assembly GCF_034356035.1. NCBI lineage: Bacteria > Bacillati > Bacillota > Clostridia > Lachnospirales > Lachnospiraceae > Blautia > Blautia hydrogenotrophica. The sequence continues at coordinate 2,696,625 of NZ_CP136423.1, forward strand.
ACCTGCCTGCGCCCTTATCCGCTCATCCTGTACATCAATCTGACTCATATTCCGAAAAAGCTGAATAATCACACCTCGGTAGCCTTGATCGCTCACCAATAAGTTGCTTCCATTGCCCAGGATAAAGTAAGGAAGCTGATATCTGCGGCAGACATCCAATGTCCTCTGCAATTCATCCACAGAATGAGGACAAACATAATACTCAGCCGGTCCTCCAATTCGAAAAGTAGTATGAGCGCTCATTGGTTCTTCGACTAATACATGATCGCTTCCCAATATTCTACAAAATTCATTCTTTATTTCTTCTTTCAAAATACTTCCTCTCAATTCTATCTTCATTATTTTTTCTGTACCCGTAGAAGATCTCTCACCACTTCTCCCGCAATCTGAAGCCCTGCGACACTTGGCACAAAAGAAATGCTTCCCGGAACAGGACGCCTGCCTGTACCTTTGATCTCCTGTGTATTTTCCAAACACTTCAAAGGTTTTTCTTTTGAATATAGCACTTTTACCTTCTTAATTCCTCGCTTGCGAAGTTCCGTCCGAACAGCTTTCGCCAAAGGGCACACACTGGTCTTAGAAATATCCGCGATCTCAAAACGAAACGGGTCCATTTTATTTCCTGTACCCATACAGGAGATAATAGGTACTCCATACTTTTTCGCTGTCTCAATCAGCAGAAGTTTAGAAGAAACTGTGTCAATCGCGTCCACCACGTAATCATACATCTGAAAATCAAACAGGCTTGCTGTATCCTCATTATAAAAGGTTTCATAAATATGCACAAGGATATCTTCATTGATATCTCGAATACGCTCCTTCGCCACCTGCACTTTTGCTCTCCCTATCGTAGAATGCAACGCATAGAGCTGACGATTGATATTCGTGACAGACACTGTATCATGGTCCACTAAAGTCAGACTACCCACCCCACAGCGAGCCAAGGCCTCAGCCACATAAGAGCCCACACCGCCCAGCCCAAATACAGCAATTTTCGCCGAACTTAAGCATCTTATTCCATCCTCTCCTACCAACATCTCCATGCGGGTAAACTCATTTAGCATGATAATCCTCCTAAAAATTCATACTCAACACAAACAGTATTTTCCAGACAAACAGAAATTCAATCTTCCTGACGCAAAAGCGAACTTCAAAGTCAGTTTGCCTTTTTCCTATTATTTTACTCTTTGTACATTATACTATACCACAATATAAAATGTACAGTTTTTCATAGATTCTTAAGAATTCCAGTGTAACTGTTCAGCTATACAGTGTACAGGAAGCATAAAACATACTTGTATGTTTTTGCGAGCTGGCATCTGTATGAGCTGAGCGCCCTTCAATGAGTAAAACAGTGGCGTCAGCCACGACAAGCACGCAGTACGGTTTTACAAATGGCGCTGGCTGAACTGTCACGATAAACTTCTACATCTTTCCAAAATCTATTGACAAACAACACAAAATATGATTATATTAACATATGAACAATCATTCATATATAAAATTGTTTAGAGGAGGATTACCCTATGAAAAAGTTAAATTCTCTGGAACATATATCCACAGAATCAACTGGTGAGCCTTATCATCATAGTCACGAGCATGATGAGCACTGCGGCTGCGGCCACAACCACCACGAGCACCATCACGAACACGGGGAGCACTGCGACTGTAGTCACGACCACCATGAGCACCATCACGAACACGGGGAGCACTGCGGCTGTGGTCACGAGCACCATCACGAACACGGGGAACACTGCGACTGTGGTCACGACCACCACGAGCACTATCACGAACACGGGGAACACTGCGACTGTGGTCACGACCACCATGAGCACCATCACAAACACGGGGAACACTGTAGTTGTGGTCACGACCACCATCGTGAACATGTAGCAGCCGCAGTTGTGGAAGACAATACACCGGTCGCTCCGGGGATGCTCAGAAATGTCTATATCTTAGAAAACTTAGGCTGTGCCCACTGCGCTTCTAAAATGGAAGCCCAGATACAGGCTCTCCCTGGAATCGAAGCTGCCACAATTACCTTTGCCACAAAACAACTGAGACTGACGGCAAAAGATCCAGACAAATATCTGCCTCAGATTCGGCAGATTTGTACTGCCATCGAATCAGAAGTCAAAATCCACAAACGTGAGTCTCTCAATTCCTCCGCCAGCCATGCAGAGCATGACAAAACTTCCGACAGAAAAGATCTTTTAGAACTCGGAAGCGGCGCAGCACTCTTTGTTCTGTCAGAGATATTGGCCCATTTGGGATTCGGTGACGCCGTCATACTTCCCATCTGTATTGTAGCCTACATCATTTTGGGAAGATCTATTGTGCTGACAGCAGCTAAAAACTTAACCAAAGGACATATCTTCGATGAAAATTTCCTGATGAGCATCGCGACCTTAGGCGCGTTCTGCATTCGTTCCTTTGACGAAGCGGTGGGAGTTATGCTTTTCTACCGCATCGGAGAATTCTTTGAACACAAGGCTGTTGAAAAGAGTCGAAGCCAGATCATGGACGCTGTAGATCTAAGGCCGGAAACCGTCAACCTTCTCTCCCCACAAGGAGAGGTGACTGTACTCCCGTCAGAGCAAGCTCAGGTCGGAGACGTACTTCTGGTTCGTGCCGGTGACCGCATTCCCCTTGATGGTATCGTGTTAGAAGGTGAGAGCCGCGTCGACACCTCCGCAATAACCGGAGAACCAGTACCTGTAAAGGTCAGCGCAGGGGACTCCATAACTTCCGGCTGCGTAAATACCACCGGCCAGCTGAAAATCCGTGTGGAAAAACCACTTTCCGAATCCATGGTAACCAGAATCTTGGACTCTGTGGAAAATGCGGCGGCCAGCAAGCCTAAAATTGACCGGTTCATCACCCGGTTCGCTAAGGTTTACACACCTATCGTTGTAATTCTCGCGGCCACAATCGCGATTGTTCCATCTTTGGCAACCGGTAATTGGAACTATTGGGTATACACTGCTTTGACCTTCCTGGTAATGAGCTGTCCATGCGCCCTGGTGCTAAGTGTTCCACTGGCATTCTTCTCTGGAATCGGCGCGGGCTCCAAACAGGGAATTCTGTTTAAAGGCGGAGTTTCTTTGGAAGCCATGAGTGAGATTAAAGCTGTCGTGATGGACAAAACAGGAACCATCACGGAAGGAAATTTTGTCGTGCAGAAAATCACCCTGACTGGCGATCTTAAAGAAGAAGAACTGTTGGCCTATTGCGCATCCTGCGAACAGTTTTCTACCCATCCCATTGCGGTAAGTATTCACTCCGCCTCCGTGGAACGTGGTCTTAGCCTGAAAAAACCTGAGACCATGGAAGAAATCGCCGGACACGGAATCCAGGCCATCATAGACGGACACGAAATTCTCTGCGGAAATCAAAAGCTGATGGAGCGCTTCCATGTTGATATTCAGAATCACCAGGAAGCCTCCTACGGTTCAGAAGTTCTCGTCGCTGTAGACGGAAAGTTAGCCGGCTATTTCCTGATTGCAGATACCATCAAAAAAGACGCGAGGTCAGCTGTCCGCGCCATGAAAAAAATGGGAATCAGTACAGCTATGTTAACAGGAGACGGAAAAGCAACTGCTACGGCAGTCGCCAAAGAACTCGCCATCGACGAGGTTTACGCCCGTCTTCTGCCGCAGGACAAATTGAATCGTCTCGGCACTTTAAGAAAACAGCATGAATCCGTTATGTTCGTGGGCGACGGCATTAATGATGCCCCTGTGCTAGCAGCGGCAGATGTCGGAGCCGCTATGGGAAGCGGCGCAGATGCCGCCATCGAAGCTGCAGACGTAGTATATATGACATCCTATATGGAGGCAATTCCTATATCTATCCGAATTGCAAGAGCAGCAAAAAAAATTGCCTGGCAGAATGTAATTTTTGCTCTCGCAGTAAAAATCTTCGTCATGATTCTTGGACTGTTAGGGTTTGCGTCTATGTGGGCCGCCGTGTTTGCCGACACTGGTGTTGCCATGATCTGCGTGCTGAATTCCATCCGCATCCTGTATCAGAAAAAATATTGACACTTTTATGCCAGAATGATCTGCGGTCATTCTGGCATTTTTGTGTAATTAGGAAAACCCTTATCACGCTAATGCATGAAAGGCCCTGTCACGCTGAAGTATAAAAGTCAGAAAAACTTGACAGGAACTCATTTTTGTTTATACTGAAAACATGTCCTTGTACGCGCAGAGCCTCATCAGCACAGCTGAGGGCAGATTTGATTTAGACTAATATGGAGGTACTATCATTATGTGTGGAATTGTTGGATACATCGGTGACAACCAGGCTGCCCCTATTTTGCTAGACGGTCTGGCCAAACTAGAATACCGGGGCTATGACTCCGCCGGAATCGCCGTTTTCGATGGAAAAGAAATCAAGATGGAAAAAGTAATGGGCCGGCTGAAGGTTCTCGAAGAGCTCACCCACGGTGGCGCGACGATGGAAGGTACCGCCGGTATCGGTCACACTCGCTGGGCGACGCACGGCTGTCCCTCCGACACCAATGCTCATCCCCATTTTAATAAAGATCATTCCATCATCGTAGTTCACAATGGAATCATCGAAAACTACGCGAAACTCAAAAAAGTCCTCGAAAAAAAAGGCTACGAGTTTGTATCAGAGACAGATACCGAGGTACTCGCCCATCTACTCTCTGAGTACTATAATGGCAATCCGGCTGAGACCATTCAGAAAGTTATGCAGCGCGTAGAAGGTTCCTATGCTCTCGGAATCATGTTTCTGGATCATCCCAATCATATTTATGCCGCCCGCAAAGACAGCCCGCTGATCGTGGGAGCTAGCAAAGAAGGAAACCTCATCGCCTCTGACGTCCCCGCTATATTGCGGTATACCCGGAATGTATATTATATGGAAAACGAGGAGCTAGTCTGCCTCTCTAGAGAACATATTCGTTTCTACAACATTGACGGAGAGCCCCTAGAAAAGACTCCCGTGACTATTGAGTGGGATATCGACGCAGCAGAAAAAGGCGGCTATGAGCATTTCATGCTGAAAGAAATCTACGAACAGCCCAAAGCCGTCCGTGACACGTTAAATCCCCGTTTAAAAGACAAGGAAATCAACATCGAAGAATTAGGAATGAGCGATGAAGATATCTGTAAAATCAAAAAAATTCTGATTATCGCCTGTGGCTCTGCCTACCACGCTGGAATCACTGGCAAATACGTTCTCGAAGGACTGGCACGCATCCCTGTAGAAGTGGACTTGGCCAGTGAGTTCCGATATCGGAACCCTATCTACGAGCCAGACAGCTTAGCCATCATTATCAGTCAGTCTGGTGAGACAGCAGACTCTTTGGCAGCCCTGCGGGAAGCTAAAAATCACGGTGTCCGGGTACTTGGCATCGTCAACGTCGTAGGCAGCTCCATCGCCCGCGAAGCTGACAACGTTATGTATACCTGGGCTGGACCTGAGATCTCCGTTGCCACTACCAAAGCCTACAGCGCCCAGCTGGCAGCTTTGTACCTGTTAACCCTAAAATTTGCTAAAGTCCGTGGAGTCATCACCCAGGATCGCTATCTCTCTCTCCAGTCTGATTTGATTCAACTTCCTGAGCAGATTGAAAATCTGCTGGGAATGAAAGAAAAGATTCAGCGTTTCGCAAATCGTTATCTAGCCGCTGACCACATGTTTTTCATCGGCCGCGGCATCGACTACGCAATTTCTCTAGAAGGCTCTCTGAAGTTAAAAGAAATCTCCTATATCCACTCAGAAGCCTATGCCGCAGGAGAATTAAAACATGGTACGATCTCTCTGATAGAGGATAATACCCTGGTAGTAGCCTTGGCGACCCAAGAACAGCTGTATCCAAAGACGATCAGCAACATCGTGGAGGTGAAGACCCGTGGTGCTTTCGTGCTGGCCGTCACCAACTTCGGCCACAAAGAAATCGAAAAAAATGCCGACTATGTCATCTATATTCCTAAGACAGACAACTTTTTCACCAATTCCCTGGCGATTGTGCCTCTTCAGCTCTTTGCTTACTATATTTCACTGGGACGCGGTTTGGATGTGGATAAACCCAGAAATCTGGCCAAGTCTGTCACGGTAGAATAAGTCACCGACAAACAGCGTGACAGCCTGTCTGTTCCACTAACGAGTCAGCCTCCCAAATGCACAGGAGGCTGGCTTTTTGATATAAAAGGAAAAGCCTTGTCACGCTAATTCGTAAAAGTCCTATCCCTAATCTTTCATCTTAGGCTTAAAAATCAAGCTGGCTAGATAAGAAAAAATCAAAGCCGCCGACACCCCTGTGGCACACGCCTGAAATCCCCCCATAAAAAGTCCTAGGATTCCCTCTTCGGCAATCGCTTCCTCCATCCCCTTCCAGAGAATATTTCCAAACCCCAACAGCGGCACGCTCACACCGGCACCGGCATACTCCAACAAAGGCTGGAAAATTCCCAGTGCACTCAGTACAGCCCCAGTGCACACCAGAATCACCATAATCCGCCCCGGCATCAGCTTCGTCCGGTCCAGCAGAATCTGAACCAACGCACAGATCAAACCACCTACCCAAAATGCATTGATATAATCCATTATTTTTCCTCCTGCGCACTCTCTACCACCACAGCCTGTGCAACCCCAGGTATGGTTCTTCCCTCGTTAAAAGAAACCTTCGACAACAAGGCTCCTGTAGGCAAAAACAACACTCTCTTCCAGGTTCCGTCTTCTAGCTTGGGCAGGATATAAGAAGAAAATACCGTGGCAGAACAGCCACAGCCACTGCCACCTGAATGTGTATCTTGTTTTTCGTTGTCAAAAATCAGCAGCCCACAGTCCATGTACTGACTACTGATATCCACGTTCTTTTCCTTTAGCAAATCAAACAAGATCTTCTGCCCTACCTGTCCTAAATCTCCGGTTATGATCCTGTCGTAATCCCCCGGCTTGCGGCCAAAATCCTGAAGATTCTGATAGATCGTATCACAGGCTGCTGGAGCCATACACGCTCCCATGTTCAGTGAGTCTTTGAACCCATAATCCACAATCTTTCCTGAAGTAATTCCGGTGACAACCACTTTTCCTCCTTCTTTTCCAAGTACACAGGCACCACTTCCTGTGACCGTCCAGGTAGCTGATAACGGCCTTTGATTCCCATATTCCAGGGGAAATCGAAACTCCTTCTCAGCAGTCCCGAAATGGCTAGAAGTCACAGCCGCCGTATAGTCGGCATAGCCACCCGACACAGACATAGCTGCCAAGCCCAAAGCTTCCCCCATCGTAGAGCAAGCCCCATATAGCTGATAAACCGGCCGTTCAAACCCTTGAAGTCCAAAAGAAGACGCCACGGACTGAGCCTGAAGATCGCCGCTAAAAATCAGGCGTAGCTGACTGTTCTGAAGCCCCGCCTTTTGAACCGCCAGCTCTAAGGCCTCCTTCTGCATCGCACTCTCAGCAGTCTCCCAATTTTCCTCTCCCAGAGCAGGGTCCTCATGAATTTTGTCAAAATAGTCTTTTAAAGGGCCTTCCCCTTCTTTCTTCCCCACCACAGAGGCACTGCTCAGTACATACGCTGGCTGTTCAAAACAGATACTCTGTTTTCCTAACATCTGATTCATCCTATCACTCCTATCCACTGTAAAATGTAATAGACTACTCCCAATAACCAAGAGCTAAAGATTCCATACAGAATCACTGGCCCCGCAATCGTGAAGATCTTGCAGCCGATTCCGAAAACCTGCCCTTCTTTTTGATATTCAATCGCAGATGCCGCGACAGAATTCGCAAACCCGGTAATCGGTACAAGTGCTCCAGCCCCCGCAAACTTTCCAATCTTCGGATAAATATTAAGCCCAGTCAGTAGTACACTCACAAATATGAGAATCAGAGAACACCAAGACCCGGCAGTCTCCTGGTCCAAGCCGTAGCTGCCGGCCACATTTAAAATTGCCTGTCCGATGACACAGATCAGTCCTCCCACGAAAAAAGCTTTTGCCATGTTCATGGGAAGGCTGTGTGTAGGTGTTACCTGTTTGACATACTGCTCATACTCTTTTGCCTTCTGTTCTTTTTCTTTCATTGCCTTTTCTTGCATTTACTGTCACCATCCTTTATAAAAGAAATATAGAGCGCCGATCACCTTGCCGGCGGCCACACTCACAATAATCCAAGGTAGCCCTTTTGTCAGTTTTACTCTCCTGGCCAGAATTGGAAAGACTTTCGCCATCTCCGCCAACGCCAGAATCCAGCTTCCCATAAATACTCCCGCGAATATGCCAAAAATTGCCAGCAGTATTTGTCCACCAGGCAGATGCCACTGAAAAACCATTGCCATATTTCCCAGAGTGGCTCCTAACATCGTGAAATCTTCATAGAGCAGTATCTTATCTGCCGTGCGTGTAATGCCAGCATAGCGCGGCACAATGGAAAGGCCGATAATCAACCCTACCATCCCACTTGCCACTGTAAAACCTGCACATAGTCCCAGCACTCCCAGAAAAATCTGTTCCGCCATCTACTGCTCCTTTCCCCTCTCCACTTTCTCAATGATCGTCGTATTTACGTCATCTTCATAAACCCTCATCTGTACTTGCATAGGAGTAGGATCCTGAGTCAACTTCATACTTCCAAAATGATTAAAGAAAAAAAGAACGCCTGCTCCAATTCCTATTGAGTATGTGATCTCCAAAATAGTAAATCCGCTTGATTTTGCCCCTGTGACCTGTTGATAGATCTGTCCGAACAAAGTAGTCAAATCCACATCATTGTTAAAAGACATAATTGCAAATGCCGTTCCAAAAAAAGTGGCCATACAGATAATCACCGCTTTCACCCAAGTCCACACCTTACTCTTGACAGCTTCCTCCCGATAAGTCACAAGGAACGATGCCTCACCCAGAGCTGAGATATCCAGATTCTCTTCTTTTTTCTGAATCAGCTCGATCAAATCCACCACAGAAAATACATACCGTCCAGGCTTTCCCGGCTCCAGATTCGCCACGGGCAGTACTCTACAACGATTCAAAACCTTCGAATTACTGCAACTTAGCTGCGCCACATCCTGAAGATACACATGAGGATGATGCACCTCGACATTTTGATCGATCTGGAGATATAACGTATCACTCATAATTTGCCTCCTACTGGATTTTTCAGACATTTCGTATTTTCCCTCTGTCCACAAATCTCATACTGAGAATATTTCTCCTAAATATCAACGTTTATTATCCCTAATCTCCCATTTTTTATACAACACTCTATCTTTGCAAGCGCAAACCTCATACTTCCTAAAATTGGGTCCCTTTACAAAAATGACTACAGACATATCTCATGGTATAATGGTTGAAAGTAAAATTTTGACGGACAAAAAGGTCGCGTATATCTAAAATATTGGAATCTCTACGACACACATTTTGTGAAAAAAAGCGTTGAAAGGATGGTGCGCCATGCGCAAAGAAAAAGAAATGTTCGATTTGATCATAAGCACTGCCCAGAGAGATGACAGAATCAGAGCTGTCTAATATGAATGGGTCAAGAACCAATAAGAAAGTAAAAAAAGATCTACTCCAAGATTACGACATTGTATATGTAGTAAAACAGAATCGCCCTTTTTATGAAGACAAATATTGGATTGATATTTTTGGTGAAAGATTATACATGCAATGCCCTGATGAGATAGACCGTTGCAACGGAATCGAAGTAAACTTTGATAAACGCTACGGCTGGTTGATACAATTTAAAGACGGAAATCGCCTAGATCTCCATGTAGTACCGGTAGAAGAAGTAGATATTAAGAGTGACAAACTATGTATCATATTATTGGACAAAGACGGCCTGCTGCCGGCAATCCCTGAGCCTTCCGACGAAGATTATCTAATTAAAAGACCCACCCAAGATGAATTTTATGCCTGCTGCAATGAATTTTGGTGGTGTCTCAACAATATTGCAAAGGGGTTGTGGCGTGAAGAAATTCCCTATGTCCATAGAGTACTCTATGATGGAAGCCATCCAGAATTAGTAAAACTGCTAAACTGGAAAATCGGTTACGAGACAAACTTTCAAGTTTCGACGGGAAAAGCTTCCAAATATCTAAAAGAATACCTATCTGCGGATATTTGGAATAAATTTCTCAAGACATATATCAACGGAGAGTTAAACGACATCTGGAATTCTATATTTATCATGTGCGATTTGTTCCAGAATACTGCCCTCGAAGTAGCAAAACACTCAGGATTCTTCTATCTTTGGGAAGAGGCAAAAGCCGGTTATTATTTTTTAAAACATATATACACACTGCCAAAGAATGCCAAAACGGTCTTTGACAATTAGAATCTATCACAAAGTGGACAAGCCTCTCTCAACTTCTCCTCAGTCTTGAAGAGCGCAGCCTGCTTTGCTCGCTAAATGCAATGAGCAAAACAGGCTGCGCCAGTCCTTAGCAGGGCTCACATTTTATCCCTCAATCTCTTTAGTATTTTCTTCTCCATCCTTGAGACCTGAACCTGAGATACCCCCAATTCTCTGGCAATCTCTGTCTGTGTCCTCTCTTGGAAATATCTCATATAGATTAGCCGTCTCTCCGACACAGTGAGCTGTCCTAATATTTCCTCTAACAAAATCCGATTTAGAGATTCCTCCTGACGATTCTTTTTTTCCTCTAATTTATCAATCAGCCGAATATCATTTCCTTCGCCTTGATAGATCGTCTTCTGAAGTGACTCGATCTCCACATTGGAATCAAGTGCCATCATCAGTTCTTCCTGAGGAATCCCTATCTCCCCGGCCATCTCCGCAATCTGGGGATCTCTCCCCAGCTCTTTTTCCAGCTTTTCCCTGGCCAGATAGGCTTTATAGCAAACCTCCTTTAGAGAACGACTGACTTTTATCATTCCGTCATCCCTCAGAAATCTCTTAATCTCCCCTGATATCATCGGAACCGCATAGGTAGAAAACTTCACATCGTAGGACAGATCGAACTTATCAACAGCTTTTAACAGCCCTATGCTACCGATCTGAAACAAATCCTCCAGCTCCACGCCCCGGTTTTGAAATCTCTTCACAATGCTCCAAATCAAGCCGATGTTTTCCTCAAAAATGGTATCTCTTGCCTCTTTATCTCCCTGGTGTGCACGTGCTATCAGAGCAAGAGTATGTTCCATTTTCACCTCCCGATTCGTTTTCTCAAATGAACGACGGTTCCCTGCCCTACGGTAGATTCCACTTCCACCTCATCCATAAACGCCTCCATGAAAGCAAATCCCATACCAGACCTCTCCAACTCAGGCTTCGTAGTGAACATCGGCTCCATAGCCTTCTCGATATCCGATATTCCCACCCCATGGTCGATCACATCAATGTAAAAATCCTTTCCCTCAATTTTGCATTTTACTAAAATCTTATGTATTTCACCCTCGTATCCGTGAATCATCGCGTTTGTGATCGCCTCCGACACTGCGGTCTTGATGTCTGCTACTTCTTCTAACGTGGGGTTTAACTGCGTACAAAAAGCTGCCACTGACACTCTCACAAACCCCTCATTGCAGGACCTTGCATCAAACTCAATCTGCATTTCATTCGTCCGTTCCATGATACCTTCCTCCCTCATATTCACTCCTCAACCTGACGACAGATCTTCATCACCTTATAAATTCCTGATAAATTTAAGATTTTATAAATCCGGCGATTTACCCGGATTGCCCGTATCGAATCCTGTCTCATCCCCAAAGCTTTATATCTTCCCATAATCATACCAATTCCCGAGCTGTCCATGAAGGTCGTATTCCCAAAATCAAAGACAATCCCCCTGATATACTGCTCCTGTAAAATCTCATCAATTTGTTGGCTGATCGCCTGAGAATTGGGATGATCCAATTCTACTGGCAGACTGACTGTCAGGATAGAGTCCCCTATCTGAAACATCTGGTCCATTTTATTCTCCCCTTTTTTTACAATTTCATTCCCAATTTTTCAAAATCTTCCCTATAACAGAACAAAGTGAGCAAACCCGCTTCAACTTCCCTACAAAAAAAGGCTGCTGTCATCTGACAGCAACCCCTATTTGGAGGTTTCTCCTTCGTCTCTCCCACTCCTGTACTATTCCTCACCTGTATACCAGTCACTCCCATCGTCCTGATAATCCGCATCATAATCTCCATAGTCATCATAACCGGAAGTATCCTGGCTGTCTTCATCCGAGCTGTCCCCATCACTTTGTCCCTCATCCGAGGCAGCTTCGTCATCCACAATACCAGTAGCTCCAGTCTCATTACTGATTATGGAATAAATTCCGCTGGCACTCTCCGACAGAGAGGACACATAGACTTTCTGCAGCTGTGCTGCCGCCTCGTCCATATCCTTTTCCTGATAAGCCTTGTAAGCCGCAAGGAGCGCCTCATAACTCTCGCTCTCTTTTTGTGCCTGGGTGATCTGAGTCTGAACTTCTTTCTTTTCTGAGTCTGAATATTCCAATTCACTCTGCGCCCGACTAAGCTCTGCGCTCTGGCTCGCCATAGATTCGCTGTAGTCCACAATCTGTTCATTGGCTTCTCGATAAATTCCCTGCCGTATTGACGGGACCACTAAAAACCAGAGGGCTGCCGCGCCAATGGCAAATCCCACCCCCATGTTAATCAACGTACTCATCATCGTATTTTCCCGATAAGCCGGGGGCTGAATCACAATATCGTTTCCTGACTGATACACCACACTTCTGTTCTCTCTCTCGTCAGGTATCTCTTTTTTCCTCCCTTTGCGTTTTTCTTCTAATTTGGTGGTAACACCAGTCTGCTCGTCCACCTCCCGCAGAAAACGCAGAGTCGTCGTATTCGTCTTATCAATTCTGGCTGCTTTTTTCAGAGTTCTTCTGGCCTTGTTATATGCTCCATGTTTGATCTGAATCAGACCTAACAAGTGATAGCCCTTTATCAACTTTGGATTCTGAGCTAAAATCTTCTTCAATTGAATTGCGGCCACATCTTCATGCCCTTCCCGGCACATCTCCAAAGCCTGATTGTACTTGCGAATAGACTCATTGATTGATTCCAGTTTATTAGGATTCGCCTGTACCTTCTCAATATACTCAGCTGCCTGATTTTTGATCGGCCTGAGGTTTTTGCTGATTACCCACTCACTCAGCGCAGAGACCACCTCTCCGGTCTCAAAAAACACCAGCCCCAGCAAATTTCTCGCCTGTATATTATGTTTATTGAAAGTCAGACTTCTTTGCAGACAGCTAATTGCCCCGGACAGGTCACGAATACTTGCTTTCTCCAACCCCTGGTTGTAATAGACATTGGACAGATAATAGGCCTTCTTCTGAACCAGCACGTTGCATCCACAATGCCCGCAGTAATCCAGATCTGTCAGAAGTGCTCCACAATTTATACAGTTCATGCAGTTCTCCTTATTTCCTGCGAGTCCCTGGATTTGTCTCCTTTAGTATCTCTTTCATCAAATCCATCACATCTGTCAATTCACGGTTGTAGATGGCGCCTTCCGCGTCAGTCACATCCTGAACTGGCTTAAATTTCTTCAGTTCCTCTTCATAATTAATCATCGGTCTGCCTCCTGATCTCATCTTTGATCTCACCTACCAGGTACAGCGAACCCACACAAAAAAGAAGTCCATCTCCCTGCTTCTTTCTGGCCTGCACAAAGGCTTTTGGAATTTCTGGCTCCGCAATCACATCCGAGCACCCACAGTCCCGAAACAGCTGTGCCAACTCCTGCGCCGGCACTACCCTGTAACCGTCAATCTGCGTCGTCACCACCTGGTCCAGATGAATGCCCTGGCAGATTGTCCGAATCATATCCTTGTAATCCTTGTCTGACACTGCTGAGAACAGCAGAGTAATCTTGGATTCCTCCTGGAAATATCTCGCAGTCTCCACGAAACGAAATACTCCATCTTCATTGTGAGCTCCATCCACAATCACTCCTGGCAACACGGTCTCCATCCGTCCCTGCCAACGAGTTTGGGCCATTCCCATTTGGAGCTGCCGAGTCGTGAAAGAAAACTGCTCTCTCATGACTTCCATCGTTTTGAGAGCTAGTGCCGCGTTCATCACCTGATATCGTGCCACAAACGGAATGGAAAAAATGTTCTTCTCATAATACCCGTTTTTCATGGAAAAATCAATTCCATCCCGGGTATTTCTCAAAATCTCACAGTCCGCTTCACAGACCTCGTAGAAGGGACTTCCCAGTTCCTGTGCCTTCTTTCTCACAACCTCTGCCGCCGCGCCATGGTTTCCATCGAAGATCACCGGCACTCCAGGAACAATGATTCCAGCCTTCTCTGATGCTATTTCTTCCAGACTGTTTCCCAGGTACTCCATGTGGTCCATACTGATCGACGTGATCACACAAGCCATAGGATTTTCAATGGATGTCGTCGCATCGAGCCTGCCTCCTAATCCCGTCTCTAAAGTCACGTAATCCACGCCCGCTTCCTTAAAAATCAGCATTCCCATCAAAAACAGCATCTCAAAATACGTGGGATGGTGACTGCCCTGAGCCACTAGCTCATCCGCCATCTCTTTCACTCTGTGGAAGGCGGCCAGAAAGATCTCATTGTCCACAGGAACCTCATTGATCTGAAAGCGCTCGTTGATCTCAATCAGATGTGGAGAGGTAAACAGTCCACAAGAATACCCCGCTTCCCTGAGCATGGATGTCAAGAATGCGCAGGTACTGCCCTTTCCATTCGTCCCGGCTACGTGAATGACCCGAAATGCTTCCTGGGGGTTTCCCAGTCTTCTCAGACATTCTCTGGTATGCTCCAGACTGTTTTTCGTTGTAAATTTCGGAGTTTCATCAATATAAGCAACTGCTTCATTATAATTCAAAAATATCACCACTTTATCTAATGTAATAGCCTGCTTTCCTTCTTCCAAAAGCGCAACCGTTCAGCCAGCGCCATTCGTAAAACCGCACTGCGTACTTATCGTGGCTGATGCCACCGTTTTACTCATGGAAAGGTGCTCAGCTCATACAGATGTCCGTTCGCAAAAACATACAAGTATATTTTATGCTTCCCGTACACGGTATGGCCAAACGGTTGACCAAAAGTCAAAAAGGAAAAGCGGCCTCCTTTACATTATAATATAGTGGTGATAGATGTCCAGACCTAATCGTAATATTTTATACGACAGCAACCGCAAAGCGCACAGCCTTACTCCTCACTATCAAAACTCAGAATTCCTTTATTTTCACTTTTTACTGCATAGTACAGTCGGTTATTCGTCTTAGTCAGAGCTCTTCTCGTCGAACTGTTGCTCCTTTGCACCACGGAAATCCGGTCATAATCTGTCAAGTTTTGGCCCGTAATCAACAAGGTGTTGGTGTCCAGATAGTTGGTATCCACCCAGTCTCCGTTGATCTGGACTTCACTGGAAGGCGTAAAATAATTTCCAATGATATAATAGCTTCCCTCCACGCTGACATCCTTTCTGACCTCCCTAAACTCCGTGTCATGAATTCCCATTCTCATGGAAGTCCTCTCATACGGACTCTTTCCTCCGTACACATACTCTTCTCCATAGAGAATGTCATACTGCAAAGTCTCCAAATCCACCTGGTAATTTCTCGTATTACGCCTTGCCTGGTGGTACCGGAAAATATTTCCCTCATGGATTCCCAACCTGTCCATGGTCACCGCCGCCATCTGATAAGACGCCACATTCTCATCCTTTTTCTTCAAGCCCATATTGTCCCACATCACATACTCTGTCTGGAACAGATAGCGGTTCTTTAAGTCTTCCACTTCCAACCCCATAGTCGGTAGATGATCTCCGTACATTACGAGAACCACATCTTCGTCGTAATCTTCCAGCGCCTTGACAAGCTGAGCGACGAACTTGTCCATCTCGTGAATTTCGTTAGCGTAATATTCCCACTTGTTATTTTCTGCATCTGTCTTTGCCCCAGTCACCTCGATCTCAGGGTCCTCCAACAAAGGCTCGTCAGGATAAGCGCCATGGCCTTGCACAGAAATTGTGTACACATAGTCTGGTCCTTCCGAGGACTCTAAACAATCTAGAATATGGTCCGTCAATACCTGGTCCTCCACCCAGCCCAGAGGATTCTTCTCATCCTCCCGGGGCATGTATTCCTCAGATGTAAACGTGTCAAATCCCAAATTTGGAAACACAGTTCTGCGCCCATAAAAATTCGCCTCATTATTATGAATTGCATGGGTCGTATAGCCCAGCTCTTTTAGTACATAAGGCGCACTCTCACAGGTAGTCTCCTTTAAGATCGACTTGTACGGATACTCTCCCGGTCCGAAATACCTCAAACTCATACCTGTGATTGTCTCAAACTCTGTATTCGCCGTTCCTGCTCCTACGGAAGGGACCCGAAAATACCCGGAAGAATACTCCTTCATCAGTTTTCGGAATGTCGGTATCGGGTCCTCAGAGAACTCTAGGAAATTCACCTCTGTAGGGTCAAAAAATGACTCCAATTGCAGAAAAATAATATTGGGCCTAGAATCCTCCTGTGTCTCTCCTAGCTCTGACTCTGTACTTTTTATCCTGTCTATCTCTTCTTGTGAGTAGTCCTGCGGACAGCTAATACCCGTGTTGAAAATCGTCGTAGCCAGACAATAAGGATATCCATAATCCTCATAGGCAAAAGCAATATTCCCAAAATAATTAGACAGCACCCGCTTTTCCAGTGCCAGCTTCGTCGAGCCCATGAACAGCAGAACCCCTGCCAAAACCAGAGGTACGTTATACTTATATTTCAGCGGCCCCTGAAACTTAGGCCCTTTCCAGAAAAGCCAGACCAGTCCCAGAATCACAAGCACAAAAGCGATGCCTGCTAAGATCAGTCCAGGAATTGGAAGATACTTTTTGGCAATCTTAAAAGCGTCCGTAATCAGGTGAAGATCCGGTCCAGTAAAAGGCGTGACTCTCTGTGCCAGGAGTACTCCATTGATAATCCCCAGAGTCATCCAAAAAATTGCCAGGAGGGTTCTGACAAACACCCTCCTGCGCACCAGATACACAATTAAAGTTGTAGTAAAAATCAACCCTGCATTATATAAAAACACCAATGGCCGGGTCGTCATGTACTCCCAGGCTTCTCGAAAAGAATGCCTGGATATTGTCTCAATCAGGTAATAGCCGATGCAGACGACCAGCGCCTGCACCAGCAGTGATACTTTGTTTAGTTTCTCAACCCACGGTCTCATACAAACTCTCCCTTATGCTATTTCTGCAATTGTTCCAGCTGCACTCTAACCTTTTCCATCATCTCTTTATATTTCTGCAATTTTTCTTTTTCCTGCTCAACCTTAGCAGCCGGAGCTTTGGCTACAAAGCTCTGATTGCTGAGCATTCCCTCTCCGCGCGCAATCTCTTTTGTCAGGCGGAGTTCTTCTTTCTTCAGTCTCTCCAATTCTTTCTCTTTGTCTACCAGATCTTCCATCGGCAGATACACCACTGCGTCGGATATCACCACAGACACTGCGTCTTCCCCTATTCCGGCCTTGTCTGACTGCACATGAATTTCTTTCGCCAAAGCCAGATTCATATACGCCGTTTTCAAAGTCTCAAATCTAGCGCAAGCAGCCGCGTCCGTTCCCACGATGAATACATTCGTTCTGCGGTTTTGTGGAACATTCATCTGACTTCTGGTATTTCGAATTCCTCTGACAGCCTCCTGAACAGAAGCAACTGCCAACTCATCTTTCGGGAAATTCCATGCCTGTTGATATTCAGGCCACTGGGAAATCATAACGGATTCCTCCTGCGGCAGCAGGGCACAATAAATTTCCTCTGTGATAAACGGCATGAATGGATGCAACAGCTTCAGCCCTTCTGTCAGCACTGTGCGCAGAGTCCAAAGTGCATCGTTCGCTTCCTTCGGCGCTTCCTCGGCTTTCCAGATGCGTACCTTTGCCATCTCAATATACCAGTCGCAAAATACATCCCAGAGAAAATCATAGATCTTCTGAACCGCGATTCCCAGCTCATATTTTTCCATGTTCTCCGTGACTTCCTGGGCCACCGTATTTAACTTTGATAAAATCCATCTGTCTTCAGGATTCAGCTGAGCCAGATCAGGCTCTGTCACCGTCTTTCCTTCCAGATTCATCAGGATAAACCGGGAGGCATTCCAAACCTTATTGGCAAAATTCCTGCTGGCTTCCACCTTTTCCCAGTAGAAACGCATATCATTTCCCGGCGCGTTGCCCGTCACCAGGGTCAGTCTCAGCGCATCCGCTCCATACTTGTCTATGACTTCCAGCGGATCAATGCCATTTCCCAGAGACTTGCTCATTTTGCGCCCCTGGGAATCTCTCACCAGTCCATGAATCAGCACGTGGTGAAATGGCGTCTTTCCTGTCTGCTCCAACGCGGAAAAGACCATACGGATTACCCAGAAGAAAATGATATCATAGCCTGTTACCAGGACATCCGTCGGATAGAAATACTCCAGCTCAGGAGTTTTCTCTGGCCAGCCTAAGGTAGAAAACGGCCACAACGCGGAGGAAAACCAGGTATCCAGGGTATCCTCATCCTGGGTAAAATGCGTACATCCGCACTTGCTGCACTTTTTCGGCATCTCATGAGCCACTTCCACCTGTCCACACTCATCACAGTAGTAAGCCGGAATCCTGTGTCCCCACCAGAGCTGACGTGAAATACACCAGTCACGGATATTCTCTAACCAGTGCAGGTAGATCTTGTCAAAACGGGAAGGTACAAATTTTAAGTCTTTATTCAGTACCTCAATGGCTGCTTTGGCCATCTCATCCATTTTCACAAACCACTGAGGCTTAATCATTGGTTCCACCGTAGTTCCGCAGCGATCATGGGTTCCCACATTGTGAGAATGAGGAACCACCTTCACCAAAAGCCCCTCGGCCTCCAGATCGGCCACAATCGCTTTTCTGGCCTCATAGCGCTCCATTCCTGCATACTTTCCGCCCAGCTCATTGATGGTGGCATCGTCATTCATCACATTGATTTCTTCTAAATTATGGCGTCTGCCCACCTCAAAGTCATTGGGGTCATGGGCCGGTGTAATTTTTACGCATCCTGTTCCAAACTCCTTGTCCACATAAGAATCCGCGATCACCGGAATCTGGCGCCCTGTCAGCGGCAGCTCCAGCATCTTTCCGATCAAATCCTGATATCTCTCGTCCTCTGGATTTACAGCCACCGCGGTATCTCCCAGAAGAGTCTCCGGACGGGTAGTCGCGATCTCTACATAACGGCCTTCTTCTCCCACAATCGGATATTTAATATGCCAGAAAAAACCATTCTGGTCCTCATGCTCTACCTCTGCATCTGAGATGGAAGTCTTGCACACCGGACACCAGTTGATAATACGGGAACCTTTATAGATATATCCCTTGTTGTACATGCGGATAAAGACCTCCTGAACTGCTTTGGAACATCCCTCATCCATCGTAAAGCGTTCTCTGTCCCAATCCGCAGACACACCCATCTTCTTTAGCTGATTGTTGATTCTTCCACCATATTCTTCTTTCCAAGCCCAAGCATGTTTTAAAAATTCCTCGCGGCCAATTTCGTTTTTGTCTATCCCCTGCTCCTTCAATTTCTCGATGACCTTTACTTCTGTGGCGATGGCCGCATGGTCTGTGCCTGGCTGCCACAAAGTCTCATAACCTTGCATTCTCTTAAAACGAATCATGATATCCTGCAAAGTATTATCCAAAGCATGGCCCATATGCAGCTGCCCGGTAATATTTGGCGGCGGCATCACTATGGTAAATGGTTTCTTATCTGGATTTACTTTCGCATGAAAATAGCCACGGTCCATCCATTTTTGATAGAGCTTTTCCTCTATTCCCTTTGGATCATAGGTCTTTGCCAACTCTTTGCTCATAACTTCCTCCTTATCATATGCTCCTATGAAATAAAAACACCCTCCACACTCTCGTGTGAAGGGCGAATAATCACGGTACCACCTTCGTTATGCGCACAGCGCATATCTCTATTGTCCTGTAACGCGAACAACACGTGAGGACCTACCAATCTTCGACCTTCAGCCCCCCGGTTCAAAAGCTACTTTCCATCTGCACTCTCTGAAAATGTCTCTCAGCCCACGAACATTTCTCTCTGACAGCGCCACAGATGTACTCCTCTTTCTCAACACCTTTTATTTTTCTATCATAAGTGCATTTTTTAGATTTGTCAAGACCGAAACTTGCCGCCGTCACTCCACACTTTTCAGAGATTCCACCATATCGATCTTCTTCAGCTTAAAGTGCATGACTCCATTGACAAAAGCTGAAAAGCCACAGGTAATCAGACCACTGAAAATAAAACTAAGCGCAGAGATATTTCGGCCGAACATACAGGCATCCACCTCCACCGTAGTGATTACGAACCGATGCAGGAAAATCCCCAAAATACCTCCTACTGCCACACCGATCACTGTGAGCAGGATGTTCTCGCGAAAAACATAAGCAGAGACTTCTCCGTCATAAAATCCCAGCACTTTGATCGTCGCCAATTCCCTCTGCCTCTCTGTGATATTGATATTATTCAAATTATACAGCACCACAAAGGCCAAAAGGCCCGCCGAGACAATCAGGACAATCATAACCATATCTAGAGCACTGAGCATATTATTCAACTGCTCCTGGATATTTCGATTGTAGGAAATGCTCAAAGCCCCTGGGTATTCCAGAATCTGCTGGCCGATCTTTGCCTCTTCAGACTCATCTTCCGTGTGGAACGTAAGCAGGATATCATGAAACTGCGGTTCCTCTTTAAAGGTCTCACGGTAAAGTTTTGGAGACAGATAGATATAATGACTCAGGTAGTTCTCACAGATGTGTGAGACAGGAACCTCATATTTCTGGTTATCTTCCTCTAAGACGATCACATCCCCTTCTTTTACTCCCACCAAGGAGGCTGTCTTTTCAGAAACAATCGCCCCGTTATCATCCATCGTGTACTGCTCCTTCGTCTTCCTGTCCTGGAAAGTCACATCCTGCTGAAATTCTTCCATGTTCTCCGGCACATACAAATACACGCTGAGGTTCGCATGATTCTCCCTGGTCGTCACCTGCTTAAACAAGACCTTCGTAGCCCTCTTAATCTCACCGTTTTCTTCAATGAACACGTCCACATCCTGCCGCTCTTTCCCACTGGCATCCTCATCCATAATCACCGTGGCGTCAAAATGCTGCAGTTGTTCATACTGTAATCTCGCAATATCCGTGATGGAATCCCTCAGTCCAAATCCTACCAAAAGCAGGGCCATACTCCCACTGATACCAAAGACCGTCATGAAGAACCTCTTTTTGTATCGGAACAGATTTCTCACCGAAGACTTCCAACTGAAATTCAGCCGCTTCCACAAAAATGTAACCCGTTCCAACAGAACTCTCTTTCCTTCTTTCGGCGCCGGCGGTCTCATCAGGGAGGCAGGCGTCTCCGCCAATTCCTTATAGCAGGCGGAAAATGTGGCTCCCATTGTGCAGATCATCGCCGCCAAAGAAGCAATCATGGTAAACGTCAGCTCATAGTGAATCTGCAAATCCGTAGCCATATGATGGTACATGATTCCATATGCCTTGATGATAATATAAGGCAAAAACTTCTCTCCCACCAGTACGCCTAAAACACAGCCGCCAATTGTAGCCAAAAAAGCATAACTTAGATATTTCGAGGCAATATCCAGCTTTCCATATCCCAAAGCCTTCATGGTGCCGATCTGAACCCTTTGCTCCTCAACCATTCGGGTCATCGTAGTCAGACTGATCAAGGCAGCTACCAGGAAAAACAAAACCGGGAATACCTTTCCGATGTTTCGAATTCGATCCGCATTGTCTCCATAGTCTGTATATTCAGGCAAATCGCTCCTGTCCGTCACATACCACTGCGGCACCTCCAAATCGGCGACTTCCTGCTCCGCGTCTTTTAACTTGCGCTTTGCGTCGGCAATTTTTTCGTCCGCCTCTTTCTTTCCATCCTCATATTCCTTTTCCCCATCGGCCAATTCACTCTCGCCGTCTTTCAAATCCTGCTCCGCCTCTATGAGTTTCTGCTCATTCTCATCAATCTCCTCCTGAGCCTCTTTCAGCTTCTGCTCATTTTCATCAATCTCCCTTTGTCCGTCTTCCAACTGTCTCTCACTGTCCGAGATCTGAGACTGACTAGCCTTGAGAGTCTGTTGAGTGCTCAAAAGCTTTTGAACGGCCTCTTCAATCTGCGCTTCCCCTTGCTCCAGCTCTTTTTTGCCAGCGTCGATCTTCTCCTGAGCCGCATCCAGCTGAGCCTGGGCGTCTTCCAACTGCTTTTTGCCGTCAGCCAGTTGAGCTTCGGCCGCGTCCAAAGCCGGTTTTTGCTTTTCCAGCTCAGTTAATTTTGCTTCCAGCTGCGGTTTTGCCGCGACAACTGTTTGGAGTTGGTCAATGCTTACCTTTAGCTGTTCTAACTGAGCCTTGGCATTCTCCAATTCCTCTCCCTCGAGAGTTCCCCCATCCACTGCCTGTTTCAGCTGGTCATACTGGGCCTGCAGCACAGTCAGCTGCTCCTGCGCTTTTTTCACTTCGTTCAGGCTGTTTTGAACTGTCTGTACCCCCCGCTCATACTGTTTCTTTTGCGTATCAAAGGCTTCCTTTTGCTGCTTGTACTCCTTCCACTTGCCGTCTAAATCCGCCTTTTTTATCTCTTCATCCAACTTTTTCTGGCTGGCTTCCAGTTCCTCCTTCCCTTCTTGCAGCTCTTTTCTACTGGCAGTTACCTGCTCCCAGCCGTCCGCCACCTGGCTCCAGCCGCTGGCCAACTGCTGCTTCCCATCAGACAGCTGCTTTTTGCCATCTTCCAATTCTTTCTTACCGTCAGATAGCTGAGCTTTTCCGTCTGTGACCTGCTTCTTCGCATCTTCTAACTGCCTTTTTCCATCCTCATATTCCGCCTTGCCGTCAGACAGCTCTTGTCTCCCGTCCTCCAACTGCTGCCAAGCATCTTGCAGCTCCTCTTGAACCTCCCGCTCTTTGTTTTCCAGCTCTTTTCGTGCATCCGTAAGTTCCTGATTAGCCTCTGTCTTCACCTCATCATAGCGGAGCTGACACTGCTGTTTTTCAATACCCTCCACTTTCTTGGCCACCTGCTCGATCAATTCATTGTACTCATCCGTAAAGCTGGTCAATTCCCTGGAACCTTCTACCTGAAGATAGGCCTGAGTATATGCATCCTGGTCAAAATTCTCCTTGGAAACATACACAAAACCGTCCACTTCTCCCGAACCTAGTGTCGTATTTCCACGGCTGAAAGATATGTACAGCGGGCTGTTTCCGCTTCCCACGATCTCGTATTTATGTACCTTCAACAGCTCCGTATCGTTCTCTGAGAAAGTGACGGTATCGCCAATCTCATATCCCGCAGATTCAAGAAACTCACTGTCTAACAGACATTCCCCTTCTTTCTGCGGAAGTCTTCCCTCCTCTACAGTCACCGTGTTTACTTTTTCGTTCAGACTTTCCACATGGAGAACTTTTTGAGCTCCTCCTTCTCCACAAAGAACATCCGTTCCGTAAGCGCCTTCTACGTACTGGACTCCATCTACCTTTTCTAGGGCCTTTAAATCGTTATCACTCAGCCCCAACGTGCTCACCACTTTGATGTCCATCAGACGGTTATCGTCAAAATAGGCGTCCCCTGAATAGCGCATATCCGGTGAAGCCGCCTGTATTCCCGAGAAAAATGCCACTCCCAGAGCGACAATAAAAAATATAGATAAAAAACGGGAATAGCTTTTTTTGATCTCCATGAAAAAATCTTTATGCAGCGCCTTTTTCATTTTTGTTTCCCTACCATTCTATATTTTCCACCGGAATCGGCTTCTCATTGAGTTCCATAGAAGAAACTGTTCCATTCTTGATACGTATCACTTTATCTGCCATAGGAGTCAAAGCAGAATTATGGGTGATGACGATCACTGTCATCCCCCTCTCCCGACACATGTCCTGTAACAACTTTAAAATCGCTTTGCCCGTCTGATAGTCCAAAGCTCCGGTTGGTTCATCGCAGAGCAAAAGCTTTGGATTTTTGGCCAGAGCTCTGGCAATGGAGACCCTCTGCTGTTCCCCTCCTGAAAGCTGAGCAGGAAAATTCTTCATCCTCTCTCGCAGACCTACCTCCCGAAGCACTTGTCTGGCATCCAGTGGATCTTTGCAGATTTGCAATGCCAACTCCACATTCTCCAAAGCCGTCAGATTTGGCACCAGATTGTAAAACTGAAATACAAATCCAATATCCTCACGTCGGTACTGGGTCAGCTGCCGAGAATTGTACTTCGCAATATCCTCTCCGTCCACCCACACGGAGCCCCCGGACGCCTGGTCCATTCCTCCTAGAATATTCAAAACCGTCGTCTTTCCTGCACCGGAGGGCCCTACAATGACCACAAATTCTCCTTTGTCAATGGAAAAACTAATCTCATCCACTGCCACAATTTTCACATCTTTGTTTCCATAAATTTTAGAAACCCGGTCCAGTTCCACGAAACCTCTCTTTTTGCTATTCTCCATGTCTCCTAACCTCATCTAAGTCATTTTTCTAATGCAACAAAATAAATGCAGACTGCCGCAAAAGCCAAACAGATCACCGCCATGGCCAGCAGGTAGAGGCTGACAGCCCCCATCACTCCATAGCCGACAATCATCGTTTTACTCAAAAGCTGGACCAGCACTGCCGCTGCCACATAGACGAATAAAATCACTTTCTGCTTTCGCATTACCGTGATGCAATAGTTCAAAATCATGATGATTCCGTACAGCCCTCCTGCTGCCAGCAGCACCATCAATGCACTTTTATACTCTCTCAAATCCAGCCCAGAAATCCACGAGAGTACTGGAATTCCTAGGAGATATCCCCCCAGCAAAACCACCGCGGTCAAAGCAAAAATATAAAGCAACATGTTCCTCATAAGCTTCAAGAAACGCCCTCTGTCTTTCTGATGCCATGCCACTGCCACATGGCCATAGAGAGGAACACAGACAAACATGCTAAACATATTGATCACGGAAGAAGGCATAAAAATAATACTGTAACAGGCCTGCACCTCATCGGACAGATAACTATTGATTCCATTTTTGGACACATTCATAATAAAAATCAGCAAAAAAGACCCTAAAAACAGGGGAAAGCATTCTTTAAAAAGTCTTCTCTGCTGCTCCCAGCGAAATTGAATCTTGACCTTATCCAATTTCATCGCAAGAGGAACATCGAAGCCCAAAAGCCACAAAGCGGAAACCCCAAACCCTGCCGTAAAAGCAGCGATTAGATTTCCACAAGCCAACAAAACAGCCACAATCACAAAAAAACTGGTCCAGATTCGAACCACATAGGATTTTCCGGCCAAATGCAGCTTACTTTTATGCTGAAAAAAACCACTAAACACATCCGCGAACACATCCGCAGTCATAAAACAGCAGAGCAAGAACGTAAGCCCTACCTTCTGTGCGCTGTAACCATACAGCCCGGCATATAAGAAACCACCTGCCAGCATAGCCGCACAGGTTAAAACTTTAGAACTCAGATAATCCCGAAAGTCAAACTGATCTTCCACATCAGAAACTTGAAATTGCCGCATGGAAAACCACCCCACCGACTGCATCAGCTGTGCCGCTGCCCAGGCGATTGCGAATACCCCTGCCTGGTTAGCCCCTAAAATCCTAGTCACTGCCAATGAAATCAACATGGAAAACAGGGCACTGCTCATACTGCCTGCTGTATACCACAGAGTGTCTTTTTTTTGAGAAGTCTCCTGGGAAATCAGGCGGTCCGCATATTTGTTCATGTCTTGTGTTTTCCTTCCTTCTAACTACATTAAATTATACATGTTCGACAATAAAAGTTCAATCTAACTTCCCCTTTTTCACACAAAAATCGTAATTCTTCGTTACCATCTAGGCTTCCAATATCCCGCGAGGTATTTTGGTACATTTTTACAAAAATACCGAGACATCCTCACGCCAAACTGCTGCTCATAGCAGTTCGTGTGCATTGCGAAGCGCATTATTGCTCATGAACTGCAAGTGAGTGAACAGTAACAATTCTTCAGCCATGTAATCTCAGATTCGCAGACGCCGCTACCTTCTTGCCGCATACACGTCAGAATCTTCTCTTATGGCTAAGCACCATATGTCTGATAAGAACAAACCGCCTCTGCAAGCAAGCTTACGTTGGATTTTTGTTCTTATCAGGCGCATGGCTAAATAGTTACAAAAAAACACCGGATAGTTCTTCAAATTCTATCCGGCGTTCTTTCACTGCCCGCTTTTACTCTTTCAGAGCTCTTTTTTTTCGCGTAATCAGTCCTCCGATACGCCCTGTCTCCTTTGCGGAAAGACTTTTCCACCCATTGTTCAAAACTCGGTCCAAAAGTCCCATTTCTTGGGCAATCTCATATTTCAGCATCTCTTCAGCTGACAACTCATGATTCAAATATGCCTCAATCTCTTTGTCCTTTCCCATGGAATCCTCCTTTTCAATTCAAGACTCGCCCGCGAGTCTTGGCGCGGGATTCGGGTCGGCATTCGCCGACATCATTCATCTTTGAATCCCTGCGCATCCTCGCGGAGCGTTTATCAGATGGGAGATTGACACCCGCCACGGATGCTAATTTCTTACTCACCGCCTATAGGGGCGGAGTCTTCCCCATCTGATAAATTCAGCTGTCAAGCTCTGTGTTTTTGTTATGCCTGACAAAACTTTCCTATTGAGTATTTCCACATGGAATAGGCCTTATTCAACGGAATACTTAACTTGGAATAATAATCGCTGCAATGATATAAGCGATGATTCCAGTTCCGGCACTCAGGCAGGTAAAAATCACCCATGCCAGCCGAATCAGCGTAGGATCGACCGCCAAATACTCGGCAATCCCGCCGCACACACCGCAGATCATATAATTTACGCTGGACTTATACAGACGTTTATCGCTCACAATAACACCTCCTAGTCTTCGAATTCAAATTCTACACTGCCAACTCCGCACTCGATATTCAGCTCTTGTTGTGCTCCATTGTCAATCTTTTGGGCTGTTCCCAGGCCGGAATACTCTTCTCCAGGCAGCTCCACTGTGCCAACCCCACAGCTGACCGTATAATTATAATCCTCCTTGGCTCCTTCCATACAGGCATAGATCACTCCAGCCCCTACGCTCCAGCTGGAATTCTCCGCAGCCACGCTGTCATAAGCCTCCACACTGCCGGCTCCCACAGTCACATCCAGATTCTCTGTCTTCACATTCTCCATAAGCACATAGCTGCTTCCTGCGTCAATCTGGACATCTCTCATCTTCACATTCTCCGGCAGGTAGATATAGATCTCACTGTCCAGCTTTTCTTTGGACTCGGACGTCACAGCGACCACATTTCCAGAATTTTGGACTTTTACTTCCCGACCGCCTTCGTTTTTCCTCACTTCCACATGCAGATCCTGGTCTTCCGACTCTTCCAGATAAACCTCGCAGCGTTTCACCTCCACTTTCAGAGTGTCAGCTCCTGAGAATGTATACGTATGATATTCCCCGTCATCTTCCTCGAAATCCACATATCCGTCTCCCATCCCGTGGCCGTGTTCATATTCATGTTCATCATAGTCATAGTCATAATCGTGATCTCCCCAGAAATCCCGCCATTCTTCATGAAGCTCATAACGAAAACGATTCCACAAACTGTCATTCGCCAATTCTGCTTTCACCTCTGAGAAAGAGCCTCCCAAAGCGATGGCACATCCAATCGTTCCCAGCCCTAGCACTCCGCAGATTGCCGCGGCAATCAGACAAATCTTTGTAAACTTTTTCATATTTTCTGCGCCCCCTTACTTCTGTCTCTCATTTTTCTCTGACAAAAAGAAATCATTTTCCGAATCAGCCACGGCACAAAACTACCTGCTATCCATACGAAAGCCAACCCAAGAAGCATCCCGATCATCATCATAATAAGACCGCCGCCAATGACAGCTAAACCTAACACAGGAGCCGTAAAACATTTTACAATACCGGCGATGACTGCCCCTACACCACCGAGGAAACAACCCAGCGTTCCCGCCAGAAGACCGGCAACCAGACCGAAGATACCTCCGGCGGCTCCTAAAATAACTCCCAAAATCCCACCGCCGATTCCCAGCAGTATCGGTGAAGCCAAAATGACCAGAATCACAATCAAAATGAGGTTGGAATGGTTTCTTTTTCCTCTGACCCGATAGCCGTCCCTGCGACAGTCTCTTTTCTCAAAAGTCTGCGGCATCTGGCCTTCTGTACGGACTCTCGAGTCCTCATAGCCTTTTTCTGTATATTCCCCAAAATCCCCTCCATCATCTGCAAGATCGGCTTTGATAATCGCGGCTACCTTACCTGGGCTGCCCAATTCCTGAATAACCGCTGCCTCATTTTCAGGGCCTGCATCGTCAAAGTAACTGTTATAGTAATCCAAAGCCTCCTGGCGCTCACTCTCTGATATTCCGCCCAGAAGTCTCGCAAGCTGTTCCATAAATTCCTTTCTACTCATTTTTACATCCCTCCTCAAACAATCTCGTAATCCTGGACGAATAGTTTTTCCACTCATTCTGATATAAATTCAGCTGTGCGGCGCCACGCTCTGTAATCTTATAATATCTTCGGTTCCTCCCGCCAAAATTCATATCGTAGACCGCTAGACAGTCGTCCTTTTGAAGTCTACGCAATACCGGATACAGAGTGGATTCCGAGACATCCAAAACTTTTCGGACATCCTGCGTAATCTTATAGCCATAGGTGCCTTCCTTTTCCTGTGACACAACTGCCAGTACAATCGCATCCAGCAGAGCTGCTCCTGTGTTAAATACCATCTGCTCACCCTCTCCTGCCTTTCCATCATCAATATTCTGCAACATCTAATATTTTATATTGTATGATATTATTTCGTTATCAATACTATATATCATATAATATTATTTTGTCAATAAGTTTTTCTTGCATTTGCCGAAATTCTTTACTATACTGTAAGCGGTTACGATCACAGAACGGATACAGAGAGGAAATTTTTATGAGATTAAACTTACCCGCTGACTTCTTAAACCGTATGCGAACCATGCTGGGAGAAGAATACGAAGCATTTCAAAAAAGTTATGAGGAGGAACGCCAGTATGGACTCAGAGTCAACACCCGGAAAATCTCCTGTGAAGAATTTGAGTCCATCTGTCCTTTTCCAATTAAAAAAATCCCATGGGTGCCCAATGGATATTTCTATCCTTCCGAGGTGAGGCCGTCTCTTCACCCCTATTACAGAGCTGGACTTTATTATCTTCAGGAACCCAGCGCCATGACTCCGGCCGCCTGCCTGCCAGTCACTCCCGGCGAGGCAGTTCTGGACCTATGCGCGGCGCCTGGAGGAAAAGCCACGGAATTGGCCACAAAACTGGCCGGCCAAGGAATCCTAGTTGCAAATGACATCAGCGCTTCTAGAGCACGAGCCCTTCTAAGAAACTTAGAGCTTTTCGGCGCCTCAAATATTTTTGTCACAAACGAGATCCCTGAGAAAATGACTCGGTATTTTCCCGAATTTTTTCATAAGATCCTTCTGGACGCTCCCTGTTCCGGGGAGGGAATGTTTCGAAAAGACGACTCCCTGGCCGCCGACTGGTCTGTGGAAAAATCTGAAAATTTGTCTAAGCTTCAAAAAGAATTGATTTTAACTGCCTCTAAAATGCTGATGCCCGGAGGACTGCTTCTATATTCCACCTGTACGTTCGCCCCCGCGGAAGATGAAGAAATCATCTCCTTTCTCTTGAATCAGAGAAACGACATGCATCTCGTATCTCTGCCTGATTATCCTGGCTTCTCCTCCGGTGTGCCCGAATGGGCCGACCAAAACCCGGAGCTGGCAAAATGTGTACGCATCTGGCCTCATAAGATGAATGGGGAAGGCCATTTTCTGGCCTTACTGAAAAAAGAAGGAGAACCAAATTCCCTCGTTCCCATAAAGAAAAAGCCACAGATTGACAAAGGTTCCCGAAAACTTTTGGAGACTTTCTTCCAGGATTTAGGACTCTCTTGGGACTTCCAGAGAGTGGAAGTCAGAAATGACAAAGTCTATCTCCTTCCCCCCGTGGAGCAGGCCAATCTGCGCGGAATTCATTTTCTCCGCAACGGGCTCTATCTGGGAGACTTGAAGAAAAATCGTTTCGAACCCTCTCAGCCTCTAGCTCTCGCCCTGAAAGGAAAAAGCATTCCCTCCTTGCGGCTATCCCCCGAGGACGACCGCCTTCACAAATATCTAAGAGGGGAGACTTTAATTGTCGCCCCCGGTGAAACTCAGAAGTCAAAGGGCTGGCAATTAGTCTGCGCCGACGAATACCCTCTCGGTTGGGGCAAGCTAGTCGGTCAGACCCTCAAAAATAAATATCCCGCAGGCTGGCGTCTCTAGGCCAGTCTGCGGGATATTTTATGTTATAGAGAAACTGAGGTATGCCTTCTCATTTTGTTATACTGTAATCTCTTTTCGGTGGGTATTCCCCCAGATATCCCGTTCCACCACTGTCAAGGAAATCCCCCTCTTTAATTTCGGCAGTTTCGGTGATTGGAATTTTTTATTTTTGACCGACGCATGATAGGTTTTTCCCTTTAACTCGATCATTGCTCTGGACCGCCTAGAGCCCAGAGTCCCCGTCACCTTCACAGCGCCGTTGGAAATCTGATTTACCTTCATCAGATACATCGGCGGAACCGAGCACTTGCTGCAAGACCAAAAAGCCATGGGAGCGGCGCTCAGTTGATAGAGCTGATTCCATTTGGTCACTCCGTTTTTGCTCCCGCTAAAAGCGATGCTCTGGTGTTTTCCGGATTCATAAAAATAATTGGAGCAAGCCTGCACACTATCAGAATTTTTTACCCTTACCCCGTAATAGACCGGCTTATAGATCTTATTGTACTTTACTCTCGACCGATCGCTGGAATTATTCACAAAGATTGCCGACGCCTTCGCGCCGCGTACCTGATTACCGCTCACCACAGTATCTTTACTCTTCCATGAGACCATGATCGCACATGCCCGATTATTCTCCACCTTGTTCTTCTGTACCTGAGTTCCGATGCTGTTGCTGATATAAATTCCATAATTCTTATTGCCATCCATCTGATTTCCAGTCACCTTATTCTTTTCGCATCTGCGGTTCAGATAAATCCCATACTTATCGGAATGATCAATCTCATTTCCACTGATCTCATTTTCCCTGGAATCGCT
This sequence comes from Blautia hydrogenotrophica DSM 10507, assembly GCF_034356035.1. Classification (NCBI taxonomy): domain Bacteria; kingdom Bacillati; phylum Bacillota; class Clostridia; order Lachnospirales; family Lachnospiraceae; genus Blautia; species Blautia hydrogenotrophica. The sequence goes on from NZ_CP136423.1 coordinate 2,727,832, forward strand.
CAAAAACACCGCGCTGCGCTTGGCCCCTGAGATTTCATTCCCGCTGATCTCGCTGTTCGTCACCTTTCCTTTAAAGGTCACACCAAACGAACTGTCCTGTATCACATTGTCCATCAGCTCGACACCGCCCAGCATCTGCTCAGAATGTCCCACAATCCGGACTCCCTCATTCACATTCTCTATGTGATTCTCTGAAATCTCTATGCCGAAGTCGTAACCAGTCCCTTTAGATGGAATCTCCTCTAGGCTCACTTCTTCTAAGGGCTCATAAAAAGAGGATTCTCTTCCACTCAAAACGGAGTGGACCATGATTCCATACGCGGAATCGTAAATCTCATTTCCAAATATTCTCAGATTCTTATAGTGAAAGGTTTTAATCGCCCAGTTATGAATATCCACAAATTGATTATCCAGAATCTGTATTCCTTCCATGAACACACCTCTGACAGCACTGTGAGAACCAATCCCTCTCGACAGATTCCGAAACTCACAGTCTTGTATCGTCACATTTCTCACAGCGGCGTCATCATAACAATGGGTACCGGGAACAACCATAGAATTGTGTACCACATCCAGGTGAATAGCTTCCTTGGCGCTTTGTCCTAGATAGCCATAGAAGCTGCATCTTTCTACAACAGCTCCATCCACGCCTGCCAGTGTCAGATGGTGTCCCTTGTCCTTTACATTGTAGATCTCCAAATCTCTGACCGTGATATTGTTCCCATGGATAAAGCGAATCAACTCCCCACCCACGTTATTTCCATCAAAAGAGCCGCCTTGAATCACCACATTTTGGATATGGCTATATCCGCCTCTGTCTTCCAATCCGTTTTCTCTCAAAGGTCCCCAATTGTTAGAGGCGACAATCAAATGGTCTTTTGCATCCGGAGACAGATAGTAGTGAGCTCCTTCCTCAGAATTCAGGGTGGTATTAGAATAGATGTATAACGGCTCTGTGCACTCGTATTCACCCGCCGGAACATTCACCGTCATATGGCTGTACTCTGTACTTTCCCTCATAGTCTCCAAAGCACTTTTTATATCCTCTGCCGTACATCCGCCTTCCATATCCACAATCAGCTCTGTTTCCACAATCATCTCCTCATACGGCTTTATCAATTTCTCTGAGTCTCCTGTGGAACATTCACCTTCCTGCCGATCGGCTTCGTATTCATTGGTCTGAAAACTCTCTTCCTCCAAAAAATTTTCCTCATCCGACATCGTCTCCTGGGCCGAACCGAATTCCTGTTCTGCCTCAGCCGCATACTCTGCAGCCGCCCAAGCCGGCACAGCCCACGGACACTCTAACGTTCCCAGAACAAGGACCGCTGTCATAACCAGGCCTATTCTCCCCTTCACTGCATTTTCACCTCATCTTATTATCCTAAATCACACCGGCATTTTTTTCTTCAAGAGTCTGTATCGCCTCTTGAATCATCCAACAAAATGGCGTGCTAATCCCCAAGCTTTCCCCCATTTTCACCACTTCCCCTGCGAACATTTCAATCTCCGTCTTTCTCTTATGCTCCAAATCTTGAAGTGTAGAAGGCTTACTCTGAGCAGGAAAACCTTTGCTCATCTTTAACTGTGCCTCCGCAGCCTGTTCATCCAGCGCGATTCCTTTCGCCTGAGCGATGGCCACTACTTCTCTCATCAAAGCTCTCTGAATTTTTACTGCGTGCTCACTTTTGCAACACGGACCATAGGGCAGTCCCAACAGAGCGCAAGGTAGGTTTGTTCCCACATTCAGCATGAATTTTCTCCAGATTCCCAGTTCCATGTCTTCCTCTATACAATAAGGCAGGCTGCATTCTTCCATCAAATCTTTTACTGCCCGAACCCGCTCGCTGAGCACTGTGTTCTTTTTCTCTCCAAACCGAAAGCTGCATCCCGGATCATAAGTAATTGTATTTCCATTCTTAGACGCTGTGATCTTCATATAAGAATACATCACATGAGATTTCCCAAATGTCTTCTCCAGCACTTCCTCATGGCCTACTCCGTTCATCACACATAAAATCTGGGTGTTCTCCCCAACCAGATTTCGGATTTCCTCCACAGCCTGGGCAAAACCGGACTCTTTGACTGCCATAATCACCAGGTCTACCGGTTTGGCTTCCTTAGGCGTCACAATAGAAAATTTGCAAAATTCTCCATTGACTGTCAAACCTTTTTCCAATCTCTCTTTTCTCTCTCCCTGGGCAATCACACAAAAATTTTCCTCTCCTAACACTTTCGCAAACGCAGGGGCAAAAAATCCACCTACTGCTCCTAAGCCAATGATTGCTGCACTCTTAATTTTCATTCCCATTTCCTCCTCGTATCCTATCTTTTAGATGCATAAACGTACCTATACTCGTATTTCTTTACTCATAGAAAATGAATAAATCACTTTCTCTGCTACTTTTTTCCCGGTGAGACGTTTCAAAGCCTGCGCATAGTTTTCCAACTGTACCCGATACTTTTCTCTGAGTAGCCTTTCCTGCCCTGGATATACTCTATCAGTTTTATAATCCACCAAAACCAGATGGTCTTCCTCCAAAAACCATGCGTCTATCATTCCTTGTACCAAAATGTTCTCTCTGTCTGGCCATTCTCTCGAAATCTGTGAGGCCGGCTGGCTGATCACGAAAGGCTGCTCTCTGTACAGCCTGCCCTGAGCAGCTGCCAAGGCCATCCGCTTTCCCAATTCTGAACACAAAAGCTTCCAGATATCCTCCACTTTCACACAGTCCCTTTCCTGTCTGGACATTCTGCCCGAGAGACACATTTCTTCCAGCTGCTCCTGAATCTGCTCCTCGCTGCCTGCTCTGGTATAGTCTAATCTTTCCATCACCCGATGGTAGACTGTTCCCCGGGAGGCACCCTGGTACTCTTCTTCTTTCTTCTCGATAAAATCTGGCACCAGAGGTATCACATCCGGCTCAAAATACAGAAAATCGCTGTCCTCTTCTGCCTGCTGGCGGCGTTTTAGCTCTGACACGGTAACTTTTACTGGAATCTGTTCCAAAATCTCATAGGGATAGAGATAAGAAAAGCGCTCTTCCAAGACTCGATAAGTCTCCTCATCTTCCGGCTCCTCCCAATTTTCTTGTTCCATCCGCTCTCTTAAAAGCTGCCTTTGCAGCTTCTCCTCCAGCTCTCCAACAACCAAAGTCTCTGCCTCTGCCACCTGGATGTGAAACTTCGCCGGTTCCTGTTCAAAAAGCGCTCTGCCGTGGAATACCTCGAACCGGTCATAGAGTTCTTCCATGGCCGGATGCCTGGCCAATGCCGGCAAAATCCAATCCCAGCCACACTGTGCGCCTGCCAGCAGGGAATAAGGCAGCCGCTCCTTCTCACGCTCCAACAGTGCAGCACAGTCCCGGATGCGTTTTTCCAATTTTGAGACCGTCCCCGTGAGAATCAGCTTTTCCTTGGCTCTGGTCAAAGCCACATAGAACACTCTCAACTCCTCTCCTAGATTTTCATCCTTCAACTGTGCCCGTATCAACTGCTTGGGAAGCGTCGGACAACGTACGCGCAGTTTCGGGTCCACCACATCCACTCCCAGCCCTAAATCTGGATGAACCACTACCATCGCATTCAAATCCTGCTGGTTGAACTTTTTCCCCATCCCAGCCACGAAGACGATCGGAAATTCCAGTCCCTTACTCTTATGGATGCTGAGAATCTGTACCGTGTCCTCACTGCTGCCGGACAGGTTCACCTCCCCAAAATCCACATTGTACTTCTGAATCTTCTCAATATAGCGGATAAAGTTAAACAGTCCTCGGTAACTGGTCTGCTCAAAATCCATGGCCTTTTCCACCAGCATATTCAAGTTGGCCTGCCGTTGTCTTCCTCCCGGAAGTGCTCCGGCATATCTGCCATACCCGGTTTCCTCCAAAATTTCCTGTATCAATTGGTGAATCGGAGTATAAGGCACTTTTTTTCGATGTTCCTGAAAAATCTTCAAAAAGCTTTCTAATTTCCGCCGCAGGCACACCTCCTCCCCTTCCTGTACATAGTGCAGACATCTGGCATACACCGGCAGTTTCGGCGCCGAAGTTTTCAAAATCGCCAGCTCCTGGGCCGTACACCCCACAATCGGCGAGTGAAGCACCGCCGTAAACGGAATCTCCTGAAGAGGATTATCACAGATATGCAGATAATTCAGGACCGTCACGACCTCCAACGCAGAGAAATATCCGGTCTTCGAGGCAGTGTAGGCCGGTATTCCCTGCCCTGCAAATACTCGCAGAAAATCCTCCGCCCAGCCTGACACTGTCCTCAAAAGCACAACGATGTCCCCATATCTCACTGGCCGGTAAGTCCCACTGTCCTTATCTAGCACCCGCTCTTTTCCCACCATCTGATGGATTCTCTGGGCAATGGCCAAAGCCTCCACTTCTCTTTGAGTCGTGGCCTCTTTGTCTTCCATCAGCTCCATGGTTTCCTGGGGAATCAGCAGGAGTTCTGTATCGGAAGACTCCAAAGAGTTTTCCTCCGGAAACACCGCTCCCGGATAGAGAGCCGCCTCCTGATCGTACTCCACCTTGCCCAGCTCCTGCCCCATAATCTGGCGGAATAAAAAGTTTATCCCGTCTAGTACCTGAGCGCGGCTGCGAAAGTTTTTATGCAGGTCAATTCTCTGTTCCTGGGAATCCTCCAAAGTATACCGGTGATATTTCTCCATGAATAAATCCGGCACAGCCAACCGGAAGCGATAAATACTTTGCTTGACATCTCCCACCATAAAGATATTTTTCTTTTGTTTCGCCCAGCCGGACACATAAGTAAGCAGCATCTCCTGCACATAATTACTATCCTGGTACTCGTCTATGAGAATTTCCTCATACCTTTGAGACAGCTCCCATGCCGCCTGAGTCGGCGTACAGCGCTCACCCTCCTTTTTCACTAGAATATTCAGGGCAAAATGCTCCATATCCGCAAAGTCCACCAGATTTTTCTCTCTCTTTTTCTGGGAAAACTTTTCCAGAAACCGCAGCGTCACTGTTATCAAAACCTGCATAGGCCCCCGGCATCTCCTGAAATCAGACAGAATCCCCTCGGATGTGGTATAAAAATACTGTTCCTGGAGTTTTCCCAACCTTTCTTTCATTTGCTTACGGTTTTCCTGTACCCTCTCCTTTAGCAGCTGAGACACCGCTAAGTCCTTTTTGGTGGAAAGTCTGGCATAAGAAAGTCCCTCTAAAGCTTCTCCCATCTCATCATAGTCCGTAATCCGACACAGCCTCTCGACCAGTGCCAAATCAGCCTCCACCATAGGCTCATACATATAAGGCCCATCACTCTTTTGCGTCAGGCTCATGTTCTCCTGAATCAAGTTTCTTAAGTCCGAAAGAATCTTATCTGTGTGTTTCCAGACTTCTTTCATCCACACGGAATCACAGACGCTTTCCCAATCTTCCGCCTCATAGATGGATACGCACTGACTCAGCCATTCCTCTGGCCAGGGCGCGCTCATGGCAAAGTCATACAGCTTTAAAACCAGCTCTTCTAACCCTTCGTCACTCTTTCCCGGGGCAAAACATTCCGCAAATTCTTCAAAATCCGAGCTTTTCTGTGCGTAGCATTCTTCCAAAACCTCCCTGACCACATCCACCCGCAGTAGCTTCAGCTCTCCTTCGTCGGCGGTTCGGTAACCTGGGTCTAAATCAATCATATGGAAATAGTTCCGTATCAGATAGCTACAGAAACCGTCAATCGTGGTAATCTGGGCATTGTGAAGGAGTGTAGACTGCCTTTGAAGATACTCGTTCTCTGGATCCTCCTCCAATCTCTTGGACAGGGCCTGCTCCAGCCGCACCCGCATTTCGCCGGCAGCAGCGCGGGTAAAAGTCATCACCAAGAGACGATCAATATCCACCGGCTTTTCCTCATCGGTAATCCTCTGAATTATCCGCTCGACCAACACAGCGGTCTTCCCGGACCCGGCCGCTGCACTGACCAGGATATTTCGATCTCTCAGCTCAATCACTTTTCTTTGCTCACTCGTCCAGTTTACACCCATGACTTCACCTCCTCTTCCAGTTTTTCCCAGACTTCTTTCTCCTCCAGATTCTTCAATCTCCGATAAAAAAATCCTGGTATTTTCTGGTCAAATCCACAGATGCCCCGGTAGGGACAGTAAGTGCAGGCTTCCTTTTTGTCCATCTGATAGGGTGCAGCCTGAGCATTGCCTTCCAGAATCTCCCGGCGCAGATTTTGAATCTTCCCCTTCACATAATCAGACAGAAGCCCAAACTGATGTAAGCTTGCCACACTAGACCCCTTTCGAAAACTGCCATCTTTATTCTTCGTCAACGGAAGAGTCTCCATCGTTACGTCTAGATGCTCAATCCCCCTGGGATCAGACTGCACCAGCCCATTGACCTTCAGCTCCCTCAGAATTTTTTGTTCCACCTTTCCGATATCCTCTTCTATCGACGCTTTAATCATTGGGTCTTTGATATTATAATAAAAAATCGCTGCCGGAATCACTTCTCGGTCTGGGTATTTCTTCTGTTCCACCAAAAGAGCTGCATCCAGATAGACCATCAACTGAAGCTGTAAACCATGATATAACGCCACCAGATCGAACGACACATTTCCAGTCTTATAATCCATCACCTTTACATAGACCTTATTCTCATCCTCACAGATATCCACCCGGTCAATCCGTCCCCCTTCAAAAGCCACCTCGAAGCCTTCCGGCTGAAAATCGCCTCTCCTTAGCTGTTCCTGCAAAGCCCAGGCAGTCCGGTTTAACACGCGCTGCGTACGCCGTATCAAATACTCATTTCTGGCACAACTGTGTAAAATTGTATTTCCATAGTCTTCTGTCACTTCCTGAAGACTCTCACTGACCAGCCGTTCTCTGTCTTCCCGCGAGAGTTCGCCCCAGGAAAGTCTCTGATCACGGACCTTACGCGCGAAGATTTCCAAGGCTTTGTGCATCACATTTCCCAAGTCCATCCCACTGAACTCGTATTGAACTCTCTCAGTCACCTGCAAACCATAACGAAGAAAATGTGCAAAAGCGCAGGCTGCATACTGCTCTAGGCGCGTGGCCCCATAGGGAGATACCTCCCCATAGAGTGCTTTTGCCACTGCCTTGCTGATTCTGTCCTGAGGATTCTCACTGAAGAAAGCTTCTACCAGCCTGTTCACCTGTGGACGATAACTCTCATCCTTTTGATACCACCGGTACAATTCTCTCCAGACCTTTGTCTCCTGTCCATACTCATATTCCTGGAGACCTTCCAAAAAATAGTCCAAACTCCCCGAAGGCCTCTGCAAGCCTTCCAAGGATGAACCTTGCCCACAGCGAAGCCGCAAGGCTGGAAAGAGCTTCTGTATCGTCCCAACCAGATAAGCCGCAGACAGTCCTTCTCCCTTGGCATTCGCCTGGCTGTATGACAGATACAAGAAATCCTGCGGCTTCGTCAGATTCAGATACAGATAGAACCTAGATTGACCAAGGAGCTCCCTGGCGTCAGGCGCCAGCTCGATCTTCTCCTCCTGGAAAAATTCTCGGTCCATCTGCGTGAGCAATCCTCCCCTGGACGAATCCTTAGGAATATTTCCCTCATTCACTCCCAGAAAGAATAAGACTTTAATCTCTTTTAACCGCGTTCTTTCCATATCTCCCACAAGTACCTGATCGGAGCTGGGTGGTATCAGTGCCACCTTCGCCTCGGTCAACCCAGCCTCCAAAAGCTGCTGATACTCCCGGGCACTTACTTTCTCATCTCCCAGAATCTCCACCATCTTATCCAGCAGCCGCATGACGATTCCATAGATTTGAGCATACTCTTTCTCCATGGCCTTGTCTTTTCTTCCGGCAAATTCCAGCTCCTGAATTTTTAACTTTTCCTGCATCTCATTGTCCGAAATAAATTGATAGAGTGCGCAGCTTCGCTCTCTTACAGTCTTTACACCGCCTCGAAAACCCTGAACCAGCCAAGAGATTTCTTTTAAAAACTGCTCCCGGTACCGATTCAATTCTAGAATTCTTTCCTCGTCCAGTCCTGGGTAAAGCCTCACCCAAGTCTCCTTCCACTTGGAATACCCTCGAATTCCAAGGGCAGTCACGTAGTTGTCCAACTCATCAATTTCTTCCAGACTCAGAGAGCTCATCCCACAGCGCAGATAACGAAAACAGCTCTCATAGGAAAATCGATCCACAATCATCTCCACAGCTGCTCTGAGAAATTCCACAAATGGGTTCATCAAAATCGAATGTTTCTCGTCGATAAAATATGGAATCTGCGCCTGTGAGAACACCTGCCGTGCATAGGTCCCGTAGGAAGGCAAATCGCCGGTGATCACTGCGATCTCACCATAACGGTACCCCTTTTCTCTTACCAGACGCAGAATTTCCGCAGCAGTCCCTTTTACCTCCTGAAGAGGGTTCTCCCACCGAGTCAACGCTAAAGCTTGCGGCTCTCTCTCGTAGACCACCCGATGATAGCGAAACAGATGCTGCTCTAGAAAATTCAGTTCTGGATTTTTTCCAAATCTGGAATTTTCACCAGGCAGCACCCACTGTTCCTTCTCCACCGCTACTCGCGCTTCCCCAGCCAACTTCAACAACTGGTCTCTCATCTTCCCGCTCATGGAAAACAGCTGGTACTTTCCACTTAACCGCTGCGCCTTCACATCCATCGTAACCGTCACATAGACCTGTTCTCCCAACAACATCAATTCCCGAATCAATTTGTTTTGTATGGGAGTAAACCCGGTATAACCATCTAGAACAAAAATACCGCCTTGAAACTTTTTTGACTTCTCAATCACCCGACACAGAACATCCGGCACCTCTTCCCCTGTGAGAAAACGTTCCTTTAAATACTCTCGAAATCCCTCATATATCCTGTGGATATCTTGAAGTTTACAATGTAAAAGTGCCTGGTCTTCCGATCTTTTGACCAGCTCCCCCAAAGTCTCTTCTCCCACATCGTACTGCATCAACTCACTGACTAGGGATTTCATCTCCTGAATGCACCCAGGTTTTTTCATCTGCACTCCCAGATATGGAAGCTCTTTTTTCTTATCCTGAACAATTTTTTGGAGAACCAAACTTTTTCCAGTCTCCTCCAAAAGAGGCGCATCGTCGCCTCCCACTTCCTCGAACACCCGGTAAGCCAGGCGCTCAAAACTCAGCACATCAATATTTAAAATCCCCCCGCCCGGATGCATCTGTACCAGACGTTTTTGAGTCTGCATCGTAAACTGCTCAGGAACCAAAATTACATACTGTCTGTCCGGATGCTCCATGGATTCCCTGATTATTTTCTGATAAATAAAATGGGACTTTCCTGCCCCGGAATTTCCCAAAATCATCTGCAATGCCATGTCTGTTCCTCTTTCTTTGCGCAAAACCACCTGCTGCTTTTTCGTTCATTATATCATAATTTCATTTTCTTCGAAATAAAATATATAAAGTGTGACCGTGGGATACTGCAACCGGCCAAATTGCCACGCCATCCTCTGGTCGCCGAAAGTAAACCAGGGGGTGTACACATGAGCGCTAAGACCAAAATCGTAGTACTACATATGAAAGAGGTGATCTACACGGTCGTCTTCCTTGTCCTTGCCCTTGTACTGGGCGGCATCTTATTTCTGATGTTCGGACCAGGTCACGACAAGGAAACCGCCGCACAGGCTGACGGCAAGTATCAGCCCGGAGTCTATTCCACATCCATCTCTCTAAACGACAATACCTTTGATGTGCAAGTCACCGTGGACTCCGACCGCATTAAATCCATCGAATTGGTGAACCTAAGCGAGAGTACCACTGCTATGTTCCCTCTCATGGAACCAGCTTTAGAATCCCTCGCTTCTCAAATATATGTCAATCAATCTCTGGATGATATCCAGTACTCTGAAGAAAACAAGTATACTTCCATGATGCTCTTGGATGCCATACAGACCGCATTAAAAAAAGCGGAGCTTTAAATCGCTCCGCTTTTTTTATCACATCTCGTCCAACTCTTGAATCCAAAGCTGGACACAAGCATCACTCGGCATCCGAAGATCTCCCCTGGGTGAAACAGTCACACTTCCTACCTTCGGGCCATCTGGCAGACAAGACCTCTTAAACTGCTGGCTAAAAAATCTCCAATAAAACTTCCTCAGCCACTTCAGGATGGTCTCTTGATCGTAGACCGCTTCAAAGGTACGGCAGGCAATCCGGTAAATTTTTTTCGGTGAATAGCCCACACGCAGCATATAATATAGAAAGAAATCATGAAGCTCATAAGGACCCACCAAATCCTCTGTCTTCTGGGAAATATTTCCATCCTCCGGCGGAAGAAGTTCCGGACTCACCGGTGTGTCCAGCACATCCAACAAAATCTGAGAGAGCCGTTCATCTTCGCAAGTTCTCGCATAGTAATGCACCAGATGACGGACCAACGTCTTGGGAACAGAGGCATTTACCCCATACATAGACATATGATCTCCATTGTAGGTGGCCCATCCCAGAGCCAACTCTGACAGATCTCCCGTACCTACCACCAAGCCATTGCACTGATTTGCCAAATCCATCAGTACCTGGGTGCGCTCCCTGGCCTGAGAGTTCTCATAGGTGACATCATGAAGTGCTGGATCCTGTCCAATATTCTCAAAATGTACACGGACTGCCTCTTTGATATCCACCTCCTGTAAGGTAGCACCCAGACGCCTTGTCAGTTCGCAGGCATTCCGATAAGTACGGTCTGTAGTTCCAAAACATGGCATCGTGACTGCCAAAATATTTTCTCTGGGCAATCCCAGCAAATCAAACGTCCTGGCCGTCACCAGCAGAGCCAGCGTAGAGTCTAGACCGCCTGAGATTCCCACGACTGCCCGCTCACCGTGAATATGGGCCAAACGTTTCTTCAAGCCCATGGCCTGGATGTTCAGTATCTCATCGCATCTGTCATCCCGGTCCTTCTCATTGCTAGGAACAAAGGGATTGGGAGCGAACTGCCTAGTCAGCTTTGTCTCCTCCACAGTCAAGCAGAAAGGCACCATCTGATAAGTCCCTAAATCACTCTCAAAAGTCGTCATTCTTCTTCTCTCGGAGCTGATTCTCTCAAAATCCACATCCCCATAGACGATTTCATTTTGGAATCTCTTTCCCTCCGCCAAAAGCGCTCCATTCTCCGCAATCAAATTCTGTCCGCCAAAAACTAAGTCCTGAGTAGATTCTCCCTCTCCTGCATTGGCATAGACGTAGCCGCAGACCAAGCGCGCGGACTGGCCTCTCACCAAACTTTTCCGATAACTATCCTTTCCCACAGCCTCACTGCTGGCAGACAGGTTCACAATCAGATTCGCTCCGGCCGCTGCATGGTTCGCACTAGGCGGACTCGTCACCCACAAATCCTCACAGATCTCCGCCGCTACCGTCAATTTGGGCATATTGGTGCAGGCAAAAATCAACTCACTGCCAAAGAGGACCTCCTCGCCATTTAAGATAGCCAAATCACAAACGCCAGCTCCTGATGCGAAATTGCGCTGTTCATAGAATTCCCCATAATTTGGCAAATGAATCTTCGGCACCATGCCTAGCACCTCTCCGTGACTGACCGCAGCTGCCACATTATAAAGTTTCCCGGAATGCTCAAAGGGAAGTCCTACGAAAATCAGAGCATCCACATCCGAAGTTTCCTGCACAATCCGTACCAGCTCTTCCCTAGCTGAACGCACCAACAGTTCCTGCCAGAACAAATCTGCGCAGGTATAACCCGTGATACAAAGCTCCGGGAATACCATCACTTTGGCGCCCTCTTTTTCCATCTCTCGAATCAGACGGATAATCTCATTTCCGTTGTGTCGGCAGTCAGCCACTCTCACATCCGGCGTAGCCGCCGCCACTTTCACAAATCCCTGTCTCATCACACACCTCTTCCTATCTGCATCTGTGCAGAATATCTTTTAATTCTTCTATAGAAAACTGATAATTTGTATTGCAGAAATGGCAGTTTAGCTCCACCGGCTTTCCCTCCTGTATCATGCTCTTTAACTCCTGCCGGCCAATACTAATCAGGGCTTTTTCCACTCTGGTTTTGCTACAGTTGCAGCAAAAACGCACCGGAAGGGTATCGGAAAGCTCCAAATTTAGATTTCCCAAGAGTCTCTCTAGCAGCTGCTCCGGTGTGTTTCCCTCGTCCAGCAACCCCGTCACCGAAGTAATCCCTTTTAGATTATCCTCTAACTGAGAAATCACCGCTTCCTCGGCAAACGGCATCAACTGTACAATAAACCCACCGGCCTGTCTCACTGTGTTTTCTCTACCCATCAGCACGCCTAAGCCCACGGACGAGGGCACCTGCTCACTGGTAGCAAAATAGTAAGTCAAATCTTCAGCAATCTCACAGGTCTGAAGCATGGTCTGCCCGGAATATGGTTCTTTCATTCCCATGTCTTTGATCACATTGAGAAAACCCGGCCCTACAGCGGAAGCCACATCCAATTTCCCTTTTTCGTTGGCAGGCAATATCACCTGGGGATTTCCTACATACCCTTTGACATTTCCTTGTGAATCCGCTGTCACCGTGATACCCTGAAGAGGTCCCCCGGCTTTGATCTGCAGTGTCAATACATCCTGCTCACCTTTCATCATGGCACCCATCATTCCTCCCGCTGTCAGGAGTCTACCCAGAGCTGCTGTCGCCACCGGACTGGTGTCGTGCGCCTGCCTGGCTGTCTCTACCGTATCCTTAGTCAGCGCCGCGAATGCCCGAATCTGGCCATTCGCAGCCATTCCTCTTACTATATAATCTGACATATTTTAATTCTTCCTTTCCGTCACTTGTTCACTTTTTCCGCTCTCCCTGGCCAGCACATAAATTCTCTCACTGTCTGTCCTGGGCGGCTGTCTGGTAAACGCATCGTAGGCCGCCAGAAATTCCATTCCCGCCACAGACAACAATCTTTGAATGGTTTCCAGAGAATAAGCCCGCTGTAAATGCTCTTCCTCGTATTTCTCATACAAGCCATCCTCCCTGGGAAGAAACAAGGACAATTCATAGACATTTAACCCCGTTTTAGAGTCATACTCGTTCTCCCAGATAAAGCTGCCTTCTTCCCTGTCCTCCGCAATCGTCTTCTCTCCCAGCAAAACTTCATATTTATAAACTGTATTCAGGTCAAAAACAAACAAGCCGCCTGGGTCTAGATAATTATTTACCAGACGAAAGACCTGCAAAAGTTCCTCTTCTTCAATGATATAGTTCAAAGAATCGCAGACACTGACCACCGCACGCACAGTCCCATACAATTCAAATTCCCGCATGTCCTGCAACAAGTAGAGGATGTCCTGTTTCCCCTTCTTCTCCATAGCCTCCTGTAGCATCTGAGGGGAGTTGTCCACACCAATCATATCATAGCCTGCCTCTGACAAAAGAGTGGTCAAGCTGCCAGTCCCACACCCTAGTTCCAGCACCAAACCCTCTGAGATTCCATTGTCTCGTAACAGACCCGTTATATATTTTTCCCAGGATTCATAGTCCACATCACTCATGAACAAATCATAAACCCTGGCAAATTCTCCATATGCTTCCACCTGCTTCCTCCTGTCTTCCCTTAGCACCCTTACCCTCTGCTTTTTCATTTACCTGGACGCCGTTTTTCCTTGGTTATTGTAGCACGATTTTTCCAGTCTGAACAGCCTCGACTTCACAGCAAAACGTCTTTTCCATTCCTGATCGGAGGATTTCCTATGGTTCAACAAACTGAGGATTTTCCTGAAAATCTTCACTGGTCCCGCCGTCCTTCTCATTACTTTCCTCATGCCCATCCTCCGTCTGTTCCGCTGCCGTCGCGTCCGTCTCACAGATCTGAAGGCTCTCCACCGCATTTGTGATCTGTTCTAGCAAAGCTACATCGTCCTGCTGCACAGTCCCGGAGACACTGAAGATCTCGCTGCCAGCTGTGACCACATAATTGACACTGTATACATATTCAAACCCGGCAGCTTCCTCAAACCTCACTGTGTACCGGTAGATTCCCACATCTCCTATAGAGTTATTCACATACTTTTGTACTTCATAGTCCCTCTTGCCAATTCCATTCTCCTTATAGAACTGCCCCACAGCTTTCTCACTGTCAGGAATTATGAAGTCTTCTAGCTCTTCCTTTGTCCCGTGCAAAATTGTAATATTTCCCTTTCCTTCTGACTCAAACAGCCGAATGCCGTCCTGATCTGAGACATTCTCCCAGCTCTTATCTGGAAGGTATAAAATCATTTTTTTATCTTCTGTCTGATACTTCACAGGTTCCGGCATGGGCGTCGGCGTGATTGTGGCCGTGGGTTTTGGAGTCGCCGTGGGTGTCTCTGCAGCAATCTGGGCCTCCTCTTTCACAGGTGCCGAGGTCTTTTCACTGCCGCCGCAACCTGCCAGACAACCCGCCAACAGCGCCGCAGTCAAACACAACTGAATTCTATAGGCTTTTCGCATCTTTTTCTCCTTTATCTCTCACAAAAGAGTTTTCTTTTTTCTATTGTATCTTTTTCAGCAAAGCACGTCAATCAATAATCCTAGGCATGACGAGGCCCTTCTTATGTTACAGTCCATGCCTTCAATTTCCCACGAGGTGTTTTCGTACATTTTGTACAAGAATCCCAAGACATACTCGCGCCAAACTGCTGTTTACAGCAGTTCATGTGCAACGCGAAGCGTGTTACTGCCCACGAACTGCAAGTAAGTGAACAGTAACCTTCTATAACATAAGAAATCCCGTACAGAGTATTGACTCCATACGGGATATTTTTCGCGTTAAACCTGACCAGCATTGTTTACACGAACATACATTCGCCAGTCTCCTACACTGCCTCCGCTTTTTCAAACTGGCTGTTATACAATTGAGAATAAAAACCTTTCGCAGCCAATAGTTCCTCGTGGCTGCCCTGTTCGATGATATCTCCGTCCTTCATAACCAAGATCAAATCTGCGTCTTTGATCGTTGACAGACGATGCGCAATCACAAAACTGGTCCTTCCTTTCATCAGGTTATTCATCGCTTTCTGTATCTGCATCTCCGTCCGGGTATCCACCGATGAAGTAGCTTCATCCAGAATCAAAATTTTATTGTCCGCCAGAATCGCGCGGGCAATGGTCAAAAGCTGTTTCTGACCCTGGGAGATATTGCTGGTCTCCTCATCCAGCATCGTCTGATAACCGTCCGGCTGCGTCATGATGTAGTTGTGAATATGGGCTGCTTTTGCCGCTGCCTTCACTTCCTCATCCGTGGCATCCAGACGGCCATAGCGAATATTCTCCATAATGGTTCCCGAAAACAGCCAGGTATCCTGAAGCACCATTCCAAACATCTCTCGAAGCTGGCTCCGGTTAAAGTCCCTCACATCATGGCCGTCCACCTTGATCGCTCCGCCATTGACGTCATAAAAACGCATCAAGAGTTTTACCATCGTCGTCTTGCCCGCGCCGGTCGGACCTACGATCGCCACTTTCTGACCATCCTTCACTCTCGCTGAAAAGTCTTTGACAATGATGTTTTCCGGATTGTAGCCGAACTTCACATGTTCAAATTCTACATTTCCTGAAAGCTGTGCGATATCCGCCGGCTGTTCCACAGTCTGATCTTCTTCCTCTTCCTCTAAGAACTCAAAGACACGTTCCGCCGCAGCCGCTGAGGATTGAAGCATATTGCTGACCTGAGCGATCTGCTGAATCGGCTGGGTAAAATTTCGGATATACTGGAAGAAAGACTGAATTTCTCCCACCTGAATCACGCCCTTAATCGCAAAGACACCGCCCAGCAGAGCTACCATCACATATCCCAAGTTTCCCACAAACTGCATGATCGGCATCATCATACCAGAGAAGAACTGAGATTTCCAAGCCGACTCATAAAGTTTGCGGTTATCCCTCTCAAATTCCTCCAAAACTGCTTCTTCCTGATTGAACACTCTCACCACATTGTGCCCACCATAAGTCTCCTCGATCTGCCCATTGACCTCGCCTAGATATTTTTGTTGAGCTTGGAAATATTTCTGTGATCTTTTCATGACCTTTCCAATGATAAACCCAGAAATCGGAAGAATCAAAACTGCAATCAGCGTCATCCAGACATTGATACTCAACATCATTACAAACACGCCGATCAACATGGTAATCGAAGTAATCAACTGCGTGATACTCTGATTCAGGCTGACTTGTAACGTGTCGATATCATTGGTCACTCTGGACAAGATTTCTCCGTTGGTACGACTCTCAAAGTATTTCATCGGAAGTTTGTTGATCTTCTGAGAAATTTCTTTACGCATAGAATAGGTCACATCGTTGGAAATTCCCGTCATCACAAACCCCTGGACGAAGGAAAACAACGCACTGACCAGATACAGACTCAAAGCCCACAGCAAGATGGACCCGATCTTCCCGAAATCTATGCCACCGGTTCCCTGTATTTTCTCCATCAGCCCGGAGAACAGCTCCGTGGTGGCATTTCCCAGAATTTTAGGTCCTACAATATTAAAAACAGTACTGCCGACCGCAAAAATCAGCATCAGCAGAAAGCGATATTTATAGCGCTTCAAATAGTTCACTAACTTTTTTACGGCACCCTTGAAGTCTTTGGCTTTCTCCACGCCGCGCATCCCGCGCATTCCAGGGCCGCGCATCCTACGATTTTCACTCATTGGCCAATTCCTCCTCTGACAACTGCGACATTGCAATCTGGCGGTACACCTCACAGGACTTCAGCAATTCCTTATGAGTTCCCATCCCTACTACTTTGCCCAGATCTAACACGATAATCTTATCTGCCTGTAAAATAGTGCTGATTCTCTGAGCCACAATCAAAGTTGTTGCATCTTTCGTGGCTTTTTTCAGCTCACGTCGAAGAACCACATCCGTCTTATAGTCCAAAGCGGAAAAACTGTCATCAAAGATAAAGATTTCCGGTTTTTTCGCAATTGCCCTTGCGATGGAAAGCCGTTGTTTTTGGCCTCCTGAGACGTTGGTTCCTCCCTGAGCGATGGGAGAATCATAGGTATCCGGCTTATTTTCAATGAATTCCGTAGCCTGAGCTACCTGCGCCGCCTGTCTCACCACATCCATATCTGCATCCGGACATCCATACCGAATATTCGAGGCGATTGTTCCAGAAAACAGGACGCCCTTCTGGGGCACATAACCCAGCTTGGAACGCAGCTCCTTCTGCGTCATCTCCCGGACATCCACACCGTCTACCCGTACAGCTCCTGATGTCACATCATAAAAACGAGGAATCAAATTTACCAGAGAACTCTTACCGCTTCCTGTGCTTCCAATAAAGGCCACCGTCTGCCCTCTCTCTGCTGTAAATGAGATATCTCTTAAAATCTTTTCACTGGACCCCGGATAGGTAAAAGATACATGGTCGAACTGAACTGTGCCTCTTTGACTCTCCTCTGGCTGTTTCGGCTGTTCTGGATCTAAAATTGTCTCCGTCGTCTCTAGCACCTCATTAATTCGCTTAGCAGCTACGTCCGCCCTCGGCAGCATAATTGACATCATACAAATCATAAGAAATGCCATAATGATCTGCATCGAGTATTGAATGAACGCCATCATATTGCCAACCTGCATGGTTCCCGCATCCACCGCCTTAGAACCGAAAAATACAATCATCACAGAGATTCCATTCATAATCAGCATCATCGTCGGCATCATAAAAGTCATGCAGCGATTCACAAACAGGTTTGTGCGAGTCAGTTTCTGATTCGCCCCTTCAAACCGTTCTTCCTCAAACTTTTCCCTGCTGAACGCTCGGATTACTGGAATTCCCATCAAGATTTCCCTAGTCACTAGATTCAGACGGTCAATCAAATACTGCAATTTCGTAAATTTGGGCATTGCAATCTTAAACAAGAGTCCGATCACAATCAAGATCAGCACGACGGCAAGGGCGATAATCCAGGACATCGACACGTCTGTCTTCACCACTTTTAGTACACCACCGATTCCCAAGATAGGAGCGTAAAGCGCAATTCTGAAAATCATGGCAGTCATAAGCTGAATCTGCTGAATATCGTTGGTACTCCTGGTAATCAGCGATGCCGTAGAAAAACGATTGTATTCTGCTCCAGAAAAACCTACGACCTTGCGGTACACTGCATTTCTTAGATCATGTCCTAAAGTCGCCGCAACCCTTGCTGACAGAAACGTCACAGAGACAGCAGCCAGCATGATAACCAAGGCCAATCCAACCATCTGAATGCCAGCGTGAAGAATGTAGGTGATCTGAATCTGATCTACATCTTCACCCATCTGCTCATACTCACTGCGTACATAGGTAACGGCTGTCTGCGTCACAATCGACTCTGGCATCTGGGAAATCTGATCCTTCACTTCCTGAAACATTTGAGCTTTCGCATCCTGTGGAAGCTGAGAAATAGCCTGTAGCAAATCTGCATCCTGCGGAAGCTTTAGTTTTTTCCGAATCAACTCTGTCTGCTCGCTGTCTTGTGACAATTGTTGTGCCATCAGCATCGGAGCCCCAAAGATCTCGTTTAACCGCTCTTCCTTCTCCTCAGAGACATCTTTTTTTATTTTATAGATATCTCCTTCTTTATTATAGGCATCCTCCACTTCACTCTGATCTTTCTCATCCATAAATACAAACAGCTGTTCCATAGAAGAAACTCGTATTTTGTCCGGCACTCCATTCTCAATTCCCTGCTGTTGAATTCCCACATTCACAATACGCGAGGTGTAATCCGGCAGAGAGAGATCGCAATAGGCCTGCAGAAACAGCAATAGAATAATGCAGAGCACATAACCTAGCGACTGTTTCAAATATTTCAGCACTTTAAACATCCAACTTATATCCCCTTTCCAATTCCTTTATATTCTCTTTTATCTGCTCACAGAAACGCTTAAACAGATAAATCTCAGCCTCACTAAAACCTCGACGCAGCATTTTTTCATTCTCCTCCTGCAGTGCCGCAATCTTGGCAGCGCTCGCACGCCCTTCCTCAGTCAAATAAATCCGACTAATTCTCTGATCTTTCTCATCCTGCCTTCGGCTGACCATATTGGCCTTCTCCATCCGCCGGATGCTCATGGTCACGGTAGGCGCACTCAAGAACAATTTCCCCGCTATCTCTTTCTGGCTTAAACCATCGTGAAAGTCCAAAAGTTTGATGATCGGGAGCTGTCCCGGATGAATTCCAATCTGTTTCAGTTGATGATAAATCTTTACGAAATACGCATGGGATACACCCATCAAGAGTTCCTGAATTTCTATCTTTTCTTCTTGTCTCACAGTCGTGTGCTCACCTCTTTCATTTAGTTAGTCGATTAACTAATTATAATCATTTCCATTTCTATTTTCAACCTTTTTTTGTAAGATTCACACTTATTTCATATTTAATATTTGTATAAACCTTCTATAAATCTCATTTCTTTTATTTATCTAGCTAACTATTAATAAAAGAACCTTGTACACGAAAGAAATCTTTGCCTGATAATACTACTATCCCGTATATTGTACTTTAATAAGAACAATAAATTATTTTGTTGACATCAGAAATCCGCAGATATATAATACCTGTATTACAGGTATTACTTTATTAAGAACGGCATGGGCGCACGGCCATGAAAACCCCAATTTCTTGTCCGGCACCCTACGTTTTTAATGTTGGGGGGTAATATCAAAAAGGAGTAAAAGGAAAAAAGAGGAGGTAACAAAAATGAGTATTTATTTTGCCATCGCCATGGGAATTGTAGGTCTGATATTTGCCTACATTCTCTCAAGTTTTGTTGGCAAAGCGGAATCGGGATCTGATCGAATGAAAGAGATCTCCACCGCAATCCATGAGGGGGCAAAAGCCTTTCTGTTTGCTGAATATCGAGTATTAATCATCTTTGTCATTGTTTTATTCCTGGCTATCGGCTTCGGCCTGGGAAACTGGGTGACTGCCATCTGCTTCGTCTGCGGAGCAGGCGCCTCTGTTCTGGCCGGTTACTGTGGAATGAATGTAGCTACTAAGGCAAATGTCAGAACTGCCCGTGCTGCTGAAAAAGGCGGTATGGTCTCCGCTCTGGCCATCGCTTTTCGTGGCGGCGCCGTGATGGGAATGTGTGTCGTAGGCCTCGGTCTTTTGGGCTGTACGCTGATCTACTATATCACCGGAGACGCAAACGTGCTGTCAGGATTCAGCTTAGGAGCTTCTTCCATCGCACTGTTTGCCCGTGTGGGCGGCGGTATCTACACCAAGGCCGCCGATGTCGGTGCAGACCTGGTTGGTAAGGTGGAAAGTGGAATTCCAGAGGATGATCCGCGAAATCCCGCTGTTATTGCTGATAATGTGGGCGACAATGTGGGCGACGTGGCCGGCATGGGGGCTGACCTGTTCGAATCCTACGTGGGCGCCATCGTATCTGCCGTCACTCTTGGAATCATGGAATATCAGGCCAACGGAGCTATCTTCCCACTGGTGCTGGCTGCCATCGGTGTCCTCGCATCTGTCATCGGTTGCCTGTTCGTGCGCGGTGACGAAAACAGTAATCCTCATAAGGCTCTGAAAATGGGTTCCTATGTGTCAGCAGTCGTTGTAACCATCGCGGCATTCTGGCTCAGCCATGTAACCTTCGGTAATTTTAATGCCGCAATCGCTATTGTCGCTGGATTAATCGTTGG
This sequence comes from Blautia hydrogenotrophica DSM 10507, assembly GCF_034356035.1. Taxonomy (NCBI): domain Bacteria; kingdom Bacillati; phylum Bacillota; class Clostridia; order Lachnospirales; family Lachnospiraceae; genus Blautia; species Blautia hydrogenotrophica. The sequence continues at coordinate 2,748,454 of NZ_CP136423.1, forward strand.
ACTATTAATTGGATTTTTTACAGAAGTTTATACTTCCGAACGTTATTCTTATGTAAAACGGATTGCTGAGCAGTCTCAGACCGGCCCTGCAACCAACATTATCACCGGTATTGCTGTGGGTATGCAATCCAATGCGCTTCCCATTCTGTGTATCGCAGTTGGAATCTATGTATCCTTCGCTTCCTTTGGAATCTACGGCATTGCTCTGGCCGCTGTAGGTATGCTGTCCACCACAGGTATCACAGTCGCTGTAGACGCCTACGGTCCAATCGCAGACAACGCCGGTGGAATTGCTGAGATGGCTGGCTTAGATGAAGGTGTGCGCAAAATCACAGACCAACTGGACGCAGTCGGAAACACTACCGCTGCCATGGGTAAAGGGTTTGCGATCGGTTCTGCCGCTTTGACAGCTCTGTCCCTATTCGTATCTTATGCACAGACCGTCGGCCTGACGGCCATTGACATTTTGGACTCCGACGTTATCATCGGATTGTTTATTGGTGGTATGCTGCCATTCCTGTTCTCCTCTTGGACCATGGAATCCGTCTCCAAAGCCGCATACTCCATGATCGAAGAAGTCCGCAGACAGTTTCGCACGATTCCTGGCATCATGGAAGGAACTGGAAAACCAGATTACACTTCCTGTGTGGATATTTCTACAAAGGCAGCTTTGCGGGAAATGATTCGTCCCGGTATCATCGCTGTACTCGCACCGATCGTCATGGGCGTACTCCTCGGGCCGACCGCACTGGGAGGTATGCTTGCCGGCGCACTGGTAACTGGTGTTCTGCTTGCGATCTTTCTGAGTAACTCCGGCGGTGCCTGGGATAATGCAAAAAAATATATCGAAGCAGGCAATTACGGCGGAAAAGGCAGTGAAGTTCACAAAGCTGGCGTCGTAGGAGACACAGTAGGTGACCCGTTTAAAGATACTTCTGGACCATCTATCAATATTTTGATCAAACTAATGACCATCATTGCCTTGGTATTTGCACCTCTGTTTGCAAGCATTGGTGGATTACTGTAAGAACACATACCCAATGTAGGAGGCCTATATGAACGATGACAGATTGCCATTGAGTGAAGAAGTCTTTAATCAAATCGTAGTCCGTATCTCAGAGGGCGATTGGGTGGAAGGTGAAAAACTTCCATCTGAAAGCCAGCTCTGTGAGATGTTTCATGTAAGCCGGATCAGTGTTCGAGCAGCACTTCAGAAACTGAAAGGCCAGGGATTAATCACCACCAAACCTGGTGTGGGGTCTTTCGTCTGCCGCCCGGAAAAAGACAACGAACCGGACGGACTGTTGACACAACAGATCGCAGGAGAAGCTTTCCGCGAATTCTTTGAATTCCGGCAAGCCATTGAGTTTAAAGCCATTGAACTGTTCGTCATCCACGCTACAAAGAATGACGAAGAGGAGCTAAAAAAAGCTCTGGATGGAATGTTTGCCTGCGGTGAAGACCGAGAACAATTCGCAATTTATGATCGCGCTTTCCACATGGCAATCATCCGTGGTTCTAAAAATTCTTTTCTCTACAATGCTATGGAAAACTTAGAACCCATTCATCGCTCCTATCTAGCGGAAGTGGGAAGAGTCACAAAAAAGACCAATGCTCAGCGTTACAAGGAGCATAAAAAACTCTACGAAATGTTAATGAAAAAGAAGCCTGGAATCGTAAAAGAACGTATTTTAGACCCGGATATGTGCTGTGACTTATCAAAATATTAGATTTACTTGACGATGACAAGGGGCAATTCCTCCTATTTGGGAATTGCCCCTTTCTGCATAGCTGTTTTCAATTAAAATGTTTTTCCAAATATCCCGTAGTTACCTTTCCCTCACAGAAATCCGGTTCGTTTAAAATTTTCTCCAAAAAATCCCGGTTTGTCCTGACTCCCCTGATCTGAAACTCCTTGAGAGCACATCGCATCTTTTGAAGTGCCAGCTCCCGGTTTTGCTCATGCACAATGATCTTGACAATCATGGAATCATAATAGGGTAAAATTTCGCTTCCGCTCTCCATGGCCGTATCCACCCTCACTCCTTTTCCACCAGGAATATGCAAATACTCTACCTTTCCCGGGCACGGAGAAAAATTCTGCTGAGGGTCCTCTGCGTTTATCCGGCATTCTATCGCATGTCCTCTCACGAAGACCTCTTCCTGTCTTTTCGACAATGGAAGGCCAGAAGCTACTCGAATCTGTTCTCTTATCAAATCTACACCTGTCACCGCCTCGGAGACTGGATGTTCCACCTGGATTCTCGTATTCATCTCCATGAAATAGAAATTCCCATCACTGTCACACAAAAACTCCACGGTACCTGCACTCTCATACCCCACCGCCTTCGCCGCTTCCACTGCTGCTTCGTGCAGACGAAGACGAGTCTCATCCTCCAACACAGTACACGGGGACTCCTCAATCATCTTCTGATGTCTTCTCTGCACGGAGCAGTCTCTCTCCCCAAGACAGATTACATTGCCAAAGCTGTCCGCGACAATCTGTACTTCCACGTGTCTTGGGTTCTGAATATATTTTTCCAGGTACATGGTAGAATCTCCAAAAGACCGTACTGCTTCCTGCTGTGCCAAGCGAAACAAGGACTCAAATTCACTCTTCTCAGAGACAATCCGCATTCCTTTTCCCCCGCCTCCAAAGGCAGCCTTAACCATGACCGGAAAACCGATTTTCTCAGCCTGACGCAAAGCCTCCTTATTGTCGAAGACTGGCTCCTTGCTCCCTTCTATCACCGGAATTCCAGCCTGACGCATGGTCTCTTTCGCCACAGACTTGTTACCCATTTTTCGTATCAGTTCCGAAGACGGTCCGACAAAAACCACTCCCCAATCCTGACATTTCTCAGCGAACTGATCGTTTTCCGATAAAAATCCAAAACCTGGATGAATCGCCTGGGCATTAGTAATCAAAGCTGCATTGAGAATTCTATCCATATTCAAGTAACTGTCCTTTGCAGCCGCAGACCCTATACATACTGCCTCGTCTGCCATCTTTACATGGAGGGCCTCCCTGTCAGGCTCCGAAAATACAGCCACTGTCAAAATTCCCATCTCATGACAGGCACGGATGATCCGCACCGCGATCTCACCCCGGTTCGCAATTAAAAGTTTCTGGAACACTGCCTCTTCCCTCCTCTTATTTAATCAGAAACATCGGCTGTGCATACTCTACGGTCTGTCCGTCTTTGACAAAAATCTCTTCTAGCCTTCCAGCCTGTTCTGCTTTAATCTCATTCATCATTTTCATGGCCTCAATATTGCCTAAGAGCTGGCCTTTTTCCACTCTGGTTCCAGGCATAATTCCTTCTATCTCATAAAAAATGCCCACCATCGGTGATTTTACCAGACACCCTTCTTTCACACAGGCTTCTTTTTTTTCCGTCTCCAGCGAGGGTTTGTCCGGATCTGGGATGTCTCTTTGCCTCTTTCTCTCTTTGCTTTCCTTTCTCATGCAAAGTTCCACGTCGTTTCCTCTGTATTCAAATTCTGTAAGCTCTGATTCGCTGATCGCGAAGATCAATTCCATAATTCTGTCAAATTCCATCATTTCCCCCATACCTTTCTGTGACCAATTCATCTGCCCTAACCTTTATGGTTTGTTCTTATATGACAGAAGAAGGGCCTTTTCCCCACAGCCCTTCTTCTAAGTCCACTTCCCATATGTATTCAATAACCAACCGCTGTAATTTTACGTTCGACGGCTTTAACCGTTATATACCTCTTTGTTTAATTCCTTCTCTTTCGCGTTTACAATGACGTTAGTAGCCGCATCACCGATAACGTTCAGAGGCAATAGTGCCATCTCTACCGGACGGTTAACCGCCACAATCAGAGCATATCCTATCATGCACGCATCCGTCGTCCAGCCCATGCCTGACAGTACGGTAAAGATCATCGTTGTACCTGCGATCGGAATCGCCGGTGTCCCCGCCGCTGCACAGATTGACAGGAAAGCCATCACTACCATGTTTGCTGGGGTCACTTCTATCCCGGCTGCAGTAGCAATAAATGTAACCGCAAACATATGCATGACTGTGGTTCCGTTCATATTGATGGTCATACCTGTAGGCAACACGAAGCTACTAATCTCCTCACTGCATCCTAGCTCCTCCACACAGGTTTTTTTGTTCAGCGGCAAACATGCTGCTGAGGAGTTCGTAGAAAATCCAAAAATTCCAACCTTAGCAATCTTCTTTAAGAATTTTGCTGGATTTAATCCAGTTGTAAAATAGATTCCAATCGGATAGATGGTCACAACCAGAACGAACAGTGTCAGCATCGCCGCTACCACATAAGAAGCCACTGGTGCCAAATATTCGATACCATATATCGCGAAAGTTCTGGAAATCAAGCAAAAAATAGCGACAGGACCCACTTTGTTGATCAGGAAAGTTAAATAGAGCTGAATGACCTCATTTCCACTTTCCAGTACCTTTTTCAGTGCATCCCCTTTCTCACCCAGGTGATTCAGAGAAAGTCCAATAATGATAGCGACCACCACAACAGCTAGAATGCTGTTATTGGAGCTGCATGCCTCCGTAATGTTGGATGGAACCGCGTTTACGATCGTTGCCAGCGGGTTGAATGCTTCGATTGTTGAAGCTTCGGCAACAGCCTCACTGGGCAGAGCAACATCAAAAGCTCCCAAGGATTTCACTCCGTAAGCCACAGCACAGGCTAAAAACGCGCCACAGACATAAAATCCAAAAAATCCCAACAGAGTCTTAACCGCAATTCTCCCCAGCTTTGTGGAATTGGAAATGCTGCACATCGCCAAACTCAAAGAAACCAACACCAACGGAACAATCGCAAGCTGCAGACCTCTCATAAAGACCTGACCGACGATATAGAAGATGCCTACCGCGCTTACGCCCTCTTCCACCGTAATATCCTGGAACAGAAGCTTATTGATCCAATTCCAGATATTCTCATTTCCAGATGCAATCAAATTTTCTCTCAAAAACAGGCAGGCAATTCCCACGATCAATCCCGCAATCAGCGCGATCATCATTTTCTTTACTACAGACATCCCTTTTTTCTGTTCTTTCATATGGTACCTCCACTTCTCTATCTTTGAGATGTTCCCCATCTAATACAAAGCCGCTGTCCAGCGCCAATTCAAAGCGGGAATCATCTTTTTTCTTAAATGCTTTTAATCTCGATTCCCTCTCTCTCAAAAGCTTCTCTGACTCTCTTCACAAATGCCAACGCTTTCGGTCCATCTCCGTGAACACAGAGTGTATCTCCTTTAATATCCAATTCTTTCCCTGTAATTGATGTCACCTTTCCCTCTTTAATCATACGGACACATCTACTGATCGCCACCTCTTCATCAGTAATCATAGAGCCCTCCATCTTCCTGGGAACTAAGGAAAGATCATCCATATAGGCACGGTCCACAAAAATTTCTGACGCAGTTCGAAGCCCAATCTTTTTAGCTTCTTCTCCTAAAACTGCTCCTGCACAGTAATAGATAATCAACTCCGGATCCACCTCGTACACAGCTTCACAGATTGCCCTGGCCACTTCTTTATCATATTGGCACTGATTTCCCAGTGCACCGTGCGGTGCCACATGGTGAAGCTTCATTCCCTCACTCTGTGTAAACGCCATCAGAGCGCCAATCTGATACTTCATGTCGTTTTTGATCTCCAGGGGGGACAGAACCATCTTTCTTCTTCCAAATCCCACCAAATCCGGATAACTCGGATGTGCTCCTACAACCACGTTGTTTTCTTTTGCCATTTTCACTGTGCGGTCCATAATCATCGGATCTCCGGCATGCCAACCACAGGCTACATTGGCTGCTGTCACATATTGAATAATTTCCTCGTCTGCTCCCATCTTGTAGGCGCCAAATCCTTCTCCCAGATCACTGTTTAAATCAATTGTGTACATCCTGCTTCCTCCTTCTCTTTATGCGTTTACCACATTTGCTGGCTTACCTGCCAGATAAGCTTTCAGGTTGTCCACCGCGATATCCATCAGGCGCTGGCGTGACTCCTTTGGTGCCCAGGAAATATGGGGTGTGATGATACAGTTCTTCGCACCCAGCAAAGGATTGTCACCCTTAATAGGTTCTGTGGACACCACATCTAGACCTGCCGCAGCTACTTTTCCACTGTTCAAAGCATCTGCCAAATCCTGCTCTACGATCAGCGGCCCTCTAGAGTTATTCAAAATAATCACACCATCTTTCATCTTGGCAATATTCTCTTTATTGACGATTCCTTCGGTTTCCGGAAACAATGGGCAGTGCAGCGCAATGACATCCGATTGACTGAGCAGCTCGTCCAGCTCCACGTATTTGCAGTTCTCATTCTCCAAATCTGGATTCTTAAATGCGTCATAGGCCAGTACTTTCATGCCCAGCGCCTGAGCAATCCTTCCTGTCGACTGCCCAATGCGTCCATATCCAATAATTCCCATATTCTTTCCGTCCAACTCGATCAATGGGTAGTCCCAAAAACACCAGTCTGGGTTCTGTTCCCATTTTCCTTCGTGAACCACCTGGTTATGATGTCCGATATGGTGACAAATTTCCAGTAAAAGCGCAATCGCGAACTGTCCTACAGACGCAGTTCCATAGGTAGGAATATTCGCCACAGGAATTCCTTTTTCTTTTGCTGTATCCACATCCACTACGTTATATCCGGTAGCAAGAACTCCAATATATTTTATATTGGGACATCTCTGGAACACCTCTTTGGAAATCGGCGTCTTATTCGTAATCACAATCTCCGCGTCCTGAATTCTCTCGATCACTTCCTCCACGTCTGTAAGAGAGGTTCTGTCATACACATGGCATTCGCCCAATTTTTCCAGCTCTTTCCAGCTTAAATCCCCTGGATTTAAGCAGTAACCGTCTAACACTACAATCTTCATAACACTTCTCCTTCTATTTTTTTCATCCATTCGTTTTCTCTCTCAATCTCTCGGATATATAACTGCTGCGCCAAATTCATGGACACCTCCACAAACCGTACTCTCATCCCCGGAATACTCTGCGCCAGTTTTCGGATATCCGTGGAAATCACCGTCCCAATCTTCGTGTAACCACCTGTCGTCTGGTGATCTGCCAACATAATAATCGGCATCCCGTTGCTGGGTACCTGAATAGACCCACAGACAATCCCGTCTGTCATGGTATTTCCATCTACCACATGCTCTATGGGTGTATCACATTCCAAGCGGCAACCCTGCCGATCAAATTCAGCGGTAATCCGCGCGCTGTGCCAGAAAAACTGCCGGATTCCCTCTCGGGTAAAAGCATCACGCTGCGGTCCTAGAACCACTCTTAGAACGACTTCTTTTTTTGCAAACAAATCCTGTGGAAGTTTTCTCCTTCCCATCCCCGGCAACTCCGACTGCGGTTTCGAAAAACCGATCTCATCTCCTGCCTTCAGAGTTCTCCCTTCTACACCGCCGATTTCATTTCTCACCAGAGTCGCCTTGCTTCCCATGATAACGGGGATATCCAGGCCGCCTGCAAATGCCAGGTAGCCCCGGCACCCGTTTTTCATACCGGTAAAGCTCAGCAGATCTCCTTTCTTTATTTGGAAAGCCTGATACATTGGGGCTGGCTTTCCATTGAGAAGAGGACCTAAGTCTCCTCCGGTAATCGCCATCACATTGTCCCGCTCAATCCTCAGTTTAGGCCCAATCATAGAGATCTCTAATGCAGCCTCCCCTTTGGGATTGCTGACCAGGATATTCGCCAGATGAAAAGAGTATCGGTCCATAGGGCCAGCCGTGGTCATTCCAAACTGCTGGTAACCAAACCTCCCCTCATCCTGCACTGTAGTGAACATTCCACCGTCTTCCACTCGTATTCCCATGCTCACTCCTCCTTCTCATAGGTTCTGCATTGATATTGCCCTTTTTCCACATTTTCTTTGATTTCATGGTATCTGTCTTCATTGATCGGCACGAAACGAATCCATTGACCGGCACTAAGAAGAAAGGGTTCTTCTCTCTGATAATCACACATTTTGACAGGAGTTGAACCGATGAGGTTCCATCCGCACGGCTGGTCAAAGGGCAGAATATTCGACAAATTCTCAGCAGCCACCACAGAACTACCTGGGACTTTCAGTCTCGGAGATTCTCTCCTCTTGAAATGAAACGTTCGCTCAAATCTGGCCGTATAAGGATGTCCCGGCGCGAATCCCAGCATATACACATAGTATTCACTTCCCGAGTGAATACGGATAAATTCATCTTCCGTAATTCCTTCTAGCTTCGCACATTCCTCCAAGTCAATTCCCCACTGGCCTCCATACAAAATCGGAATCTCCGTCACATAGGCCTTCGGCATCTGAACAGCATCCATTTGCTCAATCCGCTCTTTTAAAGTTCCCACAAGCCCATCAAACAGAATGACATCTGGTCTGTAAATCACTAGCAGCGCCGCGTAAGTAGGAATTGTCTCAATCACTCCATTCACAGGATGTTCCTTCAGATTGTGATGAAGCATCCGCACTCTTTTATTCGTATCCAAGCTGATCTCTTTACCAAACTCGACCGTGATTGCCATATCACCGGAAGGAAGAAACTGTATTTCCATCATTTCACCTCCTACGTATTTTCTCTAAAATATCCATCATTTCTTTTCGTTTTCTTAATGCAATAATAGTATCACATAACTTTAATGTATAAAAATGAATTATTTGATTATAATATATAAATTTTTTTTATTTTTATCTCAAAAAATCGCCATTTTTCACACAACGACTCTGAACGACAGAACAAAGTGGGCAAACCCACTTCAACTTCCCTATCCCCTCAATCTTGAGGGGCGCAGCTCACTTTGCGCGCCGAGCACAGCCGCCTGCGGCGGCTACCTCTTGTGCAAGTGCGCATCTACAACGGAGCGTTTCTATCATCGTAAGGGGTTTTCCTATGACATAAAAAAGGGCTAAGTCTTAAACTTGCCCTTTCTTCTCATCATTTTTCCATTTTTCAGATACCCCCATCCCTCGCAGCACCCAGATATCTCTGTACCTCTCTTTTAAATACTTCTGCAGCATATCGTCAAATATACCAATGCCTTCTTGCAGCGTTGCTCCTGTATATTTATGCTTGATCTCGTAGGTAAGTCGTTCCGGCGGTGGAGTCTCATTGGCAATCTCGCTAACATACAACTTATGATACTTCGCCAGTTCCCGGACTGTACTGGCCGGTGCGATCAGCCACAGACTGCCGTCCTCCCCTAAAATATTGCTGATTAGCATAAAAGTATCCACTTGAAGGCGTGAATGGGGAGACTGATTGATAAATTGGTCATGCCAGATCTGATAGTTGGTATCCCAACTAAAAAACAATTCCTTTCGCGGGTCCATCTCATCGGTGTGAATCCGCTCTTTGCGCAACGCATACTCTTCCCGCTGGACCAAATACATTTTCTCCCTCAATACGGGAGTCGCCACGACATTTTTGTAATGAAGATGGTGATACACAAATCCGATGTCGATCTCATGCTTTTCCAGCAGGCCATACAGTTCCGAAGACTGATGTGTGCGCAGTCTTAAATTGATTTGATTTTTTTCCTTGAGGACCTGGGAATAAAACGGATACATCACCGTTGTGTTCAGCGTATCAATACACCCCACTGTCAGCAATATCTTCTCCTGACCGCTTTGAATCATCTGCATTTCTCTCCACAGAGTCATCCACCTTTGGGCTATGGATATAAATTCCTCCCCCTTCGGAGTCAGCTCGATCGTTTTATGGCCCTTTTTTCTCACGATCAGTTTGGTATTCAGTTCATCTTCCAAAGCTTTCAGACGGTGACTGACCGTCGGCTGCGATAAAAACAGATTCTCCGATGTCTTCGTGATGTTTTTCGTCTGGACGATCATCAGGAAAGTCTCTATCTCAGAAAAATTCAATTTCTCTCCCCCTTCCTCATAATATTCATTTTTTTTATATTATACAATAAAATTATTCATTTTCCAATCATTTTCGGCTATGATAAGATGATTTCAGGTAATTGTTCAGCCATGCGACTGATAAGAACAAAAATCCGGAACAAGCTTGCTTGCAGAGAAGTTTGTCTCTTATCAGGTATATGGCGCTTAACCGTAAGCGAGGATTTCGCCGCATATGCGGCGATATAAGCTGCGCAGCAGCCAATCCAAGCTGTTATGGCTGAATAGTTACGATTTCAGTGACAAAACAGTTGCTGACTTTGAATGCTGAGAATACAAAGCTATACAAGGAATGGAGGTCTCTGTATGAATACTTTTAACAATGCGATCGAAAGCCTAAAACCATCTGCTTCAATTAAATACATTGAAAAAGCCAAGATTATGAAAATGAACGGCGAAAACGTAATCGGGCTCAGCGGCGGTGATCCAGACTTTCCAACTCCGAAAAAAATCTGTGACGCAGCCTATGATGGGATGGTAAACAAACATGACACCCACTATACTCTGGGAGCTGGAATTCCAGAATTCCGCGAAAAAATTGCAAAAAAGCTCCGCGAAGAGAATCATATCAATTGTACAAAAGACAATATCCTGGTGACCCCTGGCGGCAAAATTGCCATCTACACCGCCGTCCGTTCACTGCTGAATCCGGGCGACGAGGTTCTTTGTCCTGAACCCAACTGGGTCTCCTATGAGCCGATCATCTCTGCCTCCTACGGAGTACCTGTATCTCTGGGGCTTTCCTATGAGGACAACTACCGTATCAGTGAGAAGCTGTTAGAGGATGCCACTACGGAAAAAACTCGTCTAATCATCATCAATTATCCCTGTAACCCCACCGGTAAAATTCTCCATGAGGACGAAGCCCTGGAATTGGTCTCCTATCTCAAAAAGCACCCTGACGTGCTGATCTTATCTGATGAAATATACGAGAAGGTAATCTTTGATGGCAATAAACACATCAGCCTTGCCAGCTTTTCTGAAATCGCTGACCAGGTAATCACCATCAACGGCTTTTCAAAATGTGCCGCCATGACCGGCTGGCGCCTGGGTTACGCCTGTGCCTCAGAAACCGTCCTAAAACACATGATTCAGCTTTGGCAGCACATGATGACCTGCACCAGCGGATTCATACAGGACGGAGGAATGACTGCTTTGGACTGCCATGAGGAAATGGCCGAGATGTGCCGTATCTACCAGCAGAGGCGAGATGCCTTTATCGACCGCCTCAACGAGATTCCCTGCGTCACCTGTGAAAAACCAGAGGGGACTTTCTACGCCTGGGTAAAATTCAATATCCCAAACATGTCCTCCTACGAGATCTGTGATTATCTGCTAGACAACGCCAAAGTCTCAGGAGTCCCAGGAGATGCCTATGGAAAAGGAGGCGCTAACTGCATGAGATTTTCCTTTGCCAACTCTATGGAAGATCTGATGGAGGCTGCTGACAGAATCAAGAAAGCATTAGAAAAATTGAACTGAGAGAGGAGAATTATCATGGCAAATGTAGGATGCCGAATTTATACAAAAATTAACCGTCCCGAAAAATCTTTGATCGAGGGATTCCGTGGACTTCCTGTTGCAAACATCGACGACTGCATGGGAAGAATCGCCTGCTGCGACAGTAGTCTGAAGGCTATGAACCACTCCCCCATGCTAGGAACTGCCTTCACAGTCCACTGTCCAGAGGGAGACAATCTGATGTTCCACAAAGCATTGGAATTGGCGCAGCCTGGAGATATCCTGGTAATCGCCGCCGGCGGCAGCATGCACCGGGCCCTTTGCGGTGAAATCATGAGCCACACAGCCATGAAAGCCGGGCTGAACGGCTTCGTCATCGACGGATGTATCCGTGATATCGACGAGATCTCCACCTTTGAGACCTTCCCGGTTTATGCAAAAGGTGTCACCCCCAACGGGCCGTACAAAAACGGACCTGGCGAAATTAACGTGCCAGTCTCTGTCTGTGGCCAGGTAATCAGACCTGGAGATATCTTAATCGGAGATCAGGATGGTCTTCTGGTTGTCAAACCAGAAGAAGCCGCCGAACTTCAAGAAAAAGCAAAAGCAGTTTTCGACATGGAAACCCAGCAGAAAGCAGACATCGAGAGTGGAAAAGGCCTGTCTAAGCCTTGGCTGGACGCAAAATTAAAAGAACTAAATTGTGAAATCTTCTAGTCACGACTAGATTTCTTCCTATGAAATAGATATGGCTGCCAGTGCAGCCATATCTATTTTTCTTATATAATAGAAAAGATCTTATCACACTAATGTACAAAAGTTCTTTCTTATTATATAAACACTCCGCTATGGATGCGCACATTGCAACATCAAACAGCCCCGGCGTCTTCTTGAAGGAACGCCGGGGCTGCCCATCTTTTTCTTCAGATAAATTGGTTCTGCTCTTCACTATAGTGATAATCAATCTGTTCCATTTTCTTCAGCAAATCTTCTTTTTGAATCCCTCGGCATGAACAGAGTGCCTCTAGAGATTCATAGTAATCTCGAAGCTGCGTGTTTACATAACTCAACAGCATCACTGGGTCCCTTGGAATCATCTCGTACCTTCCTTTATTCTAGTGATAAACTGGTCATTTTCCACATCCAGCACAATTACATCACCTGCGTGCACATTTCCACCTAAGATGCATTTTGCCGCCAAAGTTTCCACATGCTTTTGCAGATAACGTTTCAAAGGACGCGCACCATACACCGGATCATAGCCATGATCTACCACATAAGCCTTCGCTTTATCGGTAAGCTCCAGTGCCAGCTCCTGGTCCGCTAGACGGCAGCTCAGATCTTTGACCATCAGATCTACAATACGTCCAATATTTTCTTTTGTCAACGGTTTAAAAAGGATAATCTCATCCAGACGATTTAGAAACTCCGGACGAAAATGTCCTCTTAACTCTCCCATCACCAGTTTTTCACAGTCCGAACTGATCTCTCCATCTTCCTGAATACCTTCTAGCAAATAAGTCGATCCGATATTCGATGTCATAATCAGGATCGTATTCTTAAAATCCACGGTCCTTCCCTGGGAATCTGTAATGCGCCCATCATCCAACACTTGCAAAAGCACGTTAAACACATCTGGATGAGCCTTTTCAATCTCGTCAAAGAGAACAACACTGTAAGGCTTCCGACGCACAGCCTCCGTCAACTGACCACCCTCCTCGTACCCTACATATCCGGGAGGAGCTCCTATCAGCCGGGAGACAGAATATTTCTCCATGTACTCACTCATATCAATGCGAACGATATTATTCTCGTCGTCAAACAAAGTTTCTGCAAGCGTCTTCGCAAGCTCCGTCTTGCCGACTCCGGTTGGACCCAGAAACAGAAAAGAACCGATGGGCTTCGTAGGGTCTTTGATGCCAGCCTTAGATCTCAAAATCGCGTCGGTCACTCTCCTGACACCTTCATCCTGTCCGACCACTCTCTTGTGAAGCTGAGCTTCCAGGCCCAGAATTTTCGTCCGCTCTCCCTCTGTCAGTTTTGCCACTGGAATCCCTGTCCAGCGGGAGATAATACGCGCGATCTCATCGTCTGTCACACTTTCATGAACCAAGCTTAGATCTGTATTTTTGATCTTCTGCTCCTCAATCTCCAAAGTTTTCTGTAATCTCGGCAGCTCCCCATACTGCAATTCCGCCATTTTCTCCAGGTCATAGCTTTGCTCTGCTTGCTTAATCTGTTTGTTCAGATCTTCAATCTGCTCTCTCAGCTTCTGGAGCTTTTCCACAGAATGCTTTTCATTATCCCACTGAGCTTTTCTTCCATTGAACTCATCCCTTCGCTCAGCCAGCTCCCTTTGAAGGTTCTCCAAACGCTCTTTGCTCAGACTGTCCGTCTCCTTTTTCAGCGCAGCCTCCTCGATTTCCAGTTGCATGATCTTCCGGCGCATCTCATCTAGCTCTGTCGGCATAGAATCCAGCTCCGTCTTAATCAAGGCGCAAGCTTCATCCACCAAGTCGATAGCCTTATCCGGTAGAAAACGGTCTGTGATATACCTCTGGGACAACGTAGCTGCCGCCACCAATGCCCCATCGGTAATCTTTACACCGTGATACACCTCATAGCGCTCTTTCAGACCTCTTAAAATCGAGATCGTATCTTCCACACTCGGCTCATCCACCAGAACAGGCTGAAATCTTCTCTCCAAAGCCGCGTCTTTCTCGATGTACTGGCGGTACTCATCCAGCGTAGTGGCACCGATACAGTGTAGTTCTCCTCGCGCCAGCATCGGCTTTAACATATTTCCCGCATCCATGGCCCCTTCTGTCTTTCCTGCTCCTACAATCAGATGAAGTTCATCAATAAATAGAATAATCTGCCCTTCACTCTTTCTTACTTCTTCCAAAACGGCTTTCAACCGTTCTTCAAATTCTCCCCGGTATTTGGCTCCAGCCACCAGAGCTCCCATGTCCAGGGCAAAAATCTTTTTGTCCTTCAGCCCTTCTGGCACGTCTCCCCGTACAATACGCTGGGCGAGTCCTTCTACCGCCGCTGTTTTTCCCACTCCAGGCTCACCGATTAAAACCGGGTTATTCTTCGTCTTCCTAGAAAGAATCCGAATTACGTTGCGAATCTCCGCGTCCCTGCCAATCACCGGGTCTAGCTTCTGTTCCCGGGCTTTCTCCACCAAATCCTGACCATACTTATTCAACGTGTCATAGGTAGCTTCTGGATTATCGGTAGTGACCTGCTGGTTGCCCCTTACCGTGCTGAGAGCCTGCAAAAAACGCTCCCTCGTAATCCCGTATTCTTTGAATATTTTTTTAATCCCTGTATTGGGATACTTCAGCAATGCCAAGAAAAGGTGCTCCACGGAAACATAGGAATCCCCCATAGCCTTTGCCTCATCCTCAGCGCTTACCAATACTTTGTTCAAATCCTGCCCAATGTACAGCTGTCCACCCGACACCTTGGTTCTAGCATTCAATGCATTGTCCACGGTATTCAGAAAATGCTCTTTTTGTATCTCCATCTTTTCAATCAGCTTTAGAATCAAGCTATCCTCCTGATGAAGAAGGTTATACAGCAGATGTTCCTGTTCCACCTCCTGATTTCCAAATTCATAGGCGGTCTTCTCTAAATTTTGCACTGCCTGAAGAGATTTCTGTGTGAATTTACTGATATTCATACAAATCGCCTCCTAATCTATCCTCAAATACAATATCAGAATTCTCCTTTTGTTCTATTGAGACTATAACACCTTTTGTTAGCACTGTCAATAGATGAGTGCTAATTCTTTTATTTCAGACACCTGCTTGCTGAGATATAGAATCTGTCATCAATTCCCGACACAGAGAATCGAAGACTTCTGTCGGAACCTCATCCTCCGTATACAAACTATAAGAATTGTCTTCATACTGCCAAAGCGCTAGTTGCCCACCCTGTACATCTGTCTGTACTGTGGCCTCCTGGTCTTTATTCCCCTGAACTGTCCGACTCTGGTCTTCTTCCAGCTTAGCAGTTTCTCCTTCCAAATCCTCCGTCTTGTTTGAAGAACGATAGCTGTATTCTGCGTCATTGAACACAAAAATTATCTCTGCGATTTTCTTATCAACGATATAATACTTGCTGTCCTGCGCTCCTGCCGGCACTTCAATATACGCGCCAACTTCCCGGAAGGCTTGATTACCCTCCACTTCTTTCATAGGATTTGACACTTCTTTAATTTCTTCCTGTTTCTTAGTACATCCTGCTAAAGTTCCTAGCAAAAAAATGAAAATAAATGTTAACTGTAAAATTTTCCTCATATCTTTTCTGCCTTTCTTTTTTTCTAAGCCAAACGCTCGTTTTCTCCATTCTTCCGTATTATTTTTCTCCATAACTGACGTTTTAGCTCTTTCTTCCCAATCATATAATATTTCTCCGTCTTTTTCCAGGCCAAATCCCACAGATTAGTTCCCCGCCATTTTAAGGAAGTGACACCTACTTTACTCGCTGTCACTACACCGACATACAATGAAAGGCCTCGCGGGAATATCCTCAGCCATACGAAAAAATGCCGTCCTCACAGCATACTCTTGCTGTGAAGACGACACCTGTAATCGAGCAACTTTAAGCTACCACTTTATATCCTGCATGTTCCACTGCTTTTTTGATCTCCTCGTCTGAGACCTGCCGCTCCATCTTAAGCTGAGCATTTTTTCTTTTATAACTGACCTTCGCCGACAGGCCTTCAATCTCATTCAAAGCCTCCGTCACCCGATTCTGGCAATTAACACAGCGCATTCCCTCGATACGAATCTCCTTTTGGTTCACAATCTGCCCTGTCAGCTTCTTCTTTTTCGGTTTAACCGTGCTTTCCCCTCCACAGCAGCTTCCTTCCCCTCGAAGATGTTTGAAAGAACCTCTTAGCCCTGCCAAAATTACCACGGCCAACACAACCACAATGACAATATTGGTAAACATCTCATCTCCCTCCCTTCTTATGTGTTAGCTATTTCTAACTCCTTTTCTGTCCCTATTTTATCACATCAAATTTCCCTGTCAATCCCTTCCTCTTAACCATTGTGACGCCTCCTTTCGATTCCGCCCTTGCTTTCTTTTTTCCTTTCCGTTACAATATAGACAGAATTTTACATAAGCTGCAAAGGAGTACAAATGATAGAGGCAATTATTTACGAATCCAACACGGGATTTACGGAAAAATATGCTCAAATGCTTTCCAAGAAACTGAACCTTCCATCTTGCCCTGCTGGAAAAATGAAAAAAACCTTCTCTCCCGGTATAGAAGTCATCTACATGGGATGGATCTGTGACAAGAGGATACGCGGCCTAGAAAAAGCTCAGAAATACCTTCGCATCGAAGCCGTCATCACTGTGGGAATCCTCTCCCCTACTCCAGGTTTTATCGCTTTGCTTCACCAGTACAACGACCTCATGGATTTGCCTGTCTTCTATCTTAGAGGCGGTATTCGGCGGGAAAAGCTTTCCATCTCTCAAAAACTTATTCTAAACTTGATGGCAAAAAAGCTGGCTGCACCAGTCAAGAGAGGCGGCCTGGACTCTATCTCTAACGCTGACTATCAGGTTGTAGATTCTATTTTACACAGTAACAGTTTTGTCAAAGAACAAAATCTCGAGGAATTTCTCTTTTGGTACCGTACACAAACCGAAGTGAATCCCTATAATAAACCTGTTATTTAGAATTTGTTTATGATTTTCCCAAAACCTTTAGGAATTTTCCATAATTTGCTCACATTTATATTGTATAGTATTACTTGGATAGATGAATAACCACTCTCTATCTCCCCCCTCAAACAAGTTAAAGACAAAACCAGACGATACACTCGTCTGGTTTTGTCTTTTTCCTCTCCTCCACTCTGGGAACGCTCATCAATTTTAATTTTCCACCCGCTCCCCTCCATGTACAAAGTCACAGAGACTTCTCAGCGCCTGCCGACAGATAGTGAATCTGTTCCCCCAGCAGCTTCTTTAGCTCTTCATAGGCTTTGACTCCCGTACAGTGGCAAGTATAGTACTCACAAGGCCTGCACATCAGATGGGATGCCAACTTCTGGTAGAATTCACAGCGTTTCTTTTCATCTTCCTCATAAATATTATTCAGATGAAGACCGCCGATTACCTGTGTCAGAGGGCCCCCTGGCAGCTCTTCTGCCTTACTCAGAATATTTACGATACCGTTATGAGCGCAACCGCAGACCAATACTCTTCCAGCCTCCTGATGTACCAAAAGATTCTGTTCATGTTCGAAAGTATCAAGTTCTTCTTTTCCATCCTTTTCCCAGTAAAGATTGTCATTGGCCGGAGATGCACAGATTCTTCCTCTCACTCCTGAGAACACTTCCAATTCTTCATCCAGACGGTAGCCACCTCTGTGTACAACCAACCTGGAATGATCCCTCAGGGCTGAATCCAGCCCTATATAGCGGATTCTCTTAGGATGAGCATCGTGGGCATAATATTTTCCAAACACTCCGGCCTGCACATGAACATCTGCTCTGGAATTCTCCTGTAAAAATGCACTCAGTCCGCCTCCGTGGTCATAATGTCCGTGGGATAAAAAAGCCACATCCACCTGGCTGATATCCACTCCCAGCCTCTTTGCATTTTCCAAAAAAGAGGCATCTGGTCCCATATCAAACAAAACCTTATGCCTCTGAGTCTCTATATATAAACTAAGTCCATGGCGGCACAGATACCTCTCTGATACCGCTGTATTTTCCATCAAAACCGTTATTTTCATTTTCTTCTCCATTTCCACAGACTTCTTTGTACTATTTCTTCTGATTCTTTTTCACTAGCTCCATGATCTCATGATATTTACCCGTCACATATCCATAATTTTCCCGCCTATGAGGTAACATGCACTTAGAACAATCCTTAATCCCTCCGTCTAATATTCTGAAATTGCCACCGCATTTATCTCCTAACGCATACAGAGGACAATAACAGAACAGACAATTAAAATTCTCAAGGTCCTTTGTCTCATGGCACGGAAAGTACTCGCAATTTTTGTGACAAAAAAAAGAGAACTCCTTGTCCTCCCAAAACTCTTTCTTCTCTTTCATTGTGAACTCCTCTTTAAGGGGGGTGCGATTTACTCCAGCGCTAGACAGTTCGTTCATGAGTGCGCGGAGGGAACGAATGACCAGAGTAAATCGCCTGCCATTTAATCATGCATAATTCATATGAACAGGCGGATTCCATAAAAAGCATCTGTTCTTACAGATACGCATCTGAGATTGCGGATTATCTCAGAAGTGGCTGTTACACTTTACACGGAAGCTTCACCTCGCCATACTAAGCAGGTTTCCTGGCTCCAGGCTCATCGCTCTGTCTCTCCTTCTCATGCGCACTGCGCACAATGGATTCTCGAGACTTCACTCCTCTGATACAGTGACCGGATCGCTCAGGCATCTCACCTGATTCCCTTTTCCATCCATTCCCACAATAAATGGCTGGCACTTAATATGTTCATTATGGAATTATACAGGGTGTATTATAGCATTGTGGTACACCAATGTCAAGTGCTATTGCCGAATTTCCTACAAATATTGTAACAGTTCAACCATATAGTGTGACAAGGGGCTTACCCAGCATACGAGCCCTCTTGCCGCCTATCGGCAGCACCTCCAAAAAGTATAAGCTACAGATTGCTCCGTGCATCGCACTCCCGCAATCCTAACAGGCATTCACACTCCGGCGCATACGCCTGTGTGCTCACACAGTAAAAAGCCGCTGCAAAATAGCCTTGAACTATCTTGCAGCGGACTCTCAACTCAATTACATAACTCTTCTTACTGAAAGAATTGTACGGTAAGCCGCATTGTCACTAATCTTGATACCACCTGCTGGATATGGAGCACTATTGGATGCGTGAACAATCCTGCCACCTCCAAGATAAATTGCCACATGTCCGCCGTAGCAGATCAAGTCTCCTGGCTGTGCCTCTGAGTAAGAAACCTCTGTTCCCACGTTCATCTGGTCATAGGAAGTTCTCGGAAGACTCACTCCAAAATTTGCATACACACTCTGAACAAAACCTGAACAGTCAGCTCCATTTGTAAGGCTTGTTCCACCGTATACATAAGGATTTCCCACAAACTGTGTAGCATAGTCAGCTACCGATGAACCACTTCCAGAATAACTTACAGAAGAATCTGTACTGCCTGACTCACTGTAGTCTGTGTCCTCCACAGTGTTGTCCTCATCGATGACATTTCCATACTCATCAGTAACCACATCCTCAGAGCCATCCTCCTCATAAGTGCCATCTTCTTCTGTGTAATCTTCTTCACCGTCTGCATCCTCAGCATCAGTATCTTCTTCCTGATTATTTGCCTCCTCGGCAGCAGCTGCAGCAGCCGCAGCTTCCGCTTCTGCCTGACGTCTCGCCTCTTCCTCAGCGGCAATCCTCTCAGCTTCCAGTCTCTGAATCTCTGCCGTCTGTTCTTCCAACAAGGCTGCATATTCATTGGCCTGCTGTTGTGCATAAGCAATCTCATTGCTTGCATTGTTAGCCGCACTCTGTTTCTCACTAATCTGTACTTCCAGGTTCGCCTGATTTGCCTCCTGCTCAGCCTTCATGTCTTCCAGCTCAGCTTTCTCTCCATTCAACTGCACGCCCAGAGTTTTGATCTCCTTGATCGTCTCCACATATTTATTTAAAGCGTCACGGTCATATTTATACATCTTCTGAGTATACTCAGCCTTGTTCAATAACTCAGACAGATCATTAGAATCCAACATCAGGTTATACCAGGCATTGCTTCCGCCATTCTCATACAGATACTGAATTCTGAGCTTCATCGCCTCGTACTGCTTCTCTTTGTTAGCCTTTGCTCTCTTTAAATTCTTTCTGGTCTTTTGAATCTCTGCTTCCTTATTGGAAATATCCGTATTCAAAACCTCAATATTAACCATTGTATTTACTAAATCCTGATCCAAAGACGCAATCTCCGCATTCAGTGATTCGATCTGAGCTCCCAAATCATTAATATAACTGTATGTAGCATCCAGCTGACTGCTAGTATATGCCGCTTCTTCTCTTAATTCTTCTTCTCGTGATGCACTAACAGTCATCACCTGACTTGCACTTATTAAGAGTGCCAATGTTAAGCACACAATTCTTTTTTTCATAATTCACACCCTTCGTAAATTTTCTGGACGGATATTTAATATATCCGTAACATTTTCTTTACTTCTCCTACATATTAACACAATATTACAAAGGATGCAAGCCTAAAATTAATTTTTTTAAAAACTTTGTAACAATTTCGTTGCGTTTATTTTATATTATTCCGGGAGATGTTTCGATATGAAGGGCCAAAATCTATCAAGCTTAACACTATGTTTTCAGATTCTCAGCATATATTCACAGTTCCAATGCAATCTTCATCATACTATGAAAGCTCTCCTGCCTTTCCTTCGCGCTTAGGGATTCCTTCCGGTACAGATGGTCTGAGATTGTCAACAGACACAGGGCCTGTTTTCCTGCTCTGGCCGCATTCATATAGAGAGCAGCCGCTTCCATTTCAACACATAAAACTCCCATCTTCTTCCACTGCTCACTGCTCACTTCATTGTAAAAAACATCGCTAGAAAGAATATTTCCCACATGCACAGGCGTCCCTTGTCTCCTCGCCACGTCCACAGCCTTTTCCACCAGCTCATAGCTGGCAATCGGCGCAAAGGTTCCCGGAAGCTGATACTGATGAGCATAATTGGAGTCTGTGCATGCCCCCAGACCTACGACCACATCCATCACTCTCAGATCATCCTGAATTCCACCGGCAGAACCAATTCGAATGATCTTATCCACATCATAAAAGTGAAACAGCTCATAGGAATAGATGCCAATAGAAGGCATTCCCATACCGCTTCCCATGACAGAGATCTCCTTACCATGATAGGTACCTGTATATCCAAACATATTTCTTACAGTATTAAAGCAGATGGGATTTTCCAAGTAAGTCTCCGCTATCACTTTTGCCCGAAGCGGATCTCCAGGCATCAGCACAGTTTTGGCTATCTCTCCCAGTCTGGCTCCGTTGTGCGGCGTCGGTGTCATTTCCATTTCCATTACCTCCTGACTCTCTCTTTCTCCCCAGCTTACAAAAACACATGCACTCCTCAAAGAATGTCTTTCGTGCCTTTATTCGCTGAAAGTATCTGTCTCCATTATACAAAAATACCGCTGCAAAAGAAAGACTCTTTTGCAGCGGCACGCCATTGTTTCTCCCTTGCCACTCTCTTCTGCGTCTGCCACCTTTATACTTCTCCAAACAAATCAGCTAGAATCTCGGCAGCATCCATGCTTAGATATCCATCTGGATCAGACAGTACAGAACTCTTCCAACGCATCGTGTTACATCCGCTGAAATAGGTAGCGTAACCTGTAGAACTGCCCAGTCCAAATTTATTTACAGTACTTGAATAATATTTTTTCATATATTTCCTAGCGAGTGAAATCGCCTCGCTGCTGTAATTGCCTGAAGGAGTAGGCGTTCCCGCAATCTGTACGCATGGAGGCGTAGAATGGACGATCACATAACTGCCATCATCACATTGTCCTAACACGATCCATGCATGTCCCGGACTGCTGGCCACATCCCCAGCCTTAAACTGGCCACGGTAATTATTCTTTTTCAAGGTCGCCTGCGTCCGTTTGGTTCCCCATCCAAAACCAGCGTAAGTCGCTGCCACTGAGTCTGCACTGGTAGCATATCCTGCCCCAACACCACTCTTCGTCTGCATGACGTTGTAGGTAGACCAGGCTACAAAGCCCGAACAATCCAGTCCTTTTGCTCTGGTAGCCACACTCAAATCTCGATAATCATTATAGTCATAGGAACCTGAATTTGCGTCATACCACTGTTTCCATTTCGGATACAGTCCTTTGTATGTGACCGTGGGCTGAGCCCATCCGCCACCCCATACATACAAGGTGGAACCTACCGGCTTCAAAGCATTTAGCAGATAATTCTTCACCGTCTTGGAAGAAGTAGGTTGCTCTGCTGAACCTTCCGACGGCTCCTTAATCAACACTCCATTACTGGAAAACTCATATTTTTTTCCGTCTATCGTCTGCTTTCCGGTTGCCATCACACCATCGCTGAAGAAATAGCGTCTCTCACCTTTTCCATTCTTCATCCAACAGTCAAATACACGGTAACCATTCTTTATGTAGTAATAATCACCGTCAATTTTCAAATAGCCTTTCATCACTCGGATACCGGTCTTCTGGTAATAATATCGGAACTTTGTCTTTCCAAACTGGGCCCAGCCCTTTACCATCTCTCCGTAGGTGTCCTTCATTTTACTAAAATATCTGGCATCACCTTTTGCATTCTTTACCTCACCGGTGCGCATCTTTCCAGTACTCTGGTGGAACCAGTAGGTTTTATCCCCCTGATAAAGCCATCCACTGTGACGAACACCATCTGTCCCAAAATAGTACCGGGAACCGTTGATATTCCACCAATTAGTCGCCATGACGCTTCTGCTGCTGAAATAATAGGTCTTACCGTCAATGGTCTTAAAAGCTTTTTTCACTGCTTTTCCATTAGACTGAAAATAGAGATAGTAAGTTTTTCCGCCGCTGACATTCTTTCCCCAGGTATTGGTCCTCATGGCTCCGTCTGTTCCAAAATAATACCAATAGCCACTGATCCACTTACATCCTGTTGTCATCAACTTTGTAGAAGGATTGAAATAATACTTTTTCTTTCCTATAGTCTGCCAGCCAGTGCAAGCTTTTCCGTTCTTGTAATAGTACTTTCCCTTGGCCGTAGTCTCCCAACCACTCTTGGTCTTCGTGGCCGCCTGTACCTCTGATGTCGTCGTCTGCAAAGTTACCCCGCCGGCGAAAAATAGCATCAGTAAAAGCAGACACCAGAATTTCCAATTACGTTTTCGCTTTCCCATAAAACTTTTTCCATCCTCTTCAAAATTCTTTTCATTTTCTTTTTGATTTTATGTACTTTTTTTTAAAGTTTTTACAAGTGTATTACATTTCTGTGATCTTATTATAGACCGATCTGGACCAAAGTGTCAATAAAAAAAAGACCTTTGTTAGATTTCCAACATAATTGAAAATTACCAAAGGTCTTTTTTGTTAGATTTTCACATTTTTCCTAAAATTACCTCAAATACCAAATCCCATCTGTGTATCGGAATCCTCTCTAGATTACAGCAAATGGCTACGAAGCTCTTCCGCACTCTTCGGGCTTAAATAAGCTGGAGGCACATCAAATACCGTCTTACACCCTGACTGTCCCTCCTGGCTGAAACGGTATGCTGCTCTGGCAAAAGCCGCTATGACAGAAGAAGTAAACTGAGGATTTGAATCCAATTTCAAGCTGTATTCAATCACATGATGATTCTCGTCCTCCCAGCCTGTACTTCCCGTGCGAATCACAAAACCGCCATGCGGAATTCCGCTGTGATCTCTTTTCATCTCCTCCTCAGTGATAAAATGCACAGTGGTGTCATATTCATCAAAGTAGTTCGGCATTGTCTTGATCTCATTTTCAATCCGCGCTAAGTCCGCACCTTCCTCAGCCACCACAAAGCACTCTCTTTTGTGTTTCTGACGAGTCGTCAGCTCAGGATTCTCCCCTCTACGGACAGCCTCTAAAGCTTCCTGAACCGGAATCGTATACTGTTTTCCATCCTTTACCCCGTCAATTCTGCGGATTGCGTCAGAATGGCCCTGGCTAACTCCTTTGCCCCAGAATGTATAATCTCTTCCCTCTGGAAGAATACAGTTGGCATACAGGCGGTTCAAGGAGAACATTCCTGGGTCCCATCCACAGGAAATAATTGCTACTTTATTATGCTCCCTTGCGGCTTTGTCCACTGCTGCAAAATGCTCCGGGATTTTTGCATGGGTATCAAAACTGTCCACCACATGGAACCACTTTACATACTCCGGCGTCTGTCTTGGAAGATCCGTAGCACTGCCACCGCACAAAACCAACACATCGATCTCATCTTTAAAATTCTCGATCTGGCTTACCGAGTAGACTGGCACTCCTTCTGTCAAAATCTTTAAAGATGCCGGCTCTCTTCTGGTAAATACAGCTTTCAGCTCCATGTCTGGGTTATGCTTCACTGCGCACTCAATTCCTCGGCCTAAATTTCCATAGCCCAGGATACCAATACGAATAGTCATAGTTCTTCCTCCTGCTTATCCATCTTTTTTCTTTTAAATTGTACTGGATGTCTCAGGAGTTGTCAATTCAAACCACTTTTCTCCTTATTCCGGCTGTCTGGTAGGAACAAATTTCGCACGGTTCATCAGTGGATGTTGAAGTTTAATCGCTCCCTCATCCTGCCTCGGACATGACATCACGCAAGCTCCGCAGTAATAACACTCCCCTGGATAAGCCACAATCGGCGGCTTTCCCTTCTCAGGGTTTGGAATCAAGATATCCACCTGGCACACTTTTGCACAGCGGTTACAGCCAATGCACTGTGTCTCATCAAACAGAATTGGACGAACACTGCATGGCACTGGTGTTACTGTCATATCAATTTTCTTCACGTCTAGCCACCTCCTCGATATACTCCTGGTTTCTCTTCTCATATTCCTCTTTGAGATTTCCAAAATATCCCAGAGGCACGCTTCCCTCTATAATCTTTCCATTCTCCTGACGAATCGTTATGATTCTCTTATCTTCTTCCGGATCCATCTGAGGATAATCACTTCTTTGGAAAAACAGAGGAGCTGAACTGGATTTTCTTGCTATGCAGGCATGGAGAATCAGTTTCGCTACATCCAAAATGTCAAACACTTCATGGGCTCTCATCAGTTCATGAGGATTTTCGCAGGAAATCTGAGGTACGATATCTTTTTCAAAGCTTTCCAGCAAATCCAACCCCTCCTTCAAAAGATCATCACATTTCACGCCACCACAGTAGTTTTGCATAGCCTTTGCGATCGCCATATTCAGCTCTCTCCAGTCCATGCCTTCCTCCCGATACAGAGGCGCAAACAGACGTGCTCTCTCCCGATCGGCTTCCCCCGCATCATAGTCTTCCAACTGCACGGTGTCTGTGTAATCCGCAGCTTTTCTTCCCGCATAATGTCCCGTACAGCAGGCAAATCCTGCACAGTCTGATGCAAAAAGCTGATCTCCTGCTGCATAGATACCATCAATATTCGTCTTCATATCCCAGTCATTGAGAATACCGCCCGGAGCTCCGAACAGTTGCCTCTCCTGGTCCAGAAAACTTGCTGACTGCCAGCCAGTTCCATAAGACTGAAGCATATGCTTCGTAGGATCAAAGCCCCGGTCGTTATAGTTTTTCAAAATCGGAATTTTGGTCTTTCCTTCTTCTCCTACCATCATCCCCCAGATCACTTTCCGCTCAAATTCCGGCATACGGCTTAAATCTGCATAGAACGGCAATTGATAACCTCTCTTCATCAGTTCTTCAAAATCCACAGTCTCTGGTCCTCTGAACTCATATTTCGGATTGTCAATCACGCCACCTTTCAAAAAGAATTTTTGCCCCTTTGCAGGATAATAACGCTCTGAAACCGTCTTCAACTCATTGCCATCCCTGTCCACATAAGGAATCTCCACACCTCTAGCATCCACCATGGTAGCTGCATACCAGGTATTATGGTTATTTCCCGCTCCGTATGGCGGAAAGCTCCTGCCTGCTGCCGAGAACTCTCCACGAACAGACTTCTCCATCAGTGCAAATTCTATACCAGCTCGGAATCCCATCGCATGGCCACTTCCGATACTCTGTGGCGGACGAAACTCACTAAGCCCCATCATATCGGAATTGAACAGCCAGATTCTAGCTGGTCTGGACATGGTCAAAATCGTAGCCTTTGCCTTAAAAATCAAGAACTTTCCCGTATGTACGTTCATCCCCATCGCACCGATTCCACGTTTCTTTCCGTCTACTGTCTTCGTGAGCAGAGCGGTCGCTTCTGTGCGGTCGTAAATTCTCACCCCGACACGCTCCAACTCTTTTTTCAGAGCTGGCTTAAACGTAGAACCCCAAATACGCAAGGTGAATTTATTCTTATAGTCGTAGGCAAACATCAGCTTCGTCTTATCATCTCTGAATTCGGCTCCCTTGAACTCATCTTCCGTATCTCTGATCTTTCCTCCGTAGGACTCTACATCCAGCATTCGGTCATAGCCTTCCCTACAGGTGATATAATGAGCGATTCCGTTGGAGTAATAATCCTGTTCTTCCACGTAAGCCTCTGCGATTTCCTCAGGAGTCACCTGAGAACAAGGGTTCGTGCAGGCTGACTCCCAGTGATCCACTCCGGTACCTGCAGACCCGCTTCTCTCCGTAGCTCCCTTCTCCACGAGAATGACCGACTTGCCTTTCTGGGCTGCGGCGATAGCCGCAAAACAGCCTGCAAGACCGCCTCCCAATACCAGAACGTCACATTCAGCCACTTCCTCCTGTCCCACCTCATTAGGATAGGGCCATTGATAAGTCTTCATACCTTTTCCTCCTTTTTTGCCTCACGTTCCCGAGGCCTTTTGCGATGTCAAACATGCTCTGCCTTCTTACTGTTTTTTATTTTACTCTACTTCTATATGTTTTGCAATACACATTTTGCAAAATATATAATGCAAAATGCCTGTTGAACGAACTTCCCCTTTATGGTATAATGCCTTCAATAAACAAGAATCATTTTATCATTTTGAAAGGTGGCACGACCATGGCTCTAAACCGCAGCACATTATCCGAACAAATCTACGAAATTCTTCGCAACGATATTCTGACTCAAAAAATTCCCTGTGGTGAGAAGCTAACTCTCAATACACTAAAAGAACGCTTTCAGGTAAGTTCCACACCCATCCGCGACGCTTTGACTCGTCTGGAAAAAGATGGACTCCTTCAATATTATTCCAATATCGGCGTCAATGTGATTGATTTAAACGCCAAAGATTTAAAAGAATTATTTACCTTTATGGGAGATTTAGATGCCCTCGCTATTCGTTATGCATCAGACTATCCCCAGCAGCAGGAAGTTCGTCGCGCCCTGATTCAGAATCTGGAAGAAACCCAAAAATATCTGAATACCTCTGACATCAGGCAATGGCGTTCCTGTTCCGATGGCCTTCACCTTGTTTTTTATCAATACTGCGATAATTCTCGGCTGTGTTCCTCGGCACTTCAAATGCGCAGCCAGATTACGATTTATTCGAACCGTTATGAACGAGAAGTGGAAAACCGGGAAAAAGTATTTGAGGAACACCAAAAAATTGCCTCCGCTTTTCTAAACGGTGACATCGAGGGAGCAGTAAAAAAAATGCAGAGCCATCTGCAAGATTCTTTAGCGCAGGCTTTATGTCTTCTGTAAACAGTTATGCTTTAGAAAAGAGTTTTCTCGCATTATCGTAGCAAAGTATTTCCCATAACATAAAAGAACGCCGCGCCATCTCTATCAAACCTGCGAATCAGCTGATTTGACGGAGGACGGCACGGCGTCCTTTTTATTTAGAATGTATTTTTTGTCAGCTCCACAAGCGGTCCAATGCCGCACCAAAAGCCTCTCATCTGTCTTTGGAATAAAACTTCTCTGTATGATTCATATACCTGCGCAACAAAAGCACAAACCCCACAGTAATCAAAATTCCTTTTAAGATACTAGAAATGCTGATACTCCACCAAATTCCATTCAGTCCCAAAACCGTAGCCGACAAGGCAACTGCCATCGGAATTCTAGCCACTGTCAGAACAATTCCCGTAGCCGCAGGAAAAACCGGTCTTCCAAGTCCTTGAAACGCTCCGCTTGACGTGATTTCCATACACATAAACAACTGTGAAAATCCTATAATTCTCAGATAATCCACACCCATAGGCAAAATATCTGCCTCTGTGATAAAAATTCGGAAAAACACCTGCGGAATACAAATTAAAGCTAAACTTGTACAAATTCCCCACACTGTGATGATCCCAGCCGCAGTATAATATCCTCGGCGAATTCTCTCCTTTTTTCCCGCTCCAAAATTTTGCGCTGTAAAAGCGTTTACCGCCGACGCAAAACCATCGGCTGTCATCCAGGAGATCGACTCGATCTGGCTCCCTACTTTCTGGACAGCCACAGCCGCGTCTCCCCAGCCTGCGATCAGCCTGGCAATAATCATGGAGATAGCTGAAAATATAATATTCTGAATTGAGCCGGGAAAACCAATCCGAATCACTTCTTTATAATGTCGGAAGCCAGCAAATTTCCAAAGTCTCACTTTCTGAAAAATCCTACTGTCCCCCATCACTACTAACATATAGAGAAAAAATACAATTGCCTGTGCTAACACCGTGGCTATGGCTGCTCCCGCCACTTTCAAAGCGGGCAGCGGGCCTATTCCGAAAATGAGTGCCGGGTCTAGGAGGAAATTAATCGCCAATCCCACTGTCGTAACTTTAAAAGTCACGATACTATTCCCCATAGCTGTAAAAAGTCCAGAAAAAATCTGATTCATAAAGGTAAAAATCATTCCCGCACCTACGATAATCAGATAAATTCTCGCGTCATTAGACACACTTTCATGATTCAGCTTAAAGAATCCAATCAGTCCTTCGTTGCCAAATGTATAAATCAAAGTCACCAGAGCAGCTAAAAATATCCCCAGTTGAATTCCCGTCTGTGTGTATTCCACTGCCCGTTGCTCATGGCCTGCTCCTAAAGTTTGCCCTACTTTTACCTGGGCTCCCAGTCTCGGAACCGCCGCGATTCCATTGGAAAGCCACATAAACATGCCGCAGACTCCCACTGCTGCCACTGCATTGCTGCCGATTCTTCCAATCCAAATCATATCTGTCAAATTATATGCCATCTGGATTAGGGACGTTCCCATAATTGGAAGTGCCAACTTAGCAAGAGAACCGGCTATAGGGCCGTCCAGTAAATCCACACTTCTTCTCACTGCTCTTTTCCTTTTCTTTCCATGAAATATTCCTTCATATTATAAGTCGCCTTCTTATATTCTGTCAATATGGTAAAAGTATCTAGTTTCAAATCCACAGCTCCCCTGCCATGCTGCCCAGCTTCACTGCTAACACTGCTTTTTTTGCTCCAAGGCCTCAGAAATCATCTGAATCTCGTCAGGCCGCACACAGTACCGGGAATCTCCTGCCAGAATCTCTTCCCTACAGACTTTCAGACTCACCCAATGGACAGACTCTACCTCGCCATCCTGAAAAACCAACTTCTTCGTATCCATAGGTTTCTCATAGAGATACAAACTTGCAATTTCCCTGTCATAGTAAGGTTTTCCATGAAAATTTTCTTGCACCACACCTTTTCGAAGCCGAAGAAATTCCAAATCTTCTGGCTTCACGCACAGTCCCAATTCTTCTCTCAACTCCCTCACTGCTGCAGCGAGCGCGTCTTCTCCTGCCTGCCGGTGCCCTGCAGAGGATATGTCGTATTTTCCCGGAAAAGATTCCTTTTGCTCAGAGCGCTTTTGAAACAAGAGCTCCCACTCATTCTCTCTCCTGCGCACAATCCAAGTATGTACTGTCCCATGCCAGTCTCCGTCTCTGTGAACCAGAGATCTCTCTTTGATTCGTCCGGCAGAACTTCCGTCCTCATTTAAGACCTCAAAAAGCTCCAATTCTCGCCCATCCAGCTCTGCCTTTAGCAGAAGATTTCCGCGATATTCCAGTTTCAAAGAGAAAAACGGCCTTTCCTCGGCCAGATAATTCAAAAAGATCTCATCTCCGTCCCAGAGGTTTAACTCATTCAGTCGTTCCTTACGAACCCATTCCAGACACCCTTCCTCACAGTCTGTCATCTCTCCTTGAAATCCTTCTGCCGTGTACAGACACATATACTCCGTGCCAAAGCCTTCCTGGGTGAAGGTCACCAATCCACGGAATTTCCAGGAAGTCAGTGTCAGGCCCGTCTCTTCTTTCACCTCTCGCAACAGACAGTCCTCCGGACTTTCTCCTAATTCAAAATGTCCTCCGACACCAATCCACTTGCCCTCATTTACGTCCTGCTTCTTTCGTACTCTGTGCATCATCAGATAGCAACCATCCTTTTCCAGATAGCACAACGTCGTTAAATTACTTTTTTTCATAAATTCATCCGTCCTGTCTTTGTACTTCTATTCGTTCTGCCAGGTCGTTGAGATAGACCCAGCGTTCCATTTTTTCTTCCAGTTTGGCCTCGGTCTTTTCTTTTTCTGTCGTCAACTCATAGAGTTTTGCAGAATTTGTGGCATTGGCCAGAATATTTTCCTCTAGTTCTTCTAATTTCTCCTCCAGTTTCGCAATCTCATCGTCGATCGTCTCAAATTCCTTTTTCTCTTTAAATGTAAATCTTAACTTTTCCGGTCGCTTCTGTTTCCAATCCTTTCCAGTCGCTTTCTTCTGATTCTCTACTTTGGGAGCGGATGTCTCCCTCTGAGCCTGATTTTCCCGTCTTCTCTTCGCCTCCTTGTAGTCCGTGTAACCACCCTCATATTGAGTGAGGTGCCCCTCCCCGTCAAATTCAAAGATACGGTCCACCACATTGTCCAAAAAATAACGGTCATGAGAGACTGTGATCACAATTCCTGAAAAAAAGCTGAGATAATCTTCCAAAACTGCCAAAGTAGGAATATCCAAGTTATTTCCCGGCTCATCCAAAAGCAGCACATTGATCTTTCCACACAGCACGCTCAAAAGATAGAGTCTTCGTTTTTCACCCCCTGAGAGCTTTCCGATAGGGGAATACTGCATATCTGGCGTGAAAAGAAACCTCTCTAAAAGCTGGGAGGCGCTGATTTTTCCCTCGCTAGTCTCAATATACTCGGCAATATCCTTGACATAATCGATTACCCTCTGTCGGTCATCCATATCCTGTTCTTCCTGTGCAAAATATCCAATCCTCACAGTCTCACCCACCTGGATTTCCCCTGCATCCGGCGGTACAATTCCCGCAATCATTTTCATCAGAGTGGATTTCCCACAGCCATTTGGCCCTACAATTCCCAATCTCTGATTTCTCAAAACAATATAGTCAAAATCTTCCACAATCACTTTTTCGCCGTATCTCTTGCTGACATGATGCAGTTCTATGGTTTTCTTCCCCATCCGAGTACTCACAGAATCCAGCTCCACCGCTTGTTCCTGCACCGGAGTTCTCGCGTTTTTTAATGCCTCTAAACGCTCTAAGCGCGCCCTTTGCTTCGTCGATCTGGCACGGCAGCCTCTTTTTGCCCATTCCAACTCCATCCGAAGAACGCTCTGCCTTTTTCTCTCTGACGCCAATTCCATCTGCGCGCGTTCCGCCTTCTGCTCCAAAAATTGGGAATAATTTGCACTGTAGCTGTATAGCTGGCCATGGCTGATTTCCAAAATTTTATTTGTGACTTTGTCCAAAAAATACCGGTCATGAGTCACCATCAAGACAACACCTTTAAACTCCTTTAAGTATTCTTCCAACCAAGAAATCATCTCGTCATCCAAGTGATTTGTGGGTTCATCCAGCAGCAAAATATCAAAGTCCGATGCCAGAACTTTTGCCAACGCGACTTTTCGCCTCTGTCCTCCGGACAAATTCTCCAAAAGCTCCCCATACTCTGTAATTCCCAGTTTATTTAAAATACTCTGCACTCTCCAATTCTCATCCACCTCCTGTGTATAAGACATCACGGTCTCCCCGGGCAAAAAGCGGGGATTTTGAGGAAGATAGGCAATACTCCGTCCATTTTGACGGACAATCTGTCCTTCATCCGGCTCTTCCTGTCCTGCTACTATTTTCAGTAACGTGGACTTTCCCGTCCCATTGATACCTATAATACCGATCTTTTCCCCTTCCTGGATGCCAAGAGAAATATCATCGAAGATCACTTTCTCACCGTACACTTTATGGACATGTTCTATATTTAATATATTCATCTAAGACACTCCTCTAATTCATGATAACATTCATAATCATATCGGATTTCCACCGGAACGTCAACGTTACACTTTGCGCGCTACCGCAACACCGCTTTGCGATGAATTACCTTTACACAAAACAGACTGCCTGATATCTTCTGGGCTGTAAAGCTCAAAGACATCAGGCAGCCTTCTTCTGCCGGCGGCTCCTTTCGGATTTCAAAAGAGAATCTCATTCATGTGCACTAAACGGATTGCTGGAATTATCCTGGTCAATATTAGAGGCCCACTGTCTCAGACGGGCATACTCCTCTGCCTGGACGGAATCATTGGGATTGTACTGTACGTCCGTCGGAAACATCGCGATATATTTCTTGTTCTCCGTCAGACATGCAATCTTATAATTCGGAAAATTCTCATACCCATTTTCCCCCCAGTCAAAGGCCATCAGCGTGACGACGGTTCCCCCATGGCCAGAGTCATGAGCTTTGGGGTAATAGATCTTCAGACTGTCTCCTTCTGCATTGGCTTCCCAGCCTATCAGACCATTATTGTAGTCTTCTGCATTGACGTACAGGGTAATATAATCCCCCTGTAAAAAGACCAAGCCCTGACTCGTCCATTCCCGAAGCCCTGCGTCAATGCGGTAACTGTCGGAAGACACCGAACTTGGCTGGGTCGGCACTGCTGTCGGCGCCTGGGTCGGTGTACTCGTCGGAGCGGCCGTCGGTGTCGGCTTTTCAGTGGGCGCCGCTGTAGGCTTTCTGGTCAGCGCCGGAGTCTCCTCCTGAACAGGCAAATCCTCTGCCGCCGCAATATCCCTTGACTCTCCTTTTTTCTGCCCGAGCTTCATCCCAATCAGAAAAACACCCAGACCGACTACGATTACGAGCAAGACTGCTACAGCCCCCAGTAAAATCCCTGTCTTTTTATCCCTGTTCACTGCCCTCCTCCTCTCTCATTTTGCCGTATTATCTTTTTAAAAACTCCATCAACCCCTCATAAGAATCTCTGGCGCTTTCATACCCCTCCTCATACAGCTCCCTCAGTTTTTCTTTATCCTTTTCAACCCGCCCTATCTCGATGGGTTTTTTCGGCTGAATCACGAAAATTTTTCCCATTTTCCGACCCTTTTCAATAAATTCCAGGGTTTTATTATACCGGACATGGCGATATTCCATCTGCTTGATTAGATTTGGATATTTTTTGTAACGCAGCCGAAAGGCTGCCATCCCTCTAGACGGAGTCTTTCGGTATGTGGCGTCTCTGGTCAGAACCACCACATTTTTCTCATTTCCATTTCTCATGGATTGGATGACTGGAATAGAATCGCTGATTCCACCGTCCAAATATAGCTGTCCCTCAATCTCCACCATCCGTGATACCATCGGCATAGAACTCGAGGCCCTCACCGCCTGTATGTCCTTGTCCATCCTGCGAAGTCGCATATATTCTGCCTTCCCTGTCTCACAGTTCGTCACTACCGCATACGCCTTCCCCGGATACTTTTGAAAAGTCTCGTAATCATACGGATCCAGCTCATCCGGTATGATTCGGTAAAGCATATCCGCTCCGAACAGATCTCCGGTCTTTATCAGACTCTCCACACTACAGTACCTAGGATCCTCCAGATAGTCTGTATTTACTCTAAGAGATCTGCCCCTTTGTTTGGACAAATAACTACACGCATTGCAAATCCCTGCCGAAACCCCATACACTTCCTGAAACTCCATGCCAAGGTCGATGAAATAATCCAGGACTCCTGCGGTAAACAGTCCCCGCATTCCTCCGCCCTCCAAAACCAAGCCAGCTTGGTACATCACACTCACTCCTGTTCTGAATAAAAAATCACGCGAATCTCAGTGCCTTTCCCTTCCTCACTGTCCAATTCCATGGAAGCATTGCTGCCAGCCACAATATGTTTGACAATAGCCAGCCCCAATCCAGTTCCACCGGTAGATTTGGACCGGCTTTTGTCCACCCGGTAAAACCTCTCGAAGATTCTCTCCTGATGTTCTTTTGGTATTCCAATTCCGGTATCTTTCACCGAAAGAATCACTTTCTTTCCGCTGGGCCTGACTGTCACATAGACGCTTCCGCCTTTATTATTATAACGTATCGCGTTGTCACAGAGATTGTATACCAGCTCCTCCATTTTCTGTCTGGTGGAAAGCACCTGACAACTCACACCTAATAGGGCCAAATTCACTTGATGTTTCTCTGCTTGTAATTGTAACATAGCGACACATGATCTGGCAACCTCGTAGAGATCCACCATCTCTTTTGTCTCCTCGAGCTGCATGCTGTCTAACTCAGACAGATGAATCACATCATTAATCAATGTCAAAAGACGGTTGGAGCTGTGGTGAATCTCTTTGGCAAAGCGTACGGCAGCCTCCCCTTCTGCCATCCGGTTTTCAATCAGTTCCGAGTAGCCTGAAATCGCCGTCAGAGGTGTCTTCAGCTCATGTGACACATTCGCCGTGAACTCCTGTCTTATCCTCGCATTCTGTAAAATATCCTCATGCTGCTTTTTGATTGTCTCCACAAATGGCCTAAGTTCATCGTAGATCTTCTTTTCTCTCAAACTATCCATATCTGTCGCCAAAGCCTCAATCGGTGAAATCAGGCTTCTCGTCAGAAAGTAGGCAAGTATCACACATAGCAGCAAAATTCCTAGACAAATGCCAAGCAGCGCCGGAACAGCCTCACTAATCATCTTCCAAATACTGCCTGCCTCTCTAGCCACCCGCAGTACATCCCCATTATCCATACGCAGGGCATAATAAAAAGTATTTTTATCCATGGTCTGAGATCTGCGCACTGCCTCTCCCTCACCAGTCTTAAAGGCATCCTCGATTTCCGGTCTGCTGCCGTGATTATCCATCTCTCCCTCATTGGCATCGCTGTCATATGTCACTTCGCCGTCCTTAGAAATCACCGTCACCCTCAAATTATCTACCTGAAATGAGGTATCGTCCGTCTTATTATTCTCGAAAGGCAGCGTCTTATTCAAGACATGGCCATAGGCCTCCAAATCTTCCATAACCTGTGCCTGAAACACTTGGTAACATACAGCTGTCACCAAACCTAGAGTAGCCAACACTGCCACCAAAGCCACCACAAAAAATTGCAGATTAATTTTTCTTTTCATTTGACACCTTCTAATTCTCGTTAAATACATATCCCACGTTTCTCACCGTCTGAATCATCGCCCCCGCCTCCTTCAGCTTCTTTCGCAAAGTCTTGATATGCATGTCAATAGTGCGGGATTCTCCTTCATAGTCCGTCCCCCAGACACGGTTTAAAATTACATCCCTAGAAATCACAATCCCCGCATTCTGCATCAAAAGATGCAGGAGCTCATATTCCTTGTAAGTCAATTCACATGCTTTCCCGTAGGCACTCACCTTTCTCTTATTCTGATCCATCGTGACCGGCCCCACCTGAATCACTTCCTCCTCAGGTATAATCTGACTGCGCCGAAGCAAGGCTTTCACCCTGGAAATCAATTCCATCACCCCGAAAGGCTTCGTCATATAATCATCTGCCCCCATATCCAGGCCCTTCACCTTATCAATCTCCGTCGTCTTTGCCGTCACCATCAAAATTGGAATATGTTTCGTCATTCTGTCACTACGCAGCTTCCTCACAATTTCTAGGCCATCCTCATCCGGAAGCATAACGTCTAGAAGAGCCAGATCTGGTTTCTGACGCAACATCGCTGTATAAAAGTCTTTTGCACAGACAAAGCCCTGAATTTCATACCCCGCATTCTTCAATGCAAAACTCTCTATCTCTCTAATATTTTTATCATCTTCCACAACATAAATCAACGCCATATCTCTCTTCCTCTCTATTCTGTTTTCGCGGCCCCTTTCCGCTTTGCACGCCGAGCACAGCCGCCTGCGGCAGTTACCTCTTGTACAAATGCGCACCCACAGCGGAGTGTTTGTGTAATAGGACAGAACTTTCTCGCATTAGCGTGACAAGGTCTTTCCCATTACACGAAAAAAGGAATCCATCGCCTTTCCAACGGTATCTTACCATGAACCCTGAGCTGGAACGAGCCATTTCAAGTAAAATTCGTGTAAAATCCGTGTAAAGTATCACCAATGAATTCCTTTTTATAACGATTTCAAGACTCCCTTAAATCTGACAGCCTTTTTATATCTGATCTAAGACTAAGCGAATCTGTTCCTCTGAATGAAGACCAATCAGACGTTTCACCTCCTGGCCTCCTTTGAAGATGATGAGCGTAGGAATGCTCATCACCTGATACTGCTGCGCCAATCCCGGCTCCTGGTCCACATCTACTTTTCCCACCAAATAACCTTTTTCCTCCAGAGCATCCACAATCGGCGCCTGGCGTTTGCACGGTCCACACCAAGTTGCCCAAAAATCCACCAACACTGGCTTTTGTGCCCCGAGTACTTCTGCCTCAAAATTTCCACTTGTCAATACTTTCGCCATATTTTTTCTCCTTTTCATTTTCTGTTTCGTTGATGTTACAGTTCAGATCTCCAATATTCCACAAAGTGTTTTTGTGTATTTTACATAAAAATCGTTTTCCACACGGTCCTCACGGCATGCACAGCTATTTTTCTTTTTCCCTGCGCAGTTTTCGAATATAATGTCCTGCATGAATCCCTGCCACAGTTCCCTCATATACTGCCTTCGAAATCTGCAACAGCCCTCCGGTACAATCCCCCGCCGCAAAAATCCCGGGAATATTCGTCTGCATCTGTTCGTCCACTACAATCTCGCCCCGGTCTGTAATCTGCGCTCCGAGCTGTCTGGCTATCTCAGAACTCCCAGCTGTCCCCATTGCCACAAAAATTCCGTCAATCCCAACCGTATCCTGGTCCGCAAAACGTATCTGTTCCACCCGCTCGCTACCTTCCAAAGCCAAGATTTTTCTTTCCTCCACAGGATAATTATGCTGCCTAGTAAAACACAACGGCTCCCCGTTTGTCAAAATTGTCACACTTCCCGCCAGATGCACCAACTCATCGGCTTCATGCAAAGCAAAGTCACCGTTTCCCAAAACAGCCACATCTTTTCCTCTGTAGAAAAATGCATCGCAGACCGCGCAGTAACTCACTCCTCGGCCTTCTAACTCTTTCAGCCCCTGAATTTGGGGAGCTTTTCTCCTGGCTCCTGTAGCTAAGATTACTGCTTTCGTGGGAATTGGTTCTTCATTGGTGTCTATCATAAAATTTTCTTCCTCATGCACTCCCAGTACTTGCGTCTCCTTGAAACGCACTCCCATCTTTCGGGCCTGTTCCATTCCATTCTCGTGGAGTTCCTGTCCGGTCAAAAATTCTTTGTTTCCATAATAATTTTGAATTCTTTCTGCCTTCTCCAGAGCTCCCACCCCGTTTGTCAACACTAGTGGTGACAAGTTTCCCCGCACCGCATACAATGCCGCCGAAATACCGGCCGGTCCTGAACCAATGATTACAATGTCTTCCATATTGTACCCCTCAGACTATTCTCATTTTGCAGGAAACGATCTGCCTCTGATTTTTCACAATCCAGCCTATAAGTATTCTTATTCCCGCTACTTCTCTCCTATGTATTTAGAATTGCAAGGTTACGTATTCTCTATACACAATATTAACTTTTTTCGTCAAGAATTTCAAGTCTTTTCTGTTTTTTTATAGCAACAATTCATACATACAGTGCACGGGAAGCATAAAACATACTTGTATGTTTTTATGAACGGACATCTATATAAGCTGAGCGCCTTTCCATAAGTAACACGGTGGCGTCAGCCACAATAAGCGCACAATGCGGTTTTACGAATGACACTGGCTGAACTGTCGCTTCTTATATAATGATCGTAATAGTTCAGCCATGTGACTGATGATTTGGATCGCGGCTGGCTATGACAAAGCTTCCATCCATATATTTCCATTGAAACCAGAACATCCGTTCTGTATAATATAGACAAACCCATCAACGACAGACAAAAGCTGCGTCATTCTGTCTGCTATGGGTAATCTCATACACCGAAAGGAAGGAAAAATATGGCATTTCTCTATGAAAATGAAGTGGAACGTCACTGTGAACAAAAGATAACCGGAACATATCTGGCTGCGGCAGTGGACTGCTGGTTTCCTTCCACTGGAAAATTTTACCCCCGAATGATAAAATATCAGGATGAAAATCAAATGATTCAGTGCATAAAAGATATACAGGTTTTGTACTCTGAGCAAAAATATTACGCGGGAGTTCAAGCTAGAAAATTCCAATGCCAAGCAGTGGTAGACGGTTGGAAAAAAGAATTTATTCTCCTATTTTTTCCGGAAGACGGCACCTGGAACCTAATTTTTCCGTCCACCTAATGACAAGCTATGAAGAATTTTTGCTTCTAAATTGTAAACCTTTATTTGTGTTGAGTTGACAATCCTTCAAAACTTATGCTATAATAAACCTGCAAACAAAAAGACGAAAGGAATAAAAATGAACAACACGACAACCGTAAAAAACAGACCACAGAATAAAACGCGGGATATGGTCTATATTTCTTTTTTCGCCATAGTAATCGCCATTGGTTCTTGGATTTCCATTCCTACAATGATTCCATTCACTTTGCAGACTTTTGCAGTGTTCATCACTGTAGGAATACTCGGCGGAAAGCGTGGAGCAGCAGCCGTATCCCTTTACATTCTCCTGGGTGTGGTGGGAATTCCAGTGTTTGCCGGATTCAAAGGCGGCATCGGTGTACTGCTGGGAAATACCGGTGGCTACATTCTCGGCTTCCTTCTGACTGTCCTGGTAATGTGGGGAATAGAAAAATTGTTCGGAAAGAAAACTGTAACTTTATTTTTCTCCATGATCTTGGGCTTAATTGTCTGCTATGCCTTCGGAACTGCATGGTTTATAACCGTCTACATGCGAACCTCCGGCAACATTGGCGTGATGACTGTGCTAAGTTGGTGTGTGATACCGTTTATCCTCCCTGATCTAGTAAAAATAGCTCTGGCAATTCTAGTTTCCAAGAGGGTATCCCGTTACACGAAAATTGAAAACTGACCACTAGTTTTCGCTTGAAAAATAAAATTTCTCCTGTTATAATAATAGCGAAACGAGCGGTGTATGTCACGTAAGTCCAGTTGACATACACTGCTCGTTTTTATATGTCGGAACGACATTCTCACACTAAAGCGCGAAAGGCTTTTCCTACAATATAAACGTCCCACTATGCAGGGGAAAGTGGGCCTCCCTGCTTTACCCTGGGAACGGCTCGTTTCCGTTCCTAAAAAAATTCAGAAATGAGGTTATCGTAATGCCAAGAACAAAATTTCAAGAAATAATCTACGCAATTCTAATGACTTTTTTCATGGTTCTGGCCATGGAAATCTACAACG
The DNA here is from genome assembly GCF_034356035.1 of Blautia hydrogenotrophica DSM 10507. Lineage (NCBI taxonomy): Bacteria > Bacillati > Bacillota > Clostridia > Lachnospirales > Lachnospiraceae > Blautia > Blautia hydrogenotrophica. The sequence goes on from NZ_CP136423.1 coordinate 2,788,118, forward strand.
CTGGCTTGCACATGGGCGGTCTGACAAATCAGGGGATTCTCAATGCTCTGTCTGAGATGCCTATCATGTTCCCCATCTGCTTCGTGACAGGATTCTTCTTTATAGACCGCATCGCACCCAAAATTGCATTTCGTCTGGTGACACCTGGAAAAGACCTGCCATTTTTAGTGACTCTGACCCGCGCAGGTGTCACAGTCTGCCTGATGTGTCCGACAATGAGTCTCTGGGCAACCTTAATTTTCAGTCATGCAGGAACTGAGTTCCCCGCCATCTGGCTTCAGACCTTCGCCAGCAACTTTCCTATGGCACTTTGCTGGCAGATCTTTTTTTGCGGTCCATTGGTACGTTTTCTGTTCCGCACACTCTTTCAAAGACAACTGGCGGTATCTACCCAGTAAGGCGTTCTCAGCGGACAATCTGGGACACACCACACACTGACAGCCTACCTTTGCAGACACGAAAATGAATATCCCATTCCCCGTACTCCATGCCATAGATCCTATCAGGGTCTTCCTGGTAGGTGGGACGGGGATCATCCGCAAGGACCTCCAACAAAGCCCTTCTCTTCTGTTGCGGAATCTTATCCAACCAGTCTTTCGGAAAATCCACTTTCAATTTATGCTCTAAAATACGGTCCGTGAAACCGCCGGCAGCCTGAGGATGACTTTCCACATAGGCCAAATAAGGTTTGATATCGTAAATTGGAGTCTGATCTGCTAAATCCGCGCCTGCCACATAGAGCACCGGCCCTAACTTTTTATCCAACTCTACTTTCTCTAGCCGCACACAAGACAATCCCAGAGAATTGGGTCGAAATGGAGATCGGGTGGCGAACACTCCCATCCGCGTGTTTCCTCCCAGGCGCGGCGGACGAACAGTCGCTGTCCAGCCATCTCTGACCGCCATGGAAAACTGCCAGATCAGCCAGATATGGCTGAACTCCTCCAAACCTCTCACTGCATCTGGATTTCTATATGGAGCCTCAAATATAATTTTTCCTCTCAGTTCTGGGATTCTCCCACTCTGATGAGGAAGACCAAATTTCGTAGGAAAATCATTGTAAATACGTGCAATCACCTGCAAAGTATACCGACCATTTCCGTCTGACACAAAGCCTTCCCTTTTCCTATCTCTCATCCTCTTTCGCCTTCTTTCTGATTTTAACCTTTCCACCACAGTTCTCAGCATAAGACGCGGCAATTTTCTTTATTGTACTATAAATCTCCCCATACTTCCACTTGTACTGCCTCTCTAAATTCTTAATCCAGCAATAATTTCCCCATTAGTCAGATACAAGAAGTTTCCTTCCCTATCCGCCGCGATACAGCAGCCGCTTTGCGGTGAACTACCTTATTGCAACATGCGTATCCTTAGGAGTTATATGGACGCCGTGTCAGACATCTCAAACTCTCCTCTCAAAATCAGGATACTTCGGCAGATACTGAACCGCAATCCGATTTTCTGGATTCACATCATAACAGTAAAGTACCCCTAAAAACAACCATTCCAGAGGTTTCATAAGCAAATAAATCCCATCCGCAATATAAGGAGAGCGTATCCATCTCGCTATCGGAAAACCAAAGCGATCATAAAAACCTCTGACTCCTCTATGGAAACTTGGGAAACACTCCTGAAGAAGCTCCTCAAAAGCGTTCGCGACACAAAGCTGTCGATTCACAATCACTGGATGTCCGTGACGAATTCCCATCCGTATGGGTTTCACAAGCTTTCTGTGCCCGCCTGCCGCCACGGTGCACAGGTAGTGCTCGTCATAATAAATATTCTGCGGCGCTGACTGCGCAGACAGGTTCCAATCACTGGTCTCCGTCCAGGCCCGGATGATGCTGTCCGGTCTTTGACCAAACAGCAAAAGCACAGCCACTGTGATTCCCAACAAAGGCCACATAAAAAAGAAGGCAGCCGCCGGCCAGCGCCTAGACTCCAACAGCTTCTGGTTCCACGCGTTTAGTTTTGGATTTTTAAACTCCTTCACCTCTTCTCTCTGCTGCTCCTGCCACTCCCCCACTTTATAACGTACGGTCTTCGCTGCCAGGACAATATAGTTAAACGGTAGAACACACAGCAGAAAATATCGTTCACTGAAAACCTGTACAATCCACACCAGACAGATTGCCACTCCCAGATACATTCCCGAGATCGCAAACACACACAACAGCGGCGGAACTTTACAGATATTTACCCAAGACAAAAACAAATACCCCGCCATCCCCAGACATGCCAAAACTAAAATCGTGGGCTGCCCGCCCACCCACACGGGTGTATGTACCTGCCGATTGGCCAATATTTCTGTCCAATCTGCTTTCAGCTGAATCTCCAAAAAAGGCAGGATAAGCACCGTGTACAACACGCCCAATACCAACGTGATGTATTCTATATACTTTGCCTGCCTCACTAAGACTGGATTTTTAACTCTGACAATCAGAAAAAACAGGTTAAGCAATGTCAGTACAATAGGATATACCACAAGACCACCCACAGCCAGCACTCCCAGCATAAAAGCCAGAATATTATCCCCTGCCCCATATCCAAGACATATTAGTGTCCCAAAAATGCCTGAAAACAGAACGGAATAGCTGACCAAGTTTTTCTTATGTTCCATAGTAAATACCTCCTATATAATCTCCGGTAATTTGCGACACTCTCTTCTTTTGGGTCCATACAAATTTTTGCGTATCGCTCTTTCCTAAAGGACGTATTTTGTTCTGTCACTCATCCCGCTGCGCTGACATACCATAAAGCACAGATATAAAGCAGGTGATTAATATGACACAAGTATCCACACAGACAGAGCTACAGGCGGCATTGGACGCCTTAGCCCCGTCTATACAGGTAACCACTGATTTCGAGCTCTCATCGCAGCTTGATATTTCTTACGCGGTGCTCATCGAAAGTCTTACCCCAGACAATCCTTTTGTACTAACCAAAGAAGATACTTATTTCGCCCACCTTTTTTGTATTACATCAGGCGGCGCTCTCACTCTTCAAAACATAATTCTAGATGGCAACAGCCAGACACATCCTCTGGAAAGTCCTGAAAACCGTTCCCTCGTCCATGTGAATGGGGGGTCTCTCACGCTGGCAGAAGGCTGTGTACTGCGCAATAACAACTCTCGCCTGGAAGGCGGTGCAATAAGTGCTGAAAATCGTTCCCAGGTTCTCATAAATGGCGGAACCATCCAGAACAATCGTTCTAGCAGATGCGGCGGCGGGCTTTGGCTTTTCAGTCAGAGTATTGCTACTTTGTCCAGCGGTTCCTTCTCTGGTAACGAATCACCCCGTGGAAGAGATATTTATAGTGCTTCCGTCTTATATTTGGGAGGAAACTGGATAATTCCCAACGGAATCTATCTAAAAAACGACTCGTCGGTCATCCGTCTGATTAGCCCGTTAACAGAAACATCCATGATTCAGCTTGAAAATTCCTCCTATGTATCCACGAATCCTGAAGGTTGCTCTGTCTTAGTCGGGACCACAACCGCGGATTATCCACTTCTGACTCAGACAGATGCCACTGCTTTCCACAAGCCCGTAGACTGTTTCAATGGCTGGGAAACTCGTCTCACTGATGACAGTACACAGGTGATTCTCACTCCAGCTAGCTATCAGATTCAGTACGAAAATCTCATGGAAGCTGCCAATCCAAATCCGACCACTTATACCTCGGTCACTCCTGATCTGTGTCTGCTGTCCCCTGGCCCTCTCCAGGGATACCGCTTTCTAGGATGGTACAACGCTCCAGCAGGTGGAACCCAAATTTCCTGTCTTGCCCATGGAAGTACCGGTAATCTGATTCTGTACGCAAGGTGGGAAGAGTTTGTAGAAGAATACACCATCTCCTTCTTCGGAAATGACAGTTGCTGTCCAAAAGCTTGCTGCATCCCAGAACCAGTCACCGTTCCCTTTGGTCAGCCAGTCACTATTCCCGATGTCACACCAAAACGCAAAAAGCACTGTTTTCGTGTCTGGAACACGGACCCTTGCGGAAGGGGCGATTCCTACCTGCCAGGTGAGACCTTGTCCGGCCTCACTGCTGACCTTTGTCTTTACGCTGTCTGGAAAAGAACCAATTGGTTCTGCCGCCTCTGCCCACCGCCTGTAACCGTGGACTTCACAGCGAGAAAACTAGATGCCTCCACTGGTTCAGGAATAGAAGGCGCAGTATTCACACTCTCCGATAAACAGAAAAATATCCAGGAGGCCGTGTCTGATTTTGCAGGCCGTCTTCACTTTTCCAATCTGAAGCCTGGAAAATATGAGCTGCAAGAGACCACGGCCCCTCCAGGTTATCAGCTAGACCCTGTCATTCATCAGGTGATCGTAGATATCGACGCAGTCGCTACCATTGACGACTACTCCGCCAACGGTTTTACCCTCTACAACACCCCCGTTTCCCAGTAGACTGCCTCAACACGCCCCGCGCCAGTCCGGAAAATCCAGTAATAGAGATTCTCCGGCTGTGCGGGACATCTTTTCTCCTACAAGTCCAGTTTCATGTAGACGGCATTTTCCAGAGGATTATCATTATACGAAGGAGTCTCAGAAAACCCGTATTTCCGGTACAACCCTATTGCTCTTTCCAAAAACGGAAACGTATCCAGCCGCATTGTGCGGTAACCGATGTCACGTGCGTCAGAAATGATCTTTTTTACCAAGACATCCCCTATATGCATCCCTCGAAATTCGGTCCTTACATACAGCCGTTTCATCTCACACTCTCTCCCTTTCAGCCTGCGCAGACCTATACACCCCACTGGCATACCTTCCACATAAGCTAGATAAAGCCGGCCATCCGGTTTTTTGTACTTTTCTTTCAGATTTCGCAGCTCCTCCTCACTGTTCTGCATTCTCAAATAAGTCTCAATATCCGGCTCCATCCTCACCAGCATCTGCATATACTCCTCAATCAATCTTCTGACATATTCTGTCTCCTCATATGCCAATTTCAGCTCTATATCCACCCTGTACCTCCTTTCTTGCATACCTTTTTATTGTTTCTCATTCATAATATCCATTAAAAAGACTGAGCTGTCCATCTCTTAGCAGCCTCATTTTTCGCTCTGTCACCCTATCTTCTGCCTGCAGTTCTCCATACAGCAAAGGAGAAAGTGGATTGTGAAGCCTGTGATTTCTATCGACAACAGAAAGACTGCGGTTCGCATAACAATATCTACACAAATTTCGACAGGTATCATAGGCACCGATGTCAATACTGGCCGCACAGCCGCACTCTTTTCTTTGACCAGGGTCTTTTTCCGCCTTCCAGCTACCGCCCCCACAACCTCGCAGCAAAGACACATCAACACAGCTTCCATGAAAAATCTCAAACTCACTTAGGTCGACAGTCTCACAGCAAGTATAGAGTTCTATCCCATATTTTTTCGCAGAGGCTGAAAATGCCTTCCCCAGAGCCTCTATCTCCTCCCTAGTCGGTGTCTTTGCACCGGTCTCCTTCATCCAGCCCTCAATCTTCCGATACCTGTCCAAAAAACTGATGACACATCTCTTTGTATAATTTCCCAAAAGCTTTGTCATTGCCTCAAAACATCGGATGTGAGTTTGAAGCGTATACTTTCTATTAAAAACAATTGGATCATACCGCCAAACAACTCTGTCTGGCCCAATCTTTTCTGACAACGCTATAAATGCCGGGAGGAGCCGTTCTCTTTTAGAAGGCAGACCAGGTTCTAAATCCCTCCCGTATGGAGTCAGCGTAAACTGAAAATAATAAGGATATTCTTCCAGTTCTTCCAGTCTTCTCAACATAGGAAGTGGATTTTTCGTCCAAAACACAAATCCATCCACCGCCCTTGGATTCAGGCTGATTCGGCTGACCTGCCGATCATTCATGGGATTTCTCACCAAAACATACCCTTCTTTGAGGCGGTTCCAGAACCAATCCGAATAGCAGGCCGGTATATCTGTCCTTCTACTGACACTGACAATCATTCTCTCTCACCCACTTCTTAATGTCAAAAGTTCCACTAAATACAAAACTCACAGATCTGATGCCTGATGGCACCTAATCTGTGAGTCAAATCTTTTGTGCTTTTCTCCCATTTGTCTTCTGTATTTCAAACAATTTTTTCTTCTGTCAATATGTATAGGTTCTCTTTTGTATTTTTCTTTCTCTTCTGTATGTATTTATTATAATTCGATTATTCGCATCTGTCAAGAATTTATTTCATCTGATTTAATTCTAAAAAAAATAAAACTTCTCGACACATTTTCCCGGCATACTCATTCGCTCTCCTTTTCAAAGCTGATTATGTCTGTCCCCGAAAAGCCACCTCACCGCCTCAGACTCCCTCACAGTCAAAGTCCGGAATAAAACTCTCTTTTGCAGTCTTTCCTTCCTGGATATACGCACATTCCACCCCTAGAGAGATCGCATAGTCCACCAGACATTCGTACTCTCTTTTTCCCACCTTTCTGCCAAGCTCTGGATATAGCCGCTTTACCTGAGGCAGCGGCGTATACTGATTCATCAGGCTTAAATAAACTTGATTTTTAAATTTCTCATGCACATACTTCACCACTGCCTCTGCGTTTTTTCGGTGTCCGGGAAGCAGCAGATGTCTGACTATGACTCCTCTAGTCATCATACCATCACTGTCAAAAACAGGGGGGCCAGCCTGACAAACCATTTCTGCCAGTGCTTTTTTTGCCACCTGGGGATAGTCCGGCGCGCTAGAATATCGACTTGCCATCTCTTCCTCCATATATTTAAAATCCGTCAGGTAAATATCCACCGTGTCTTTTAGAGTTTCCAAAGTCTCAACTTTCTCGTAGCCACTGCAGTTATAGACAATCGGAATTTTCAACCCGCACTGCCTGGCCCGTTCTACCGCCCAGATAATCTCTGGTGTGTAGTGTGTAGGGGTCACAAGATTGACGTTGGCCGCTCCCTTCTTTGCCAGCTCCAAAAAAATCTCTGCCAGCCTTTCCTTAGAAATTCTCTTTCCCCTCTCAGCCCCTGAGATCTGACTGTTCTGACAGTACACACATCTTAACGGACAGCCGCAAAAAAATACCGCCCCGGAACCATGCTCTCCGGAAATACAAGGCTCTTCCCACAGATGCAAAGCCGCCCTTGCCACTAAAATTCCTTCCCCTGACACTTGGCATCTGCCTCTTTGTCCTTTGCTCCGGTCAGCTTTGCACTCCCTCGGACACAGCTTACATTCGCTCACTCTCCCTCTCCTCCTATCAAGTCCCCTTACTTTTGTCTGGCCAGACCAGCGAGAGACCTCTACCGTTTTCTGTCATTTAGAAAAAACGGCCTTATAAATTTCATCTTGCTCTGGCAAGTGTGTAACGTATCCTACCGGTATTCTATTCTCAGTGATTTCAATAATCTGTTTTGCACCCTCCGCCCCAAAAGCGCCGCATAACTCTATACAGTCAATCCCTTCTTCACATAGCTGCTTGGCAGCGGCAGCGGCTTCCTGCATATCTGAGACCCCAATCATCTGGGCATTCCCTCCATGTATCGTTGCTCTGTCCATCGTCATATCAAAATTTCCCATAATCAAAAACGCAAATTTCATACGATCCTTCCTCCCATTTACTAAACGAAATACCTTACGAGATCATACGAAATCTTATTCGCAGTCCCATTGGCATTTCTTCATATCCACGCATCCATTATCCTTAAAGATAACCCCTTCTTCCTCCAGCAAAAAACGCTGCTGTCCCCAGCCCGGCGCCGTGCGGCCTGCATGGTTCACCACCCGGTGGCAGGGATAATTCCCATAAAACTGGGCCATACTCAGGACTCTTCCAACCAATCTGGCATTTCGATCTCTCCCGATCAGCCGTGCGATCTGTCCGTAAGAAGCGACTGTTCCTTCTGGAATTTCTTCCACCACAGAGAGTATCTCATAAATCAGCTCTTCCTCCAATACTTTTTTCATCTTTCTCCTGCTTCCGTAAAAATCTATGGTTCAGCTACTCATCTTTCATCAGCAGGATACTTCCCAGCAAGTATCCGCAGTTCCACTTCTGAAATTTCTCCTGCTCAAAATGAAAACATGGATGTTTAAATACACAAGGCCAACCATCCACCTCATACACAGTAAGCGCTTCCTCCTGAGGCATCCTGACAATTTTTAGTGAATCCGGAACCTGACTGCCAAATACTTCCGCATCCTTATAGAGTTCTCCTTGAAAATCAGGAATTGCAAGAAAACTTCCATGTAATAAAAAATGAATCGTTTTCATGGATATCCCGCCGCCCTGTACATCTCCGTCATCAGGGATATTGTAGAGCTTCTCATCAGCCTCCACCCGCATAAAATCCACGCCGAGGGAATGAAAAAAACGCTTCTGTCCGTCGGACATGGCCTGCCAAAACCTTTCGTTCACTTTCCGCTTCCCCGCGTAATCGTTATCCCGATACAGAAGCCTCGTCCCCTCCACATCAACATCCAGGTTCCATGGATAAAAGTCAAATACCATAATGCCTCTCCTCCAAAATCATTCCGCGTCCTTTTTCGAACGCGTACATTCTACTGTTCCACTCAGTTTAGCACATACTGGTTTCTTTTTACAAGAACGCGGCTTAAAATCTCTCTGCCGTATGCCATACCACAAACCTGCGCCCCAAAAAAACTGCCATTTTTTCCGCACTCAGACTACAAACGTCTTCTTGAATAAAAGCAACCGTACGGATATAATGGAGAGACGGGGAAGCTCTCGGTAGTCTTTCCCCGCATTTCATCATATAAAAGCAAAGGAGTCTGAAATAGATGAGTATCTTAAACGTGGAACATCTCTCACACGGGTTCGGAGATCGCGCGATCTTCCAGGATGTATCCTTCCGCCTTTTAAAAGGAGAACACATCGGACTGATCGGTGCGAATGGAGAAGGCAAATCTACATTTTTCAACATTGTGACTGGAAAGCTCCCTCCGGATGCAGGCAAAATCGAATGGGCAAAAGGAGTTCGTGCCGGATATCTAGACCAGCATACGGTACTGGAAAAAGGAATGACCGTGGAAGATGTCCTAAAATCCGCATTCTCTGACTTGTTCGAGTTGGAAGAAAAAATGAATGACATCTGCACAAAGTTAGGAGAAGCCTCCTCGGAAGAGATGGATAAACTAATGGAAGAATTGGGAACTATCCAGGACACCCTTACGCTCCATGATTTCTATGTAATCGACGCCAAGGTGGAGGAAGTCGCGAGAGCCTTAGGACTTTTAGAGCTGGGACTGAAACGGGACGTGACAGATCTAAGCGGCGGACAGAGAACCCGAATTCTGCTGGGAAAGCTTCTGCTTCAAAAACCAGATATCTTGCTCTTAGATGAACCTACCAACTACCTGGATGAGCACCATATCAACTGGTTGAAACGATACCTGACAGAGTACGAAAACGCATTTATCCTGATCTCTCATGACATTCCCTTCCTGGATGATGTAGTAAACATTATCTACCACATGGAGAATCAAAAGCTAGACCGGTATGTGGGAAACTATAAAGATTTCCAAAGAATCCATGAGGCGAAAAAAGCACAGTTGGAAGCTGCTTACAAAAAGCAGCAGCAGGAAATCAACCAGTTAAAAGATTTCGTCGCCCGTAATAAGGCAAGAGTGTCCACCAGAAATATGGCCATGTCCCGCCAGAAAAAATTGGATAAGATGAATGTCATAGAATTGGCCGCTCAAAAGCCAAAACCGGAATTTCATTTTAAAACAGGGCGCACTCCTGGAAAATACATTTTTGAGGCAAAAGATTTTGTCATCGGCTATGAGGAACCTCTCTCTCAGCCTCTGAATCTCTCTTTGGAACGAGGACACAAGGTCGCCTTGACCGGAGCAAACGGTATCGGAAAGACAACCCTGATTAAAAGTATCCTTGGATTGGTTCCACCGCTGAAAGGTACCTGTGAGCTGGGAGAAAACATCTCTGTCGGCTATTTCGAACAGGAGGGAAAAAAAGAAAACAGCTCCACCTGTATTGAAGAAATCTGGCAAGAGTTTCCCTCTTTTTCCCAGTATGAGGTCCGCTCTGCATTGGCCAAATGTGGCCTGACCACCAAGCACATCGAAAGTCAGGTACGAGTCCTAAGCGGCGGCGAACAGGCCAAAGTACGCCTGTGTAAGATTATCAACCGGGAGACCAACGTACTCTTTTTGGACGAGCCCACGAACCACCTGGACGCAGACGCAAAAGAAGCACTGAAGGCAGCGTTAAAAGAATATAGAGGGACACTGCTTTTAATCTGCCATGAGCCAGAATTTTATCAAGATGTCGTCCATGAGGTCTGGGACTGTACCAAATGGACGACCAAACTTGTTTAGACAGTATTTGCCGCGCAACATTCGCGCGTCTAAACTCTCTTATCAGTTTTTACAGTAGGTTTGGATGGCTTTTGCTACAAATACAGCCGTCCCCTTCCCACCCATCTTATCAATATTTTGGGTCATCTCTCCGCCTCCGGCATACATTTGTCCAAGACTTGAAAGAATCTCTTTCGTGCATTTATAGAAATACTCAGAGATGAAATTCTGCAGTTTTCGCACTTGGCCTTGGACCTTTGGCGAGGCGGAGTTATGGTCTTTTAACTTCCCAAATTCCGCGAACAGCCGCATAAGCTGCTGTTCTGCCTCTTTTTCCTCATCCGGTGTCCTCTCTTTCGTTTTTCGCTCGTACTCCTCATACTCCGGAGTTTTGCCCCACTGTTCTTTCGCTCTCTTGGCGTATTCATCCATCTTTTTTGTATCAAATACTGAAAAATCCATATTTCTCACTCCTATCGACTGTAATCCACGGGCAAAATGAATGAGGTTTTCCAAATGTTCCTTCTTCATCGTCAGCAGCTCAATCTGCTGCTTTAGGGCCCTGTGCCGATCAAAATCCGGGCTGGATAAAATCTCCTTGATTTCCTTCAGAGGAAACTCCAACTCACGAAACAGCAAAATCTGCTGTAATTTCTCCAAAGCCGCATCGTCATACAGCCTGTAGCCTGAATCTGTATATCCTGAAGGACGCAACAGACCGATTTTGTCATAGTACTGCAGGGTGCGTACGCTCACTCCTGCTAGTCTGCTTGCTTCATGTACCGTCATCATTTTCCTCTCCTCCTTCCGTGGTAACCACAGTATAAACTATTACGCTGCGTAGGAGTCAAGCATTTTTCTCCGTCCCAAAGCAGGTTATTTTCAGATTGACAGCCTGCCTCCTTTCGTTCCATAACAGATAATAAAACGAGGAGCTCTTCTCGCCTCCGGGCTTATAGCCCGAAAGAGATTTTTCACGTTTTACTGCTGCAAACTCTTTCCCGAACTAAAACAATAAGGAGGTATTATGATGGATGTATTGGATGCAATCAAAACACGCAAAAGCACAAGAAACTTTAAGCCAGAAATGGTATCCTTAGATATTCTTGATAAAATCATAACTGCTAGCGCCTATGCAACCCACTCTGTTATAGCAAGTCGTACTGAATTCCTTCCTGTGCCGGTCCCTCTAAAAGTTTCCCCTCACAGTCAAAACGTGAGCCATGACAGGGACAATCCCAAGAGTTCTCATCTGGATTCCAAGTCAGCTCACAACCCATATGCGGGCAAATCGCACTTACCTGGCAGACCGTTCCTTCTTCTGTCTTATACACACCTGCCTTGCCCTGAGGTGTCTCAACAATCGCTCCATGGCCTCTCTCAACTGAGGAAATAGTTTCACTCGGAACATGGAAAAAACGCTTTGTCAGTCCTTTCACCGCTTTTCCCCCATCTTTCATAAGCTGGGGAACTTCTTCTCCTGAAAATCTCAGAGGAGAAAATACCTGTGCATACGGATTCTCGATTCCACAGACCGCATCTCGAATCAGCATTGCAGATACCATCGCAGAACTCATACCCCATTTCTGAAATCCCGTCGCCACATACCAATCCGGACAGTCGGCAGCATACGGTCCAATAAACGGAACTTTGTCTGCTGTGATACAGTCCTGTGCTGACCAATAGGCTGCCACACAGCTTCCAGGATACAACTCCTGGGCAATTCTCTTTAGTCGTTCATAGCATCCTCCCTCCCGATTTTCTCCTGTACGATGCGCCTGCCCGCCAAGCAAAAGATATCTATCATACTGTCGGAAAGATAGCGTGTTCTCTCCATCTCCTATATACATTCCATCAACCATACCAGCCTTTTCCAAGGCCAATACGTATGACCGCTCTTGATGCATTCTGGCAAAATACATCCCCGGAAAGTTGATAAAAGGAAAATGTACGGCAAACACAATCTTTCCTGCTTTCACACTCCCGCAGGGCGTCTTTACCAAATGTCCCTCTACCCTTGTCACCGAAGTATCCTCATAGATGGTCAAATGCTCAGCCAGAGCCTCGATAAATTTCAAAGGGTGAAACTTGGCCTGGCTGGAAAAACGTACGGCTCCCGCGCACGAAACCGGAATCTCTACCTGTTCCGCAAAGGATGCCTCCAATCCTAGGCTCTGTGCTGCCACCACCTCTCTTCTTACTTTTTCCTCGTCCTCAGAATAGACGTAGGAATCACACTCCTTCAGATCACAGGCAATAGATTTCTCCCGAACTATTCTTTTATATTCTTCTACAGCATCCTTATTTGCCTGTGCATATTTCCTGGTGGTATCTTCACCCTTTTTTTCAATAAATGAGTGGCAGAACATTCCATGCTGCGCCGTAATTTTTGCGGTTGTATTCTGGGTTTGTCCACCTCCGATGCGATCTGTTTCCAACACAACCGTCCGTACCCCCGCCTGTTCTAGCTGCCACGCTGTCAATATACCAGCCATCCCTCCACCAATCACAGCCACATCCGTCTCAATGTTCCCTTTTAAAGCGGGAGCTTTTTCCCTGCCGCATGTCTTGCACCATATGGATTCCATCTTCTGCCTCCTGCGTTTTTTATTTATAACATCTCCCGCTGGAAACAGTTTATACCTACGGTTTCCATTCATTCTTTAAGAGAACCAACTGACAAGAGGAAATATTTACATGTGCTGCTGTCTGACAGATTGATAACTGACGTGTTTGTTTATATTCTATCACATGTACCTTAACGTCACCACTATACCTGTTATGGTTATTCTGTTTAACCCAAATTCTTTCTTGAAAATGAAACCTTAAAATCCAGGGTTTGCGCCATTTTTCTTTGCAACTAAAGGTTTTGTCAAAGCCCTTCGATATTTAAAGTAAAATTAAGGAAAACAAAAGGTGCAGTTAAGGATGATATCTCATAATCAGAGTCAGAAACAGTGTACTCCAAAGAGAGTACGCCACACACAAAAGGAGGATATCACCATGACAGAATATATTATTGAGACAAAAAATCTCACAAAGCTTTACCACGGTAGCCCGGCCGTGAACCAGATCAATCTTCAGGTACCGCAGTGTTCCATCTACGGCTTCCTGGGCCCGAATGGAGCCGGCAAAAGCACCACCATGAAGATGCTTCTGGGATTGGCCGCCCAGGACAAAGGGAGTATCCAGATTTTCGGACACGAAATGAATACTTCCAACCGCATCGCCATCCTCTCCCAGGTAGGCTCCCTGATCGAGTCCCCATCCTATTACGGCAATCTGACAGGGTATGAAAATCTCAAAATTTCCTGTACGCTGAGAAACCTGCCCCACTCAGAAATCAATGAAGCCCTGCGCATCGTGCGTCTGGACAACCAGAAACACAAAAAGACCTCCCACTATTCCCTGGGAATGAAGCAGCGGCTCGGCATCGCAAACGCCCTGCTGGGAAAACCAAAGCTGCTGCTTTTGGACGAACCCACCAATGGCTTAGACCCCTCCGGCATTCACGAAATGCGCGAACTTATCAAGAGTTTACCGGAAAAATATGGAATCACCTTGATGGTGTCTAGCCATCTTCTAGCGGAGATCGAACAGATCGCTGACAATGTGGGAATCATCTCCAATGGCAAGATGATCTATCAGGATTCTCTCTATGATCTTCAGTCCAAAAACAAACGGGAGCTGCTGCTTCGCACCTCCAACGACCTGCTGGCCTATCAGCTCCTGATTCCCAAATACGAACATGCCGGCCTTGTACACCCGATTCAGCAGACCAAAGAGGGACTGTTGCTGCCCTATGAAGGGGACCGCAGTCTGGGACTGCACATCCGCCATCTCTTTGAAAACGGAATTGATCTCTACCGGATCGAGGAGCGCAGAGGCAATCTGGAAGATATCTACCTGCAAATGGTACAAAAGGAGGCGAGTCTGTGATGAAAAATCTAAAAGCAGAATTTCAAAAGTTCCACCGCCGACACATGTGGTTGTTATTTTTTTTGTCCTTTGCGCTGATCTGCGCATGGATGCTCTGGTGCGTCAAAGACCTGGATTTAACCAAGCTTAATAGCACAACAGCCATGTTAGAGATTAACCTGCTCCTGATAAACACCATCGTGACGCCTCTGGTCTTGGCCACCGCCGCCAGTCGAATGTGCGATATGGAGCAGGTGGGGAGCACTTACACCTGGATTTTCACCATGCAGTCCCCTGGTTCGTTTTTTAAATCCAAGCTGCTTGCAGGGCTTCTCTATCTGCTGGTCTTCGACCTGCTTCAGACCGTACTCCTTGTGGTCCTTGACCAGCGCTTTCAGTCCGGGTGGCAGAAATATTATTTTCAATTTTTTGTAACTGTCATCTTTACGCACGTTTTCCTATTCCTGTTTCAGCTTCTAATGTCGCTGCACTACGAAAACCAGCTTTTCCCGCTGTTCGTCAGCATTGGGGGAACCTTTGCCGGTGTCTTCTCCTGGTTCCTGCCCCAGATTCCGCTGCGCTACGTAATCCCCTGGGGTTATTTCGTGGCTCTGTGCAACTCAGGCTACAACTACGACGAGACCACCAGGTACACGGAGTATTTCTGGGACTCCTATCCGCTGATCTGGCTATTCGTGTGCGTGATTTGTATCTGCCTGCTGTACTATTTTGGAAAAAAACGTTTCTGTCAAAAAATCGCCGCTATGTAAGGAGGAATCTACTATGCTTATGAAAGTCATCAACTGTGAGCGAATGAAGTGCAAGGGCACGCTGATCTGGCCCGCCTTTTTTCTGATTCCCATCATTCCCACCCTGCTGGGAGCCGGGAACTACCTGAGCAATATAAACATTCTGCAATCTCAGTGGTACTCTTTTTGGACACAGGTCAGTCTGTTCTACTCCAATTTCTTCTTCGCGCCACTGATCGGAGTATACTGTGCCTTTCTCTGGCGTTTTGAAAATTTTCATTCCTGCCGGAATACCCTTCTGACTCAGCCCTTACGTTTTTCTACCATTTACTGCTCCAAATATGTTATGGTATGCGTGATTACTCTGCTGACTCAGCTATGGTTTACCGTTCTCTACTTGATCGCCGGAAAAGTTGTCGGCCTCCCCGGCCTTCCTCCCATTGATATTTTGGGATGGATTTTCCGCGGCACGATCGGCGGCTGGGTAATCGCTACAATTCAGTACCTGGTAGCCTCCGTGATCTCCAACTTCGCAATCCCAGTCGCCGTCGGCCTTCTCGGCGGAATCTCCGGCTTACTCATGGCCAACACAAAAGCAGGAATCTTCTACCCTTACTCTTTGATGGTACTGGGAATGAACTCCAACAAAGACGACAACATGCTAGGAGGCCTGCTCCCTACCTTTTTCTTATTCGCTCTGTTTTACATTCTGCTGTTCAACCTGATCGGCGTCCGTCTGTTAAAAAAACGCTGAAGCATTTTAAAAGCCTCTGTACGAATGGCTAGTCCACCGCGCAGAGGCTTTTTATCCCTATATCTATTTTCTTTTTTCCATCTTTCTCCGTCCTGCCATAGCAACCACCATACCTGCTGCTGCCAAAAGTCCCGCCCAGACTGCCGGCAAATTCTCATCTCCTGTTTTCACAGAGCTGCGCCGTACCGGGTCCTGGGTATTCTTTTTCGTACTCAGGTTAGGCGAAATCGGGCGGCCCTTCGTTCCGGTGGGCTTTCCAGGTTCTTCTCCTGGAGCAGCCGCCTTCGGCGTCACCTCCACGTCATAAATCCACTCTTCTTCCCAATACGGAACTGTCACCAGAGAAGGACTAACAATTCCATAGTCGTCCCCCGGCTGAATCAGGAGATATTTGCCCTGAGTCAGCCCTGTGAACTCTGCTTTTCCTTCACTGTCTGTGGTTCCACTCAGCGCTTTCAGCCCACTGTCCTCCACTGCGTCTGCCAGTGTCTGTGTTATTTCCATAGTCTTCTCCGTGGTATCCATGGAATTTAAGTCCACTCCTGTCCCAACCAGAGCCTCATCCAACACCCACTGATAATCACTGCCCGCCTTCAAAGTTCCGACCTTGTACAGCTCAAAAAGCACGTCTTCTCTGTCTGTTCCCAAGTCTGTAAGACTGATGCAGATGCTCCCCAGCCTCCCTGGATCATAACTCTCAGCCTGGGCCGGCCGGGCCGGACTGAAAAACACGGATAAAACCAACAGAGCCGCCAGGCCCTTCCGCTTTCCTCCACTCCTGAATAGCCGCCTCATGAATTCTCCTCCTTTTTCTCTCTATGTCTTCTGCTCATACGACGAATCAAAATAAATAGTCCGGCCAGAAAAGCTGCCACCAAAACTACCACCGATGCCAGAAATACTTTCTGCCGCAGTAACCATCTCCCCAACGTCTCTCTCTGAATCTGAGAGACCGATATCTCCCTATCCTCCTCATAGGGAATCCGTTTCCCGTGGATAAATAACCTGTGAGAGTTCACCCCATACGGAGTACATGTCACCAAAGTCACCAGATCCCGGCCCTCTTGGACGGCCAGCCCCTTCACCTGGTCTGGTTTTACTGTCTCAGTCTCATAAACCTGATACACCAACACCCGGTTCAAAACCCGCAGGTAAAATACATCCCCCTTTTCCATCTGGTCCAGATTGGTAAAAAGCTCTGACTGTGGAAGTCCCCGGTGCCCGGTGAGAACTACGTGCGTGCCCTTTCCTCCCACTGGAAGAGAAGATCCCTCCAGATGTCCTACCCCTTTTGCAAGTGTATCCCGGGAAGTCCCGTGATAAATGGGGAGATACACAGCGATTTTAGGAATCTCAATGCTCCCCATCATACCGCTCCCATCCACATTCAGCAAGCTCTCATACTCTGATTCCATCTGCTCGATTTCTCCGCTAAACGCGTCGTAGAGCCGAGTTCTATTTTGAACCGTCTGCCAGTTATAAGCCTTGGCCGCCTCCCAGACTGTTTTCCGTTCCTGTTCGTTGAGGTCGACGACTTCCGCCTCCTGGCGGCCGATGAGCTTTCCCTGCTGAATCTGGTTGTACAAAGTACTGATTACCGGATAATTCAAGGTCAAAACACTCGCCAGAAACAACATCGCCGCCGTTATTTTCAAGATCTTATCTCTCATCGTCCTACCTGTCGCCTCTCCTTGCCACCTTAATTCGAATCCCTGTGTCTGCCCCTTCTTCGACGCCGCCCAATGATAATCAGTCCCAGAACCGCCAACAGGGCTGCCCCCGTCAGGACGGCTCTCAGATACTGTGCTCTCCAGGAGTCACTTTTTTCAGGCTCTTTGCCCGTCTTTGTGAATTCTGTTTCTTCATAGGGAACCCTCGTACCTCTCACTAAAAGTCTGTGGGTATTCACGCCATAGGCGTACAAGTCAGCAGAGTCAGTAAATCTCTGTTTTCCTCCGGCGTCAGAAATTCTAGTTCCTCCGGCTCAATCACTGTGATTTTGTCCACCTCGTAAGCTAATGTTTCATCCAAAACACTGAGATAGAACCAGTCCCCAATCTCCATCTCGTCCAGCCGGGTGAACAGTTCGGCACTCGGAAGCCCTCGATGGGCGCTGATCACCGGATGCCGGTTTTTTCCGCCGATGGGCAGCGCTGTGGCTTCCAGATGTCCAGCCCCTTTTTCGAGAACCTCTTCGCTGGTCCCGTGATAGATCGGCAGCTCCACGTCGATTCTCGGTATCTCGAGATATCCCATCACGCCGTCGCCGTTCAAGTTCAACACTTCCTCATAGTTATCCGGCAGCACATATCCGCTCCCCATCACAAAAGGATCATGTACCGGGTCGCCTGCCAGATTCTCGTTGTACTCCTCTGCCTTTTGCCACTCCTCTTCCAACTTCTGCCGATTTGACTCGTCAACCGCCGCCTGATAGCTGCGTATCACATTCGTCTGCGCCCTCTCCGCTAGAAAGTTGCTGACGGCCGGATAAAGGAAAATCCCAGCGCCCGCCGCAAAGACCAGCAGGGGCGCCAGGAATATCCATGGGTTTCTTCTGCGCTCTTTTTCGGTTTTTCGTCCCATTCAGCTCAAACCCATTCTTAAAAAATTACTTGTATCCATGTTTTTTTCTTCTGGAAATCACAACCACCATCGCAGCAGCACCGCCCATCAGCAGGATTCCCACGATTGTGAAGATTGTCGTGCCCATACCACCAGTGGTAGGAAGGGTAAAGCCCGCATCCTCAGCGCTTGTGTTCTCTACGATTAGAGAAATTACCTTCGTATTTACAGTAGCTTTTTCTTTTAACTTAATTGTTCCGTCAGAAGTCACTACACCATCGCCACCATCAATTGTTCCGTCAGGCTCTTTATCCTCAATAACAATCGTAATTTTACCGGTAGGAAGTACATAACCGTCCGGCGCTTTTACCTCTTCCAAAATATATGTGCCCACATCCAGGCCCTGCAGCTTCAGTACTCCGTTTGCTCCTACTTCAACTTCTGAACTTGTCCCCTCAGAGTTATGGGTATAGACGCCATCCACTCCGTCAAACTTCAGCAAACTATTACCTTTTTTCAAGGTAAAGACAGCACCCGACAATATACCACCATTCTTGTCAACTTTTTTTACCTCAATGCCGTAAGTATAAACCTTCTTTGTCGTATCTGTTTCATAATCAGAGCCTACATATGGGTCATTGTTGTACCCTAAAAATGCGTCATTCTTCAACTCGTCTACTGTAAAAGCCTCATCATTTACAACTGCACGATAAGTAATATAAATTGTTTGACCTGCATTTTCAGTGATAAAAGCATCCTCAAAATTGATTTGGAAAGTTCTTTCTTTTTCTGGTGTTTCTGCGATAGTATAATTCTCGTTGCCAATCACTTGTTGTCCTGCTTCATCTCTGAAAACTTTAATTGTCTCATCTCCACTATAGTCAAAACCGGTTCCTAGTTTATCACTTACTACAAATTTGCGATATGTTGCATCCTCTGGATAATCCGGAACTATTGCCTTCAGTCTAAAAGTCACCTCATCGCCCACAGCAACGGTCTCGTCATCTTTATCTACCACCTCTTTGCTGATGGTCGGTTCCGTACTTTTCATCACAGAATCCGTTCCCACCACAGGGGTTCCTACTTTCCAACTCCCATCCTTGTACTCTGGAACTAATTTCACTGTCGTCGGCTGGTAAATCTTCACTCCGCCACTTGCAATCAACAGATATTCGCCCATTGACATATTCTCGAAGGTTACACTCCCAGAGTTTGATTTCATTGTATCAGTCGCGTCCAAGTCACAGGTTCCCGTCTTAATTCCATTGGCCAGCTTTTCCAGAAATTCTTTCTGATTGTCCGCACTCATATCTCCAAAAGCATCTTGAACGGCATTTCCACTACCAATATAATTACCATAACCATTATCTTTCAGCCATTTTACCACCTCTGAATTCCAGGTGTACATCGGATTCTTTGGCTGTCCAGATTCTAAATCAATATTCACAGTAATAATTTGATATGCTTCTACTGTTACCTCATTTTCTGTATCCAAGCCGTCAACTGTAACGTCGGCTGTCTCAGAACCCGTTAGCCCTCCTTCCGGCGCCGCCATCGCCGTTATCCCCATAGCCAGAGACAGTACCATTGCCAGGCACAGGGCCAAGATCTTCGAAATCACTGAGCTGCTTTTTTTCATTTTCATAGAATTTTCCTCCTTACTACTAAACCTCATATTTATTTCAAGGGGCGACTTTTGCCGCCCGCCTTCTAAGGTTTTCAAACAGAGCTGCTGCCTCTGTCAGCTTCTGGCCCGTCTCAAGCGAATCCTTAGATACCAGAAGCCTCCCGCCATCATCAGAGCACCTCCAATGAACAGAAATACCTTGGTTCCCCTGCTGCCTGAAACCGGCAGTTCCCCTGGCCGGTAGTTTCTCACCTGGTAGGAAGCATTTTTCCCTTTTATCTTCTCAAAGGCCGCCGGGTTGCCCAGCTTCTTCTTGGCGTCGGCTACCTGGAAGCTGCCGCTGTCCTTATCATAGGTCACCTTCCACTGACCATCCGGCAGTACATAACCATCCGGCGCCTGGTATTCCACAAGGCGATATTCCAAAGCCTCCGAGGACAGATTTTTAAATTCTACCAGACCAGTATCCGCTGCCGATGTCTGAATTGAAATCTTCTCCCAGCATCCTGCATTTTCAGAATTAGAGACAAGATTTCCCTGGGCGTCCACCTGAAGTCGTTTATCGTGGTCATGAGAAGTCTTTGTACATACCAGCTCGTACAGCACGAACTCCGCACCGGCTAAAGGACTCTCCTCTCCGTCTGTTTTAAGGAAAGAAAATTTACCGGTCAGACTGTTCGTAAATGCCGCTAAGTTTGCATTCTTATCCTCTTCTGCAATCGCCGTCGAATTGTCATAAGTCACAGTGGAGGTCAGCTCTGTCTCCTCCTCATTTGCTTTCACAGTTACGATTATCTCAGCTGTGTGGCTGTCATATCGTATCCCGTCTATTCCCACCGGATTCTCTTGTGTAACTCCTTCTGGCAGCTTCTCATTCACATGGAAGCAATAGATTCCTTCTTCCAGAATCTCAATGGAGCCAAGAGGAAACTCCTGCTGCCTGTCTGTTCCTTTCCACTGAACCTGAATGGAGTTCTCAGGAATCTTCACAATTCCAGCCTCTATAGCTTTCTTCGTCTCATCATTGCCGCCTGTCAGCTGAAATTTGAAGCTGTCTTCTGGTCTCAGATTCCTTCCGATCAGAGTCTTTCTGCCTTTCAACTCAACCTGGGCAGGCTTCAGGAAGATGTTTTTGAACGCCACCTGGGAAGTATCATTTTTGGGAATTTCTCCGCTCACCTCGTCTCCTTCCTGAACGGAGCCATCCACGGAGACCACCGTGCTGTAATTATCGGAATTCCCTTTTACTTCCTTCACTACGTATTTCGTACCCGCTGGCAGCTCTTCTACCAAGAGTGATTCACCACCCTGAAGCGTTACCTGGGAACCATCAGACACATTCTCTATCGCACTGTTCCCATCAGTATTGCCTGTCTTCTGAGCCGGATAACTGCCTTCCAGCGATTTCCCGTCTTTATCTGTAAGAGTTATCTCAAATGTAAACTCTTGACCTTCCCCCGCCGGCCCTACGACTTCCTTGGACACTTTCAGATTTCCCAGCGTCTGATTCTCCACCGATACAATCACGGTCCGGGAAAATAATTCGATCAGATTCTGGTCTCCCAGCTCCTGTTTATAAGAACCTTTGTTGCCGTGCAGCAGACACTGCTGAATCACGAGCCTGGACCATCCGACCTCATTCCTCCAAGTCGTCGTTCCTTTGCCATCTACCGGCCCATATTCCAAATTTTCACTGCCATTGAGATACTGAAGGTGCAGGTCCTCTGCTTCATTCGACCTCTTCCACGATTCTTCCTGGTAATAGTCCTCCGCCGTCTCTTGGCCGACTTTGATGTCATGCAGAGTCGCATCCACCTTATCATCCGCCGCAAACTGAATCATACTACGCACAATAGAACCCACGCCGCGCTCCACGGCTATCCCATCGTCCTCAGTCCCGGCGTTTGCATAGACGCCTGTGTTATCCACAATCACCGGAATCGACGTCTCACTTCTTTTATATCCCTCAGGAGCCTCTATCTCCACCAGATAATATTTACCCAACGGAATTCCTGAGAACATCGCGCCGCCCGTCAGATCAAAGGGAGCCCCCTCTTCCTGCTTCATATCAGAAGTCGTAACAGTCCTCTCGAGGGCACTCTCTGTGGGGGCATAGTTGCCATCTGCCAAAAACTCATCCACTTTATAGAGTGCAAACGTCGCTTCTCCGCTTTCCTTGGCAGCTGAAATTGGAGTTCCATTCTCATCTAATTTCTGCACATACAGATTATTCTTCACATTGGGAACATACAAGTTTACAGAGAATAATCTCTCAAACTCATCACTATCGACGCGGGAGGTATTATCTTTTGTCGCCCCGTCAATGCTATTTGCGTTGGTATAAAAGTATCCAATAGTATACTTCGCCTGACTTTTTTCGTCATCACTCAGCATATAGTAATAGCTCATAATATCGCCTGGCAGGTCCTGAACTGTCGTTGTATACGCTCCGTCAGGAGTCACAATGAACGGATGTTGATTCTCCTTAGCTGCCGTCAAAATCCCATCCATTCCTGTATCCTCTGTGACCTTCCAGCCTGCGATCGGTTCTCCGGACACTGCATGCCAGTTATTCGGATTTTCCATACCACTGGAATCCTCTCCTTGGTATTGGAGTACCACAGCGAACATCGTGCCGTTTTTCAGGTTTATTTCTTGCGATTTTCCCACAAGGCTTATTTCTTCATCTGCCTGTACCGTGACATTGGAGCTGGCGTACGCCCCTGTCTCCCAAGGATTTGCAGACAACAAGACCAGATTGTTCCCTGATTTGCGAAAGTAAAAGCGGTACTCCTTCATGGAACGGTATCCCTCCGGAGTATCTGATTCCATCAAAACCAGCCTAGAAACCTTACCTTCTTGGTAGATATCTTCTAACCCCAGTATGGCATCGTCTTTCATGAAGATAAATTCTCCATTCTCATCTGTGACACCCGTCGCAATCAAATCTTGTTCATTATATTCATACTCCTCATTCGCCGCATACAGCCTAAAACCAGCTCCTTTAATCTCCTCTCCGGTCTGATCGACCTTAATCACAGAGCTCTCTGGAATCGTAACCAAGTTGAACTTCAGGGACATGTTAGAATCACTATGCCCTCTTTCCAGGTAATAAAACTTCAGCGTATGGTAAGTATCATCCCGAAAGGTATTGGAACCGTCCGCAAATTTGCCGTTGACCCCGGCACTCTCAAATTTTTCTCTCAGTGTCCCATCAGGATTATCATTGATGAAAATCTCTCCCGTTGAGAAATCAATTTTCAGTGAAGCCGCATTGTGAATTCCTCCCAAATCACCGACCAACACGTCGTCTATGAAAACCCAAACATCATCGTCCCCGGAGAATTCATAAGTAACTGGCTGTGCCTTGTCTGGCTTCGTATGTCCTCCATGCTGCTGTATAAAGCGAGTGGTCATTGTCATCCCAAAATAATGGTTCAGCAGAGCATTTTTCACATTGACATCTTTCGCCACCAATTGTCCACCTTGTTCCTCCAACACTTGATCTGCCGCGTTGAATGGAAAGAACTGTCCATTTTTAGCCCCTCCTGGCTTCACCGCTGGTGCATCATACAGAGCAAACGACCTCGTGTCATCATAATAAACCGCGTAGTTTTGGGTACAGTCATAATAATAGTAGTTTTCCTCGTCGATCTGCAGCAGCCCCTGCACATTTTTGTAGGTCGCCTTCCCCTCCTGCTCATAATTGGGATTAAACAGATAGGACAGGGATTCCCCTCTTGGATACCCCTCACCATAATACTTCAGCACATCCTCTCCGTTCATTATAGGATAGCCGTCCACCAGTTTCTTTTCCACGATATTTGAGTATGGCCACTTGGCATTAATAGGTTTTTTCCCTGTCCAGTGATTCCATTCTCCCCGTACTTGCTCTACAGCTAGATTTTGCTGATCGTTTCCAAACAACAGAGCGTGATTTTCATTAATGCCTAAATTCTGGTAATTATTAGGCCTCTTATCATCCGCCTTCGTCTGCTCCTCCAACCAATAGTCAAACAAATTAATCGTAGTTCCCACTGGTGAGATACCCTTTACCGTATGATTTGAATACGGAATCTCTCCCTCAGGCAGTTTCGTGTACACCTGAGCTTCTCCCAGCCTCAACGTCACCTGTAAGGTTCCAGCCCCATCTGTCAGCTCATAGCCTTCCGGCAGAGCCGCATTTAGGACATAGTTTCCTTCCTGGGCGCCGTCCTCCGGAAAATCTTCGATGTCCCAGGCGATTTCCAGGTTTTCTGTTTTGATTTCAGCACCGCTGGTGCTGTCGTCCGCTGTCCCACCGGCGCCGGACTCAGCCGTCTCTTGTTCCTCTTCCGATTCCCGTGTTCCTATTTCCTCAGTCGATGTCTCCATCTCAGTTCCACTGTCAGCCTCAGAATCCCAATCAGACTCGCCGTCCTCCAGAAACATTTCCACAGGCTCTTCCCCGAAGTCCGTCACCTCTGTACCTGGCTCTTCTTCGGAGTCCGCTTCTTCCGCCGGTTCCTCTGGTTTTTCCGTGACTTCCGGCTCGCCCTCCGGCAATTGCACCTGAGCTGTGATCTCCGTAGGCAACATGGAGTACAAATCCTCACGGTCAACTGCCGCACTGTCCTCCATATCCAGTACCCAGCCTCCGTCCTCTTCGCTCAATACTCCTCTCTCATCGTTCCAAGTCCATTGGGAAATCGAAATCTCCTCGGCGGGCTGTTCCGTATCCTCACCTGTACATATCTCACAGTGATACCCGCATGGTGCTCCGGTCTCTGCCTCACGGTAACCGCAGCTCTCATCATGTACATGACCGCAGTTTAAGACCTGTTCTCCGTTCTCATCCAGGACATAACACTCTTCCGTATGCTCATGAACGCACGGACTGCCCTCGTCCGGTTCCTGGTAGCCGCACTCTGGAGTATGTACGGGATGATGCTCGCACAGACCCTCGCCGCTTAGCTCTCCCTGTTCCATCTCGCCCTCAGCCAGTACAAACGAGGCCCCAGACGTAAAAATCAAAAGCATCGCCAGCACAAACGCCAGTACGCGTCTCTTTTCACTATACAATCTTATCTCCCTCCTTGGTCCCCGATGTTTTCTTTATTTTCCAAAACATATCTCTGTTTTTTCTCTTGATGTCTATTATAAAAGCCTCAAAATTACGAAAAGCATTACATCCTTCCATATTTTCATACTTTCATTTTTTTCTTCAAATTCGTTCTAAATATCCTTACCTTTTGTTCCTTTTTGCACAAAATACGTAAAAAAAAACGGAGCTGCTAAGTTTCAGCGCTCCATTTTTTCTTTAATATTTAATATTTACCTTCTCATAAATAGGGATAACATTACTAATTATCATTCCCTTTCAATTGGAAACAAATCAAACTTTAAATATCTCGCCCAGCTCTTGCTCTGCCGTGAAAACTGCCTTCGAACCTGATCGAAAATCTGTTCACAGTTTTCCCGATCTTTGCCGCTCAGAAGTATCAGATACTCTAAATCACTGTACTTCGTAAAAGCATCGTCTCTCTTCAAAGAACACTGAAGCGCTTTTCTCAGATACATGGATAATCTTTCCGTCCGCTTCGGCCTGCTGGAATGGTTCTCCGAATTCCAGAGGGAACACACCGCCACGTAGACTGGCCGTCCTCCTTTTCCCGATATGCGCTTCAGCAACCGATAGATATCCACAAAGCTTTGAAAACTTAGATACAGCGCTTCTGCCTCCTGCCTCGTCTCTTTAAACTGATTTTCAATTCTCTGAATGTCCTTCATACTACCCTGGAGCATTCCCGTGAGCCTGTGATACTGCTCTGTCATACGTGCGGAAACTGAAATTCCCAATTCTTCCCAATACATCTTTGATGTATCTTTACAAAGTTGCAGCGCACCCTCTTTCCTTCCCAGTTGTACTAGGCTGTCGATCATCTCCTCCTGCCACTCGTCGTAAGGGTAAAGCTTCACAGCCTTTGCACACAACTGTACAATCTCCTCGTGTTCCTCCTTTTCCCTTAACAATTTCAGAAGCTCTCTCATCGCTTTCTTATATTTCTCTTTGTATTTCACCGCACGCACGATCACCCATTCTTCCAGACCCATGTCCTCTAAGAATTCACCTTTATATAAAATGCAGGCCTTTCTCAAAAATCTTCCTCTCTTTTCTGTGTCTTTTTCCTGGCGTGCGGATTCCAGTTCGTCCTCAAAGGTCTGTACATCCGTTTTCACTTGAATTCTCTCATCCCACCGATAGATGCCTGTCGCACGGTTCAGCAAAAAGTACTCGCTTTTAGGAAGCCCAGCCTCACGAAGTTGACTTCTAAGCCGGTGCATTGTCACTCGAAGATTATTGGACGGATTCGAAATCTCTTCTTTTCCATAGAGATACTCCAGAAGTGACACTCTAGATATCCCTTCTCCCGCATGAGCCAGCATAATCTGAAGTAATTTTAGGCAGCGGCTAGAACTACTCTTCCCACTCAGAATTTCTGTGCTATCCTTAGTACCCCCCCCCTATAAAAATCTGAAAATTTCCAAATAACTTCGCATACAACATATAATCTTCTTTCCCACCTTATTTTTTCCCTTCGCGCAACCCCCAGATGTCTCCTTAACTTTCAGTCTTAAAACTATTTTAAAAAATGATCAGGGTAAAGTCAATCACCAAACAGATGGGCAGAATATGA
Source organism: Blautia hydrogenotrophica DSM 10507 (assembly GCF_034356035.1). Taxonomy (NCBI): domain Bacteria; kingdom Bacillati; phylum Bacillota; class Clostridia; order Lachnospirales; family Lachnospiraceae; genus Blautia; species Blautia hydrogenotrophica. Next base: position 2,814,709 of record NZ_CP136423.1, read on the forward strand.
AAAAGAGACATGGCCGAACTCCATGTCCCTCATCTTCCTTTCATTTTCCTGTCTTAAATAAATTCCAGAACACCGCAGATATCTCTGATCACTGCGTCTGCTCCTGCTTCTTTGTATTTCCTCTCAGCTTTCACCAGCTGATCAACTCTCTCCTGCTCAGAGAGTCCTTCATATTCCTTCTGGGTCAGACCCATCACAGAACTGCCCTCCAATATTCCCACGGTGAACATTCCCGCATTTTTCCCTTCCTTAATATCAGAGACTGTATCTCCCACTTTGATTGCTCTGCCCACACCAGAGATCTTCAATGCCTCCAAATTTTTGAAGATCATATACGGGTAGGGCCGTCCCATTCCACCCGTAGAATCCGGGCTGTACCAACAGTCCGGTATATATCCCTGTCTCTTCGCCTCCGGCACCACGATCTCCATCATTGTGTCTGTATACCCAGTCGTGGAACCAATTTTGATTCCTTTTGCTCTGAGCTCATTCACCGTCTTCACCACATGGGGCTTTGGGTCAGAGAACTGATTCAAAATTTTCAGAAGAGACGGCTCAAACTTCGAGAACAGTTGGTCAGCGTCCGTATCCTCGGGTTTTTTCCCATATTTTTCTGTCCACGCTGCCTCAATTCTCGGCATCCTCAGCATGGTCCGAATGTGGTCCCATTTCAGCATTCCCATAGGCTCCCGAACCTCCTCCATCGTCGGCTCAATGCCGGCCTCCTTAAACACCTCTGTGAACGCCTGCACCGGAGCAAAGCAACCATAATCCACGGTGGTTCCTGCCCAATCAAATATCACTGCTTCTATCTTCTTACCCATCTTCATTCTCCTCTTGTCCAAAATAATGAAAAGTCCATGCCAATCTTCTTATCTCATTTTATCAAAAAAACTTTTAAAAATCCCGCATAGCTTCAGAATATCTTCCTCATAGATCTCTCCGATATTGCCGATGCGGAAGGTGTCCGCATCCGTCACCTTTCCTGGGTAGATGGCGTAACCGCGCTCTTTTATGTATTCATACATCTCCTGGAAGGAAAAATTGCAGTGTTCCGGATAGAAAAATGTGGTAATAATCGGTCCCTGGTGTTCTTCTCCGATGTAGGTGCGAATTCCCAACTCTTTCATTTTCTGAATCAACAGACGGTTATTGTCATAGTAACGTTTTGACCGAGCTTGAATTCCTCCCTCTTCTTCCAGCTCTTCCATAGCTTTCGCGAAAGCCAGAACGGTGTGTGTCGGAGAGGTAAAACGCCATTTTCCATCTTTCTCCATAGTCTCCCACTGATCGTACAAATCCAAAGACAGGCTTCTTGCCTTCCCCTGGCTTTCTATCAGCTTTTTGCGATTGCAGAGGATCAAGGAGAACCCCGGAACGCCCTGAATGCACTTGTTGGCGCTGCTGATCAAAAAGTCAATGCCCAGCTCTTCCACCTGGATATCCACGCCTGCAAAGCTGGACATGGCATCCACAATCATGGTCTTTCCTGCTGCCTTTACCACCTTGGATACGGAAGCAATGTCGTTCAGGATTCCAGAGGTCGTCTCACTGTGAACCATCGCCACGTGGGTGATCGCAGGATCACCTTTTAAGATCTCCTCCACCTTCTGCGCAGAAGGAACCTGGTCATAATCCACACGGTAAACCGCATAGGAAAGCTTCGCATGATCGGCGATATCTGTCATACGCTCTCCGTAAGCTCCGTTGGCCACGATCAAAAGCTTATCCTCCTCTCCTACGACGCTGGTCAGCACAGATTCCACACCGAAGCTTCCGCTTCCCTGCATCAGAACCACCGTATAATCTTCCTCTGACACATGGGCCAGCTTCAGAAGATTTTTACGGATTTTCTGGGTGATCTGTTTATAGTCGTCGTCCCAGGTACAGTGGTCTTCCATCATTACTTTTTTCACACTCTCCGTGGTGGTCAGTGGTCCTGGGGTCAATAATTTGTACTGAATCATCTCTTTTTCCTCTTTTCTGTTTCATTTTCTTTCTATAATTACTTTACTGCTTTTATTTACAGCTCTCTGACAGTTTCTGATGTCTTTCCAACAGTTCCGCTGTCAAAGGCTCTGAAAACACTCTTGGATACGCCGACTCATTGGACTTGTCTGTGGTCTCTCCCACATACAGCGCATTCGGATAGGTCTTCTGAAGTTGTTCTCTTCCGTTCTTGACGATACATTCCGCCATCTCCATCGCCAGTGGATTCGTGTCCTCTTTCTTGTCGACCACAGCCACTGACTCTGTCAGAGAGAAGTTGCCCTCTGTGGGGTCCACATAGTCCACAGGCAGCCCGTCTTCCTTGTCAGCCGCCACCTGATGCCGAAGCCCAAAACCGACTGCTACCTCACCAGAACGAACCTTCTTCAGCGGACCGGAGCCCGAATCCTCAATATGCGGTCCTGCATTCTTGTAGATGTCGGTCAAAATGTCCTTGGCCTCGTCTTCGCCGTACTCTTCCACCAGAGCCTGGATGAGAAGCCATGCGGTAGATGAACTCTTGATATCCGTCACAGAGATCTGTCCCGCGTAGACTGGGTCCGCCAAATCCCGTATGGATTTCGGCATGGGAAGATTCTCTTCCTTCATTACCTCGGTGTTGACAATGATCGCCCCCTCCTGGGAGGTAATCGGACGATAGAAGTCTGGAGTCTCTGAGAGTGTCTGTGCCTCAAAGGTCAGCTTCTCGAACATCTGATTCTGTTCCTGGGCGCTGTCCAGATAGAAGGAACTCATTGTAACCAAATCCGCCTCTACGTTTTTCCCTTCCGCCAGAAGTTTTCCTCCCAATTCGGAGGTACCGAAGGTCTGGAAGATGTATTTGCCTTTGTAGCCGTTATCGTCCAGCGCACCTTTGATGGCGTCCACCGCCTCATCATCCGCGTTGGAATAAATAATTACTTTTTCGCTACTGCCTGAACCTCCGTTTAGGCCGAAAACAAAGACACCCGCTGCGCAGATCAGCATTCCTGCCGCCACGCCGGCTGCGATCCTCTTTTTCTTCGCTCCTTCTGTCTTAGAATCCTGGCTGCCTGCTTTCCTGTAGCTTGCAATAACCCGGAAAATGCCCTTCGCAATCAGGTTTGTGAATAAAATACACAAAGACAGCACAAAAATCTCGTTGAACTTGGCAAAGTGCTGTAGCTCCTTGATTTTCGTCGTCACCACCATCGTCTTTGCCCCCGCGATGAAAATGACAGCGCTGACTGTCACCATCGCGTTCACGAAATAGTAACTGAAGACTTCCAGAATCGTAGGCAGCGCATTCGGCGTCACTACCCGAAAAATCGTCTTAAGCCAGCTATCTCCCATCAGCATCGCCGTCGTCTCCCAGGAACCATTCATCTTCTGAAGAGAATTCTTCATCATCAAATACGGCGTGGAGAAATAGTGAACCACGTTACAGACAATAATCAATAAGAAAGTATTTTGCAGGCTCGTCCCTGAGAACATCAGCATAAATCCAATACCGATCACCATACCTGGAACCGTGTTGGTGACAAGGGCAATCCCTTCCACCACGTTCTTAGTTTTGGCCGTAAGCTTGCTTCTAGCCGTGATCAACGCTGCACCGTAAGCCACCAGAGATCCTACGACAGCCGTCATGATCGCCACAAACAAGGAATTTCTGAACACGCCAGACAGCTCACCGTCCTGGAACACATCTTTAACATGGTCCAGAGTAAACGCCATCTCATAGGGCCATTCTCTCACAAATGGAACGATGAATACCACTGCGAACAGGATGACAATCATCAGCATCACTGCCCCTGAAAACACTCCGAAGACACCGTCTCTTAGGCGGTTTTTGAAGTTTTCCACCAGTGAGATTTTATTGTACTGCACATTGTATCTCTCTAGATAGTGGAGCAGCAGAATGCTGACCACAGAGGGCACCAGCATTACCATGGCCACCACGGCTCCGTTGTTAAAGTTCGGAAGACTCCCCAGCATCTCGTCGTAGAGTACGGAAGCCACCACCTCGTACTGTCCCCCCACGGACGCCGGAATACCAAAATCCGTAAACGCCAGGAAAAAACACTGCACCAAAGATGCAGCCAGAGTTCCCAACAGAGGCCGAAGAACCGTAATTCCAAAGGTCTTCACACCCTTGTCCCCCATGACGCGGGACACAATCATAAATTTCTTGTCTATGTAGTTCATGGTATTTTGAATCAGAAGGAAAGATACCGGCAGTGTGTAAACCACGTAACCAAGCAGAAGCCCTCCGTATCCATAAATATCAAAAAGTTGTCTTCCCAAAAGCCTAGTCACTAAACCCTGTTTTCCAAAGGAGTAGATAATCGCAAAACCATAAGTAATTGTGGGCAGCAGCATTGGCAGCACCGCGCCGCCCCGGATCACTTTCTTTAAAATTCTGGGCAGATTCGTATAATTGACTGTGTAAGCCAGCACGAAAGCCAGAATCGTCGTGACCACCGCGCTGCTGCCTGCCGCCTGAAAGCTGTTTCCCACCGCCTGCCAAAATCCTTTTGTGGTGAATACTTCCATATAATGAAGCCAGATTCTGCCAGTATCATCCTGAAAGGATTTCAAAAGCAGCATGATAATGGGAGCTGCCAAGAACCAGAGGAATAACACAGCCACAGCTATAAATATCAGTTTGATCTCTATGTTCTTTGTACTTTTCATTCCGACACCTTTACGCAGTCAGCCCGCACTGAAACAGGGAAAAAATGTTATTTCTCTTGATCTCTAACTGATTCAAAATGAATTCTCTGATAAATGAGTTGTCAGGGCGGTTAATGATTTCCTCAGGTTTTCCATACTGTGAAATCTTTCCCTTATTGATAATCAACACCCTGTCTGACAGCGTCAGCGCCTCCTCCGGGTCGTGGGTCACGATGATCGTCGTCAGATGATACTCTCTGGCGATTGTCTTAATCCGGTCTTTGATGGACTCTTTGATGACTCCATCCAGAGCGCTCAGAGGTTCATCCAACAGTAAGATCTTCGGTTTCATCACCATGGTTCTCGCCAAAGCCACCCTCTGCTTCTGGCCGCCTGAGAGCTGTTCGATTTTCTTGGTTAGGTGCTCCCGAAGACCCAGCAAGTCAATCAGCTCCTCCACTTCTTCTTTGGAAGAAATCCCTGGTTTATTTTTCAGACCATAGGTGATATTCTGATATGCATTTAAATTCGGAAACAGTGCATAGTCCTGGAACACAATATTGAATCCTCTCTGTTCCATGGGTACTCTCGTCAAATCCCGTCCGTTATACACCAGACTTCCTTTATCAATATCGGTGATACCTAAAATCAGATTCAGCAGGGTCGTCTTACCGCTTCCTGAAGGTCCCAGAATTGATACAATTTCCCCCTCCTCTATATTTAGACTGATATCATCTAAAATTACATTTCCGCCAAAGCTTTTTACAATATTTTTCAGTTCCAGCACAGTTAAAACTCCTTTCCGATTCCATATTCTGAATCCTGTTAGCTGAAATATCGCTCACGGTCTTATTATAGGAGCCCTCACGCGCCAAATTCAATCAAATCCCAGTAAACTTTATGTCAAATGTATGTAAATTTGCATTTTTATGTAAATTTTCAGAAGTCACCTTTATTTGGAAGAATTTTGAAAAAAATAAGCAAATTTTCTAATTTCCTTTATCATATCCATACTACAACTTAACATTATTAGGATACCCATAAAAAATCTAAACTCGTTCCGAGTAAGTTAAGGCTAATCATCTTCCTCGGAAGCTCCACTTAATTTTACATTGCTTTATTCTTATGTTATAATATTTTTAAAATTCTTTTTTCAAATCTGCTGAAAAAATCCGGTTATAAAACTTATATTTGCCCTCATATGGGACATTCTATTGACAGCCTCTGAAACGCTAATTTATACGGCCATTCTTACATCTTATCAAAAATATTTATACTTTCTTAATATCTTCAATGATAAACTTAAACCGGATACGGGTTTTTTCGACAGAACAGTTTTTTTGAAGTATTTTTCATATTGGGTTAACCCAATAAGTATCAACAAGGAGGTATCCATGATTCAATTTAGTAACGTCACTAAATCGTTTGAAAAACAAACTATTTTGAAAGATCTGAATTTTACGATTGAGTCTGGTGAACTGGTCACATTAATTGGTGAAAGTGGTTGCGGGAAGACCACCACACTAAAAATGATTAACAGACTTCTCGAACCCACTTCCGGCCAGATTCTCATAGACGGAAAAGATATCATGAGTGAAAATCTCATCCAGCTTCGCAGAAGCATGGGATACGTCATTCAATCCACAGGTCTCTTTCCTCACATGACGATTCGCCAAAACATTGAATTGATTGAGCGGCTAGAAAAAAGAGATGAGGAGCAGATCGCAAAAAAAACGATGGAAATGATGGAAATGGTCAACATGCCCACCAGATATCTAGACTGCTATCCCAGTGAACTGTCCGGCGGCCAAAAACAACGTATCGGAGTCGCCCGTGCATTTGCCACGGACCCCAAAATCATCTTAATGGACGAGCCTTTCAGCGCTCTTGACCCCCTGACCAGATCTCAGCTTCAAGACGAGCTGGTGACTCTTCAGGAGGAGTTAAAAAAGACCATCGTTTTCGTCACCCATGACATGGGGGAAGCTGTCAAAGTCGCGGATAAGATCTGTATCATGTACAAAGGCGAGATCTTACAGTATGATCTGCCGGAGACAATCCTGAAAGCTCCCTGCAATGAGTACGTCAGCAATTTCGTCGGCAAGCACCGTATCTGGGAGTCCCCGAATTTCATCAAAGTGCGAGATATCATGATTACAGAACCTATCAGCTGTCCGCCTAGTTTTCCGCTGGTACGTGCAGTAGAAAAAATGCGTTCCAATAAAGTTGACAGCTTGATGGTCGTTGACAAAACCAAAAATTTCCTGGGTGTCGTCCGCACCAAAGACATCCGTCAATTGGATGAGAAGAAAGGATTAATCAAAGATGTAATGCATCCGCCCATTCTTTCCACAAATCCTGATACGGATATTGTCACTATCTTAAAAGAATTAAAGACGCACTCCACCTCCAATGTACCCGTCATTGACGAGGATGGAAAGCTCTGTGGACTTATCACCAAGAGTAGTCTGGTTTCCACTATGAGCGCGCAGTTTATCGATATGGATGAGGAGGGATTTAATCTATGACAGCTTTTCTTGAATATGTTGTTCAGAACAAATCACAGATTCTCTCTCTTCTCATAGCCCACATACAGCTAACTTGTATTGCAGTTGGTCTGGCGATTTTGATCGGAGTTCCCTTAGGACTTCTGATCAGCTATGTAAAGAAATTAAACAAAGCCGTTTTAGGAATTGCCAGTATTATCCAGGCAATCCCCAGTATGGCCTTGCTAGGATTCGCGATTCCATTTCTGGGAATCGGTGTCCTTCCTTCTGTCATCGTCGTAATTTTATATTCCCTTCTTCCGATTGTGAAAAATACCTTCACTGGAATCCAGGGAATTGACCCAGAGCTTCTGGAATCTGCAAAGGGAATCGGACTGACTAAAACACAAATTCTGTTTAAAATCCAGATTCCTCTTGCCCTCCCAGTGATCATGGCTGGCATCAGAATTTCCGCGGTAACTGCCGTGGGATTGATGACCATGGCTGCTTTTATCGGAGGAGGCGGTCTCGGCTACCTCGTGTTCTCTGGAATCAGTACGGTAAATAACAGTCAAATTCTGGCCGGAGCGATTCCCGCCTGTCTGCTAGCACTATTAGTGGATTTTTTGCTAGGCATGGTGGAAAAATTTGTCACTCCTGTCAGTCTGCGCAACAAGAATGCTGCATCTAAAAAGCAGCGTGCCCGCCAGAAGGCGATTCTGATCGTCTCCGGAGCACTTATCGTCATCTTCTTTGTGGTGTCCGGCATCCGTTCTACTATGAACTCTCCACAGGGAGATACCATCACTGTGGGCGGCAAAGACTATACAGAGCAAAGATTACTCTGTGAACTGATGTCCCAGGCGATAGAAAAAGAGACAGATCTCAATGTAAGCCGAAAATCTAACCTAGGAGGCACACAGGTCGTATTCAATGCTGTAAAATCCGGCGAAGTGGATGTCTATATGGAGTACATCGGTACCGCTTACGCAGATACTTTGGGCTATGAACCGATCTCCGATGTGGACAAAGCCTACCAGACTGTAAAAGACGAATTCAAAGACAAGTACGACTTAGATGTCCTGTCCCAGATGAGCTTCAACAATACCTATACCCTTGCGGTAAAACCGGAGCTCGCTGAGAAATACGGCTTGAAAACAATGAGTGATCTCCAGAGTCTGAATGGACAGTTGAGAATCTCTCCGACATTGGAATTTATGAACCGTGGCGATGGCCTTCCAGGATTGAAGGAAACTTATGGTCTGACTTTCGCGGAGGAAACCGGTATTAACGGTTCTCCTCGCTATACCGCTCTCATGAGTGGAGAGAGTGATGTGATCGACGCTTTCCTTACAGACGGACTGCTGAAAAAATTCGGTTTGACAGTTCTAGAAGATGACAAAAATTTCTTCCCGCCTTACTACGCGATTCCTGTAGTTCGCGGTGAAATCTTGGAAAAATATCCAGAGATTCAAGACGTTTTTGAAAAACTGGCTCCTCTGCTGACTGACGAAAGTATGCAGGAGATGAACTATCAGATTGATGAGCTTCAAAAAGACGAAAAAGACGTGGCTGCAGCGTTCTTAGAGAAAAATGGATTTTAATTCGACAAACCACCAGGAGGCAGGTGAATCATCACCTGCCTCCTGATTTTTGCTTGAAGCCCCCTACTCTCCCCCTGACACCTGCACGCTGCTGCCGATCTGCCTCTTTCCATCCCGTCCTCGTTCTCCACGGTATTTTCTGACTACAATCTTCTTTTCTATCCGTTCTTTCAACTCCGACACATGAGAGATAATCCCTACCATTCGCTTTCCGTCTGCCAAGCTTCCCAGAGCTCTCACCGCCTGACTTAAAGCTTCTTCGTCCAGGGAACCGAATCCTTCGTCCACAAACATGGCATCCAGCTGTACTCCCCCTGCACAGGATTGTATCTCATCCGACAATCCCAAAGCCAAGGACAATGACGCCTGAAAAGACTCTCCCCCCGAGAGCGTCTTCACACTTCTTCTGCTTCCGTTGTAATGGTCCAAAACATCCAATTCCAACCCTGTTTTTTCCCGCCTGTTCTCGGTCTCCTGCTGCCGTATCAGCTCGTATTGGCCGCTGCTCATCGTCAGCAGACGCAGATTCGCTCTCCGCAGAATTCTGTCAAAATAATTCGTCTGGACATAGGTCTCCAGCGTCATCTTTCTCTTTCCCGTCAGCTCACCGTTTGCAGTGTCTGACAGGTTCTTCACCCATCGGTATTCCTGTTCCAGCTTCACGGAAGTCTGCTGCTGCTCACAGACGCGCTGATAGATCTCCTGGTTTTTGTCCTGCAAAGCATGAAATCTCAAAATTTTCTCCTCCAGCTGTGTCCTGCGTTCCTCCAACTGTCTCTTCTCATCCCTAATTTCCTCTTCCTGAGGTTTTTCTTTTTCTTCCAGTTGTCCCTCCAGGGTTCTGATCGCTGACTTCAAGCTCGTCTCCTTTGTCTCGAGTTCTTTCCAAGCCTCCTGTGCAGCCTCGAAATCTCTCTTTCTCCTTTCCGCCTGTTCACGGTAATTTTGAATCTCCTGTATGATCTCCTGCTCACTCTTCTCTTCCAGGCTTTGCCTTCTCTGCTGAATTTGAAGATTCAGATTTTCTCTTTGAGTCCGCAGCCGTACTATCGTTTTTTGCAGCTCCTGTATCTTGGCGGCCAAGTCTTCTACCTCTTCGCTATGCTCTGGCAGTTCCTGTTCTAACTGACGCTTCAAAGAAATCTTTCTCTCAACTTCATCCAACGTTTTTTCGCACTCGTCCAGAGCCTTTTTCGCGATGCCTTCGGCTTCTCTCACTGTCTCCACCTGTTCTTCTTCGGTCAGCTTTTGAATCTGTTCCCAGTCATACGACCAGGCAGCATCTTCAGCCGCCAGACTTTCCCTGAGATGTCTTTGAACCGCTGCCTCCCTGTCTTTGAGCACTTCCAGAGAACTAAGCGTCTGCTGGATATCCTGCTGAATCTGCGTGAGCGACTCCTTGCATTCTTCTTTGCGCAGCAGAAGCTCTCCCTGTCTTTGTCTTGCCAAAGCCTGGTTTCTTAACTGAGCCTTCACCTCTTCTTCCTGCTGCCCAATCCATCCGCTCACACGGCTAAAGCTCTCCCTCGCTGCTTCCCTGGATGACAAATCGGGTTTTCCCGGGATTGCTGCCTTTTCGTACATCTGCGCCAGTTCCTCTTCTGCCTGCTGCCTCAGTGTCTCCTCTCCCCCTTTGAGCGCTTCTAACTGCCTGCCAAGGTCCTGTCTGCCCTCCAAGATATCCTCCAATTCTTCCTGGCACTTTTCCTGTCTTTGCCGATACGCTTCATACTGCTTAGCCTGACGGCCAGCCTCTTCCCAGGAGTCTTTTATCCTGCGGCACTGTTCTTCCAAAGCCCTCCCTATTTCTTCAATCTCCAATTCCTTCTCTGACAGCCGCTGCGGCTCTATCACCTCTTCCAAATCCGGTTCCAGCTCCTTGGCTCGCTGGACGCATCTGAAAATCTGCTCTTCTTTTTCCCTGGCCTGACTTTTCAGCACCGCCAGCCTCTGTTCCTTTTGATGGGATAAGCCCAGGTTTTCCCGGGATTCTTCCCGGGTCTTTGCCAAAAGCTGTTCCAGCCTTTCTTTCATCTTTGCTGCCTCGTGCAGCCGCTTTGTCTCTGCAAGGTTTCGCTGCAAACGTTCTTTTAACTCTTCTAACCGTCCCCAAAGCTGCTCTGACACGAAAGGAAGTTCCTCAAAAGTTTCCCATTGAACCCCCTGATCGCTCAGTCTGTTCCTTTTCTCTTCCAGACGGTTCTTAAGCTGTCCAGCCTGCGCGCTCAGACTCTGCACCCTTTCTTCTTTCCCGGAAAGCTCTCTTTTCTTTTTATCCAACGCCTCTTTCTCTGGAGCTTCTTGGGGGCAAACAGCGGGAAGAGGATGATGGATGGAGCCACACACCGGACAGGGAACCCCTTCCGTCAATTCCTGGGCCAGCACACCGGCCTGAGCGTCAAAAAAGAGCTTTTCCATTCGCTGATAAATTTTAAGACATTCCTCTTTTTCCTGGTATGCCTGTCGGTAAGCCTCCTGGTATTCTCTTTGCAGAGCCAACAAATCCTGAACCTCTTTCACTTCCTGTCCCAGCTGCTTTGACTCATTGATTTGTATCGTCAGAGCTGCCTTTTCCTCTGCCAGCCGAGCCGCCTTATGTTCCGTGTCTTTGACTTTTTCCCATTCCTGCTGCCAGATCTCTTCCTGCGCCTTTCTTTGTCCCTCCAAATAGCTCAGCTTCTCGTACTCCTTCTGTATCAAAGATTCTTCCGCTAAAAGATCCGTCCGCTGAGTTCTCAGAGTCCGAAATTCCCCCGTGGCCTTTTGTAATTCTTCCAGTCTATAACACAGTTTTTGCTCCTGAGTCTCCGAGTCTTTCCATTCCTGAGCTCGCTGATACAGTTCTTCTATGAGCTGTCTTAATTCTCTCTCTTTTTCTGTGAACACTTCCAGCTTCTGCTCGACTCCCACGCGCTGTTCCCAAAGACTACTCAGATTTTCTTGGGCTTTTAGAACTCGCTGCTTTTGTCCAGCCACCTGTTCTCTTTTTTGTTCCAGGGCTTCTCTCTGTCCCTCTAAGCGTCTAAGCTTTTCACTCTCATCTTCCAGCCTTTCCGCCATTGCTTCTAAGTTCTGCTGTTCCTTTTGTGCTCTGTCCTGTTTTTCCCTCTCTTTTTCCTGATCCGCTCTTACCGCAGTCCACTCTTCCCGTAAACTGCTAAGCTCTTCTTTCTGACGATTTCGCAGACGGAATCTGTTTTCCAATCTCTCCTTGTGTGCTTCCACGAGGCTAAGAGACTCCAAGCTCTTTTGTTTTTCCTGTATCTGAGCCCATAATAACTCTCTTTTTGCCTCCTTTGTTTGAAGCTCTCCCTCTTTCTCCCTCAGGTCTTCTTCCTGTTTTCTCAGAAGCGTCCGGTCTTGCTCCAATCTTTCGCACTCTCTAAGCTGCTCCGTTCCCTGGCGTATTTTCTCAAAAAACAGTTCATTCTCCTTTGCTGCCTCCGTCTGTTCTTCCAGCCTAATCCTAGCCTGTTCCAGTTTGGGAATGATCTGTGTCAGGAGTTCTCTCTTTTTTTCCAGCTCTTCTCTGTATTTTTTCTCCTGCTCCAGTTTTCCCAGCACCTGTTCCAGCTCTTGTATCCTCCTGCTCAGCAGATTTTTATCCCTGCTGGATTCTCCCAGCTCTATACCTGTCTGACTCAGCAAAATCTCTAAGATCTCCAATCCTCTCTGTACATTTCCCTCAAACCGTGTTTTCTTTAGATCCCCATACTCCGCGGCATACGCAAATTCCGCCGGACAGCTCACTCCATTCAGATACTGAACAATACTCCTTCTGCCTTCGTCGTATTCCTTCTTACGCCTCAGCTCCTCCTCTCTTAGACGTCCCTGCATCCTGCGGAACGATTCTGTGTGAAACAGCCGGCAAAAAATCTCTCCCCGCTCCTTGGTATCCGCCAAAAGCATCCGTTGAAAATCTCCTTGGGCAATCATTGCGATCTGTGTGAACTGCCGATAATCAAGGCCCAAGAGCTGCGTCACCGCTTTGGTCACTTCTCTGGTCTTTGTGACCGGCTGACGTAGATCTGGATAAATTAAACTGGCATCCGCCTTCTGTGTAGTAACTCCATTTCCTTTCGCTTTCGGTCTTTGGTATTCCGGATTGCGATTGACCTGGTAAATTTTCCCTTGATAGGAAAATGTCAGTTCCACATAGGTGGGAACGTCTGCCTCGGCATACTTACTTCGAAACATTCCCGATTCCCTCACCTCTCCGCTGGCCTCTCCATACAGCGCAAAAGTGATCGCGTCAAAAATCGTGGTTTTTCCTGCCCCTGTATCTCCTGTGATCAGATACAGGCCATGTCCTCCTAGTCTGCGAAAGTCTATTTCTTCCCTCTGGGCATAGGGCCCAAAGGCGCTGATAATCAATCTCTCTGGTCTCATGGCTCTCTCCCCTCATCTTCCCGAATCTCTTCCGCCAGTTTTCTGGCCAGCTCTCTTTGCTGGTCACTCATGGGTTGATTGTTTTGAAGCTGATAGAATTCTTCAAACAATTCCAGTTCTGATTTTTTCTCAATCTCCTCCGCCCGGTCGATTTCTTGATCTTCCCGGGTTCTCTGATTGTCATACTCCAACCGCATCAGATTCCCGTAAATCGTCCTCAGCCTCTGCAAACCGTCTGGAATGTCTTCCTCATCCGTCAAAGTGATCTGGTAATAGTCATCCAGATTCATTCCCTGGTAAAAAGAGCGGGCAGTCACTTCCAGATAAGATCCCCGTATTTTTCGCATATCACGAAGGGGCTTCAGCGGAATCGTGTGAAGCTGAACGCTTCCCTTTTCCCCTATCTGTACCACGGTAAGCGACTTTTCCTGGTCTGCCTCAGAAAAAGAATATTTCAAAGGCGTACCGCAGTACCGGACCTGCGGCCTTCCCACCTTCTGAGGACTGTGTATATGCCCTAGCGCCACGTAGTCGAACTCGTCAAAGACAGAAGCCTCCACATTGTCCACCCCGCCTACGCTGATCTCCTCGGAATCACAAGTCCAAGCTCCCGTCACAAATTGATGAGCCACCAGTATATTTCTCTTATCGGTGTCTACTTCCATGTGCCGTACTGCTGCCTGTACTGCGTCCTGGTAAGTCTGAATATCCTCCTGCGGGTACGCGTGGCGCACAGCCGCTGGTTTGACATAAGGAAGCAGGTGAATCCAGACTTCGCCGTATTCATCTTCCACACAGATTTTCGCTGTGCTGCCGTCATATGCCGGAGACAAATAGATGTCTCTCTCCTGCATAAGCCGTGCTCCAAAGGCGATTCTCTCAGCAGAATCGTGATTGCCGCTGACCGCAAAGACTGAGATTCCCAGACTGGCTAAGCCTGTGAGAAACCGGTCCAGCTCTTGAACCGCTTCGATGGGAGGGACTGGTTTGTCATAGAGATCCCCCGCCAGAAGCACACCGTCTGCCTGTTCCTGTTTTACAATCTGTATGATCTGTTCCAATATATACTTCTGGTCTTCCAACATGGAAAATCCATGGATTCTCTTTCCCAGATGAAGATCTGACAAATGGATGAATTTCATATGTTTCTCCTGTTCAAGCTGTATTTTTAACTTTATTATAACAGACAACACTGTTCTTTCCAAAACAAACCTTTTCCCTCTAGGTTTGCCCACAGCCACTTAGTAACTCTTAAGTATATCGCTGAGATTTGTAACCGTTCAGTTAGCGCCATTCGTAAAACCGTACTACGTGCTTGTCGTGGCTAACACCACCGTTTTACTCATGAAAAGGCACTCCGCTCATACAGATGTCCGCTCGCATAAACATACAAGTATGTTTGATGCTACCCGTATATTGTATGACTGAACTGTTACGGATTCCAGACATAGATTCATTTTCTCATGGACATTTTGTTTTTTATCACGTATACTAAAAATGGTATGTCTCTGACCTCGAGCCGCATACTGAAAGGAGCAGTGTACAATGGAAAAAAAATACTTATCTCCTATCAACAGCCAATCTGTAGTACAAAGTGTCATTGATCGAATTACAGAAGGAATTATAGAAGGAGAACTAAAACCGGGAGATCAGATTCCCACTGAACATGAATTGAGTTCCCTGCTGAACGTCAGCAGAAACACCGTTCGTGAGGCAATCCGTATCCTGATCGCCTATGGTGTCCTGGAAGTCCGCCGGGCTGAAGGAACCTTTGTCTGTGATGGTTTCTCCACTAAAATGTTAAATCCTGCCATATACACAATTATTCTGCAAAAAGAGGGCAGTTATGAACAACTGATCGGTCTTCGTAAAATTATAGAAAATGGTATTATGCTTCTGATAAAAGAGCAGGGAATTGAGAAAGAAGAGTGGAATAAGATATCAGAAAGGTGCAATGCTCTGGTCTGTGAGCTGGAAAAAGATCCTGTCGATGTAGAAGCTGCCGCCGACCGTGATATTGAATTCCACAATGAAATCGCCCGCGCTACCCATAATGATCTGGTCTTGGTGATACATGACGTAGTGGTGCAGCTGAGTAAGAGTTCCCGGTATCGTACCATTGAAAAAGTAATTGAAAAGGGAGACAAACAATATTTAATTGATACGCATAAGAATCTTTTGGACAAGTTAAAAGGAGAAAACATAGAAGAACTCTATGCAGCAATTAATAATAGTTATTTTTATTGGAAAGATATTTACCGCTGATGTCTCACTGTTAAAACAAATCAGGCAAATCCCTGTGCGCGTTTTCTTCACGCAGGGATTTGCCTGATTTTTTAGGAGAAATTTATCTGCTGTCTCTGACGTCCGGGCTGCAAGCCAGCCTTAGGAGTCAGAACTCTAACATTACTTTAATCACGGGTTCCGGCCTCTTATCCGCCATCTCCATGGCTTTGTCTATTTCTTCGATAGGATACCTCTGGGTGACAAAGCCCTCTGTGCTTATCAATCTGCGCCTTATAGCGTCCACCACTGTCTCAAAATCTTCATATACATACATATTGGAACCTGCCAAGGTGATCTCTTTGTTTTGAATCCATCCATAAGGGGCTCCTACCCCGTTCGGCATGACCGCAATCTCAGAGATCACACCGCCTCTCTTCGTACATCTGGCAGCCGTCTCTGCCACTGCCGCGTTTCCAAAAGCTAAGAACGTCACATCCGCCCCGTTTCCCCCTGTGATCTCACGGACTCTCTCTTCCAAGTTCTCCTTTTGGCTGTTGATTGCATAGTCGCTGCCGATTTCCTTAGCCTTTTGCAGATTATAATCACTCACGTCCGCCGTGATCACGCACTTCGGATTGCAGGCTTTCGCACACAGCAATACACCCAGCCCAATGGTCCCGGCGCCGATAATTAAGACGGTGTCTTCCAATCCCACCTGATGCTGCCTGACCGCATGCATCCCTACAGCCAGAGGTTCGATCAACGCCCCCTGTTCAAAGCTCAGTTCCTCCCCTAGAGGTACTACCGTTTTCTCAGGGACCACCACAAACTCTCCGAAGGAACCGCTCCATTCTCCTGCTCCCAAAACTTCCTTTGCTCCACAGATATTATACCGGCCTGAAAGGCATGCTTTGCATTTTCCACAGCCATATTGAGGTTCTGCGGTCACCCGGTCCCCAGGTTTATATTTCGTGACTGCCTTCCCAGTCTCCACGACTACTCCAGCGAACTCATGGCCAGAGACCACAGGAGGAATCCGAAACGGGTGCTTTCCGTGAAAAGCGTGGACTTCCGAACCACAGATTCCAGCCGCCTTTACCTGAATTTTCACATCGGTGTCTCTCTCGATCATCGGTTCCCGCGACTGCGTATAATAGATTTTACCGGGTTTTTCCATAAATCCTGCCCGCATTTTTTCTGTCTCCTCCTTTCACCATTCCTGCTTTGCCAGCGCCACGAGATGTTCTACAGTGATTCCATTGATTTCCAGCAGTCTCTCATAAGGAGCCGACATTCCGAATTGGTCTTGAATTCCCACTCGTTTTACTTTTGCGTCGCCAGCTTCCGCCGCGATCTCACACACAGCGCTGCCCAGCCCGTTCAGGATGTTGTGATCCTCTACCGTGATAATACGGCCAATGTCACGGACACAGTCTAAAACCGCCTTTTCATCCAGTGGTTTGAGCGTGTGCATATCCAGAACTCTCGCGGATATTCCTGCCTTTTCCAATTCTTTTTGCGCTTCCAGTGCAAGATGGACCGTATCTCCAATGGCAATCATTGCCACATCCCTGCCCTCTGTGAGCCTTTTCGCTTTGCCGATTTCAAACTTTGTATTCTCATCATAGATCACCGGAACCGCATCCCTGGTAAATCTCAGGTACATCGGCCCATAAGTATTTGCCGCTTCCTTTACCAGTGCCTTGGCGGCGTAGTAATCCGCAGGCATCATGACTGTCATATTGGGAATCGTGCGGTAGACCCCCATATCCTCAATACTCTGATGGCTCGCGCCATCGTTGGCCGGAGTAACGCCTCCGTGGGAGCAGGCAATCTTCACATTCAGATTGGGATAGCACACCTCCTGACGAATCTGCTCCCCCATACGAAGGCTTCCAAACACCGCATAAGTAACCACAAAAGGGATAATCCCCGTCGTCGCCAGGCCGGCTGCGACCCCCGCGCCGTTTTGTTCCGCGATTCCCACATTGACATGCTGGGCTGGCAGCTCCTTGGAAAACGCCCCTGTCTTGCAGGATTTTCCAATATCAATATCTACCACATAGATATCCGGGTTGGTTTTTCCAATCTCCAAAATCGCATCCCCAAAACCGTCTCTCGTCGCTCTCTTGTTCTCTCCCATCTTTTACAGTCCCCTTTCCAATTCTTCCATAGCAGTCCGATACTGTTCCTCGTCAGGCGCCATTCCATGCCAGCCCAACTGATCTTCCATGTAGGATACACCCTTTCCCTTGACGGTACGGGCATTGATGCATTTAGGCCGTCCAGTCTTTGAGGCTTTGATTTTGTCCAGAGTCTCCACGATCTCTCCCATGTCGTTTCCGTCAATCTCATAGGTCTCAAAGCCAAATTCTCTCATCTTCTGTGTCAAATTAAGATGAGGAATAAGCTGCTCACAAGGACCATCCAACTGAAGACGATTATTGTCGATCATCATCGTTAAATTATCTAATTTCCAGGCACTGGCCGCCATCACAGCCTCCCAGATCTGTCCTTCATCTAACTCGCCGTCGCCGGTCAGCACGAACACGCGGTAATCCTCCCCTCTTCTCTTCGCTGCCAATGCCATTCCCACACCGCAAGAAAGTCCTTGCCCGAGAGACCCTGTAGAGATGTCAATGCCAGGACACTTTTTCATATCTGGGTGCCCCTGCAAAATGGACCCCTCCTGCCTCAAAGTGTGCAGATGGCTTTCCTCAAAATAACCCAATCGTCCCAGCGCCGCATACTGTATCGGACACGCATGTCCCTTTGACAGAATAAAGCGGTCTCTCTCAGGCCATCTAGGTTCTTTTGGGTTAATATTTAATTCTCGGTAATACAGTGCCGCCACAAGGTCAGCTGCCGAGAGCGCGCCCCCTGGATGCCCAGACTGCGCTTCATAAATCATAGTCAGAGCGGTCTTTCTCAATTCCTTTGCCCGTTCTTTCAGCTCTTCCACACTCACGTTTTTCATTTTTCCACCTCTCTTTGTCCTACTTCCAATGTTGGACATTATATTCTATTTTTTTTCCAATGCAGCTATGCATTGGAAGAATTATCATTTGACCAGATTCGGAATCGCCATCGAAATCTGCGGGATATATGTCACCAGCAATAAGGTGAGAATGGATACCGCCACAAAAGGCAGCACTGCCTTGGATATGTCTTTCAATGACACATCCGCGATTCCGCATCCTACATACAGGTTGACTCCCACCGGCGGCGTAACCAGCCCGATCGCCATATTCATAACCATAATACACCCTAGGTGCACCGCATCAATTCCCAGACTTGCCGCAACCGGAAAGAGAATCGGTACAAAAATGTAAGAGGCCGAGTTTGCGTCGATAAAACAACCTGCAATCAATAAAATAACGTTGATAATCAGCAAAAAGATGTACTTATTTCCATTGCAAATGTCAATCAGCATATTGCTGGCGGAAGCCGCCATGCCTGTGACCGTCAGCACCCAGGCAAACAAGCTGGCTGTGCCTACGATGAACATGACGACCGCAGTCTGAGACACCGAATCTTTTAAAATCTCCAGGATATCTCTGATGCGAATGGATTTATAGATGAACAGCCCCACCAACAGTCCATACAGCGCGGATACCGCTGCGGCTTCCGTCGGTGTGAAGATTCCCCCGTAGATACCTCCCAAAATAATAACCGGCATCATCAGTCCCCAGAACGCATCCTTGAATGAGCTCCAGCGTTCTTTGGCAGACGCTTTCGGCATCAGTTTCAGTTCTCTCTTTCGGCTCATCCACATCATGGCCGTCAGCAGCAAAGCTCCCATGAGAATCCCCGGCACGATACCTGAGGCAAACAAAGAACCCACAGAAGTTCCTGTGATAGAACCGTAGATTACGAAGGTGATCGAAGGCGGAATGATGATGCCGATGGCGCCGCTGGTAGACATCAAGGCTGTAGAACTGGCTTTGTCATACCCTGCCTTCACCATGGCCGGAATGATAATCATACCCAGCGCCGCCACTGTCGCGGGACCTGAACCAGAGATCGCCGCAAAAAAGCAGGCCACGATTACGCACACCAGAGCCATTCCACTCTTTCTGTGTCCGACCAACGATTTGCAGAAATCAATCAGTCTCTGGGAAATACCGCTCTTCTCCATGATATTTCCTCCCAGAATAAAGAAAGGAATCGCCAGGAGTACAAATTTGCTGGTTGCGGAGTACATATTGATAGTCACCATAGAAACCGGCAGATTCTCATATAACAAGGTGAGAATACTGGAAATCCCCAGCAAAAGTCCGATGGGTACGTTCAGCAAAAGCAGAACAAAAAACGCTCCAAACAGTATTAGGCCTGCCATCAGCTCTTCTCCTCCTTCCCTTTTAGATCGCGGATAAATAATTGCATGTACCGTACAGTCAGTACGGCTCCGCTGACGGGTACAAAAGCTCCCATCATCCACTCCGGCCACTGCATACCGGCAGTCACCAGCTTCAGTTCATATTCCAAGGCCGCCATAGAGATTCCAAATCCCAACAAAACCAGCCCAAATACCGTTCCCAGTAAATGTCCCAACAGAACACATCCTTTTTGGACTTTTTCAGGCAGCAAATCTGTCAACACCGTCAGCCCCAGATGGGCGCCTCTTTTGGCTGCCACAGCAGCGCCGCTCAGGCTGATTATCACCAGGCCCAGAGCAGTCAATTCCTCTACAAAAGGCATGGAACTTTTGAATACATATCTCGCGAACACATTGATACAGGTGAGAACCATCATGGCCAGCAGAAGCAATCCGCAGATATTATCCTCAATTTCTTTCAAAAATTTCTTCATCCCGCCATCTCCTTTCTCTGAAATTTATTCCGCGCCAAATGCCGCACAGGCATTACTTCCATAGAGCTCTTTGTATTTCTCCTCCAAAGGCAGGACTGCCGCTTTGAAGTCGGCAATATCTTCTTCTGTCAATTCATAGATCTCACAGCCATTTTCCGCTGTAAACTTCTCTTCCAGCGTAGCCTCTTCCTCTATGATCTCCTGATTAATTTCCTTTGTGGCTTCCTCCACACATTCCCGAATCAGATTCTGTGTATCCTCATTCAAGACATCAAACCGTTTCTGATTTGCCATCACAGTGAAAGCCTCATAGGTATGCTTGGATATCGTGATATATTTTTGTACTTCCTGGACATTTCCCGAGTTGATGGTGGTGAGAGAGTTGTCGTGTCCGTCGATGGTTCCTTGCTGAAGCGCTGTAAATACTTCCGACCAGGACATGGCCTGCGGAGATGCGCCAAGCATCGAATAAAAGTCGCTGAAGAAACTGCCTCCTGGTATTCTTATTTTCAGCCCTTTGAGATCTTCTGGCTTCTGAATTGGATGCTTGCTGTTCGTGATCGCTTTGAATCCATTGTGGACAGCGCCCAGGTAGTAAACTCCCTTCTCCTGCAAAATCGAATCTATGTACTCTCCGCCTTCTCCGTAAAAAGCGTCCTCCGCTTCCTGGTAGTCCGAAAATAGCCACGGCAGCGTACTGACCATCAGCCGGTTATCCAAATTTGAGATGACACTGGTAGAGTGAATATCCAAATCAACAGTTCCGTTGCACAGCATTTCCAGCCCCTTGGACATATTTCCTCCAGACAACTGATCGTTGGTAAAAACTGTCATCGTCACTCTTCCTCCGGACTTCTCACTGAGCTTATCCGCGATCCGATAGGCCGCCTTTGCGTCATTCGCGGTCTCCGTTCCATTACAGCTCAGCCTCAGTTCCACTTCCTCGAATTTTTCGTACGCCCCATCCGATACAGTGCCGCTCCCGGCTGAATCCGTCTCTTTTCCGCAGCCTGCCAGAAAAACCGGTACCAGAAACGCAGCCATACAAACCGTCATCGTTAGTTTCCCTACTTTCCTCATACGTTCTCTCCTTTGCCCTTAAATATCCAACATCCGATGTTGGGTTTTATTATAGAGGTAAGTATTCAAATTGTCAATACGTTTTCACGTTTTCGACAGTATTGACATTTATAATTAGATTTTTTTGTGCTATTTTCCCTAATTACACGTCCTTAGCGGAACATTTTTCGTTTCATAGGGATACAGTTTCCTATGAAACAAAAAAAGGCCTTGCAGACACTACGTGCCTGCAAGGCTAAAAAATAGGATTAACTGAATACTCATACCCAGACCCAGTGGATATGAAATGTTCGGACAAAACGTACTATATCATACTTTTCCAAAATCTGCAAGCTATTTTTCAGACCGCTTTGTCGAGTTCATAAGCTTGGTTACACTTCAGGTCTTCAAGATCTAGCGAGTTTTTTTGTACATTTCGTACAAAAATCCCGAGACATACTCGCGCCACACTGCTGTTTACAGCAGTTTGTGTACATCACAAAACGTATTACTGCTCACGAACCGCAAGTGAGTGAACAGTAACTAAGCTTGCTTTAGCGTAGGATGCCTTGTAATCGCACCTACTTCGTCCCCCTTCATTCTCCGCAGCCGCCGACAAAAGGATAGATGTCATCAAACGCATATTCTGAACCGTACAGTGAATTTGCTCTGTCCAACAAAGTCTTCGTCTGTCCCGCCATCTCGAAATAGTAGATCGGCGTCGCAAAGGCGGTCACTCTCTCTCCTGCTCTTAAACAGGCCAGATATCCTCTACAAAACTCTGCCATTCAGCTGCTTTCTTTGATTTTCTGCTCAATTCTATTTTGCGGGTGGCAAATGGGTGGCAAATAGACTGAACCACCACATAAGAACCCCGAAAATCCGCTTATTTTCGTTCTAAAAGGCAGATTGTCTCCACATGCACCGTCTGACAAAATTGGTCCACCGCCGTACATTTCTCCACCCGATACCCTCGCTCTTGGAACAATTCCAAGTCCCTGGCCAGGCTGGTCACTTTACAAGAGATGTAGACGATTCTGTCCACGCCATAATCCAAAATCTTTGGTAGCGCCTTAGGGTGAATTCCATCCCGCGGCGGGTCCAAGACAATCATATCCGGTTTTTCCTCCAGTTCGTCCAGCACTCTCAACACATCACCGGCGATAAACCTACAGTTTTTTAGGCCATTCATCCTCGCATTTTCCCGGGCCGCTTCCACGGCCTCCTCCACAATTTCCACACCCACCACTTCTTTGGATACCTCGGCAAGAATCTGAGAAATTGTCCCTGTACCGCTGTACAGGTCAAATACCACTTTATCCTTGGTCTCTCCCACGTAACTGCGGACAATATTATAGAGTACCTCCGCAGCCAGAGTATTAGGCTGAAAAAAAGAAAAGGTGCTAATTTTAAACTTCAATCCCATTAAAGTCTCGTAGAAATAGTCCTGCCCATATAAAATCCTGGTCTCGTCACTCTTGACCACATCCGAGAGAGAATCATTGATGATATGCATAATCCCGACAATTTTTCCCTCCAATCCAAGGCCCAAAAGCTCCTGCTTCAGAGGTGTCAAATCGTGTTCCTCCTGGCTGGTTGTAACTAAATGCACCAGAATTTCCCCGGTGGTTGTTCCCCGCCGCAGCAGCAAATGTCTCAGATAACCCATATGCTGCATCTTTTTGTAATAGGAGACCTTTCTGTCTCGGAAATATTCCCACACACAGGTCAATATTTTTGTCATATCCTGATGCACCAACTGACAATCCCCGGCTGTAAGCACATCATAAGTACTGCCCTTTTTATGCAAGCCAAGCGTCAGAGGGCCGTCTTTCTCAGCATCCCCAAAAGAAAACTCCATCTTGTTTCGATAGTGAAATTCCTGCGGACTTCCATAAATATTTTCATACTCATATTCCCCCAAAACTGCCCTGTCCAGGATCTCTTTTACCTGGGCCTGCTTCATCTTCAGCTGCTCTTCATAGGGCATTGTCTGGTACATGCACCCTCCACAGTCGGGGAAAACACTGCAAACCGGCTCCCGTCTCTCCAAAGGCGACTTTTCCAACACCTCCAGAAGTCTGCCTTCCAAACGTTTTCCCCGTTTTTTGTTAATCACAAAACGAACCTTCTGTCCAGGTATCCCATTTTTTACTATGACTGTCTCTCCCTCCACAGTCGCTTTTCCCCTATTGGGAAATTCTACCTTCTCAATAATTCCCTCACAGATACAACCTTTTTTCACAATAACCTCCGTGTCCTCTATTTTTATCTGTCCTCTCAGCCGACAGCTCCTATGTCACTGAGAATGCCGCTGATACAGTTCCACGTGACAAAAAGAGGGCGTTGCACAATTGCCGAAAACCATTTCTAAAATACATCAGCCATGTATTCTCAAAACGATCTCCGAAAATTGTGCAGCGCCCCCTCACACCTTGTTGCATGGGCCCGCAGGCCCTCCTTCTTCTACAGCAGATCTGCCGGCTGCTGCTTCTCATTCTTATATACACAGAAAGCCTCACCGCCGACAGATTTCCACTTATTTAAATCTTCCATCCATCTCTGGGGCAGAAAAAATATTCTCTCTCAGAGCTTCTCTCTTACGTATGTTATTTTTCGTCTTTGTCGTCATCCTCATCTTCAAAATAATCGTCGAAGTCATCGTCAAAATCTTCTTCAAAATCTTCCAGATAATCCGGTGCAAAGAAACGGTACACTGCATAAGCGATTCCTGCTACTGCTGCCACTGCTCCGATGATAGCCAACGCCCAGAGAACTGCATTCTTCTGTTTTTCATCCTCTTTCTTGTTCAGTGATGTTAATAAATCCTCCAGCTTATTCATGTTCATCATTAAACACCTTCTTTCCTAATATTATCCGCTGCATCATATTTGGAAACCCCAAACCAATTTTTCACCGCTCCTGAGCATTTGGAAGAGCAGTCAACAGCGGTTCTAACTTCTCTTATTATATCACTATCTCATGCTTTTTACCAGATTTTCTTTCAAGTAATAAAAATAATTGGTAGCTATTTAGCCATGTAAGCTCAGATTCACAGCAGCCGGTTCAAATCTTCTTTAGCTTCGCAAAACTAGCAAACATTTTTTTCACTCCCACCTGGTCAAAATCCACCGTAACCTCATAGTCTTTTCCGCCTTCTACGATATTTTTCACAATTCCTACTCCAAATTTGACATGTCGCACCGTATCTCCCACCTCATAACTTAGTTTGTCTGCCTTTTTCACTTCAAACTGTCTGGGCTGGAACGCTTTCGCCCGAAATGCCTCCCTCATCTGCGCATATGTATTGTTTCTCGGCACTTCCGTTTTTATCTCTTTTTTCTCAATTTTGTGTCCCATATCCACAACTTCCCTGGGAAGTTCGTAGATAAATCTGGATACCTTATTATATTGCGCCTGGCCTCGAATCATTCTCTGCTGCACACTTGTCATCGTCAGATCTTTCATCGCCCTCGTGATACCAACATAACAAAGCCGCCGCTCTTCCTCCATATCGCCTGGATCTTCCGAACCAATCGTCATATAACTTGGAAAAATACCGTCTTCCATCCCCGCCAGATACACCTGTGAAAATTCCAATCCTTTGGCGCTGTGCAAAGTCATCAACAACACATGGTCCTGATTGGGGTCCACTGTGTCAATATCCGCGACCAGGGCTACTTCCTCAAGAAATCCTCCAAGCGTAGGATTCTCACT
The DNA here is from genome assembly GCF_034356035.1 of Blautia hydrogenotrophica DSM 10507. Lineage (NCBI taxonomy): Bacteria > Bacillati > Bacillota > Clostridia > Lachnospirales > Lachnospiraceae > Blautia > Blautia hydrogenotrophica. The sequence continues at coordinate 2,839,643 of NZ_CP136423.1, forward strand.
TTCTTTGTCATAAGTGGTAGCCTTTGTAATCAACTCATCAATGTTCTCGATTCTGGCCCTTGACTCATCTGTATCCTCCGCAATCAAGTCCTGAACATACCCCGTCCTTTCGATAACATCGTCTAAAAGCTCACTGACTGAAAAGCTTCTCTGCTCACTGCGAAGACTCTGAATCATCGTGACAAAAGGCTGTATCTTCACTGCCGCTCTTCCCAGCTTCGGTATTTTTTCTGCCTCTTTGAGCGCGTCATAAAAACTGATATCCTGTTCCGTCGCATACTCCTGAACCCTCAACAGTGTCGTGGCTCCAATCCCTCTTTTGGGGATATTGATAATTCTGCGGACAGCCAGATCATCCTTTGCATTGTCTACCGTCTTCAGATAACTGAGCAGATCTTTGATTTCCTTGCGGGCATAGAAATTCACTCCCCCTACCAGTCTATAAGGAATGTTCGCCATCAAAAATTTTTCTTCAAACAAACGCGACTGAGCATTCGTCCTATATAAAACTGCACAGTCTCGATAACTGCAAATACCCTCTCGATGCTTCTGGGCGATGTCCCCCACCACATATTCCGCTTCCTCAAATCCACTCAAAAAATGCCGAAAATGGACCTTATTTCCCTCTTCATTGTCTGTCCAGAGTGTCTTAGGTTTTCTCTGTGCGTTATTTTGAATCACCTCATTTGCCGCCTGAAGAATGTTTTTGGTAGAACGATAATTTTGTTCCAACCGAATTACCTTTGTATTGGAAAATACCCGCTCAAATCCTAAGATGTTCTCAATATTCGCTCCTCGAAACTTATAGATAGACTGATCATCGTCGCCTACGACACACAAGTTTTGATATTTAGACGCCAGTAGGCTCACGAACTGAAACTGCGCCAGATTGGTATCCTGATATTCGTCCACCATAATATAGCGAAATCTCTCCTGATAAGATTCCAAAACTTCTGGACAGCTCTGAAACAGCTCCACGGTCTTCATGATTAAATCGTCAAAATCCAGTGCGTTGTTTCTGCGAAGCTGAGTCTGATACTCCTTGTATACTTCGGCCACTCTCATTTTGCTGTAATCGCCTTGACTGTTCAGTTCGAATTCTTCCGGACTTACCAACTGGTCCTTCGCGTGAGAAATCTGGGCTAAAAGGGCACGCTCTTTGTATAACTTGGTATCAATCTGAAGTCGCTTACAGATATCCTTCATCAATGACTTCTGGTCATCTGCATCATAAATAGTAAAACGATTGTCAAATCCAATTCGATCAATGTATCGCCTCAAAATACGCACACAAGTGGAATGAAAAGTCGTCACCCAGACGCTCTCCGAACCAAAACCTACGATCTGGTCCACCCGTTCTTTCATCTCCTGTGCTGCCTTGTTCGTAAAGGTAATCGCCATAATATTCCACGGATTTACGCCTTTTTCTTCTATCAGATAGGCTATCCGGTGAGTCAAAACCCTGGTCTTGCCTGAACCAGCCCCTGCCAAAATCAACAGAGGTCCCTCTGTCTGACACACTGCCTCTTTCTGTTGTGGATTTAAATTCTCATAAATGCTCATGTAAATCTCCCATCTATTCTAAACCAATATTGTCTCTCTCGTCCTCACCTGCTATGTCCTACAGAAAACACAGCCTTCTTTAATTCCACAGACATTATACCATGCCCCTAGTCCTTCGTCCACATGAATGACATTCCCCCACAGACAGCGCCTTGGTACGAGGGACAAGCTCAGCTCATACTGATGTCCGCTCGCATAAACATACAAGTATGTTTTCTCCTTCACAGTCCTGATTCAAACTTCAGCACTGCATCTTACATGCGAGCACAACGTCTCTGTGCTGAAGTTTAAATCGGCTGTGAATAGTAACTATCTATTGCTAAATTCTTAAAATTCAGCATCAAAAAGCTTTACAAGTAGTATTCAAAACTATATAATAAAGAAACGAGGTGATATTATGACTATTGACACAAAAAATGTAATCAACAGCATTCTGGAGAGCATTTCCCGAATCGACTATATCAAACCGGAAGATCTCCCTGAAATTGATCTTTATATGGATCAGGTCACCACTTTTATGGAGACGAAATTGAAATCTTCCAAACGCTATTCTGATGACAAAGTGCTGACCAAAACGATGATTAACAACTATGCGAAAAACGGCCTTTTACCATCCCCAGAAAAGAAAAAATATTCCAAAGAACATCTGCTTCTCCTTATCTTTATCTATTATTTCAAAAACATACTGTCTATCAATGACATTCAAACTCTTCTGGCTCCGATTACTGAAAAATATTTTCGCACAGACAATGAATTTGATCTGACCAAAGTCTACTCGGAAGTCTTTAGCATGGAACACAGTCAAATCGAATATCTAAAGAAGGACCTACTAAAGCGTTACAACATTGCAGACCAGACATTTCAGGATTCACCGGAAGAAGACCGGCAATTTCTGCAGCAATTTTCTTTCATTTGCCTTCTCAGTTTCGACGTCTACTGTAAAAAATTGTTAATCGAAAAACTCGTGGACGGCATGGTTCCGCCCACGAAACACAAAGAAAAAAAATCTAAGAATAAGTCCTAAAAATTTGACACAATGGAGACGATAAAACTCTCTGTTTCCATTGTGTCAATATTTTTCTCCTTTTTGCACCTTCTCACATAGCACAATTCTTTTCTTCTACAGATCATTTAAAATTCCCTTGCCCCGCCCGCTGCCATATTTGCGCCGGACTTACCACGCAAAAAATTTTTTTCTAAAAATGAACCATTCCTAAAATGGCGACGAATATAGAGTGAACAGGTAATGGAGGTGAAACCTTGGACGCGAAAGAAGTGGAAAAATGTATTGATGAATTTGGCACAGATATCTACAGATTCTGCCTGAAACTCTGTATGAACAAAACCGAAGCCGAAGACCTGTATCAGCAGACTTTTCTGAAGGCTTTAGAAGGCATCTGGTCTCTTGACTGGGAGAAAAATCCAAAAGCTCTGCTTTTCTCCCTTGCCCACAATCTTTGGAAAAGCGACAGGAGAAAACAGGCTCGTCGAAATTCCATCGCTCCTTGCAGTACTTTGGACGATGAGACGGCAAATACACTGCATTCAGAAGAAAATATAGAGGAAATTTTCTCGCAGAGGGAGTTAATCTCCACAGTCAACGGAATCATTCAAAATCTTCCTGAGAAAATCCGGATACCGCTGACATTGTTTTACCTCTCTGATTTTTCCATAGAACAGATTGCAGAGATACTAAAGAAACCGCCTGGAACCATAAAAAGTAGATTGTTTAAAGGTAGACGCCTGATAAAAAAAAGATTGGAGGAAGCTGGCTATGAAGGATAACCATTTTAACACCGAGTTGGATAAAATTATCAGAGCTTCAATGAGAATCGACGACGAGCCTTCTCAGGAATTAAACAATTCCCTGAAACTTAACCTGCACCGACAGGAAATGAATAAAAAAGCGCCCGCCGTATATTCCTTGTCCCTTTGGTATTTACCAATGACATTAAATTTTGTCATCTTCTCTTTATTGGCAGTTGCCGCGCAATTGGTGATCGTTAATCCCTATCTATCCATACTCGTCACGGGTACCTGTCTCTACTTGGGTATTGCCGGTGTTTTGCTCACGATAGTCGGAGTCAGAAGAACCCGTTTAAAGGAAGATATCACCATTCACATTCAGAAAGGAGGTGCTTTGGCATGAACACCCAAAAAAAGAAACCACTTTTTCTCTATATCGGAATACCTATGATTTGTCTTCTGCTTTTTTTACGGTTGGTCTTATACTTTTTTAAAAGCGACGGCTTCAGTGGCCTTTCCATGCTATTCCCCATACTGCTTCTGTGTATTGTAACCTTTACGCTTTGCTCCTCCGCCTTTTTTGCAGCATGGGTATACCAAGACTGTAAAAAAAGAAGAGAAGACCCGATTCTATGGACAGCCATAGTCTTGATCGCGACGCCATTGATCGGACTTCTTATTTACTTTCTTCGCCGCCCGGAACCCAAGAAAATTTGTCCCACCTGCGGACATCGAATCTCTTTAAAAGCAAAATATTGCGAAGAATGCGGTAAATACGTTGAGAATAAGGAGGATATTACTACTATGTCAAAGCCAAAAACCCATCACCTAAAATTCATTGTTACCGGTACGGTCAGCATGGTGCTCATACTGGTATGTCTGGCAGTTTTTATCGTAAACGCAGCCGCTGGGAACGGAATAAACACAGACGTCACCTCAGACGAAAAAATTTGGAATCTCGGCACCATCCAGATGAATTCTAACATTTATCACAACGGTATCTGGAAGTTGGATTTTAAAAGTGCCAGCGACGGTTTCATCAAGGAAGAGCTTTTTTCCATACAAGCTCCTAAAACTCAAATGCTCTATGCCGATATCTCCTGCGGTACAGTCCCAGACGACGCGACGCTGACTCTGTGGCTTGTCCAAGATGAAACGGTACAGTCTTTTGATGTAACGGCCTTGTCAAAACCCTTAGAGCTTCCACTGAATCAGTTCAAAAATGGACAGCTATACGTCAGGCTTGAAATCCACGGCGTAAAAGACGTTACCTCAAAGATATTCCTCCAGTAACCCTCCTGGCAGCACCGCCTCTGAATATTTTATGTTGCGTTTTTTCAAAAAATGTGGTACGCTTTGTCAAGTGACAAGACACATGTATACACAATAATCAGAGGGGGATTCTCAATGAAAAAAATACTTAACCACATTTTCATTGATGGTTTAAGTGGCATGGCCCAAGGGCTTTTTGCTACCTTAATCATCGGCACAATCATTCAGCAAATTGGAACATTAATCGGCGGTAGCATCGGTGACACCATCTATGTGCTGGGAAAAGTGGCTGCTGCCATGACCAGCGCTGGCATTGGAGTAGGTGTTGCCTACCGCTTTAAAGAGAGTTCACTGGTGGTTTTATCTGCTGCCACCGCCGGCATGGTAGGCGGCTTCGCCAGTAAACTATTGGCACAAACTGTACTCACTGAGGACGGCTCCATGCTGTTTTCTGGGCCCGGGGAACCGCTGGGTGCCTTCGTAGCCGCTCTAGTAGGTATTGAAGTGGGCCACCTCGTATCCGGAAAAACAAAACTTGACATACTGGTGACTCCTCTAGTATCCATCCTGTCAGGCTCCGCCGTGGGATTGATCGCAGGGCCACCGATCTCTGCCTTTATGACTTGGCTAGGCAGTCTGATTAACTGGGGAACGGAGCAGCAGCCTTTCCTTATGGGAATTGTAGTCTCTGTCCTCATGGGAATGATTCTGACTCTTCCCATAAGTTCTGCCGCCCTCGGAATCATTTTGAATCTGTCCGGCATCGCCGCAGGAGCTGCCGTGATTGGATGCTGCTGCAACATGGTCGGTTTCGCTGTCGCCAGTTATCGTGAAAACAAGATTGGCGGACTTCTCGCCCAGGGGATCGGCACTTCCATGCTCCAGGTTCCAAATATTGTCAGAAAACCCATTATCTGGCTTCCGGCCATCCTCTCTAGCGCCATCTTAGGACCTGTGGGAACGATGCTTGCAAACATGCAGTGCAACGCCACTGGTTCCGGTATGGGTTCTGCTGGTTTTGTGGGGCAGATTATGACCTGGGAGACTATGGTTGCCTACGACTCTCCTATGGCAGTCCTGATCAAGATTTTGCTTTTGCAGTTTATTTTGCCGGCAGTAATCACTTTATTTTTCTCAGAACTCATGAGAAAGAAAGGTTGGATAAAATTGGGAGATATGAAACTGGAAATGTAAGAGGACAGAACAAAGTGGGTAAGCCCACATCTTCCAATCTTTAAGGGGGCATCCCTACTTTGCGCGCCGAGCACAGCCGCCTATGGTGGCTACCTCTCGTGCAAGTGCACATCCATAGCGAAGTGTTTATGTAATAGGAAAGGACTTTTACTCATTAGCGTGACAATGGCTTTCCTATTACATAAAAAAGAATCCTGCAAGTAGGATTCTCCGCTACCTAAAAAACTCTATGCAAATGGTTTTCCCATTTACATAGAGTTTTCTTCTTTTTATTCCTTGCTCTCTTTCTTTTGTTCCTCTAGTCTTTGGAACACCATCTCATAACCGTCATTTCCATAATTCAAAGAACGGTTTACTCGACTGATTGTCGCTGTGGACGCTCCTGTCTTTTCAGAAATGTCCAGATACGTGCGCTTGTCCATCAACATCTTCGCAACTTCAAACCGCTGAGATAAAGAAAGCAATTCATTGATCGTGCACACATCCTCAAAAAAAAGATAACACTCTTCTTTCGTCTTTAGGCTGAGTATTCCATCAAACAAATGGTCCACTGCTTCTGTCCTAATTTTTTTACCCATTACTTATTCTCCTTCGATCTGTTCTTGCTACCTTCCGTTTGTAAAAACGGTCACCCATAATAAAATTTCAAATAGAAATTCTATTTTTAATTTTATCACACTAAAATTGTACATTCAAGAAGTTTCCGCAATTTTCATTGATTTTTAATAATTGGCAAAAACCTTTTCTTAACTTCTATATTTATTTACATAGGGTTTCAGCGCTTCCACAGAACGGTTCAGCACCAATTCCTCAGGAAATTTTAATCTCTCTAACAAAGGATATATATTAGGGAAATCCCCGATCAGAGTGTCAAAATGCGCATCGCTGCTCATGACAATCGGCACCTTATATTCCATGCACAGTTCCAGCATAATCCAGTCATTCTCCTTTGCATTTTCTCGGGTACATTCCGGGTCCAGAGAATGGTTGTTGACTTCCAAAACTTTTCCGTAATCGGCTGCCGTCTTTACCAGTGCTCTGTAATCCACCGGAAAACGCCCGTCGTCAGGATGCCCTATGATATTTACCGCAGGGTTCTCCAACACTTTCTGGTATGCGTAAGTGTTTTCCGCCTTGCTCGCTGGCCTCATACACGGCGTATGCATACTGGCAATCACCAAATCCAGGCTCATCAGGTCCTTTTGACTTAAATCCAGATTTCCCTCGGAATCCATGATATTCACCTCTGACCCCAGCAAAAGTTCAATCCCATAGAGGGTTCTCGGAACTACCTTCAGATTGCGAAAATAAAAGGTCTGACAGCTGCCGGGCATTTTCGGCGCATGTTCTGTAATTCCCAACAGCTCCAGTCCCTTCTCAGCCGCAGCTTTCGCCATCTCTCTCAGCGAATTGTATGCATGTCCACTGGCTACTGTATGCGTATGAAGATCCATTACACTCTTTATCATTTCCTGCTTCCTCCATTCTGCCTGTAATCACTTCCCTGTGCCATATTTTTCATCTATTATACTTCCTATAGTACAAATTTACAAGTTTCCACTGTTTTTCTATATGTTCATGAGTGACAACCGCCGTCCGTTACTGTTCACTCACTTGCAACTCGTGAGCAGTAACACGCTTCGCGATGCACACAAATTGCTGTAAGCAGCAGTTTGGCGCAAGTAATTGTACCCGAAGTCTTTAACAGCAGTCTCATGACTTTGATTTTCCCTTGCACTTCCCAAAAACCAATGCTATTATTAATTATAAAAAAGAATCCTGTCTCACAGGATTCTTCGCCTGCCGTGGACTGTGTCAGCAATATTTTCATCTCCGCCGCAGTGCGATCCTACGGAGTACTTGTGTTATAGGGAAGGACTTTCACATATTCGCGTAATAAATTCTTTCCTATATATAGAACAAAGTAGACAAGCTATCATAATTCAGAAAGGTTGAGAAGATACTATGACTACAAATGAACAAGCTCTTTTGCTGCATGAACAGTGGAAAGGAAAATTAGAAACCGTCTCCAAAACGAAGATCAACACTCGTGAAGACCTTGCGCTCGCCTATACCCCCGGTGTCGCAGAGCCTTGTAAAAAAATTGCTGAGAATAAAGAGGATGTCTATAAATATACCATCAAATCCAATACCATCGCTGTGGTTTCCGATGGAAGTGCTGTCCTAGGACTAGGAAACATCGGCGCGCACGCCGCCTTGCCGGTTATGGAAGGAAAGGCTGTATTATTCAAAGAATTTGGCGGCGTCAACGCATTTCCGATCTGTCTGGACACACAGGATACTGATGAGATCGTCAAAGCTGTCATTCAGCTCGCTCCCGCTTTCGGCGGAATCAATCTGGAAGATATCTCTGCACCCCGCTGTTTCGAGATTGAAGAGCGCTTAAAAGCCTCTTTGGACATCCCGGTATTCCACGATGATCAACACGGAACTGCCATCGTCGTTCTGGCAGCCATTATTAACTCTCTGCGTATCACCGGAAAGAAAAAAGAGGAATGCCGCATCGTCATCAACGGTTCTGGAGCTGCCGGCATCGCCATCACAAAGCTCCTGCTGCGTTATGGTTTCCGTCATCTTATGCTCTGCGACAGCCAGGGAATCGTTTCCAGCAAATCGCCTCGCCTGAATGATATCAAAAAAGAGATGTTAAAGATCACCAATCTGGAGGATAAGACCGGAACTTTAGCCGACGCATTGGTGAGCGCCGATATCTTTATCGGTGTATCTGCCCCCAATGTGGTTACCTCCGAGATGGTAAAGACCATGAACACAGATCCGATTCTCTTTGCCATGGCAAACCCTGTTCCTGAGATACTGCCGGACGTGGCAAAAGCCGCCGGCGCGCGCATTGTAGGCACAGGACGCTCTGATTTTCCAAATCAGATCAACAATGTCGTGGCATTTCCAGGAATCTTCAAAGGCGCTTTAGAAGGACGGGCAAAACAGATCACAGAAGAGATGAAGCTGGCTGCTGCCGAAGCTCTAGCCTCTCTTGTCACAGATGAGCAATTGAACGAAGACTTTATCATGCCGGAGGCTTTTGACCCCAGAGTTGCGGAAGCGGTCAGTGAGGCCGTAAAAGCTCATATTCAATAATGCGCTGGGGAGAAAAGCCTTACCATTCCTTGGATTATATGCTCCGGGAAAAATTTCATGAAAAAGTATATAAAGTGACCTTAAATGGCGGGATGACCTGCCCCAATCGCGACGGAACCTTAGACAGCCGGGGCTGCATTTTCTGCAGTGCCGGCGGTTCCGGGGATTTTGCCGCCTCTGCCGACCTGTCAATCACAGAACAGATCGAGAGCCAAAAAGCAATGCTCTCTCAAAAACGGCCCATCCGAAAATACATCGCTTATTTTCAGGCTTACACAAATACCTACGGGGAGCTTTCCTACCTTCGCTCGATCTTCCAGGAGGCGATCTCCCATCCCGATATCGTCGCTCTTTCCATAGGTACCCGTCCCGACTGTCTGGACACAGAGATTTTAGAACTTCTTGGACACCTAAACTGCCAAAAACCCGTCTGGATAGAGCTGGGCCTTCAGACAATGCATGAACGAACCGCACGTTACATTCGCCGCGGGTACCCGCTGTCTTGTTTTGAGGACGCGGTGAAGGACCTCCGCGCTCTGGACATCGACGTTATTGTCCACACAATCCTTGGACTGCCTGGGGAAACTTCTGAAGATATTCTTCAGACAATCCAATATCTGAATCGGCAAGACATACAAGGAATCAAGCTTCAGCTTCTCCATGTTTTAAAGGGAACCGACCTGGCCAAGGATTATCTTCAAGGGGCTTTTTCCACCTACAGCATGGAAGAATACTTGGATATCCTGATCTCTTGTCTGGAACATCTAAACCCTGAAATTGTCGTCCATCGTCTGACTGGAGACGGCCCTAGTGAGCTCTTACTCGCGCCTTTATGGGCCAGCCGAAAAAGGGAAGTTCTCAACCGTCTTCACCATGAGATGAAACAAAAGGAAACCTGGCAGGGACGGTGTGCCGGTACTACTTAACGCAGACACATTTTCCGCATTCTCCGCTGTCCAGGCTTTCATAGTAAGAAGGAAGGTAATTCAAATGGCAAAGCCTTTTACACTTTACAAACTGATTATTCTCTATATGTTAAACGAGGTAGATTACCCACTTACAAATTCTCAGATATCCGAATTTTTGCTGGAAAAAGAATACACGAATTATTTTCATCTCCAGCAGACTTTTTCGGAATTGGTGGACTCCAATCTCTTAGAGGTGAAGACTGTTCGAAACGCCTCTTACTACCGCCTCACAGAAGCTGGCAGAACAACTCTGTCCTATTTTGGCAAAGAGATCTCAGACACTATCAAGGAGGAAATTCAGAACTTTCTGAAGGAAAAAGGCTGCGAGATAAAGGACAGTACTTCCGTGTCTGCCGATTATTACAAATCCACAAATCAAGATTACCATGTCCGCTGTCAACTCAAAGAACGAGGAGCGGATATGCTGGATTTAACTCTGGCTGTCCCCACAAAAGAAGCGGCAGAAGCAATCTGCCGCCAGTGGTCCCAAAAACATCTAGAAATCTATGAACACTTAATGGAGACGCTTTTAAATTAAGCGTCTCCCTTTATTTTTCTTAAATATTCCTGAATTGTCTTTTCATATCCCAGCTCTCCAGGCACGTAAAAACGTGTCCCTAAAATCTCCGTCGGAAGATACTGCTGCTTTACATAGTGGTTGGGATACTCATGAGCATACCGGTATCCCACGCCTCGGCCTAGCTTCGTGTGTCCGCCATAGTGTGCGTCTTGAAGATGCGGCGGCACGGTAGTCTTTACATGTTTGACACTCTCCATCGCCGCACTGATCGCATTAACTGCCGCGTTACTCTTGGGCGCGCAAGCAATGTAGGATGCCGCCTGTGACAAAATAATCTGGGATTCCGGCATACCGACCCTCTCTACAGCCTGAGCTGCCGCCACAGCCACCATAATCGCGTGGGGGTCTGCATTTCCCACATCCTCCGAAGCGCATATCATAATTCTGCGGGCGATAAACTTGACATCCTCCCCTGCATAGAGCATCTTCGCCAGATAGTACACCGCCGCATCCGGGTCAGAGCCTCTCATACTCTTGATAAACGCCGAAATAATATCGTAGTGATTGTCTCCGCCCTTGTCATATCTCACAACCCGCTTCTGGATGCACTCCTGTGCCACTTCCAAGGTGATATGAATCCTTCCGTCATCTGACCTCTGGGTAGTCAAAATTCCTAATTCAATGGCATTCAAGGCAGTTCTAGCATCCCCACCTGCCATATCAGCCAAAAATTCTAACGCATCCTCGTCCAGATCTGCATGATAATTTCCCATACCTTTGACTGGATCTTTCACAGCCCTTCGAATCAGCGTCTTGATCTCCTCTTTTTCCAACTGCTTCAGCTCGAAAATCACAGATCTGGACAACAGCGCTCCGTTCACCTCAAAATAGGGATTCTCTGTAGTAGCTCCGATTAGAATAATCGTTCCGTCTTCCACAAACGGCAGCAAATAGTCTTGCTGTCCCTTGTTAAAACGATGAATCTCATCAATAAACAGAATCGTCTTTTTCCCAAACATACCTCGATCATTCTGCGCCTGCTTGATCACCGCTTCCATATCTTTCTTTCCAGCCACAGTGGCGTTGATCTGTGTAAAGTTGGCGCTGGTCGTGTTTGCAATGACCTTTGCCAAGGTCGTCTTCCCGGTGCCAGGTGGTCCATAAAAAATAATAGAACTGAGTTTATCCGCCTTAATTGCCCGATAGAGAAGCTTATCCTTGCCCACAATGTGTGTCTGCCCCACCACCTCTTCCAGTGTAGAAGGCCTCAGCCTAGAAGCCAGCGGAGATTCCTCCTCCATCGCTTTTTCCTTCGCATATTCAAACAAATCCATTCTGTCACGTTCCTTTCATTCCAAAATCATCTGATCTGCAGTTACAAACTGATACCCCTGCTCCAATAGATCATCTACGATTCTCAGAGCCGCCTCCACAGAACTGTCATAACAGTCGTGCAGCAGAATAATAGATCCATCGGCCACTTTTTTCTCTACATCCCGGACAATCCCTTCCACATCAGATCTTTGCCAGTCAATGGGATCTATATTCCAGAGAATCGGCAGCATCGTCACTTCAAACTCCAGCTCTTCCTGCCATTCTCCAAACGGGGGACGCACATAGGTCGGATATTCACCTGTGATCTCGTATATGGAATTGCTGGTTTTCTCTATCTCCTCTTTTGCCTGACTTTCTGATAGCTTAGACAGGTCCACATGACTATACGTATGATTTCCTATCAAATGGCCTTCCTGTTGTATCCTTCTGACTAAGTCCTCCTGTCCTTCCAGTTTTTTGCCAATCAAAAAAAATGTGACATGAACTTTTCGCTCTTTTAGCCCATCCAAAAGCTTGGGAGTATAGACGGGATCCGGACCATCATCAAAGGTCAGCGCCACTTTGGGTGCTGGCTCCGCTGCTGCCTCCCGAAAAACTTCCGAATACTCTCTGACATTAAAATGATTATAGCATAAAACCCCTAAGAACAAAAGCAAAGCCGAAGCTGCCCCCTGAAAGACCCTATCCTTTTTCTTCATAAATGATCTGCCTGCCAAATGATCTCATCACTAATATATGCCCAAGATTTCTCAGATCATGCCTATGGACAGATTCCTATTCTTCGTCCTGGAAAATCCTCTCTAGCCGCCGAATTCCCTCTTGAATCCGCTTCCTGTCCACTCCTGAATAGTTAATTACTAGACAGTGCTCATACTCTCGACCGGTTCCCTCATAGTACTGTGACAGACAGTCCAGACGAATCCCCTGTCTTTGCGCACAAAGCCGAATCTCATCATCACTCTTTCTTGTCTTCACCTGCAATAAAAAATGCAATCCTGAATTCTGTTCCTGTATCAGCATTCTCCCTCTCAGTCTGCTGTCTTCAATTGCCTGAACCATCTCATCTCTCAGTGTGCGATAATAATTCCTCATTCGATTGATGTGCTGCTCAAAATACCCCTCCCGAATAAATCTGGCCAACGTGTACTGCTCAAAGCTGGGAACTGTACATGCATAAAAAGACAACTTCGCCTGGTACCGTTCCATCAAATGGCGAGGTAACACAATATAACTGATTCGGATCGAAGGGGTCATCGTCTTTGAAAAGGTATTGATATAAATCACTTTCTCCTCATCGTCAATGGATTGTAGCGTCTGAATCGGCCTCCCCTGGAATCTCAGCTCACTGTCATAGTCATCCTCTATGATATATCTCCCCCCTCGTTCCTTAGCCCAGCAAAGCAACTCCTGGCGACGCTTAATCGGCATGACAATTCCTGTGGGAAAATGATGCCCCGGAGAGATGTGCAAAACTGTGACCTTACTGTCCCTGAGCGCCTTCACTGACAGTCCCTGGAAATCCATTGGAATGTACTCACAGGTTACTCCCTGGCACCGGTAGACCTGAGAAATCTTCCTATAACCGGGATTCTCCACGCCATAAATCTCCTCTCTCCCCAATAGCTGAATCAGCAAGCCATAGAGATACTCCGTCCCGGCTCCCACAATAATTCTCCCTGGTTCCACGTTCATTCCGCGAAATTGATACAAATGGTCCGAGATCGCTTTTCGAAGTTCCAACGCCCCCTGGGGCGGCACACGTTCCAACAGGCGTATCTCACGATCTGCCAAAACTCTTCTCATCAGTCTAGACCATACGGTAAAAGGAAAATTTTCCGTCGGTACACTGTTATTCTTTAAATCTAAAAAATATTCCGTACTTATTGTCTCCTCTTCCTGTAATGGAACATCCTTTTTTCCCGGTTCTGCTGGCAATTGCAGCGCGAGCTCACTTACATAATAACCACTCTTCTCCTTGGAATAAATATATCCTTCCATCATCAGCTGAGCGTAAGCATTTTCCACAGTAATCACACTGATCTCCAGATGTCTAGCCAGACTCCGTTTTGAGGGAAGCCTTTCATTCGCTTTCAAATTCCCTTGCAAAATATCCTCTTTCATCTTTTGATAGAGAAACTCATAGAGCGGACAGTTTTTTCTTTCTTCGAAATTATAGGTAAGCATAACGTCTCCCTTCTACTAAAAAAGGACTTTCACATATTAACATCACAAGGTCTTTTCTATAACACAAAAAGCGCCGTACAATCTGCAAATCAAAACTATGCTCTTCTTATCATAGTCTCATTTCAAATTGTACAACGCCTGTAAGATCTTCCTAAAATCCTCTTTTTCAGATGATTAAGCCAATTTTCCCTTTGCTACTTCTGCCAAAGTCTTAAATCCTTCCGGATCGTTCACTGCCATCTCTGCCAGCATTTTTCTGTTCATGTTCACCTCAGCCAGTTTCAGGCCATACATAAATCTGCTGTATGACAATCCGTTCATTCTTGCAGCCGCGTTGATACGCGCAATCCAAAGCTGTCTGAACTGACGTTTTCTTTCTTTTCTACCTGCATAAGAGCTGGTAAGAGCTCTCATCACGGACTGTTTTGCTACTCTATACTGTTTAGATCTGGCTCCTCTGTAACCTTTTGCCAGTTTCAATGTACGATTATGTTTCTTCTTCGCGTTTAAACCGCCTTTAATTCTTGCCATTTTCGTTCTCCTCCTGTTTCTCTATCTTATAAATATGGTAATGCTTTCTTCATGTTCTTTACATTGGTAGAATCCGTAACAGTAGATTTTCTCAGATTTCTTTTTCTCTTCTGAGACTTCTTTGTCAAGATATGGCTTTTATACGCTTTACTTCTCACTAATTTTCCTGTACCTGTTTTTTTGAAACGTTTCGCTGCTGCTCTACATGTTTTAATTTTTGGCATTTGAATATTCCTCCTTAATCCATCTTTCTCTATTTTAACGTTTTTCAGTTAAAAACATTGTCATGCTGCGGCCTTCCACCTTTGGTGCCTTTTCCACTGTCGCGACATCCTTGAGTTGCTCCGCAAAGTCATCCAACACATGCTTACTGCTGTGCATATGAGCCATCTCCCTTCCACGGAATCGCAATGTCACCTTTACCCGGTCTCCCTTGCTCAAAAACTTTCTAGCCGCATTCACTTTTGTTTTCAAATCATTAGTATCAATATTCGGTGAAAGACGTACTTCCTTGACATCGATAATCTTCTGTTTTTTTCTGGCTTCCTTTTCTTTTCTAGCCAGCTCATATTTATACTTTCCGTAATCGATAATCTTGCATACAGGTGGTTTTGCCTGTGGAGCGATCTTCACCAGGTCCAAACCTGCTTCCTGAGCTTTCAACATAGCCTCTCTCGCGGACATAATTCCCATCTGTGCCCCATCTGGCCCAATCAGACGTACTTCTTTGTCTCTGATTTGCTCATTAATACTTAAATTGCTAATTGTCTTGCACCTCCATACCTTTCTCAATCTCTATCGTTATCTCATTTGCATTGGAATCTTCTCACAGGCTATCGCTCCATCTGCTAGCAGAACAAAGCAGGCAAGCCCACTTCAACTCCCTCATCCCCTCAATCTTTGAGGGGCGCAGCTCACTTTACGCGCCGCCACAACACTGCAAAGCGGTAAAATTCCTCATTGCGGTGTGCACATCCACAGCGGAGCGTTTATCTAACAGGAAAGACTTTCCCATTACAAAAAAAGTGTCAATAGCCAGACTATCCACACTTCTATTCCACACACAGTATAAAAACTCTATATGTAGCTCATCATTAACCGGCAGTCGCCCCTGCGCTGCGGTGAGAGTGGATACTCTACTTCCTTTGCGTACCTAAACAGATTACCACAAAGCTCCCTACACGTCAAGCTTTTTTTATCCCTAATTTTCATTCGGTAACAGTCAGTGTTACTTTTCGCCTGTCACGAAACAACATATGCCTGAATAACTGCGCCAGGTTCTCCGCCTGCGGCGAGCTGCGTCAGCCGTGACTCGCCACAGTGCGGTCCCTAATCAGCGCACCTCTGCTTGTCTTCTAGTGACAGCACTCAAATGTGCCGCATTTGGTATCCTGACAGACGCAGGCTCCAGTTCCGGCAATATTCACCTGTGCCGCCTCACACTTCTCGTTGGTATTGTAGACACAGTCATGTGCCTGGCACTGGATATTAATTCTTTCGCATCCACAGCCTGTGCTGTTGACTGCTGAGCCATCCTTGCGTTCTACAAAGCTTGCACAGTTTGTCTCATCTGCATATTTTGCCTGCTCTCCACTGATCATGATATCTCCTTTTGAACAGTACTCCTCTTTATTATAGAGACAGGTCGTAGCAGAACATCTTAACATTGGCATAATATGGGCCTCCTTTTCCTTTTCATACACAGAGTGATGCCTTACAACAAAATCTCTGTATAGAGACTAGGATTCCCAAAACTCAAAACATTATACCTATGAGTTTCGTTCACTGTCATCAGCGTAAAAATGCCTTCCTCTCATACAAAAATGCGGCCTGCACAAGCAGGCCGTCTATAACACTTATCTATTCTTTAAAAAATCTGGAATCTGGATATCCTTCTTCTGAACTGTGCTGGTAGGCTGTTTAGGGGTAAACGGACTAGAATTTACATTCGGAATGTTAAAACTCGGCATTGTCATCCCATTTGGCATCTTATTCGTCGCAGCATTGTTCTGCTGAGCCGGCTTTTTCATACCAAAACTAGAAGTTCCTTTTCCCATAAAACCTGCCTTTGCCGCAGTGTCGTCCAGTCCTGTTGCAATCACAGTGATTCTCGCGTAATCTGCTACGGTATCGTCGTACATAGCACCAAAGATAATATTCGCATCCTCTCCGGTCAACTCCTGAACGTAGCTTGCGGCATCGTTCGCATCCATCAGAGAGATATCTCCGGAGATATTAATAATCACATGACTTGCGCCCTTGATCGTAGTCTCAAGCAACGGACTTGCAACTGCTTGCTGAACTGCTTCTAGAGCCTTGTCGTCTCCTCTCGCCTCGCCGATTCCAATATGCGCAATTCCCTTGTCGGTCATCACAGTCTGTACATCTGCGAAGTCCAGGTTAATCAGAGCCGGCAGATTAATCAGATCGGTAATTCCCTGTACGGCCTGCTGCAGGACCTCATCAGCCTTCTTCAAGGCCTCCGGCATCGTTGTGCGACGGTCCACAATTTCCAACAATTTATCGTTTGGAATCACTATCAAAGTGTCCACGTTTTCTTTTAATCTCTCAATACCTGACAACGCATTATTCATGCGAGTCTTCGCTTCAAAGCGAAATGGTTTTGTCACTACACCGACGGTCAGAATTCCCATCTCTTTCGCTGCGCCTGCCACCACGGGAGCCGCTCCAGTTCCGGTTCCGCCACCCATACCGCAAGTCACGAAGACCATGTCAGCGCCTTCCATCAATTGTTTAACCTCTTCGATGCTCTCTTCTGCCGCCTTCTGTCCAACTTCCGGCTGCGCGCCTGCACCAAGACCCTTGGTAATTTTTTCGCCAATCTGAAGTACTGTCGGAGCTTTACACAGAGTCAAAGCCTGCTTATCCGTATTAATACCCACAAACTCAACTCCGCCAATTGCCTCTTCAACCATTCTATTTACTGCGTTATTACCTGCGCCGCCTACACCGATCACTATAATCTTCGCAGAAGACTCAGCCTCATTCGTCATAATCTCTAACAACGTACTTCCTCCTTTATTTTTCCTGTTATTTATTCCCCTCAGGTCCTTAATTTTTTTAGCTACATATAGATATATAATATATTTTTTTTGTAAATTTATCAACCTCTAATTTGGTTTTTTTACACTTTTTCAATAATTTTCGCCATTTTTCCCAGTGACCTCAATCTTAGACCCAAGTTTCCTCAGCAATATTATAATTCCACCCTTTATAGTGTCTTAATACCCGCTATAATCACCGCTGCCGACGCCTTCACTGCCTGAAGTATCATTGCTGTAGACACCACTGTCGTAGCTTCCATCGCCGTAACTTCCGTCATCATAACTTCCGTCGTCGTAACTTCCGTCGTCATAACTTCCATCATCGTAACTTCCGTCGTCATAACTTCCATCATCGTAACTTCCGTCGTCGTAACTTCCGTCGTCATAACTTCCATCATCGTAACTTCCGTCGTCATAACTTCCATCGTCGTAACTTCCGTCGTCATAACTTCCGTCGTCATAACTTCTGTCATCGTAGGTGTCTCCGGTAGAATCCGAATCTCCTTCCTCATCTTCTGCCGTTCCCTCCTGGTCACTGTCTGTCTCTTTCTCGTCCACAGTCTCCTCGAAGGTGACATTCTGCATACTATCACTGATATTTTCCAAATGCAGAATTCCCTTTTTTCCTTGAATCAGCGGAAGAATCGCGATTACCTTTTCCATTTTTTCTTCCAGATACTGGTCTTGTCCCAGTTCCACCTGAATGTCTCCATACTGAAGCGTGATCTGATAATTTTCATCAAAAATAATGTGGTCAGGGATACTCTCGTTCTTCTCAAAGATCCTCGCCAGACTGACCGCTGTGTTTAAGACGGTCTTTCCTTTAATCGGCAACACCTCCCCTTTCACTACTCGGTCCACACGAATTCCATCGAAATAAGGGATCTTTTCATCTCGCTCCACGGAGCTCTCAATCATCACACCTTCCCGATCGAAATACACATAACAGTCCAAATAAGGGATACAGCCTACAGCCTCCATCTCTTTTACACTGACTGCAATTGTATTTCGATTCACCTGTGTCACATCAAATTTTTCTATGAAGGGAATCCCCTCCACGTTATCCTTACTATATAAAAGGGGCGCCAATACCGAATTGGAGGCCATCGGTCCAGTAAGGACCATCTCTTCTATTTTTTCCTTGGAGTAGTGAGTACTCTCCACCACTTCCACATGAGTCACATTAAAATATGCGAAGAAAAAAATGATGCCCCCTATCATCAATCCGCCAACGGTGCCCCAGATCATTTTCAAAGTCTTCTTATCCAGTTTTTTTCGATAATTGGATGCTCTCATACTCTTTCTACCTGTATCTTTCTATTCTTCCTCCCAGACTTATCATATCTTCACAAATTCTCTCATAGCCCCTGTCAATGTAGGCACTGCCTGTCAAAATCGTCTCGCCATCGGCCGCTAGACCTGCCAGCATCAACGCTGCCCCGCCCCGCAGCTCCCGAGCCTCCACTGTTGCTCCTCTGAGATTTTGACATCCCTCTATTCTGGCTTCCTGTCCTGATACTTGAATTGTCGCTCCCATTTTGTTCAGCTCCCATGCTGTCTTAAAGCGATCTTCAAATATATTCTCACGAATGTGACTGACTCCATCCGCCACAGCCAAGACAGCCATAAGAGGTGACTGCAAATCTGTGGGAAATCCTGGATATTCTTTCGTCTCCACAAAGGAAACAGCCTTTGTCGCCCGCCGACTGTCCGCTAATAGTTTACCACTGTTGAACTCATATTGTCCACCCATTTTACGATATACTTCCAGGAACGCCTGAATTTCCCCTACAGGTGGGTTTTGTATCGTAAGCCTGCCTCTCGTAATTGCAGACGCACACAGATAGGTTCCCGCCACAATCCGGTCCGGCGGTACCCAAAACTCACAGTCCCTGAGCGCATTGCCGCCGTATATACAAATCTGTCCACTCTGCGCACCACTCACATCGGCTCCCATCTCATTGAGCATTTTTTGAAGCCATAAGATTTCCGGTTCCTGAGCACAATTATACAGTTTCGTCACTCCTGGAAGACGCACGGCTGCCAAAATCCCCTGTTCTGTCGCTCCTACGCTCCTCTGTGGAAAAATAAATTCTCCTCCCGTCATTTCTTTGGCGTCTGCGCTGATTCCTTCTTCTGTCTGCCAAATCTTTGCTCCTAAACATCGCAAGACTCTAAGATGCAGATCTACCGGTCTTTGTCCGATCACACATCCTCCTGGATAACCAATCGTCCCCTCTTTTTTTCTGCCCAATAACGCCCCCAACAGAATAACGGAAGAACGCATTTTTTTCGCATAGTTTTGGTCTACATGACTTTTACCGATTCTGCTACAGTCAATATGAAGCGAATGCTCTTCCCAAAAGGTATCTGCTCCAAGTTCTCTCAGAATTTCTTCCATGCAAAATACATCCGCTATCCGCGGACAATTATGCAGCACCGTGGTACCTTCATGTAAAAGTGCGGCAGCCATCATAGGCAGCGCAGCATTCTTAGAACCCTGTATATAAATGCTGCCTTCTAGAGGCCTGCCTCCGATAATCCGAATCGCGTCCACTCTTTGCACTCCCAGATACCTTCTCACTTACTATCCTATGCAAAGGCAGCATATATTGTGCGCTATGAATTCCTCTGAGATTCAGATATGCTTTCTACACCGGCTTACTGAGAGAGCCAGCCCCATTTCTCCCAACAAAAACAACACCGAAGTCCCTCCATAACTGATAAATGGCAACGTGATTCCCGTATTCGGAATTGTATTTGTGACAACAGCGATATTCAAAATCACCTGAATCGCCATATGTCCCAAAATCCCTGCGCAGATCAGAGAGCCCTCCAAGTCCGCCGTATGAGTTGCGATCACCATCAGTCTCCACAAAAGCAGAGCGAATACGATAATCAAAAGACTAGCTCCCACCAGTCCTAACTCTTCACAGATAATTGAAAATATCATATCATTCTGTGCCTCCGGGACAAACCCTAGCTTCTGCATACTGCTCCCCAACCCAGTTCCAAACACACCGCCGCTCCCGATAGCGTAGAGTCCCTGAATGGTCTGAAATCCCTTCTCATATTTTTCAGGGTCTCTCCAAATCGCCAGCCTCTCCAACCGATAGCTCTCCATAGCCAGGAAAACAGTGATAAATCCCACTCCTGCTAAGCCAATTCCCACGAACTGTAGGTATTTAGGATTCGCCACAAAAATCAAAATTACCCCGATTCCCAAAATAATGATCGCTGTACTCAGATTATTTGTGCCCACGAGTCCCACGATAGGAAGCAACAGCACCATAATTTTTGCCATAAATCCAAAGCTGTCTGTCCTGCCCCTGGTGCGTTCCGTCACCCAGGCCAGAAACAGAATCACCGCCACTTTGGAAAACTCTGAGGGCTGAAATGACAGAGGTCCCAGGGCCAACCACCTCTTAGAGCCATTGTACTCCTGACCAAAGAAAAGCACCGCCGTGGACAGAATCAAAGCCAGCACGTAACAGGCAGGAGCCAAAGCAGTCAGCCGATGATAATCCATCCTGGATATCAGATACATAGCCATCAGCCCCAAAGCCGTGGCAAACAACTGTTTCTTAAAATAATAGGCGGAATCATCAAACTTGACCCGCCCATTATAAGCGCTGGTACTCATCAGCATGACTAGGCCAAACACGACCAGAATCAATACCAGTGCCAGCAACGCAATATCTAATTTTTCTTTCTTCTTCTCCTGGGACACATTCTCACTCCCACATAATCCATTCTAACTATAGACTATGTACGTACTCTTTGAACATATTCCCTCTTTGTTCATAATTGTCAAACTGTCCCCAACTGGCGCAAGCAGGAGAGAGCAAAACCGCGTCTCCCGGATTTGCCTTTTTCGCGCAGATCTTAACGGCTTCCTCCAAATTCTCAGCCAGAATACAGTCATGAAATCCTAGACGATTAGCCGCTTCCTGAATTTTCTCCCTCGTTTGTCCTATTAAAACCAGATACCGTACTTTTCCGTCAAAAGACTGAATCCACTCATCATACTCTGAACCCTTGTCGAATCCGCCTCCGATCAGCAAAGTCGGCCTGTCCATCGCCTGAATTCCTTTTATCGCAGCATCCGGGTTCGTCCCCTTAGAATCGTTGTAATACGCAACACCGTCTTTTTCCTCCACAAATTCAATTCGGTGCTCCACGGCCTGAAAGTTACAGACGCTGCGGCAGATCTCCTCCGCTGAAACTCCGGCAACATACGCCATGGCTATGGCAGCCATTGCATTCTCATGGTTGTGCCGTCCCAGTATTCTCAGCTGTTGAGTTTTCATAAAGGGAATCTCTTTCTTATCCAGCCGAAGAATGATTCTGCCATCTCTAAGAAAAATTCCTTCGTCTAATTCCCTGACGCTGGAAAAATAGATAACCCTCGGCGTTAAATTCTCTCCAAATTTTCTCAGAATCTCATCTTCATAATTCAGAATACAGTAATCGTCACAGCCCTGGTTTTTCGTAATCAGCTCTTTGACACGAATGTACTCTTCCATCGTGTGGTGCCGGTTCAGATGGTCCTCAGTGATATTCAAGATCGCGCTCACATGGGGAGCAAATGTTTCGATGGTCTCCAGCTGAAAACTGCTGATTTCCGCGACTGTAACGCTCTCCTCTTTCATCTGAGAAGCTGCGCTTGTATAAGCGTTTCCTATATTCCCCACCACAAAGACCGAGTCCTGATGGTCGGCCATAATCTTTCCCAAAAGGGCTGTGGTTGTGGTTTTACCGTTGGTTCCGGTAATAGCGAGCACCGTTCCCTTTCCGACCTGGTAGGCCAGTTCTACCTCTCCCCACACAGAAATCCCCAGCTCGTAGAGGCGTTTTACCTGAGGAATATCTGTGGGGACACCCGGGCTTAAAACCGCTAAGTCCAAAGATGACTGGACCTCCTTTGGAAGTTCTCCGATATACACTTCCAGCGGGTAATCTCCTCTGGTTTTATGTAAAATATCTTTCTCTGAGAGTTTATCATTCCCATCGAAGATAATCGGAAGTGCCCCTTCCCTTCCCAGCAAATCCGCAGCTCCTATGCCGCTGATTCCAGAGCCAAACACCAATACTTTTTTTCCCTTTAATTCCATTTTCTTCCTCCTACAGTGCCAACAGGCCAATCAGACAGAGAATCGCTGTGACAATGGAAAACACCGCGACCACTCTGGTCTCCGACCAGCCGCAAAGTTCAAAATGGTGGTGAATCGGAGCCATCTTAAAGATACGCTTTCCATGCGTCATCTTAAAGTAAGTCACCTGCATAATCACAGAGATCACTTCAATCAGATAGATCAACCCTACAATCAATATAAACAAAGGCATCTGAAGCATATAAGCCGTACCTGCCACGAATCCTCCCAAGGCAAGAGAACCTGTATCGCCCATGAACACACTGGCAGGAAATACATTGAACAACAAAAATCCCATCAGTCCACCCACTACGGCACAGGTGATCGGTTCAATGCCACTGTTCATTCCCACAGAAACCACTGTGAAAAATACAGCCACCATAATGGTCACACTGGACGCCAGACCATCCAGGCCATCGGTAAAATTCACACCGTTGACCGTCCCGATCACCGCTATAAAAAGCAAAGGTACTGCCAGCCAACCAATGTTCAGATAATGTCCGCTCCAAAACGGAATCAACATCGCCAAAGACACATCCGTATAATTTAAGAGATAGAACACAAAAACAGCCGTGACCACGACTTGAAGCAAAAATTTCTGCCAAGGCAAAAGACCATCCGAACGCCGCAGCACAACTTTCAGGTAATCATCCAGAAAGCCAATAATTCCAAATCCCAAAGTCAAAAACAAAATGGGAATGATCTTCGGGTAGTCCTTCACATAGAACAGAGAAGTCACCACCGTTGACAACAGAAAAATAATCCCTCCCATCGTGGGAGTTCCCGCTTTTTTCAGATGTGACTGGACACCGTCCACACGCTCTGTCTGACCCATTTTCAGTTTTCTCAGGAATGGAATAATAATCGGTCCCAGCGCCACACTGATTACAAAGGAAATCAGAACCGGGATAACAATCTGAAAATCCATAAGACACCTCTTTCATTCTTTTGTTTTTCATCAGCCTAAGAGCTGATTTAGCCTGATATTTTGGCTATCCTTTAGTATAAAGCTTTTCCCGCCAATTATCAACTGTTAATCTCGCTGCCCCAAAAATCCTGTCAGCCTTACCGCATCAAGTATCTCCAGCTCTGTCATGTGTTTTCAGCCGAGCCGTCTTTGTCCTGCACTTTCCCCGTCTTTGGAATATCCAGGTACGGAAGGACATTTTCAAATATATCTCGAATCACTGGCGCTGCAATCGTTCCCCCATAGTAAACTCCCTGGGGATCGTGAATGATGCAAAGGCCCAAAATCTGAGGATTTTCTGCCGGTGCAAATCCTAAAAAAGAGGAAATATAGCGGTTCGCGCTTCTGGGAAGAGTCTGAGAAGTAGCAGTTTTGCCTCCTATGGTATATCCTTCGATATAGGCGTTTTTTCCGCTTCCCTCCGAGACCACATGTTCCAGGATATATCTCACCGTCTCAGAAGTTTCTTCAGAAACAATTTCATCTTTTGTCTCATACTCCAATTCCTTTATATAATCTCCATCAGAACTCTGAATCGCGCGAGCCAGATGCGGAGTCACCCTCTTTCCACCATTAATCAGAGAACTGACCGTGGTAGCTAGCTGAATCGGTGTAATCTGAAAAGACTGGCCAAAGGACACTGTGGCTAGCTCCACTTGCCCCATATTCTTTTTCTGATGCATAATCGTCCCTGCCTCTCCCGGCAAATCAATTCCTGTCAGACTCATCAATCCAAACTGCTGAAAATATTTGTAAAAATTGTCTACACCCAGCCGAAGCCCTACATCAATAAAAACTGGATTGCAGGAATTCTCCGCACCTTTCAAAAAATCTTCTGCCCCGTGCCCCCTTCTGTTGCTGCAGTGGATGCGTCTGTCTTCCACCACTCGGTAACCGGGACAATAGAATTGATCGTCTAAGGATACCACTTTTTCCTCCAATCCCGCTGACATTGTAATAATCTTAAACGTAGAGCCAGGTTCATAGGTATCATTCAGACAAGGATTCCTCCACATCTGATTGAGAAGATCTTGTTTTTCTTTTTCCGACATCCCAGATGTGTCTATCTCCTCATTCAGTGTAAACGGATCATTTAAATCAAACTCCGGCACATTTACCATTGCATAGATTTCCCCATTCTGAGGATTCATAAGCAGAATGGACACCCTGTCTGCCTGTTTTTCTTCCATTACCTTCAAAGCTGCCTGCTGTGCGTACATCTGAATGTTGCTGTCCAGGCTGATCATCAGATTATAACCAGGCACAGGATCAACTCTCTCCTCCCCTTCCTCGTCCAGTTCCACACCTCTAGCGTCCGTCATCGTCAGAATCTTGCCCGGCGTCCCTTCCAGATAAGAATCATATTTCACTTCCAGTCCCACAATTCCCTGGTTATCACCGCCTGTGAATCCGATCACTTTAGATGCCAGACTCCCATAAGGATAATACCGTTTGTAATCCTCATCTACCTTCACTCCGTCCAACTGATATTTTCGGATACGGTCTCCCACTTCTTTTTCCACATTCGTCTTAATCCTCTCAATGGATGAGACTTTCTCCACGCGTGTTCTGACATCCTCCTCATCCATCCCCAATTCCTCTGTCAATACTGCGATCACCTTCTCAGGATTTTTCACCTGGCTGTGTATGACAGAAATTGTACACACCGTCTTGTTGGAGGCCAGAACCTTTCCTGAAGCATCAATGATCTCACCTCTGGCTGCTTTGATATCCCGCTCTCTCTCGTGGAGATCTTCTGCTTTTTCATAGTAATAGTCTGACCGAAATCCCATCAGCCATACCAATCTTCCTATTAATCCTGCCATAACTGTCACACAGCATACAAACACGACAACTATTTTTTTCTTATGAAAGGTCTTATTTTTCTTCATAAAAAACCTCACAGAAGTTATCCCTATAATTTATGGATTCTTCTGTGAGGTTATCACCGACGCTATTGTTTTTTCACAAATTCTCTGCTGCTCATTCCAGACCGGCTTCCTCATTGGTAATCCCGTCGCTCTCCGAGTCATTTCCCACGATGGGGTCTGTGTCATCCTCTAGAGGCCCTGGTACATTCGGGTCTGAAACTCCATCCGCAGTGCTGTCATCGGACACGTCAGGCTGAGGCTCTCCCTCATTGTTCCCACTGTCGCCTGTACTCTCTTCTGTGTCCCCCTCTGTATGATCTTCCGCGGCAGGTCCTACGTAGTTTCCGTCCTCGTCATACTCGCCGTTCTCATCATAATCACCGTTCTCATTATAACGAATGTCCTCAATCGTGGTCCCATCCGTGTTGATACCTTTGACAAGGCCGTTGAAGCCTTCCCACAATTCCGTCTCAGGGACATAGCCGTCTGAAGTCTCATCTGGCACCACTTCCAGATACGGAAGCAGCTCTGAGAGTATCCCCTGCGCGATGTACTGGGGATAAGCACTGTTGTCCTGGCGGTCCGCATTCGGCTCGTCCACAACCACATAGATCACCACCGCTGGATCATCTACTGGCGCAAAGCCCACAAAGGATACTAGATATTTTCCATTATTTCTCGGAAATTTCTCGGCCGTTCCCGTCTTTCCTCCAGAACTGTATCCCTGTACTTTTGAATAGTGACTGGTACCGGATTCCACACTGGCTCTCATATAGCTTCGAATATCCGCGGAAATGCTGCTGGACACCGTCTGCTTTAAAAGTGTCGGCTCAATATTTTTAATCACCGTCCCCTGGCTATCCTCAATGCTGCTGACCAAATGTGGTTGATAATAATATCCACCGTTTATGACAGAACAGATCGCATTGATCTCCTGAATCATCGTGCAGGTAAAACCTTGTCCAAAGGCTGAGCAGGCCAGCTCCGTAGCTCCCATAGTATCTTCCGTGTGCACAATTCCGGTTCCCTCGTTGGGCAAATCAATTCCCGTCCGAGTTCCAAAATTAAATAGACTCTGGCTTTTGATAAACTGTTCTGCTCCCATCTTGTCAGCAATCTGCATCATCGCATCGTTACAGGAGTTGGCAATTACTTCTTCGAGAGTCTCTGTTCCATGGGCTCCTGGATACGCAGAACATTTAATCATCGTGTCTCCAATCATCTGTGAACCATCACAGACAAATGAATCCCCTTCCAGTATCGCTCCCTTTTCTAAGGCTGCCGCCATCACCATGGGTTTTACCGTGGAACCTGGCTCATAGGCATCTGTGACACAGTAGTTGCGCCACATATTGTTCAGAGCTTCCACCTCTTCCTCATCATTCATGGCCTTGACTTGTTCTTCTGTGTATATGCTGGACATATCTCTGGGTTCATTCAGATCATACCTGTCCCCTCCATCCATGGCCAGAATCGCTCCTGTATTTGGGTCTTCTACAATTACACCGATGTTCTTGGCCCCCATGCGTTCCTGAAACGCGTCCACATATTTTTCTACGATGCTCTGAGCTCCCACGTCCAAAGTTGTGACAATACTTTTTCCATTGGTTGGCTCTATAATTGTCTGCTCCACATCAGCGCTGTCATTAAAATATCCATATTGTCTTCCATCCGTCCCGTTTAAGGTACTATTATAGTAACCCTCCAATCCCCAGTCCGCAGTCTCAGCGTCAAAGGTAAATCCTATCGTGTCACAGGCCAGACTCTCAAATGGATAACTTCTCAGATAAGTCTCTTCAAACCATACCCCCTGAACGTTTTCCCTCTCCTTTTTCTCCTCATCGGACAATTTGGAGTTTTCGCCCACTGTGGTATACTCATCAAATGCTTTCTTCTCATCCACCGTAACTTCTTTGAGCAGAATCTGATACTGGCTGTTTTTCGTCTTATCATCTGTCAGCAGCTTCTGTATCTTCTCTTCATCGGCATCAAAAAATTTGAGCAAGGCTTTCACAGTGGGTTCTAAATAATCCTGGTCTGAATTAATGGCTTTACAGTCCAAAATCACATTGTAGACTTTGCTACTGGTAGCCAAGAGATTTCCATTTTTGTCAAAAATGTCTCCCCTCTTGCATGGAATTACCCGACTGGCGTACTGCTGCTGAGTCTGCATTAATACCTGTTTGCTGTACTTATCGCCTTCCGTCGCGTTGATCACGGATATTTTTAGGATTAAACCTACTAAAGCTAGTAAGACCATACCAAATAGTATTACTAGCTTTTTTCTCATCTGGGTATTTAATTTTCTATTTATTTTTCTTCTCTGTCTCAAATACTCACCTACTCTGCTTCCGGTACATCCTGATACTGTCTTACGTAACTGCTTCTCTGAGTCTTATAAGTAATCACCTGATCCTCAGAAGGATATTTCATCCCCAGCTCTCCGATGGCAATTTTTTTGATAGAGTTCAAGTCCACAGAAGTCATCACCTGACTGTAATAGGCGTCGTTTTCCTCCTTTAACTGAGTCAGTTCCGACTCCAAAGCCGCTACACTTTTCATTTGTGCTGTGATCTGCGACTTTGTGTGTAGATAGTTTACGCAACTAAAAAGAATCGCAATTAGAACAACAGTTAGAAAAACTACAAAGCCCCTCGTCATGCTCATTGCCTTTGCCCTATTTTTTCTGGTCGCTTTGCTCACTGCCCTTCTCCTCTGCTGAGGCAACTGGCGCCTGCTTCTGGGGGACTCTTGAATCTTTCTGACAGTATTGCCGTCCACATAGACACGTGTCCTGGCAGCTCTGCTGCTTACTCCTCTTCTGTTGGCATATCTTGCTGTCTGAGCCATTTCAATACTTCCTTATCTATTCTAGCTGACATCTGCAATTGCTTCATTTTTGCAGACATATGAAACCTTTCCTTTATGTCTTGCAATCTACTCCCGGCGAGTTCTCTCAAAAATTCTCAGTTTGGCACTCTTGGCGCGGGGATTTTCTTCCATCTCATCCTCGCTGGGCAAAATCGGTTTCCGCGTAATCACCTTTCCCTTGGATTTCTTTCCACATACGCAGACAGGAAAATTGCTGGGACAGGTACACGGGTTTTCATTTTTTCTGAAAATCGTTTTGACAATCCTGTCTTCCAGCGAATGAAAGGTTATAATACAGATTCTACCACGATCTGACAAAATATCAACCATTTCGTCAAGAGAATCTCTCAAAACATCCAATTCGTGGTTCAGTTCAATACGAATTGCCTGAAAAGTTCGTTTTGCAGGATGACCTCCGGCTGCCTGCATCTTCATGGGAATCGCCCTGCGAATAACCTCCGTGAGTTCCCCCGTAGTCTCAATGGGCTTACGCGCCCGCTCCATCACGATATGCTTCGCGATGTTTTTTGCGAATTTATCTTCTCCGTAATCACGAATGATACGGTACAGTTCTCTTTCTTCATATCCATTGACAATGTCCCCAGCCGTCTGGCTTGCTCTTTGGTCCATTCTCATATCCAGCGGTGCGTCCACGCGGTAGGTGAATCCCCTCTCAGGATTGTCCAACTGATATGAGGATACTCCCAAATCCAACAAGATGCCATCCACCTGCTGAATTCCCCTCTCTCTCAACTCTTTCACCGCGTAACAATAATTGCTGCGAATGATGGTGATTCGATCTCCGAAATCTCTGAGACGTTCATTCGCAGCAATTATCGCATCCTGGTCTTGATCTATGCCAATAAATCTCCCCTTGGCAGAAAGTTTTTTACACACCTCTACGGCGTGCCCTGCACCTCCTAAAGTGCCATCCACATAGATTCCATCAGGCTTCACCCTCAAGCCATCAATGGTCTCTTCCAGTAATACAGATTTGTGTTTAAATTCCATATTATTCTCCTGTTGGAATCGCCTCTGTGAGATCTCCGCAAAGCCCTTCAACAGCTTAAATGACAATCCCCATCTCCTGCATCCCTTCTGCAATCGAATCCATATCGTCATAATTGGAGTTCTCAGCCCATTTCTCTTTGCTCCAGACCTCAATGCGGTTCAGATTCCCGGTCAAAACCACATCTTTTTCCAGACCAGCAAACTCTCGCAGCGTCGCTGGTACGAGAATTCTCCCCTGCTTGTCCAGTTCACATGTATTCGCGCTGGAGACAAAAAAACGGGCGAAGGTTCTTGCGTTTTTATTTGTAAGTGGTAAGGCTTTTAATTTTTCTTCAAAGATGATCCACTCGTCCATAGGATAAATAGATAAACAACCGTCTAATCCCTTCGTAATCACGAACTCTTCTCCCAAAAGAGCTCGGAATTTTGAGGGAATAATCAATCGTCCCTTCGTATCTATTGTATGACTATACTCTCCCATGAACATAGATTCTCACCTGCCTCATGAAGATATGCGTTGCTCCCCTTGCATATCTTCCATGGGCGGCAATGGACTTTACTGCCACTTACTCTCCATCTGCCACCACTATTCACCACTTTCTACCACTTATGGTATTATTCTATACTATTAACCTTAAAAAAACAAGAGGCAAATCCTGGTTTTTTCTAAACTTTTCATGAACAGCATCCTTCCATATATCCCCGTAAAAGCCGTTCTCATTGGGGCATTATCCCATATTTTGGCCCATTTTAAAGATAGAAATCCACCTGCGACAGCCGTTTGCCGGAATTATTACAAAAAACACCTGCCAGGTGGGGGATATTCCCATCGGCAGGTGTTTTTTTACTGATTTACCATCAACAATTGATATTCTGCAATTAAGTCGTCCAGTTCCTCACTCAGTTTCTGATTCCGAGGAATGTCCTCTCGACTCATCAGTCGGCTGTCCAACTGTTCTCTCAACATCTCGATTCTCAATCTCAGTGCTTCCATCTGTTTCTTCTGTAAATTCTGCATTTTCTACCTCTCTTCTACGCCTTTGTACTTTAGCTCTCTTTAGAACCGTTATTTCTTTCGCAACAATCGTAATACCACAAAAAATAGTCAAAATTACTGACAAAATACAAGACACTCCAAGATTAGTTCCCGAAATCAGAAGCTGATCTGTCCTTATCCCTTCAATCCAAAATCTTCCCATACCATAGCCAGTCAAGTAGATAAGAAAAATCTCTCCTTGAAATTTTTTCCTGCGCCGAATTCCTAAAATCACAATTAACAAAATTAGATTCCAGAGAATTTCATATAAAAATGCAGGGTGTACCTGAACATAGGAGACTCCTCCAAATGTCTGGATATGGTCCATCATCTCCTCTGTCACCTGAGAAGAATTCACAGCCGACAAAGGCAAAGCCATTGCGAGAAGTCCATCGGTATACCCACCAAAGGATTCCCGATTAAAAAAGTCTCCCCACCTTCCTATTATCTGTCCGATCAACAGTCCCATACAGACAGTATCTGCCAGCTGTATAAAATTCAATTTTTTTATCCTGCAATAAAGCCAGGATACCAGCGCCCCTCCTAAGATTCCTCCATAGATGGCAAATCCTCCCGTTCTGGGATTTAGCATTTCTACCCAATTTTCACTGTAGAGTTCCCAGGAAAATGCCGCATAGTACAGTCTCGCCCCTATTATTCCTCCTAATAAAGAGCAGATAACTACTTTCAAGTACAAATCCTGGTCCTGATTACTGCGCTTTGCTTCCAGAATCACGAACCAGATTCCAATTAACATCCCAATGCAAATCAAAATCCCATAATAGGTAAGTTCAAACCCGGAGAGCTGAACGGATTTTCCCACATTCCCCAGATTCACTCCCAGGTTTGGAAATCGAATCGACATTTCCATGAATATCCCTCTATACGTTAAAGCGGAACAGAATCACATCTCCATCTTTGACTACGTATTCCTTCCCCTCCATACGTACTAAACCTTTCTCTCTGGCTCCTGCATAAGAACCACAATCCAAAAGATCCTGATAGTTGACCACTTCGGCTTTGATAAAGCCTCTCTCAAAATCCGTATGAATTTTTCCGGCAGCCTGCGGCGCTTTTGTCCCCACTTTGATCGTCCAGGCCCGAGTCTCATCCTCACCAGACGTTAAAAAGCTAATCAGACCCAAAAGGCGATAACTGGCCTTAATCAACTTTTCCAGTCCAGACTCTTCCAGCCCCAGATCTTCCAGAAACATCTTTTTCTCATCGTCATCCAACTCCGCGATCTCCTGTTCAATCTGTGCGCAGATTACGAAGACCTCACTGTTCTGCTCCTGGGCATAGTTACGCACTTCCTGTACATAAGCACACGAATGACCGTCGTCCGCAAGATCATCCTCACATACATTGGCCGCATAAATCACAGGTTTATAAGTCAGAAGATTATAACTACCAATATAGGCCAACTCATCTTCTGTCTCCAGTTTCATGGTAATGGCCATCTTTCCTTCCTCGAGATGAGCTTTTACCTTTTTTAGAAATTCCAATTCTTTGGCAGCTTCTTTATCATTTCTAGCCACCTTGGTTGTTTTTGCCATTCTCCGTTCCAGAATTTCCAGATCTGAGAAGATTAACTCCAAATTTATGGTTTCAATATCTCTTAACGGAGCTACAGAACCATCCACATGGATCACATTGGTATCTTCAAAACAACGAACTACATGGACAATGGCATCCACTTCTCGAATATTGGCCAAAAACTGATTTCCCAGGCCTTCTCCTTTCGAAGCGCCTTTTACCAGTCCCGCTATATCTACAAATTCAATTACAGCAGGCGTAACCTTTTTAGACTGATAAAAATCTCCCAACAGTCTCAGCCTTTCGTCCGGCACTGCCACAACCCCCACATTGGGGTCTATGGTACAGAACGGATAATTGGCTGATTCCGCACCCGCTTTGGTCAACGAATTGAATAGTGTGCTTTTACCCACATTCGGCAATCCTACTATACCAAGCTTCATAATATCTTTCCTCTCATCCTTTGAATTTTTTTCTGTCTATTTTATTTTATCACACATAATTTCAGCATTCAACCCTTAGTGTTTCGACATTTTTCTGCATAATTCGATATTTTATAAGCAATTTCAGGTTCAATCTCTAGACATCACCATCAATAAAGGCCCTTTTTCGAACTCTATTGACGCTCTTTTATCAACAATTTCATTACTCACTGTTAATCCACTGTCGAATACTGTCAAATGATATTTATTCAGGGAATACTTAAATCCTCTTAGAGTCAGTCCCTCCACCTCGCCCCACACAGGGAAAAAAGAGACATATTTTCCAAACTGCTTTTCTCTCTCTAAAATCGTCTCTCTGTGTGTGAGCAGACAGATGTAATTGTTCTGATCTGCGATGGAGACTGACACGCCGTTCTTCTCACCGTAAGATAACAGTCCTAAATTCGCCAGCACATGATCTAATCGACTCCCAGTCGCCCCCAGAATTTCTATGGTCTCACACCCAAGCTCTATTGCCAAATTCATAGCAGACTGTGTATCTGAATCATCTTTCTCCGGGACCAGACGTTTCCATTTTATTTTTTTCTGTCTCTCAAATTCTTCCAAAACCGCCTTTGAGACACTGTCAAAATCTCCCACAGCCCAATCCGGCAAAATTCCATTCCGGCTGCAAAATTCTAAGCCTCGGTCCGCCGCAATCAACAAAACATCTGTCTTCCTGTTCAAAAAATCAAGGGCAAAATCAGTACTGATATTGCCCCCGCTGATTATCACACACTCCATCTTACACTCCATTCTCAGATTTCACAAGAATCAGCATATCTTTTTATAGTAGAAGTGGCCTCCTTCACATTTTGAAGAATATCTCCGTTGAACACATAAGAACCCGCAACTACCAGATTCGCGCCTGCCCTTAGAACCGTGGGCAGAGTCTCCCGATTGATACCCCCGTCTACCTGAATGTCCACGGAAAGCTCTTCCTCCTCGATTAGCTCTCTCAGCTCCTGAATCTTCTCTGTAGTCTCTTCCATATATTTCTGTCCGCCAAACCCAGGATTCACAGTCATAATCAAAACCATATCCACGTCCTCGAGAAAATGGCTGATGTCGTGTACCGGTGTCGCCGGCTTGATGGAAACCCCTACTCTCACGCCACTGTCCCGAATCATCTGAATAGTTCTCTCTAAGTCTTCACATGCCTCAGTATGTACTGTAATAGAGTCCGCGCCGCACTCCACAAAGTCCTGTATATATCTGCCGGGCTCTGTCACCATCAGATGCACGTCGAAAAACATGCTGGACTCCTTACGTATTGATTTAATGACTGGCATTCCAAAAGAAATGCTGGGTACAAAGTCTCCATCCATCACATCAATGTGCAGCCACTTTACGCCAGCTCTCTCCAGCATCTGAATCTGTTCGCCCAGACGGTTAAAATCTGCCGATAATATAGACGGACACAGTTGATATTCTCTCGATTTACTATCATCAAATCCCATATACTCAATATCTCCTCTTAGCGCTTAACTCTTGATACAGTGTCAAATAATTCTCATATCTCTGTCTGCTAATCTTTCCCTCTTCCAAAGCGGCCTTCACTCCGCACTGCGGTTCCTGTACATGGGCACAGCCCTGAAATTTGCAGGAATCCTCATACTCACGAAACTCTGTAAAATAATTTCTCAGCTCTTCTCTTTCTATATTCTCCAAATACAGAGAGCTGAATCCAGGCGTGTCTACCAGGTAAGTACCTGGTTCCACCGGAATGATCTCCGAATGCCTGGTGGTATGCTTCCCTCTTTTCAGCTTCTGACTGATCTCTCCAATCTCCATCTGCACTTCACTCTGAACTAGATTCGTCAGCGAAGACTTCCCGACTCCTGACGGTCCTGCCACTACGGTAGTCTTTCCGCGTAGGAGCTGTCGAATTTCTTCCCGCCCATCCTGCAAAAGTGCACTGGTCCAAACCACATCATATCCACAATCTGAGTAAATCTGACACACACTCTGACATTCGTTCTCTGAGACCAGATCTTTCTTGTTAAAACATATTTTCACCGGTATCTCCTGCCGTTCCATCATCACCAAAAAGCGGTCCAGCAGTAAAAAATTAGGCTGAGGCTGCGCAGCGGCAAAAATTACCAGTGCCTGGTCTACATTTGCCACTGCTGGCCGGATCAGCTCATTTTTTCTCGGCATAATCCGGATTACATTCCCCACCTTTTCCTTCTGACCGAGGAGCTCGATTTCCACATCATCCCCGACCAAAGGCTTCACCTTATTTTTTCGAAAGATTCCTTTTGCCTTGCATTCATACACGCCGGCCTCATCAACATAGACGTAGTAAAAACCCGCGATTCCCTTGATGATCTTTCCTTGCATGTACAAAACTACTCGACTTTCTTAAAAGTAACCGGATACTGCCCTTCCAGCTGATAGTCGTCTCCCACCAATTCATACAGATAGATGGTTCCGTCCGTCACACCCGGTTCTCCGATCACATCCAGCTGATACGGGAACTGTAAAGTCTGGTCTTCCACGATCACGCTGACCTTCGGTTCCCCGTTCACCGTCTGCATCAACTCCAAACGGATTACTCCATTTTGATATCCCTCCGGTGTAGCCAGCTTCTGTGTACACTTCCAAGTCCCTGACGTGTCTCCTGTACCCGTTGACGCTGCAGGTGTCGGCGAAGGCGTCGGAGCTGTGTCTCCGCTGCTGACTTTAATTGTAATAGGTTCATCCGGAGACACATAGCTGTAAGCCTCCAAACTCTGCTCGAACACTTCCCCCTGAGTCACGTTGGAGTTCTGCTCTGAGACCACGGTAACGCTGCTGAATTTCGCCAACGCCAATTTTGCCTCTGACTCCGTCATACCAACCACATCCGGTACTGAAATACTGTCTCCCCAGTTTTCTCCCCGGCTGACCAAAATCGTGATCTGGTCTCCCGAGTTTGCGCTGGTTCCCGCCTCTGGGTCTGTGGAAATAACGTAACCCGCTTCCACATAAGTGTCGTAGTTGTCCGTATAGTCTTTTGTCACATTCACAGTGAAGCCCATATCTGCAAGTATCTGTTCTGCGTCTTCCTGAGTCCTGTTCGTGACATCTGGTACGGTCAGAGACTCCTCACCCTTGCTCAGATTATAATAAATGGTCGTGTTCTTCTCCACTTGCTGTCCAGCCGCCGGGTCCTGAGAAGAGATCAACCCCTTCGCCTGATCAGAAACCTCCTCACCGGACTTCTTCCTGCCAAGCCCCAGTTTACTCAAAATCTCCTGCGCTTCCTCTTCAGTCTTACCCACTAAATCAGGAACTTCTACCAAATCCTCCGCTGCATCTTCGTCACGCTTATCTTGTTCCACCTGAGTCTTTCCAGCATCATCCCCTGATGAACCAAAACTGAAAATACCTGCTGCCCGACCTATCACCAAAATTAAAAGACATAGAATAACAGCACCCAATACCCAAGCGCCAATACTCATGGCTTTCTCCAAGCCACTGTGGATTCCATGACCTTCATCGTCATCGTATCCATCGTCAAAGCTCTCGTCGTATGGATCATCCTCAAACTCGTCACGCGTGCGGATTGACTGCACGGTCTCCGCCTCAGAAGGACCTGATACTACATTGTTGTCTTTGATTTTCTTGAGTTCGGAATCAGAAATGATGACTGTCTGCGCCCCGTTTGTTAAGGATGCCAGCTTCACAAAATCACCCTGTGGATCAATCAGGGAATGTTTTAGATCTGCGATAACCTCACTCATATTCCGGTATCTGCGGTCCACACTTTTCTGGGTACATTTCTCAATGATTCGCTCCAGACTAAACGGCAGTTCCGGTGTGTAGGTGGAAGGGGGAATCATCTCCTCCTGAAGATGTTTGATGGCAATCGCGACGGTCGTATCCCCATCAAAAGGAACTACACCTGTAACCATCTCATACAGCGTAATTCCCAGAGAATAGATGTCGCTCTTCTCGTCGCTATAACCGCCCCTCACCTGCTCAGGGGAACTATAGTGAACAGACCCCATCACATTAGAGCTGATTGTATTGGAAGATGCGGCGCGGGCAATCCCAAAATCCGTCACCTTCACCTTGCCATCCGTAGAAATGATAATATTCTGAGGCTTTACGTCCCGATGGACAATCCCATGGCTGTGCGCTGCCTCTAGGCCCATAGATACCTGAATGGCAATGCTTGTGGCCTCCTTGATGCTCAGCTTGCCTTTCTTGGAAATATAATCCTTCAGAGTGATTCCCTCGATCAACTCCATGACAATATAATAGACACCCTCATCATTGCCCACATCAAAGACATTCACAATATTGGGATGTGTCAAACCTGCAGCCGACTGTGCTTCTGTCTGAAATTTCTTGATAAATTTTGTATCTTCCCGAAACTCTGGTTTTAAGACTTTAATTGCAACATAGCGATTTAGCTTGTGGTCCTTGCCTTTATAGACATCGGCCATACCGCCAGTCCCAATTTTGCCTACAATCTCATAACGTTCTCCGATTATCATTCCAGTTTTTAACATACTTTCACCTCGCTTGTAAATGGTTCTATCAAAACAACAGCAATATTGTCCTTGCCACCATTTTCATTGGCTAGATCGATCAGTTTCTCACCTTTTTTCTGAAGACTCTCAGAACTGCTCAGCACCTCTTCCATTTCTTGGTCTGTCAACATGTTGCTCAGGCCGTCAGAACACATCAATATCTGGCTTCCCGGCTCTAGCTTCAGATCAAAAAAATCAATGTTCACGCCTTTTTTTGCCCCAAGAGCCCGCGTGATAATATTTTTATCTGGATGATTTCGCGCTTCTTCTTCACGAAGCTCTCCAAGTCTCACCATCTCCTGTACCAGCGAATGGTCCTTCGTCACCTGATGCAGTTGTGAATCCATCACATAGAGACGACTGTCTCCCACATTCGCCACATAAGCGTAGCTGCCTACAATCGTGGCGGCTACCATGGTCGTCCCCATTCCAGCCATCGAGGAAGACTTCTCTGCTTGTCTTAAAAGTTCGTCGTTGGCAGTCTCAATCGCATGACGGATAACCTTAATTGGGTTGTAATCCACATCTCCTTCCACCGATTCCACTACGACTCTCACCGCAAAAGAGGAGGCAAAATCTCCTGCATTATGCCCTCCCATTCCATCGGCTACCACAAACAGATTGGGGAGATTTCCCACCGGTTTATCCGATACATAGACGTAATCCTGATTGATCTTGCGTTTCCGACCAACGTCTGTAACCGAATATAAGTTCATTCTTACTTCTCACTTTCTGTCTGTCTTATTCTTTCCCCTTTTGTTCATCTATAAACCTTTTTCTCAATTGTCCACAGGCACCGTCTATATCGCTGCCCATTTCTCTTCTAATAGTAACATTAATTCCACATTTTTCAAGTTTTATTTTGAAATTCTCCACAGCCTGACGGGTGGACTGCCGAAAGCTTCGCTCCTTTACGGGATTCACGGGAATCAAATTGACATGGCAATTGATATCCTGAATCTGCCCCGCCAACTGACAGGCATCCTCCTCAAAATCATTGACGCCTCTCACCAGACTGTACTCAAAGGTAATCCTCCGCCCAGTCTTCTGAAAATAATAACGGCAGGCATCCAGCACTTCGTCCATCGTATATTTATAGGCGATGGGCATCAGCTCTTTTCTCTTTTCATCATTGGGAGCGTGCAAAGACAAAGCCAGCGTAATCTGCAGCTTCTCATCTGCCAGTTGTCTGATCTTCGGAACCAGACCACAGGTGGAAACCGTCAGATTCCTCTGGCTGATATGCAACCCATCTTCGCCGGTCAAAAGTTCAATAAACCTCAAAAGATTTTCATAGTTGTCCAAAGGCTCTCCCGTCCCCATCACCACCACATTGGAGACACGTTCCTGAGACAGCCTCTGTATACGATAGATCTGATCTAACATCTCCGACGATCTCAAATTCCTAGTCAGGCCGCCAATCGTGGAGGCGCAGAATTTACACCCCATTCTGCACCCAACCTGAGAGGAAATACAGACAGAGTTGCCGTGGTGATATCTCATGAGAACACTCTCAATCACATTCCCGTCTTCTAACCGGAACAAATACTTGCAAGTGCCATCTTGTTTTGATACCTGTACATCCACTGCTTCTAAAACAGTCAGCGGATACTCCTTTTCCAGCTTCTCTCTCAGATGCTTAGAAAGGTTCGTCATCTCATCGTAGGACACCGCGAGTTTTCTGTGAATCCACTCATAGAGCTGCTTCGCCCGAAAAGGCTTTTCCCCAAGCCCTGTCAACGCCTGACGCAGCTCCTCTAACGTCATAGATTTTATGTCTGTCATTTATCTCTTCCTTTTAAATTTCGCTATAAAGAACCCATCTGTTTTATGTACCCCGGGCAAAAGCTGCAGATATCCTAGCTTCGTAGTCTCACAGCAAAGCTCCTGAGGCAGACAAGAATCCAGCTCCACAGCCTCAAAGGGATAGTTTTCCAGAAACCACGATACGTTTTCCTGGTTCTCCTCTTTTGCTATCGTACAGGTACTGTATACAAGAGTTCCTCCTCTTTTTACGTACCTGGCTGCCCGGTCTAAAATTTTGCGCTGGAGTATCACAATTTCCTCCTGCTTAGATGGCGTGACTTTGTATTTGATATCTGGTTTCTTTCCG
Source organism: Blautia hydrogenotrophica DSM 10507 (assembly GCF_034356035.1). Taxonomy (NCBI): domain Bacteria; kingdom Bacillati; phylum Bacillota; class Clostridia; order Lachnospirales; family Lachnospiraceae; genus Blautia; species Blautia hydrogenotrophica. The sequence goes on from NZ_CP136423.1 coordinate 2,878,701, forward strand.
ATGACCCCGTAGCCGGAGCACGGAACATCCGCCAAGACGATGTCTGCCGAGTCTTCCGAGTCGATATCCAAAACCGTGGCATCCATACAACGTGTCTGGACATTGATCGTCCCAGCTCTTACGATATTCTCCTGAATCAACCCCACTTTGTACTCTGTCAGATCTCTGGCTTCCACCATCCCAAACCCAGCCATCTTATCCGCAACATGCAGACTCTTTCCGCCAGGTGCCGCACACAAATCTAATATCTGGTCTCCCTTTTTAGGAGCCGCAACCTCTGCCACCAACATGGAGCTCACATCCTGCACCTGTATCTTGCCCTCCAAAAAAGCCTGGATAGTCAAGATATGATTGTATCCCGAGAGGTAAAACGCATAGTCCAGATACGGCGCCGGACTCACTTGAATCCCCTGTTCCCGGATGCTTTCCAGCGTCTCCTCCTGGTTTGTCAGGTATTGCCGGCACCGAACTGTCGTCGGCCGCTCCGTGAGAAAATCAGCCAGCATCTTCTCCGTAATTTCCTCGCCGTACTCCCTCAGCCATTTTTGAACCAAAAACGGCGGCATCGAGTATTTGACAGACAGATGGTTCTCTAAATCTGAGCGTTCCGGATAAGGAACCTCTTCCATCTCTCTGGCGATGGTGCGCAGCACACCGTTTACAAATGGCTTTAGATTATAGAAGCCTTTCTTTTGAGCCAGCTTTACAGCCTCATTGCAGACTGCCGAATCCGGCACGCTGTCCATGTATTTAAGCTGATAGACGCTGCTTCTTAATATTTCCCGAATCACGGGCTTCATCTTATCTGTCTTCACTTTAGAAAAATGATTTAAGATATAGTCTATGGTAATCTGATACTCTAAGGTTCCCTCGCACACTCTCGTGATGAAAGCCCGCTCCTGTTTTGGAAGAAACTGGTGCTTTGTCAAGACCTCGCGAATCACACGATGACTCGGCTCTCCCTCCTCATTCACAGCCAAAAGAATCCCCAGTATCAGTTCTCTTGTATTCATTCCACTAATCACGATTTCTTCCTCCTGCCAAAATCAGCAGTCTCAGCAGCTGCAAAACAGAGCCCGCCAGCGCTGCTACATAAGTAAGAGCCGCTGCCGACAATACTTTTTTGGAGCCCCTCACTTCATTGTCCCCTAAGATTCCCGTCTCAGACAACAGTCTCAGCGCCCTGCTGGACGCGTTATACTCCACAGGAAGGGTCACGAGCTGAAACAATACAGCGGCGCTAAATAAGACAATTCCCGCAGTCAACAGCGGACGCATGGAAAAAATCAACCCCACAAAAAACAAAGGCCAAGCCAACGTAGAGCCTAAGTTCGCCACCGGCACCAAGGAACTTCTCAAATTTAAAGGGCCATAGTTCTCCGCGTGCTGCACGGCATGGCCACACTCATGGGCTGCCACTCCCACCGCTGCCAGAGAAGACTGATTGTAACTGGCCTCAGACAAACAGACTCTTCTTGTCCTGGGGTCATAGTGATCTGTGAGATTTCCTGCAATGGGAACCACCTGGACATCATACAGCCCTCTGGAATTTAAAATTCTCTGTGCCGCCTGAGCCCCTGTCATCCCCGATGCGCTCCGCACTCTCGAGTAAGTCGCAAAAGTACTCTTCAGCCTAGAAGATGCCACCAGTGATAAAATCACTCCTATGATAAGCAAAAGAACCGTCGGATCAAATCCATAATAAATGCCGCTATACATGTCATCACTCCTTATTCATGGTCAATCTTGTGCCTTTCTCTATCTTACATCCCCTCAAAAAGTCTGCCGCAGCCATTCTTCTCTTTCCTTCTAGCTGAACTTCGTCCAAACACAGGACTCCCTCACCGGCAGCAACGTAAATTCCTCTTTTATCAGTGTGAAAAATTTCTCCTGGCCTCGCCGTCGTCTCCTCCTGAACCACACGAGCCGCCCAGATTTTTAGCGTCTTTCCTTCTAGGAAAGTATAGGCGCTCGGCCACGGAGACAGTCCGCGAATCAGACGCTCGATCTTCACCGCCGGCATCGTCCAGTCGATATTTCCCATCTTTTTGTCGATCATGCTCGCATAGGCAGTAGGACTCTGTTCCGGCTGTCTCTCATAGACTGCCTGGCCGTTTTTCACCTGCTCCAAAGTCTCGACAAGCAGCTTTGCTCCTACCTGACTCAGCTTGTCAAACAGGCTTCCCCCTGTCTCTTTTGGGTCTAGCGATACGACTGAGCGAGAAATCATATCCCCGGTGTCCAGGCCTTCATCCATTCTCATAATCGTGACGCCTGACTCCTTCTCACCGTCAATGACAGCCCATTGTATTGGCGCCGCGCCGCGGTATTTCGGCAAAAGAGAAGCATGTACATTCAGACAGCCATAAGGAGCCATTTCCAGGATTTCCTTGGGAATAATCTGCCCAAATGCCACCACCACAATCGCCTCTGGCTTTAATTGTCTCAAAGTTTCGATAAATTCAGGATCTCTGACCTTTTTGGGCTGACAGACTGCCAGTCCATGCCTCAGTGCTTCTTCCTTCACCGGAGTACAGCACAGATTTTTTCCTCTGCCCCTCGGCTTGTCTGGCTGAGTAACCACGGCCAAAACCTCATGGTCTGCCTCCACCAGAGCATTCAAAGTCCCCACCGCGAAATCCGGCGTGCCCATAAATATTACTCTCATCTTAGTCTTCCTCATAGTCATCGTATTCCACACGATGAAGATCTCCGTTTACATGTGCTGTGTACATAATTCCATCGAGATGATCGCACTCATGACAGATCGCTCTCGCCAACAGTTCTGTGCCCTCCACCTCAAATTCTTCCATATTTTCATTGAAGGCAATCGCTTTTACATAATTAGGCCTGGTCACTTCCCCTGCCATTCCAGGAATGCTCAGGCATCCCTCATCCCCAGTCTGCTCTCCTGAAGTCTCCACGATCTTTGGATTAATCATAACGAGAGGTCCCTCTCCCACGTCGATCACGACGATTCTCTTCAGCACTCCCACCTGGGGAGCTGCCAGTCCGACTCCCATAGCCTCGTACATCGTATCCAGCATGTCGTCAATCAACTGTCTCGTTCTGTCATTCATCTCTTCCACCGGGCGGCATTTTTTCGTCAATACCGGGTCGCCCTCCACTCTGATTTGTCTCAACGCCATTTTTTCGTCTCCTTTTCCTAGTGTACCCAGGCTGTTCCCAGGCACACTTCCATTTTTTTACACTTCTTTTAAAATTTTCTCACATTCACAGCCGTTTTTTTCCTACTGGATGTCAAACTGAATCGTCATAGAATGAAAGCCTGAATTAATTTCCATATATTGTTCCAGCTTGTCTCTCACATAGATGAGGACATCTTCCCTGGCATGTTTCAGATAGATTACCTTTTTATACTGATCCTTGACTCTCCCCACTGACTGCGGCGCCGGACCAATGACTCTCAAATCTTTTTTAGTGTAGACTCTCTGGATAAATCTTTTTAGATATTCCATGGCCTGATTCAGCCGTTCTTCTTCCTGACAGGACCCCAGTACCGCCATCATATGTTCAGCCGGAGGATATCCCAGCAAAGTGCGGTATCCCATCTCCTCCTCGTAAAACCTCCGATAGTCCTGTCTGGCCGCTGCTTGAATACTGTAATGCTCTGGCTGATAAGTCTGAATCAGCGCCTCTCCGGGCTTTTCACCTCTTCCGGCCCGGCCAACTGCCTGCGTCAAGAGCTGAAAAGTTCTCTCCGCACAGCGATAATCGTCCCCGTGAAGCGATAAATCCGCAGCTAGAACTCCCACCAGTGTCACGTTGGGAAAATCGTGTCCTTTTACAATCATCTGGGTACCAATGAGAATATCTGCTTCCCGCCTGGAAAATGCCTCCAGAATTTCCCCGTGGCCCTCCTTCCCTTTCGTGGTGTCATAGTCCATCCTCAAAACCCTGCTGTTCGGATACTGCTTCTGAACAATCTCTTGTATCTGCTGTGTTCCGGCCCGAAACGCCCCAATATACGGCGAACCGCAGGAGGGGCATTTCTTCACAGCCTCTGTCTCATAACCACAGTAATGACAGACCAACTTTCCTCCCTTGTGGGCACATAAAGAGACATCACAGTGGGGACACTGAATCACCTGTCCACAGGAACGACAGGAGAGAAATCCTGCATACCCTCGCCGGTTCAAAAAAAGTATGACCTGTTCCTTTTTCTCCAGCCGTACTTCCATTGCTTTTTGAAGCTCCCTGCTCAGTATTGAGCGGTTTCCTTCCCGCAGCTCTCTTCTCAAATCTATGATAGAAACCCCTGGCAATGGCCGCTCTCCATATCTGTTGTTCATCTCAAACAGCGCGTATTCCTCTCTCATACACCGTTCATAGACTTCCAAAGACGGAGTCGCAGACCCCATTACCACATGCGCCTGTTCCTTCCATGCTCGCCATATGGCAGCCTCCCGCGCATGATAACGGGGAGTAATTTCACTTTTATAGGTATTTTCGTGTTCTTCGTCAATTACAATCAGTCCCAGCTTTGGAAACGGTGTAAACAGGGCCGATCTCGGCCCCACCATGATCTGAATCTTTCCCTCCTTCGCCCTACAGAACTGATCGTAGCGCTCTCCTTGGGAGAGTCTGGAATGGAGAACGGACATCACCTCTCCAAACCTTCCGTAAAACCGCATAACCGTCTGATAGGTCAGTGCGATCTCCGGTATCAGTATGATTGCCTGCTTCCCCTGCTTCAGAGTCCGGTCAATCAACTCCATATACACTTCCGTCTTTCCGCTGCCGGTCACACCATGAATCAGACAAGGCCGGGATTTCCCTTCCCACTCTTGGATAATTCCATCCAAAACTTTTCGCTGTTCACCGGTGAGTTTCGCCGGCGGCAGCTTCTGTATCTTTTCACTGCGCACCGGGTCCCGGTAGACGTTCTCACACTCTACCCGAATCCACCCTGCCTCTTCCATAGACTTCACCACGCTGCTGACCGCTCCTAATTCTTTCGCTGCCCGCACTCCATCCAAACTTCCATGTTCCATCAAAGCACTTAAAAGCCTAGCTCTGGCACGATAGTTCTTGCGCTCCAACTCTTTTAACTGCAATTTTGCCTCTTCCGCTGAAAGCTGTAGCACCAAAGTACGTCTCTGACACTGCTGCACCTTCGCTTTCACGGGAAAAACTGTCTTCAGTGCTTGAATCATCGTGGAACCGTAATGCTCTCTCATCCATTTTGCCAAGACAATCAAACTGGATTCCGTGGTCTTCGCGTCACTCTTTATGGAACGGATACACTTTAGTTTCTCCACATCAAACTGAGGCGTATCCGTCAATTCTACGACATAGCCGTTGATTTCCCGATCGCCCTTTCCAAATGGAACGGTAACTACCATGCCAACTTCTAGCTCCTGCTCCCATTGGCTGGGAATTCGGTACTGAAACGCCCGATCTAATTTTTCACTGGTTATATCTACAACTATGCTGGCATATTTCATTCTCTGTCCTTCTAACGTCCAGCCAGAATATCCGCAATCAATACCCTCTCATCCATCGGATATTTCTTGCCCTCAATCTCCTGGTAATCTTCATGTCCTTTTCCGGCTAGGATAATAATATCTCCCGGCTCTCCATGATGTATCGCATAGGCAATTGCCTCCTTGCGGTCCGCAATCTCTATATATTTTCCATCTGTCTTAGAGATCCCTACCTTGATGTCGTCGATGATTGCCTGAGGTTTTTCATATCTTGGATTATCTGAAGTGATAATCGTCAAATCTGCCAACCTACCAGAAGTCTCACCCATCTCATAACGACGCAGTTTTGAACGGTTTCCACCGCATCCGAATAGGCAGACCAGTCGGTGTGGGTGGTATTCCCTTAATGTTGTCAACAAACTCTCTAGAGCCATCGCATTGTGAGCATAATCAATCATCAAGGTAAACTCATCCGATACCTTAATCATCTCAATTCTGCCTTTCACCTTCGCGACACGCAGCGCGTTCACAATGTCCTTCTCAGAAACCTTAAAGTGACGGCAAATCGCAATCGCGGTCAGGGAATTGTAGATACTGAATTTTCCGGGAATGTCGATTTCTACTTGAAAATTCATCATCCCCCGCACCTGGTAATCAATACCCAACCATCCTTTTCCTGACACCAGTTTCGCATCCTCGGCCCGAAGATCTGCCTTCTCTGAAAATCCAAAGGTCTCCAGAGCGCAGGTGTGTCCTTTGATAATCTGCTCAAAATGTTTGTCATCCCGGTTTACAATTCCCACCTTACACTGTCTTAAAAGCATGGACTTACATTCCAGATAGTGTTGAAAATCCCGGTGCTCATTGGGCCCGATATGATCTGGCTCAATGTTCGTAAAAATCCCAAAATCAAACTCAAAACCTGCGGTCCGGTGCAACATCAGCGCCTGTGAGGATACCTCCATCACCACACAATCACAGCCGGCATCTGCCATCTCCTTGAAATATTTCTGAATCACATAGGATTCCGGTGTCGTGTTCACTGCCGGTATCACCTTGTCTCCAACAATCGCCTCAATCGTGCCAATCAGTCCCACACGGTACCCTGCATTTTCCAAAATTGATTTCACCATGTAAGTAGTCGTAGTTTTTCCCTTTGTCCCTGTCACGCCGATTGTCTTCAGCCTTCTGGCAGGGTGTCCAAAATAGGCTGCTGAAATACACGCCATGGCGTATCTAGTATCCTTTACCAAAATTACCGTCACGTGTTCTGGAGCTTCCACTTTCTCCTCCACTACGAGAACCCCCGCCCCTTTTTTCACCACATCTGGGACAAAAGTGTGGCCGTCTACCACTGCGCCGCGGATACACAGAAACAGAGACCCTTTCTGAACTTTTCTGGAATCGTACACCACATCGGTGACCTCCGCATTTTCATCTCCCTGGCAGCAGGTATATTCTAAATCTTCAAGTAAAGCCGTCAATTTCATAGCGATACCTCCATTTTTTACAATGGGGCCAAAATACCTTTTGACCCCAACTGATTCTTATATAGGATAGCACACCTGCCTTTACTTTTCAACTTTCCGATTCTTCACACGCAAAAAGATTCCTGCCAGTGCAACAGCCGAACCCATGGCCAAGACCGCAAAAAGCTCTGCTCTGGAATCATCCTGCGTCTTCACCGGAGATGCCTTCTTTTCCCCGGAGGCAGTGGTTCCCGTGCCGGAATTTTGTTTTTCCACCTTAGGCGTCGCCGTGGGAATCGGTTTCTCTGAAATTTTCACTTCTGCCTGACTCTCTTTGGGCTGCGAACCCTCCACAGACACCACGGCCATATTCACCAAAGTAGAATCCTTAAAATCCTCGGGCAAGGTTACTTCCGCTCTTAACACCAGTTCTTCCCCTGGAGCCACTGCTTCCACATAAGCCTGATTCTTTTCCTCATTCAATGAGACACCTTCCTGCTCCTCGAATACAGCCTGGACTCCTTCTACTGTAAATTTGTCTGTGGTAACTACCGACCGAAGTGTCTGCTCTCCTGTATTAGTGATCGTGATCTCATAATGAATCGTATCTCCCGCGCTCGCATGTGTCTTGTCCGCGGTCTTTTTCACGGTGTAATCCAAAACTGCCGGTTCCACTTCCACCGACGCCTCTGCCTCCCTCACAAGTGTTTCTTCTGGACTCTCCGGATTTACAGCCATCGCAGTCAATTTATTGGTCAGGGTTCCCTTTGCAGTCTCCGGAATCTGCGCGCGCACTTCCAACACCACGGTCTCTCCTCTCGGCAGCAGCTTCACCACAGCCCGGGCTCCATCTTCGCCCACTTCCACCCCTTCCTGTCCCAAAAAACGCACAGAAATCTCCTGTTCAGGGTAGACATCCGTCAGAGACACATTTTCCAAATCCCAGCCCCCTGTGTTTGTCAAAGTCACTTTGTACAAAACATCCTGTCCGGCCTTGACCTGTTTCTGAAGCGCCTCTTTTTGAACCGTATAGTCTATCTTATTGGGACATACCTTCAGTTCCGGTGAACTGGCCATCACCTTTTGTGTCACCTGATTCTCGTCCTCATAAGTCACATAGGCACCAGTTCCGTCCACATCCTTAGACAGCGGTTCATCCTGGTTCGTCTCGTACAGAGTCGGTTCCTGTACCTCTCGATAGGCTTCTCTTAGAACCACTGGAATTCTGAAATTCTCTTGGTCATCTTCTCCCATCTCTTTCGTGACAGGAAAAGTAATCCGGGTGATCGTATCCTCTTCCCCTCTCTGATTCACAATGCCGACACTCTCAACTTTACTGCCCATGGGCAATTCCCCTTCTTTTACCTTCCAGTACTCAGAGACATAGTCCGTCACCTGGACTTTCACCGCCTTCCAGCATAGGTCGGAATATACTGCTTTAAATATACTCCCGATATCCTGCATCTCTTCCTGTCTGGTATCAATATAGTACTCCTCTCCTGAGCTGAGAGCCTCAATAAATTCCTGACTGTCTGTGTCGTTTCCCATATCGGACCCGTAACCAATTCCATAAATCGGAACCTGCTCTTTTAAGACCGTCGCATCTTCCAACGCCCACTGCGAAAACTGACTGTACCAGGAGCTATCCTCTTCTGCCATTCCATAGCTGTGACTGTCCAAAAGTCCTAAGTCTGCACTTCCGTCTGCATGAGAGTAGCCTGCGGTCGTAGTTCCATCTGTAAATAAAATAACAAACGTGTTCTCTTTATTCTCCAATTCCTCTACTGCATCTAAAGCTCCCAATACCGCCGCTTCATGGTTCGTCCCATTGTTCTGGGCAGGCAGTACGGCTTCTTTATTTAAGTATTCTTTTTCTGTCAGAAAATCTCTTGCCTCTTCTTTCGACTGTGTCCATCCATTGATATAATATCCGCCGATGAACACAATGGGACAGATCATGGGCTGCATATCCTCAAACACCGCATCCAAAAATTGAGCATACCCTTCCTCCAAGTGCTCCATACGACTTTTCTCACATTGCCACCGTTCTGTTTTTCCACTGTAATAGTGCCAGGTTGTCCGATTCTCAAAAATTTTAGTCTCTCCCACAGGCAAATAAATTCCCCCATGGTCAATCGTGTGACTGAAACGTCTCAGCTTAGTTCCCTCTTCTACTCCCGTCAGCAACGTCTGATCATCTGTCACATAGATAATCTTCCATCCACTGATATTGTCATAGGGAAGCCTGTCACTTCTATCTTCCTGCCCGCATACCAGCCTGCATTTCCCCTCAGGGTCCACAGACTCTGGCAAGGACAAAAAAAGCTGATCTGGGCTTTCCTCTCCCAGCTTCCGGTAGGTTTCTTCATCCGGCAAAGTCTCCTTGATCTCTTCCCAGATCTCCTTGCTGTTCTCCATCGCGGACAGTGTATGTCCTATCACCAGTTTTGTATGGCCGGGGGTGTCGCAGTAATTCATAGACGCTGTCACATCCAAAACAGGAACAATGTTCACCGGCTTTTGCTTCTCGGTATAACTTTGCATTCCTTTTACTGTCAAATCAATTTCAGCCTCATAGGCTCTCTCATCCGTCCAATGAGCGGTCTTTTCCAAAACCACCTCCTGAGAAGGCCCGTCTGCATATGCCGCCGCTGCCGGCAGGCACTGCAGGACCATGAATGCCGCCACGCATGCCGCGGCTATCTTTCTTTTTACGATTTTCCTCATATTTTCTGTTTTCTCCTTCATTTTGCTGACAACAAGTTACCTCCTGCATACAGACATAGGCATCCCTCCTTAGGCATGGCCTCCTGGCACCTCTTTGTTTTGCGCAAAAAGTAGCCGGGCACATTTCAAGACTCGCTCGCGAGCTTTAGCGCGGGATTTGGGTCGGCATTAGCCCACATCATTCATCTCTGAATCCCTGCGCATCCTCGCGGAGCGTTTATCAGATGGGGGAATGACACCTGCCACTGATGTTAATTTCTTGCTCGCCTTCTATAGAGGCGGGAGTCTTCTCCATCTGATAGGTTCTTTGGTATTTCTTGGAAAATTTGGCCGAAAGGCCTTGAATTGAGACCAGACAAAACACCTATGTGTTTTGCTGTCTTGCGGAACCGGCAATAAATCCAGAAGTCTTCGCCGTTTATATCTCCGCGTAAATAAGAATCGACAGAATCGAAGAAATTGGTTCTGCCTGACTTTATTATAGCATTCCGTTTTTTCCGGAACAAGTCAAATTCATTTTCCTATTCTTTTTTTAACATTTATTTATATTTTTTCTTTTTCTTTTAGAAAACGGTCAAACTTTAGCCATATTTCTTAGATATAATAAGTCTCGGATAGATGAATAACCACTCTCTATCTCCCCCCTCAAAAAAAGTTACAACCCCTGCGAAAGCGGGGGTTGTTTCTTTTTATAGGAAAGATCTTGTGAAAGGTCTTTCCTATAACAGAAACGCTCCGCTAAGGATGTGCACACCGCAATAAGGCAATTCGTCGCAAAGCGGTGTTGCGGCGGCGCAAAGTGAGCTACGCCCCTCAAGGCTTGATGAGATAGGGCGTTGAAATGGGCTTGCCCACTTTGTTCGGGAAAGATTTTCTTGCATCCCAAAGACAAACCTCCTATAATAAAGATATTCAACAGAACATAAAAAAATAAGAGAGGTTTTTCATATGAGTCAGAAAATTGTGGTCGTTGCCCTGGGACATCGGGCTTTGGGCAATACCTTACCGGAACAAAAGCAGGCAGTCACAGAATCTGCCAAAGCAATTGCAGACCTGGTGGAACTGGGTGCCAAAGTCGTGATCTCCCACAGCAACGCGCCTCAGGTGGGAATGATTCACACCGCTATGAATGAATTTGGAAAAGCCCACCCTGACTATACATTTGCTCCGATGTCTGTCTGCTCCGCCATGAGCCAGGGGTACATCGGATATGATCTGCAAAATGCCATCCGCGCTGAATTAATCGGCCGGGGCATATACAAAACAGTCAGCACCATTCTCACACAGGTAGTCATCGACCCTTATGACGATGCCTTTGCAGATCCTGAAAAAATCATCGGGCGCTATCTGACCGCCCAGGAGGCCGAGGAGGAGGAAAAGAAAGGAAACTTTGTCACCGAGATACCGGGGAAAGGTTATCGTCGGATTGTGGCAGCCCCTAAGCCTCAGGCTATTGTAGAGCTTGACGCGATTCGCGCGCTCGTGTGGGCAGGCCAGGTCGTGATCGCCTGTGGCGGCGGCGGAATCCCTGTTCTCGAGCAGGGCGCACAGCTTCGCGGAGCCAGTGCTGTTATTGAAAAAGATCTTACCAGCGGCCTGCTGGCGGAAAAACTGGATGCCGATCAGCTTTTGATTCTGACCAGCGTACAAAAAGTCAGCCTCAATCTTCAGACCCCGCAGGAGGTCTATCTGGATAAAATTTCCGTGGAAGAAGCCAAAAAGCATATGGCCGCAAACCAGTTTGCTCCCGGTTCCATGCTGCCGAAATTTGAAGCCGGCGTCTCTTTCGTAGAAAAAGGAGAAGGCCGTAAAGCTGTCATCACCGATATTCCCCATGCCAAAGACGGCTATTTGGGAAAAACGGGCACAATTATAGCATAAGCCCCTTAAACAAAGTTCTTATTAAAAAATCCTGCAAGCAGGATTCTCCGCCTGCGTCGGGGCGCAAAGCGTTATCTTCCACTCCGCCGCAGTGCAATCCATACGGAGCATTTATGTAATAGGAAAGTACTTTCACACATCATCGTGACAAATTTCTCCTATTATATAAAAAACCGGTGATCTTGGAATCATTTCCAAGACCACCGGTTTTCTATTCTTCTGCCCATCCCCGGACACAGGCAACTGCCTTGTCCCATCTTCTGAGCAATTTCACTCTCTTTGCCTCTTCCATGGACGGCAAAAAGCATTTCTCCTGGCTCCAGTTCTTTTCCACCTGGACCGCATCAGGCCAAAATCCCGTAGCAAGCCCTGCCAGATAGGCGGCCCCTAAAGCTGTCGTCTCAATACAGCTTGGCCTCACTACCTGTGAATTCAAAATATCCGCCTGAAACTGCATCAAGAAATCATTGGCGCTAGCACCTCCGTCCACCTTCAACGCATTCAGGCGAACTCCCGCATCCTGCTCCATCGCCTGAATGACATCATGCACCTGATAGGCCAAAGATTCCACAGTAGCCCGTACCAGATGGGCTCTGCTGGCTCCCCGTGTCAGGCCCAACACTGCACCTCTGGCATACTGGTCCCAGTAAGGAGCTCCCAGCCCTGTAAAAGCCGGAACCACGTAAACACCGCCGCAGTCTTCCACCTCGCGACAATAACGTTCTGACTCCGCTGCACTCTCAATAATCCTGATCTCATCCCGCAGCCATTGAATCGCCGCTCCTGCCACAAACACACTGCCTTCTAGAGCATATCCCGGTGAACCATCCGGTTGAACCGCCATGGTAGTCAACAGCCCACTTTGCGAACTGACTGCCTGATCTGCTGTATTCATCAGCAAAAAACAGCCGGTCCCATAAGTGTTTTTCACATCCCCTGAGTTGAAGCAGCACTGTCCGAATAGTGCAGACTGTTGATCGCCTGCCGCGCCTGCAATCGGAATTTTCCCACCCATAATCTTCTCGCTGGAATATCCATAGATGCAGCTGGAAGGCTTCACCTGAGGCATCATCGAGATAGGAATTTCCAAAAGTTGCAGTAGTTCCTCATCCCACTGCTTTTTATGAATGTCGTACAGCATGGTCCTGGACGCATTGGTGTAATCTGTCACATGGACCTTCCCCTTGGTCAAATTCCAGATCAGCCAGGTATCCACCGTACCAAAGAGGAGCTCTCCTCTTTCAGCCCTCTGTCTGGCCCCAGGCACATGTTCCAAAATCCACTGAATCTTAGTACCAGAAAAATAGGCGTCCGGAATCAACCCTGTCTTCTGTCTGATCAACGGGCCATAACCTTTCCGGTTCAACTCATCAACCTTGTCAGCAGTTCTCCTGCACTGCCAGACAATTGCCCGATACACCGGTTCTCCCGTCCCTTTGTCCCACACGACTGTCGTCTCCCTCTGGTTAGTGATTCCTATCGCCGCCACGTCGGAGGCGTCCGCCCCGATTTTGCTCATGGCCTCCGTAGCCACACTGATCTGTGTAGCCCAAATCTCCATGGGATCATGCTCCACCCATCCGCTATGGGGATAGTACTGCGGAAACTCCCGCTGCGCGATACTACAGATTTTGCCCTGCCGATCAAACAAAATACACCTGGAACTGGTCGTCCCCTGATCCAATGCCATCACATAGCGCTTCTCCATGTCTTCGCCTCCTCTTTATTCACGTATCTTCTATCCTTTTTCAGATTTCAGATATAGGTTTTCCCCACAAAGTATCCCAAAACCACAATACCCAGGACAATTCGATACCATCCAAAGGCTTTGAAGTCATGTTTCTTGATATATCCGATCAAAAACTTGATCGCCAAAATAGATACGAAAAAGGCTACCGCCATTCCCAGAAGCAAAATAGTGATCTCTGTACCAGTGAAATCAAAACCGAATTTGACCACCTTCAAAAGACTCGCTCCAAACATGACTGGAATTCCCAAAAAGAATGTGAACTCCGCCACTACAGTTCTGGAAACACCGATCAGGATTCCTCCGATGATGGTGGAACCAGATCTGGAAGTTCCGGGTACCACAGCCAGCACCTGGAAAAGCCCGATCAACAGGGCAGTCTTCACACTCATCTCTTTTAGCGATGTGCAGGTAGGAGTTCTCTTCTTATTATAGTTCTCGATGATAATAAAGAGAATCCCATAGACGATCAACATCATAGCCACAACCACATAGTTGTTGAATTTTTCTTCGATAAAATCGTTGAAAGGAGAGATGCAGATCGCAGGCAGGCAGGCAAGGACAATCTTTCCCCAGAGAATCCATTTATCCTTGCTTTTGAGCACCTCACCATTTCCTTCCCAGGTACAAAAAGGCCATAACTTTTTAAAATACAAAACCACAACTGCCAAAATCGCCCCCAACTGTATCACAACCAAAAACATCTGCATAAATGCATCGCTGACATTCAGCTTGATAAACTCGTCGGCTAAGATCAGATGTCCCGTGCTGCTGATCGGAAGCCACTCTGTAATTCCCTCGATAATTCCCAGAATTACCACTTTAAAAAATTCAATGATACTCATATTTCCTCCTCTTAGATAATTATATAAAAAAGAATCCTGCCACGCAGGATTCTCCGCCTGCGACGGGTTGCATCAACAACATTTTCGTCTCCGCCGCTGTGCGATCCTACGGAGTATTTGTGCTATAGGAAAGGACTTTCACGCATTAGCATGACAAGTTTTTCCTGTAACACCAAAACAAGCTGCCGCGGCACTATCCTTGCACACAGCAGCTTATCAAATTTGCTTACAAGAGCCGCCAACTATCTTCCCGCGATCTGCGCCACATCAATCAAAGTCAAATTGTGCAGATCTGTATTCTCTAAACTTGTCACCAAAGCGTTCGCCGTATCCAAAGAAGTCAATACATTCACACCCGTCTCTATCGCATTTCTACGAATCAAAAATCCATCCTTTGAATGCTCTACTCCCTGAGGCGGTGTGTCGATAATCAAATCAATTTTATGTCCCAGAATCAAGTCCATCAGGTTCGGCGACGGCTGTTCTAGTTTATTTGTCCGTATTACCTTCACACCATGTTCTTTCAGCACTTTTGCTGTGCTTCTGGTGGCAAAAATTTTATATCCCAAGGCGGAGAATCTTTTCGCAATCGCCACTACCTCCGGCTTGTCCTCATCTTTTACGGTGATAATCATGTTTTTATGCCTCGGCAAGCGCACTCCCGCTCCTAAAAACGCTTTGTAAAGCGCTTCGTTAAAGCTAGAGGCAATTCCGAGACACTCACCGGTGGATTTCATCTCTGGCCCTAGGCTGATATCAGCTCCACGGATTTTTTCGAAGGAGAACACCGGCATCTTAATCGCATAATATTCTGCCTCTGGCTGAAGTCCTGGCTCATAGCCCAGATCTCTTAATTTGTATCCCAAAATCACCTTTGTCGCCAACGGAACAATAGGAATTCCCGTCACTTTGCTGATATAGGGCACAGTACGGCTAGATCTAGGATTCACCTCGATCACGTAGACCTCCTCCCCGCATACAATAAACTGTATGTTAATCATACCGATCACATGCAAAGATTTGGCTAAGCGGCGTGTGTATTCCTCAATCGTCTTTTTCGCAGTCTCACTGATAGTCTGAGCTGGGTACACAGAAATACTGTCACCAGAGTGAATTCCCGCCCGCTCAATATGCTCCATAATCCCAGGAATCAAAATTTCCTCCCCGTCGCAGACTGCATCCACTTCGATCTCTTTTCCCATCAGATATTTATCCACCAAAATCGGATGCTCCTGGGCAATTCGATTGATAATCCCGATAAATTCTTCCACATCCTGATCGTTGATAGCGATCTGCATTCCCTGGCCGCCTAGTACATAGGAAGGCCGGACCAAAACCGGATACCCCAGCTCATTGGCTGCCTTTTTCGCCTCCTCAGCCGTATACACGGTATGACCCTTTGGCCGCGGAATCTCACACTCTTCCAGAATCTGATCAAACAGTTCTCTGTCCTCTGCTGCATCCACATTCTCGGCAGAGGTTCCCAGAATCTTCACCCCCATCCTGATCAGCGCCTCGGTCAGTTTAATCGCTGTCTGACCACCAAACTGCACCACCGCTCCGTCTGGCTTTTCGATGTTGACAATATTCTCCACATCCTCCGGGGTCAGAGGCTCAAAATACAATTTGTCCGCAATGTCAAAATCCGTACTCACAGTCTCCGGGTTGTTGTTCACAATGATCGTCTCGTAGCCTTCCTTGGCAAACGCCCAGGTACAGTGCACAGAGCAAAAATCAAACTCGATGCCTTGGCCGATTCGAATCGGTCCCGAGCCTAAAACCAGGACCTTCTTCTTGTTTTTCGTCTCAAATGCTTCATTCTCCCCGCCGTACACAGAATAATAATACGGGGTCTCTGCCGCAAATTCCGCCGCACACGTGTCCACCATCTTATAGGCAGCCACGATGCCTGCATCTAGACGCTGCTTTTTGACTTCCTCTTCCGTCCTGCCACTCAGCTTTCCAATCAGGTAGTCCGGAAATTCCAGGCGCTTCGCCTCTCTGAGAAGTTCTTCTGTCAGAGGCTGCGTACGAAGAGCCGCTTCCATCTCTGTCAGAATTGCGATTTTATCAATAAACCATAAATCAATTCTTGTAATCTCATGAATTTTCTCCTGCGGAATTCTCCTGCGAACTGCTTCCGCAATCACCCAGATTCGCCTGTCGTCCACAACCTCCAACTGTCTTAGGAGTTCCTCTTCGGTCAGTGCTGTAAAATCGTAGGAAAGAAGACTATCCACATGCTGTTCCAGAGAGCGAATCGCTTTCATCAGCGCTCCCTCGAAATTATTGCAGATACTCATGACCTCTCCTGTCGCCTTCATCTGAGTCGTCAGCGTTCTCTTTGCACTGATAAATTTGTCAAAGGGCAGCCTGGGAATTTTCACCACGCAATAGTCCAGCATCGGCTCAAAGCTGGCATAGGTCTTCCCAGTAATCGCATTCTTGATCTCGTCTAAGGTATAGCCCAGCGCGATCTTAGCAGCCACCTTCGCGATGGGATATCCCGTCGCTTTAGACGCCAGAGCAGAAGAACGGCTCACACGGGGGTTTACCTCGATGACACAATATTCAAAGCTCTCTGGATGGAGAGCGTATTGCACATTACAGCCGCCTGTGATTCCCAGCTCCGTGATGATATTCAGCGCAGAAGTACGCAGCATCTGATACTCCTTATCTCCCAAAGTCTGAGACGGAGCTACAACGATACTGTCACCTGTATGCACACCCACCGGGTCGATGTTCTCCATATTACATACTGTGATGCAGTTTCCAGCACTGTCCCGCATCACCTCATACTCGATCTCTTTCCAACCGGCGATGCACCGCTCTACCAGCACCTCTCCCACACGAGACAGACGCAGCCCATTTTCCAGAATTTCCCTCAGCTCAAACTCATTGTTCGCGATGCCTCCGCCGCTGCCGCCCAGAGTATAAGCCGGGCGCAATACCACCGGATAACCAATCGAATTGGTGAATTCCACACCTTCCTGAACGGTAGTCACCACCTTAGAGGCAGCCACGGGCTCTCCGATTTTCTCCATGGTATCTTTGAATTCCTGACGATCTTCCGCTTTCTTGATCGTCTCTGAGGTCGTACCAATCAGGCGCACATGGTGTTCTCGCAGAAATCCAGCCTCTTCCAGTTCCATTGCCAGATTCAAGCCTGCCTGTCCTCCCAGTGTAGGAAGCACGCTATCCGGTTTTTCTTTGAGAATCAACTGCTCTACAACTTCCACCGTCAGCGGTTCAATGTAAACCTTGTCCGCAATGTCTTTGTCTGTCATGATCGTGGCAGGATTGGAGTTCAGCAAAACGACTTCCAACCCTTCTTCCTTCAAAGAGCGGCAGGCCTGAGTTCCCGCATAGTCAAATTCTGCCGCCTGCCCGATGATAATAGGTCCGGAGCCAATCACTAAGACTTTCTTTATGCTGTTATCTCTCGGCATTACTTTGTACCTCCCATCATCTCAATAAAACGCTCAAACAGATAGCTGGAATCCTGCGGCCCCGGACAGGCCTCCGGGTGGAACTGAACCGTAAAAATATTCTTTCCTATATATTCTAGCCCCTCGTTCGTCTGATCATTGACATTTACAAAGGCCGGTCTAGCCACCCTCTCATCCAACGTTTCTGTGTCAACCACGTATCCATGATTTTGGGAGGAAATATAGACTCTGCCAGTCTTTAAATCCTTCACCGGATGATTTCCTCCCCGGTGGCCATACTTCATCTTATGGGTATCTGCCCCAGTGGCCAACGCCATCAACTGATGTCCCAGACAGATTGCAAAAATCGGAACCTGGGAGTCATAAAGTTTTTTCACCTCTTGTATAATAGAAGTACACTCTTTGGGGTCCCCGGGCCCATTAGAGAGCATAATTCCATCCGGTTGATCTGCCAAAATCTCTTCCGCCGTGGTCAGTGCCGGATAAATCGTCACCTGGCATCCTCTCTCATTCAGTGATCTGGCGATATTTCTCTTTGCTCCAAAATCCATCAGGGCCACCTTCGGTCCCTTTCCTGGAAGCACTTTTTTCTCTCGACAGGTCACTTTTTCGACTACTTTTCCTGTTCTGTATTTTTGTAAACGGGGAATAATATCATCTAAATCAAAGTTTTCATTGACAGTAATCATGCCATTCATCGTACCCTTTTCTCTCAATATCTTGGTGAGAGCTCTGGTATCAATCCCACAGATACCTGGAATGTCATGTTTTTCTAAGAAATGCTGAATTGTGTCCACACTGCGGAAGTTACTGGGAATTCTGGACAATTCCCGAACGATATATCCATCAATCCATGGCCGATTCGATTCTTGATCTTCGTAACAAATGCCATAGTTTCCAATCAACGGATACGTCATACAGACCGCCTGCCCTGCATAGGAAGGGTCTGTCATCACTTCCAGATAGCCCGTCATGGAAGTGTTAAACACGATCTCACTGATCACTTCCCGCGCAGAACCAATACTGGTACCCGAAAAAACATGTCCGTCTTCTAATATGAGGAATGCTTTCATACAATCTTCCTTTCTCTGTTAATTATCAGTTCATATCCCATAATCTTACAAAGTGTATCACAAGAGCATTTATTTTTCAACTGTAAACTTCTTTCGTTTTTTGTGTCAAGTAACTATTCAGCCATGCGGCTGATAAGAACAAAAATCCGAAGCAAGCTTGCTTGCAGAGGAGTTTTGCTCTTGTCAGACATATGGCGCTTAACCATAAGTGAGGATTTCACCGCATATGCGGCGATATAAGCTGCACAGCAGCTAATCCGAGCTGTTATGGCTGAATAGTTACTGTACCAATAGTTTTCCAAAATCAAGCATGGAAATTCCCCTTAAAATCTGTTATGCTGTTCTCAAGAAAAAGAAAATGCATCTTCACAATAATTGTATTTCTTCGTTATTATAGTATATTGGAGGTATCTCTATGGCACTGTGGTTTATCTTTCTGATAACAAATTTTATCATTCCAGTATTTATCGTCATCCGCGGGCGCAGGCTCTCGTCCAAAAGTCCTAAAACAATATCAGGCCAGATCTGGAAGCTTACCGGTTATATGCTGCTTCCGGCTACCCTGATTATCTCCTTTTTGTCCCTTTTCCGCCCCACTGTCACGCAGATTATTCTCACCTCCTGTGTTCTGCTGATGCAGATCATTATCTTAATTTTTCTGAACATATCTGCAAAAAAGCTGTCGGAAAAGAAATAGTACCTTGTTAGGTTAGTTACAGTTCAATCATACAGTGTACGGGAAGCATAAAACATACTTGTATGTTTTTGCGAGCGAACATCTGTATGAGCTGAGCGCCTTGTCATGAGTAAAACGGTAGCATCAGCCACGATAAGCACGCAGTGCGTTTTTACGAATGGCGCTGGCTGAACTGTTACATTTCTCCTTCAATTTTTTCGAATTTTCTCTTGACTTCTTCTCGAAATAGAGGTATTATAGTCAAGCAGTCGAGAGCGATTGTAACAATAGGAAATGCAGGAGTGGCGGAATTGGCAGACGCGCAGGCTTCAGGTGCCTGTGGTCGCAAGATCGTGTGGGTTCAAGTCCCATCTCCTGCATTCTTTTTTATTTTACGGAATGCAGACAGATATTTTTTTCAATTTTCTCTTGACTTTTGTCAAAATCTGAGGTATTATAGTCAAGCAGTCATGAGTGACTGTAACAATAGGAAATGCAGGAGTGGCGGAATTGGCAGACGCGCAGGCTTCAGGTGCCTGTGGTCGCAAGATCGTGTGGGTTCAAGTCCCATCTCCTGCATTCTTTTTTTATTTTACGGAAAAGACCTACCCCGCCTCTCAAAAAAACTGCAACGCATCGAAATTCTATAAATAGTTTCCGATGCGTTGCAGTTTTCTTGATTTCATATTTCTTTTCGGCCCGTTTTGAGCAGACACGAAAGTCCACAGATCAGTACTCCCGCAAAAACACAAAAGTCCGATAAATTAAACACAAGCTTTTTCAGCTTCTTGTTTTTCACGGAAAAACTCAGATAATCTGTCACATACCCTTTTCTTAGTCTCTCCCAACAGTTGTTCAATCCGCCGCCTGTCAGCAGGCACAGCCCTAATTTCGTCAGCTTCTCCCCTCTAACGGCCAGCTTCTTCAAAAATTCCCAGATTACACCTGAGAGCACAAAGAAAGACAGACCTTTATTCAGCTTCGGATAGTTTTTCAAAAAGCCAAGAGCTGCTCCCTCATTGTGATAATTGCGCAGGATCATCCTGCCGCCAAGTATTGCTTCTTCCTCTCCTTGAAGCCTGTGACTGTTGGTATAATCCTTTAAGCCATAATCCACCCCAAATATCCCCAAAGCAAGCAACAAAAACTTCATAGGCTACTCCTGCTCCGACTCTTTTGTCTCATCAGCCTTCTCCTGTGTCTCCTCGCCCGTCTTATCTGTCTCGTCCGTAAACTCATCTTCCGCCTCTGAGCAGTCAGAATCCTCCTCACAGTGCGCCCCACAGTAACTGCAATAGCTGGCAGCTCTATCTATAGAACGTCCGCAGGCAGGACAGATTTTGCAGCCTTTCCGCCGCGCAATTTCTTCCTCATACCTGGCCAGCATTACTTTATGACCTGTGATCTTATCACAGAGCTCCTCGACCTCTAAATCCATTGTCTCACCTTTCACATGGCGATGATAAATCAGATCTCCTAAGTCTTCCAGACTCTTTTTGATCTGACGTTTCTCTCCCGCTGACCTGCTATAAAATTTTTGAAGCTCCACAAGATCATCGGCCTTTTCTCCTATCATCTTCGCCGTACGTCCAAGGGTCTCCCCCAATTCTTCAAAAATACGATCTTTTCCCATAAAAAACCTCCGTTTTTCTAAGAATGTGCCTCCAGTTGCGGTATCTCTTGACCTCTCAGAAGAATTCTTGGTCCTCCATTTCCCTCAATATACTCTCGAGTAATAATTACCTGACCAATACTGTCATCCTTTGGAATCTCATACATGATATCCAGCATATATTCTTCAAGAATTGCTCGAAGCGCCCTAGCACCAGTGTGCTTCTCCAGCGCTTTTTTTGCAATCGCTTCCAGCGCTCCGTCATCAAATTCCAACCTGACCTCATCTAAAGCCAAAAGCTTCTGATACTGCTTCAAAATAGCGTTTTTAGGTTCTTTAAGAATCTTCACCATCATCTCCTGCGTCAGTCCGCTCAGAGTAAAAATAATCGGAAGGCGGCCAATAAACTCTGGAATCATCCCAAAACTTCTCAGATCCTCCACTGTCACCTTCTCCAAAATCTTATTGTCCCTGTCGTATTTATCCTTCAAATCGGCCCCAAATCCCATGGAAGCCTGTTTGTTCAACCTTTCTTTGATGACATTCTCCAGCTCTGGAAAAGCCCCTCCGCAGATGAATAGAATATTCCTGGTGTTGACTGTGGTCAAAGGCACCATAGCATTTTTGCTGTTCGCCCCTACCGGTACCTCTACTTCACTTCCCTCCAACAATTTTAACAATCCCTGCTGAACAGACTCGCCACTGACATCCCTTTGGTTCGTGTTTTTCTTCTTTGCCAGCTTATCAATCTCATCGATAAAAATAATTCCCTGTTCTGCTTTCTCCACATCGTTGTCTGCCGCAGCTAAAAGCTTAGAAACAACACTTTCGATATCGTCGCCGATATAGCCCGCCTCTGTCAGAGAAGTGGCATCCGCAATGGCCAGCGGGACATCCAGTAGTTTTGCCAAGGTCTTGACCAGGTAAGTTTTTCCGCAGCCTGTCGGACCGATCATCAGCATATTCGACTTTTCAATCTCAATCTCGTCCATGGTGTCTGTCGCCACCCTTTTATAATGATTGTAAACCGCCACTGAAATAACCTTCTTAGCGTGCTCCTGTCCTATGACATAGTCGTCCAGAGTCGCCTTGATCTTGTGCGGGGCCGGTATGCTGCGGATATCCAGAACTTTCTTGGGTTCCTTTTTTTTCGAGCGCTTTTTGATTTTCTGACTGTTTGGAATCTGATTTTGAAGACTGTTCAAATCGATCATACTGATATTCGGCATATGATTCATCAAATCCTGATAGTTCAGATTTCCCTGATTCATCGTGTCGAAGCTTTTCTGCATACACTCTGTACAAATATGTATATGATTGGGCAAATCAATCATCTGCCCGGCCACGCTCTCTGGTCTTCTACAGAGAAAGCATATTTTCTCGTACTCATCGTCAGAGCCCGATGAAGCCTCTGCCTCGCTCTTCACAAGCCCCTCCGCCGTCTTATCTTTTTTATCAAAATCGTCTGACATATTTCTTCCTCTCTTTCAGATGCCGTCTTACTTCTTCGCAGACCGCCAACTCTTTGTAAATATTATTTACTCATTATAACATACTATAGTATAGACTACCAATAAACTTTTTATGAACCCCCTAAAAGCAAAGGCTCTCTTCCCACCACAATGAAAAGAAAGCCTAAACTCAAATTCCTATTCGTCTCTTTGGGAAAGAAATTCTTCCCATCAGCTTTATCACTCTTTCGGTTTTTCTTCTAGAGTCACTTTTAAGGTCATCTCTTTGTACTCCCCACTATCACTTCTCTGCACAATTACTTCTATGGTCTCTCCAGCCTTGTAGTACTGAAGCTTATCCATAAGCTCTGCTCTAGTGGTCATGGTCTGTCCCTCGATCTCTGTGATGATGTCCCCCTTTTTCATTCCAGCTTTCTCCGCAGCCGTGTCCTCAATCACCGCTGAGACGAAGACACCCTGAGGCATATCGTACATCTGAATCATCTCGCTAGAAATATCCAAAGGCTGTATCCCCATATATCCCATCTCATCGGCATCCACCACGTCCCTAGTCTCTTGGGCCATGAGTTTATCCAGAATGGGGGCCGCCGTGGTGATTGGTATGGCAAAGCCCATCCCTTCCACCGTGCTGTCCACAAATTTCGCCGAATTAATTCCGATCAATTCTCCTTTCATATTCAGAAGCGCACCGCCGCTGTTTCCAGGATTGATTGCCGCGTCTGTCTGTATCAGTGAAGAACCACTCTGGTCAATCGTGCGGTCCAAAGCACTGACATAGCCACTCGTCACAGACTGGCCATAACCCATGGCATTTCCGATAGCCACCACTTGCTCACCGACCACCAGGTTTTCCGCGTCTCCTTGCTGTGCGATTTTGATTTCACTCATGGTCTTTGCCGGAATGTCGCTTTTTTTCACTGCGATCACGGCGAGATCATTGGCAGCATCCATTCCTTTCGTCTTCGCTGCGACCGCGTTTTCTGTGTCCAGCCCTTCGTTAGACATTTGCTGCTGTGTCTCATCCGGGTTCATGACCTCATCTCCTATGAAGCAGACGCTTAAATTGTTCGCTCCCTCCACGACATGGTTATTCGTGGCAATTAAAAGCTCCGTATCGTTCTCTCCCACAATAATCCCAGAGCCGCTGCTGACAGAGTCATATTCCTGACTTCCAAATCCAAAAAAGTTCGGCAGTTCCTGCACGCTCACTGCGGTAATCGCAACTACGGAAGGCATCGCACTCTTTGCCACATCTGCCACTGTATAAGCCGAACCGGCAGAAAGTTCTGAGGCAGAGCTGCTGTCGTCACTCCCACTATCCACAGTCTCTGTATGAGACAACTCTGAGGAATTATTCTGCGGAAAGAAATGATCTGTCAGCCTGTTGACTCCCTGAAATACCCCGCCGGCGATCAATCCAAAAATGACGGCTAGTGTGATCGTCATTCCAAATTTCTTCCCATTTCCTTTTTTTCTGTTTTCTGGCGGCGCCGGAGGCTTTGGCACACTCATTCTGCCTGTATATCTGGGATATTCCTGATACGTTCCATATCGATCCTGCCCAGCCGAGGAAGCACCTCTATATCCAGTCTTCCCATAAGACTCCCGATTTGAGTTTTCCCCTTTTCTATAACTGTAATGATAGGTAACATTCTTGCTTTCCTGTGCTGCATCAGGTTTTTTAGATTCCGTTCTGTTCTCCTGATTCACCTGATAATGTTCACTGCTTTGACCTTCGTGATCTTGACTTCCGTCATTTTTCTCAATTTTCTCGTCTTTCTCTCCATTCCAGCGATATTCATCACTCATGGCTCTTCCCTCCATCATGAAATCTTCTCCATTGCCGCACACTGCGATAACGTAAGTATAACAATTAATTGTGTAGAATATGTGACCATTTTAGGATAATTTCAGTTCTCTTCTTTTTGCTCCCAGTAAGATCTGTTCATAGTGCAAAATTTTATGAACCACATAGGAAAACAGCGATAGCGTTTTCCCAAAAAATATCCAGCATATTTAAATGCACTCTGAAAAAACAGCTCCGCGAGAAGCCACGGCTTTCTCTCCTTTATCAAAAACTTCGCGGTCTTCTTCACCAGAGCAATCCCCTCTCCCTCAGAAGATACTCCCTGAAAAATATCCGGTCTGCATGCCTGAGACACCCCCATATCAAAATTCCTGTGAAACTGCTGCCCACAGCTGTAGTTATGGGAGTGTATCACTCTCGCGTCTGCGCAGTAAGCAATCCGATATCCCTTCTTCACCAGTGCTGCCGCATAGTACATATCTTCATTGAAAATCGCCGATTTCTCAAAACCGCCCATCTTCTCATAAATCCTCCGGTCATAGGCTGCGCACACATTAGAACAGAAATAAGTCTTAATGCCCAGCCGGGGCAGATCTTCTATCCCCTTCGTCAGGGGCTGTTCAGGATAATTGAACTGTCTCGTAAAACGCTCTATCAGATGGCAATTCTTTGCCGGAAGCTGCCTGGCATAGGACACTTGGGCCTTCTCCTCAATCAATGGCCGCAAAATCTCCTCCACCAGCTTAGAATCTGCCGGCATAGCATCCTGAGTCATATAAATCATATAGTCGCTTTTGCAATCCTCGGCAGCCCGTGCTCTCGTCCCTCCATGATCAAACTCCTTCTTCTCAATATGGTGCACTCGAAGCTTCGGGTATCTCTTCTCCCAGTCCTTATTCCAAAATTCCTCCTGGGTGTTCATTACCAAAATCCCGGAGATCGGATATGTCTGTCTCTCCAATCGGTTTAAAAGCTCTTCAAATACTTTTCCTGGTTTGTAGGTGGGAATGATAATATCTACTGTAGGTTTCTCCATCATCTTCTCCTGACTCTCTCATAGCTATCTTCTCAGTGCTTTCGATATAGGGAAAAAGCCAGTTACAGCAGGCTTTGAGACTCTCGCCCCCAAGACCCTGTCTGAACCAGCTTTCCGCAATCAACTATTTTCTCCGTCTATTCCATCTCTTCACTGGATGACTCCTCAATGCCTCCGGTATCCCCGCTGCCTTCATAGTCTCCAGTATCTCCGCCTCCATTGTCTGTGTAGCCGCTGTCATAATTGGTATCCCCACTGTCATAATCCGAATAACCGCTGTCGTAATCTTCCCCGTCATAATCAGAGTAGCCACTGTCATAACTGCTGTCATAGCCAGAATAATCCGTAGAATAATCAGAGGTATAATCCGTAACAGGCTCGGACGAATAGCTATCTTCCGACGTCGCTGTCACCGAATCAGATGTCTCAGTAACTGTGCCGCCCGCAATTCCACTGATTGTTTCACTGCGCTTCTTCACATCTTCGGATACCTGATAGTTCTTCTCTCCAAACAAAAATTCATGCAGTTTCGTAACATTCTTCTCCAGAGTATTCGGTACTACGATATCTCCCTTGGAAGTATGGTTCATCTCCGTATGCTCGAATGGAAAACCTGAAGTATCATCAAACTTATACGACAGCATTCCTGCTCCCATATTAAAGATCTCCTGTTGAGTCAAAGAAGTCTGAACCATTGGAAATACCTTATCCATAATAGAAGAAAGGGTAGTCAGACTGGATTTCTTCGCCTTATCGGCGATCATCTGCAACACTAACCTTTGACGTTCCGTTCTCTTAAAGTCAAGCCCTGCTGTATAGCGGATACGGCAGTAGGAAGTTGCCTGTACACCGTTTAGGTGATACGTACCTACAATTTCTGTGTCCGCCTTGGTTCCCTCCGGCTTCACCTCCGGTTTCTCAATCGGTGTGTAGGATTTTCCAGTGGCCTCAGAGGTCTCCACACAGTAATTGTTCATATGCTCGATCTCATTATAGCTCAAAGGAATATCCAGCCCTCCAAGCTCATCAATCACTGTAACCAAAGCACTGAAATCCACCGTCGCATAGTCCGTAATGTTCAAGTCCAGGTTTGTGTTTAGCATGGAAATCGCCGCCTCAGGGCCTCCTGTGGCATAGGCTGCGTTACACTTCTGATAGGTGTCATCGCCGATATCCAGCAAGGTATCTCGATATAGAGACACCAATTTCACCTCTTTGGTGTCATTATTGATGCTAGCTATCATAATTGTATCACTGTTTTGATTGTCTGCGAACTGTGACCCCTCCGGCCTGCTGTCTAGGCCAAACAGTGCTAGATTTGTGTATCCGGTCAGCGTCGTATTGCTTTCCACTGCATTGTTGATCTGAACTTTGTTCATGTCTAAGGTATCGTTCTCGATTTTATTCAGTTTGGAATTTACAAAGCTGTATGCAGCCAGCGCACCAATCAAAAGTACTAAAACTACAATCTCAATCACAAAAATGATCTTACCTGCTTTGCTTCGTCTCTTTCTCGCTTTCGCCATGATCTTTCCCCTTAGTTTTTTAATACGCGTTTTTGTTTACAAAACCTTTGAATATCGTCAAAAACATGATTTTGATATCAAATCCAATGGTCCAATTCTCAATGTAATACAAATCGTAATCTATTCTCTTTCGTATGGATGTATCTCCCCGATAGCCATTCACCTGAGCCCATCCTGTCAGGCCCGGCCGAACCTGATGCTTCACCATATAACGCGGAATCTCTTCTCTAAACTTCTCCACGAAGAACGGCCGTTCTGGGCGCGGTCCCACCAGACTCATATCGCCCTTGAGAATATTAAACAACTGCGGAAGCTCATCTATACTGGTACGCCGCATAAACTTTCCCACCCCGGTGACCCGTGGGTCATTTTTCACAGTCCAAGCCTTCTTCTCCTCCTGTTCCGGCTGAACCTCCATGGAGCGGAATTTATACATCCAAAAATTCTTGTTGTGCAGACCTACTCGTTCCTGCTTATAGATCAGAGGTCCCGGTGAACTCAATTTTATCGCCACACAGGCCAAAAGCATAACCGGTGATGCAACGATAATCCCAAAAATCGAACCTGCAATATCCATCAGCCGTTTGACCATCGCATTGAACGTATTGGTCAGAGGCACATATCGGATATTGATCACCGGAAGCCCTAGAATGTCTTCGGTATACGGCTTTGTCGGTATAATGTTATTATAATCAGGAATAAACTTGGTATGCACACCGGATTTTTCACACAGAGCAACGATTTCTTCCAGACGGTAATATTCGTTCAATCCCAAAGTGATTGCAATCTCATCCAGAGAGCTGTTGGGAAGAATCACCATCAGATTCGCAATCCGTCCAAGGACTTTGACTCCTTTGTAGGTTGTGCCTGCCGGCACACTGTCATCTAAGATACCACGGATAATATAGCCCCACTGAGGATTCGCTATGACACGATCTATATACTCCTCCGCCGCGCGGCTGTACCCCACCAGAATCATATGTTTCTGGTTCAGTCCCCGTTTGCGGATATCCCGTAAGATGTACCGAATCGCCATACGGGCAGCCGCCTCGGCCGCCACATTGATACACACAAAAATGTAAATCATCAGACGGGAGAAATCATTTTCTTTTAGCATATACAAGGCAAACATTATCAGAAGAACGCCAAGGGCGTTGGCCTTTACAATGTTAGCCAGCTCCAGACGCCTTCCCTGCACCCTCTTTGGAGAATACAGATTAAATGCCTGATATAAAATCAAAAATCCAGGAACAATAAACACCAGCGCGAACATATAACGTTCGAAGGGTAGAATCCCGATTAACGACGGCCCCGTCAGCTGATCGTAAAAACGAATCAACCATGCAAGCAAATAGGAAGCCGCGATAACAAAAGCATCAATCACCACATGCATACGATTGAAGTGCTTTTGATTGTCTTTAATCAATGTTTATCACCCCTATTACTTCTTTTTAACATTTCTACTATATACTAGTTGCCCCCAAAAGGCAACAAAATATTCACCTTTTCCCGATAAAATTAGTAACTATTCAGTCATATAGTCCCATTATCTTCGATAAAAACCGCGGGGGATGTTTTTCCACAATTCCATTTGGATTCTTCCGCATCTTCGGATTTTTTTCAAAGTAAATGGAACTTTTTTTTCTTTCTTGCACAGCTGAAAACCATTTTTGATGCCAGCCGCATACTCCCTGCCATAACCTTTCAGGGTAAAAAACAGAAGCTTTGCCCCGAAGCCGGCTGCCAGCAATGGGAAATTCAAAATAATCTGAGGCGCAGGCATATTTTTATAGAGCATATAGATGTTGTTGCGGGAAGAATAACGGATTTTAAACTCGTTGTAACGGGAACCGGTAGTGCCGCTTCCCACGTGATAGACGACTGCCTTCGGCGCGAACCAGTTTTCATATCCGTATAATCTGGCCCGATACCCAATATCAGTATCTTCCAGATAAGCAAAATGTTCCTCGTCAAACATTCCTATCTTCTGAAAGATTTTTTTTCTGTAGATAGCTGCCCCCGCACAGGCCGCAAAAATTTTCTCCTCCTCCTCATACTCCTGAGATTCTCGGTCCTTTCCTCGAGCGAAAGCCCAGCCTAGAGCATTGTAATAGTTGCCTGCATCGTCCACCAGATTCCGGTTCCGATACTGCAGAAGCTTTGCCCCGCAGGAGAAAGCCCTGGGATGGCGCTCCATCGCGGCAACCATCTCTCTGACAAAATTCTCGTCCGACTGGGTGTCGTTATTCAACAACAGCACATAAGGTGAATTAGCCTGGCAAATTCCTCTGTTCACCGCGCCGCAGAAGCCGAAATTCTCCTCCAACTGAACAATCTGAACCTGTGGAAAGTGTTCTCGCACCCACTCAGAACTTCCATCCTCAGAACCGTTATCCACGAGTATTATGTCAAATTCTATCCCCTTTTGCCGCTCTAAGCTGCCCAGGCATTCTCCCAGGTACCCTTTCCCGTTATAATTTGGTATAATCACCGTCACTTTTTTCATACTGTTTCCTCGTCTGTTTGTCTGCCTCCAGCGGTCTCAAAGAATAGTTCCACTTCGTCAGGGACAGATTCTTATTGTAATAGGGGTCTCCCTGTTTTAGAATTTTTAACCAGTGGCTGCGCATATATTCGATTTCTGTTTGAAAGCGACGTACCTTTTTTTTGTCGTCCTCAGCACCCCTGGTCTTAGACTCCATATGATACAACTCCGCATAGGGGTCATAGACCACCAACCAACCATGTTCCCGAACCTTCAGGCACAAATCCACATCGTTAAACGCTACGGACAGCTCCTGCGTAAACCCTCCGACTTCCTGAAAAACACTGCGTTTTATCATCATGCAGGCCGCTGTCACCGCTGACATATCCTGCAACAGAGAAGCCTTGTGCAGATAACCCGTCCGACTCCTAGGCATATCGGTAAACAGATGACCCGCCACACCTCCAAGTCCCACCACACAGCCCGCGTGCTGAATGGTATCGTCCGGGTAATAGAGCTTCACACCTACCGCTCCTACCTCCGCTCTCTGACACACTCCAAGCATCTCTTCCATCCAGTCCGGAGTGATGACAGTGACGTCGTTGTTCAGAAACAGCAAATACTCCCCAGCAGCATACCTAGCCCCATAGTTGTTGATGGCTGAATAGTTAAACTCCCGATCCCAATGGACTACCTTTAAATTCTCATGTTCTTGTTCCAATACCTTGTAATAGTCAAAAATCTCACTGGATGTGCTGTTATTCTCAATGATAATAATCTCGTAATTCGAATAGGTAGATTTCTCCCAGATGGACTCTAGACACTCCTGAAGAGATTGCTTTTCATCCTTATTGGGAATAAGAATTGAGATCTTTTCCTCCTTTTTCAATGGATATTTCACCCGGTAAAATCCATAGTCTTTCGTGTGGCTCACAGTTCCGCTCACCTGCATACGCTTCAAATGCGCCTCAATCGCCCTCTTCCCTGCCTCAAAAGCGTACATCTTGCTGGCCGGATTGTCCGCCGTGGATGCCCTGTGAGTCCGCCAGTGATAGAGGATCTCCGGCACATGGGCCACTTTTTTGGCAACCTCCACACATCGGAAAATGAAATCATAGTCCTGTGCGCCGTCAAACTCTCTGCGAAAGCCTCCCACCTGTTCCACCAGACTTTTACGCACCACAAAAAAATGACAGATATAGTTATTCGATCTGAGCAAATCCAGATTAAAATCCGGCTTCAAGTGAGGCTGAAAATGCTCACCCAGGTCCATCGTCACCTTATCCTCATCCGTATAGACCACATCCGTGTCCTTCTCCTGCAAAGCCTGAACCACCTCGTAGAGCGCATTAGGCGCCAGCAAGTCATCGTGGTCCAAAAGTCCTAAAAACTCTCCTTTCACCATGGCAAAAGCCCGGTTGGTGTTCTCTGCAATCCCCAGGTTCTCCTTCAAATTTTCGAACCGGATTCTTGGGTCCTCCTGGGCAAAACGGTTCAGTACTCTGCTCATTGCTTCATCCTGAGGACTTCCGTTGGCAATGCACAGCTCCCAGTTTTCATAGGTCTGCTCCTGCACAGAATGTATCATCTGGCACAGAAACTTCTCAGGTGTCCGGTAAGCCGGCACCACGATACTGATCAGCGGTGCATAGGAAAACCGTCTCTTTCTCTGCTTTCTCAGGTTCTCCTGCGTGGGAACATACGCCTCATACCAGGGGCCATATGGAATCTCTTCCGGCTCAAAACGTTCATGCAGTCTCACCCAAAATTCTTTCGGCCCATAGTGCTTCAGATAGCGAAGACCTTTTTGAACGGTATACGGAGAGAGTTTTCCAAGCATTCGGCCCCACTGAATCTTTCCGCCCGCTTTCTTATCTATTCCCATGTCTACTCCTTGTTTTCTTTTTATTGTAATCGCCGGGCGGCTATATCATACATTGCTGTTTGTATAACATCCGCCGCCGGCACTCTCGTTTTTCATAATACCATTCCCTATTAGTTTTTGCAAGAAAGGGAATACTAGTACAGCGCCAAAATAGTAACTATTCGTTACCGTTCAGATCTTCAATATTCCGCGAGGTGTTTTTGCACATTTTGTACAAAAATCTCGAGATATACTCGCGCCAAACTGTCGTTTCCAGCAGTCTGTGTGCATCGTGAAGCGCGTTACTGCTTACGGCATACAAGTGAGTGAACAGTAATACCTATTCAGCCAGCAAGCTCAGATTCGCACCTGCCGTTGCTTTTCACCGCATACGCGTTGGAATCTTCGCTTATGACTAAGCGCCATATGTCTGATAAACCCAAACTTCCTCTCAAATGAGCCTGCTCTTCATTTTTGACCTTATCAGGTGCATGGCTGAATAGTTACTCAAAATATCTTTTGCCCCTGGCATCATAATATGATACAATAAAACGAAGCATTTTGTAACTATTCAGGCATATGGCTGAATAATTACAATACTTTCTATAGTAATACGATAATATCGGAGGTCAACTATGAAAAGATCAAAACTGTTGACAGGTCTGCTGTCTCTCGGACTCACCGCTGCCTTGCTGAATCCATTTTCTGTCCTGGCCACTGCCGAAGGCGCTGCAGCGGACACCGGGATTGCCACTAACAGCATCGAGGGCTGGCCACAGGGACCTGACATCACTTCCAACGCGGCAGTCATTATGGAAGATTCCACAAACACAATTCTCTATGCAAAAAATAAAGACGCGGCTCTTTATCCTTCCAGCATCACCAAGATTATGACTACCTTAATCGCGCTGGAAAACAGCAGCCTGGCGGATACCGTCACTATGACACAGACTGGCACGGCTGCTTCCGGCAACGGCAGTGTCAGCCTAAATGCCCAGGTGGGAGAGACCTTCACCATGGAACAGTGTCTGTACGCCATCATGCTAGGGTCCGCCAACGACATCAGCACTCAAATAGCAGAGCAGGTAGGCGGCTCGGTGGAAAATTTTGTCACGATGATGAACCAGAAGGCCAAAGATTTAGGATGTACCAACACCAATTTTACGAATCCCACCGGTCTTCCTGATGAAAAACAGACTTCCACTGCCTATGATCTGGCCCTGATTATGCAAGCCGCTCTGAAAAACGAAAGTTTTCAGACGATCGCCTCAGCGATGACCTACACCATACCGGCTACCAACCTCACCTCGGCTGAGCGGAACCTGACCAATAACTTTCCTCTGAGTACAGCCACCAGCGCCTCTTACTATGAGGGAACTCTTGGCGGAAAATCCGGCTATACAGAGGCCTCCGGCAGTACACTGGCCGCTGGAGCTTCCAGAAATGGCACCACCTTGATTTGCGTCGTACTCTCCGGTACCGAACAGCAGGTGCCGCCGGAAGCCATCACCTTGCTGGACTACGGTTTTTCTAACTTCCAGACAATCTCCGTAACGGACGAGCTGAACACGATTTCCGGTGGAACTGCCGTGATACCGTCCACCGCCTCCGCTGACGATGTGACTGTGGAGAATACGGGCACTACCGACGATGGCATCAGCCAGCAGTTCACCTACCATGGAACTCCTGTGGGAACTGCCGTCGTGGACGAGGAGGAAGACTCCCCTGGTCCCAGCGCCGATACCCAAGCCTCCAAAGCGAAAGAGGATCCGCTATCCCCGCTTCCATTCGTGCTGATCTTTGGCGCCGGAATCGTTTTGTTAGGACTTCTGGGATACCTGATGCGAAAAGTCATAAAATCATAGTATATGAGGATTTTGCTTCCTCAATCATACAAGACAGAAATAAGAGGAAATAAAGATGAGAAAAAGAAGAAAAAAGATTGCGGCCGCTCTGGTACTTTGTGTCTCACTCCTTAGCAGTCCGTCGGTCCTCGCCGCCGCAATCACCACAAATTCCATCGCCGGCTGGCCCCAGGGGCCGGAAATCGTCGACGAGACCGGGGTCTTGATGGAGGCTGAGACGGGAACCATTTTGTATGACAAGGGAATGGACCAGAGAATGTACCCAGCCAGCACAACAAAAATCATGACGGCGCTGGTGGTTCTGGAAAACACGGAAGATCTCCAGACCAAAATCACCTTCACGGAGACCGGCACCAAAGAAGTGACTCCCGACAGCGCCAATATCCAGGCGCAGCTGGGGGAGGAGCTGACCGTGGAGCAGTGCCTGTACGCCAGCCTGCTGGCGTCGGCCAACGAGGTGTCCAGCCAGCTGGCGGAGTTCGTGGGCGGCACCAAGGAGCATTTCGTGGAGATGATGAACCTGAAAGCCCAGGAGCTGGGCTGTTCAGACACACATTTTACCAATCCCAACGGGCTTCCTGATGAAAACCATTACACCACAGCCCATGATCTGGCTCTGATTATGCAGGCCGCAATTCAAAACGAAACCTTCCGCGAAATTGAGTCCACCCAGACTTACACCATACCGGCCACCAACAAGACGGCCACTCCCCGGAATCTGACCAATCACCACGCAATGTTAGTCAGCGGCAATCCTTCGTATTATGAAGGTGCTTTCGCCGGCAAGACCGGCCACACGGACGCGGCCAAGGATACCCTGGTCACAGCCGCCGAAAAAAACGGTATGACATTGATCTGCGTAGTCCTCAAGTCTGACAACGGACAGGTGGTGGCAGATACCATCAATCTTTTCAACTATGGCTTTGAGCAATTCCAAAGGCTTCCTATGACTGAGAAAGATGAGACGAAATCCGGCGGTTATGCTATCGTACCCAAGAACATAACCAAAGACCAGGTTCAAGTTCAGGAGAACGCTGACGGAGAACTAATCCAACAGACTTACACCTGGCAAAACGTCCAGGTGGGCAGCGCAGCTGTGGAAAAGGTCACTCCGACCCCCACACCCCAGCCAGAGAAAAAAGCCCCTGCTGACACCCAGGAGGAACCCAAACCCTATTTGGCGGATTCCACTTTGTCCCTGGTCATCATTGGAGCTTTGTGTCTCTTAATTTTGATTGGCCTTTCGGCGATCGTAATAAAACTGAAGAAGAAAAAGTAGGTACAGTGCCCAGAAGACGGCGCTGAGCTTCAGTCCCTGCTCCAGCAGAGGCGGGGAAAATTCTAACTGCAGACGATGGCTTCCTGCCGGAACTTTGATTCCCAGGAATCCTAAGTCTGCTTTTTCTATCTCCTGTTCTTCTCCGTCCAGATAAATTTTCCAGCCGTTTTCATAGGGAATCTTAAACACTGCATATCCATTTTTCTCACTGGTCACCCAGCCGGAAATCTCTGACTCCTTTTTCGGCGAGTTCAGGAAAATTCTGCTCTCGTTTTCATCCTCCGGAATCTTATCGATACTGTCATAGTTCTGCCCGTTCTCCAACACAATTGCCCTGTTCAGAATATCCACGCTGTTCTCCCCATCGCAGAGCTTGCGAAAACTTTCTTCGGAGATGGACACGGTCTGCACCGTCCCGATACAGGCGGAGTTTGTGTTTTTATAAAGACGGACATCCCCGAACCTCTTCACCAGTTTGTAGCCGTACTGACTCATACCCGCATCCTTGGACAGCACATAGCGTACCCCGCAAAAAGCTGCGAATTCAGAATCCTCGGCCACCTTGACGAACTGGTAATGATTCGTGTCAGAATACATCAATCCGGGGTAACAGGTCTGTACAAAATCCTTCAGATTCCCGTTCATTGTAGAATTATAAGTGCTGATTCCCCGGTATTCCTGGGCGAGGGAATCCATACAGGCTGTCGCTCCCACGTAGGCTTTCTCCACACGGCAGAACTCCGGGTCCGTAGCCCGGACATAGTTCAGGGCCTGCTGAATGTCCCGGCTGTACAGCTCCCCGAAATATTCCGGGTCGCCTTTTTTCAGAGAAACCCGATCCACAAAACAGGCATTCCCCTCCGATACCATGTTCACCACCACGGCCAGAGCCAAAATCCCATAAAGCCCTCTGCGAAAGCTCTCCCGCTTTACCAAAGCCATGCACAGGACTGCCGCCGCCATGATTTCTCCAGTCATGGCCAGAATACTAGCGTTGGTCTTGTGCCCCACGAAGAAGGAGCGGTCATAGCCCAGGTGATAGACCTTTATCATCAGCAGCGTCGTAAGCGCCAGGCCCACATAGCTGATCTTTCCGGTCTCCATCAGCCAGTCCAACATCCAGGCGATCACAATCGTAAATATCGGAATAAACAGAAACGTATATCTGCTGAAGGGCTGGGTAAATCCATTAAAGACAATTCCTCCCAGCGGCAGCAACAAAGCTAGTCCGATCACAACCGCAGTCACATAGCCGAGTACTTTTCTCCTGGTGGACAGCTTCGTCCTCCACAGGATAAAAAGATACTGAACTCCCAGAATCACAAACAGAGTCGAGGTAAAGACCACAGGGTCCTCATAGTAATTCAGATACCCTGCATAGCCGGACACATTTTCCACAGCCATCCCCCGCAGGTTGCTGGAAAAAAAGCGGTCTAAAAGCGTCCCATAGTAGACACTGGGATAAGGCGCCAACCCTCCCAGGATTCTGGACACCAAAGAAGTCTCACTCTCCAGCCTGGAAGACACGCCAAAGATCACGGCAGCCGTAGGCATGAGAATCGCAAGGCTCATTCCCACCCCCAATAGAATGCTGCCGCAGGAGGAAAGAAACAGACGTATTTTCGTCTTTACTCTCTCCTGCTCCATCATCAGAAGCCGCACGATCAGGTAACAGCCCACCAATATCATGCTCATATAGGCCAGATAAGTGCTGTAGACAGCCGTTGCACAGACCATCAGCGGAAACAACGGCGTGATCTTCTTTTTCTGAAGGGAGCGCTCCAAGAGGAAAAGAAGCACTGGTACATAGACGGTAATCATCCCGAATTGGTAGTGCTGTCCCCAGACAATTAGAAAGCCGTTCAGCCCATAAATATATGCCGCCAGAAATTTCGCTCTCTCGGAAATTCCATAGTATCCCAGTAGATGGTACATGGCCGCTCCTGCCAGCAAAATCCGCCCCAGCTGAATCCACACCAGGTAATAGACCATATGCTCAGGCCCCGTGATGACTCCCAGCAGATACAGCAGAATCAAGGAGGGGTCAAACAGGTTCAGATTGAACATATTTGTCCCAAAGCCGTTGGTGAAATCCCACCAGGAAAAGCTGCCCCTGCGGATATGGTTCACAATCGTCTGGTAGTGCATCGTGTACTGCTGCCAGGTATCATTGCCGGAGTCATTGAACACCGGCAGGTCTCCTCCAAAGATATACCTCCAGTAAATACACAAGCCGCTGACGAGCAGAGCCGCCAGCAGCAGGAGCTTGGTTTTTTGTTCTTTTGTCTTGATAAACTTCATGCCACCCTCATCTCCATAGACCTAACCGCGGATGATCTTCAGATAGCGGGACAGGGCATCCTGCCAGGAAGGCAACCGCTGAAATCCCATGGCTTCCAGTTTGTCCTTATTCATCCGGCTGTTGTGCGGCCTCCTCGCCTTCGCCTGGAACTGCTCGCTGGTCACCGGGACCACCTTCACATCCACGCCTGCCTGACGGAAGATCTCTTTCGCAAACTCATACCAGGTACACAGACCTTCGTTGGTGGCGTGGTAACGCCCATATTTTTCCGTCTCGATCATGTCCACCAAAAGCCTAGCCAGATCGTAGGTGTAGGTTGGAGAACCCACTTGATCGTCCACCACGGTAATCGTGTCGTGATTCTGAGCCAAATTCAGCATCGTCTTGATAAAATTCTTGCCGTTGACACCGAAGACCCAGGCAATACGGACAATGAAATACTTGTCTAGATTTCTCTCTACTGCCAGCTCTCCTTCATACTTCGTCTGCCCGTATACGTTCAGCGGGTCTCTCTCATCATCCGGCTCCCAAGGGCGCTCTCCCTCCCCGTCAAATACATAGTCTGTGCTCAGATAGACCATTGGCAGATCTAATCTTTTGCAGACCTTCGCAATATTCTCAGTTCCTTCCGCGTTTACTCTGCGGCAGAGCTCCACGTTATCCTCCGCTGCATCCACGGCTGTGTAGGCCGCACAGTGAACGACCTTGTCCACCTGGGCTTTGGTAATTACCTCATCTACTTTTCTCGCATCGGTGATGTCCATCTCATCCACATCCACACCGACACCCTCATAGCCTCTCTTGGCCAACTCATTCATCACATCGTATCCCAGCTGACCTTTGACACCTGTCACCAATACTCTCATCGTATACCTCCTGATCTTTCTTCCCGATTCTGTCACAGCCTTTTCAGAGAGAAGTCCTGGCTGTCCAGAGTCAGATTTGGATTATAATAGGGGTCCGGCTTTCGAAAAATATCCGGCCAGTGCTGCTCCAGCGTGGCAATCTCCTTGTTGAAGCGGGCAATCTTCTCTGGCGTATCCTCCAGCCCCCTGGACTTGGATTCATAGTGGTACAACTCTGCATAAGGATTGTACACCACCAGCTTTCCATAATCTCTCACCTTGATACAAAAATCAATATCGTTAAACGCCACCTGAAGGTCTTCACTGAGGCCCCCAACCGCGTCAAAAATCTCTTTTTTCACAATCATGCAGGCAGCCGTCACCGCGCTGTAGTCCTGGGCACAGATAATCCTGTGGCAATACCCTGTGGAAGACCTGGGCTGCTGCACAAAGCAGTGTCCCGCGATTCCGCCGAAGCCCAGCACTACCCCTGCGTGCTGCACCGTGTCGTCCTCATAGTAGAGTCTGGCCCCCACGATTCCCACATCTGGCCTCATACAATAGCCCAGCAGCTCCTCCAAACAATCCGGATTGATAATCTCTGTATCATTGTTCAGCAGGAGCAGATACTCTCCCTTTGCGTGCTCTGCCCCGAAATTATTGATGGCAGAATAGTTAAACGGCCCGTCCCAGTAGATCACATTAACCTTGGGATTCTCCGCCTCCAGCTTTTTATAATAGGCGAAAGTCTCTGCCTCGGTGCTGTTGTTCTCCACAATGATATACTCATAATTCCGGTAGGTGGATTTCTCCTCGATGGACTCCATGCACCGCCGCAGATCGTCAATATGGTCTTTGTTGGGTATGATGATGGAGATCAGTGGGTCATGGTCCCTGAGAAATCTGGTCCGGTAAAGCCCCAGATACTCTCCTTGAAGCACTTGAGCTTTCACACCGATTCGGTCATAATGGGCCTGGACCGCCCTCTGCCCTGCCTCAAAGGCATACCGCTTGCTCTCGGGATTCTCCGAGGTGGACTGCTCATGACTTCTCCAATGGTACAGGATTTTCGGCACATGGCAGATCTCTTTCGTGGCCTCCACGCAACGGAAAATAAAATCGTAGTCCTGGGCTCCGTCAAACTCTGGTCGCAGCACTCCTACTGTCTCAATCAACGTTCTCTTCGCCACAAAGAGATGGCAAATATAGTTTACGGAACACAGCAGGTCCAAATTGAAATCCGGTTTGAAATGGGGCTGGAAAAACTTATTTCCATCCATAGTCATCTTGTCCTCATCAGAGTAGAAGATTTCCAGCTTTGGATTCTCATTGTAAGCCTTCACACACTCAAACAGCGCGTGGGGCGTCAGGACATCGTCATGGTCCGCAAAGGCGATGAAATCTCCCGTAGCCGCGGCTATCGCCGCATTGGTGTTCTGGGAAATCTGCAAAGGCTCAGAGGAAGAGACTACCCGGATTCGCTCATCCTGTCTGCGGTACTCTTCCAGCGTCTCCTTAAGCGGTGACTGGCTTCCGCTGCCATCCGAGAGACACAGCTCCCAGTTTCCATAGGTCTGAGCCTGCACCGACTCAATCAGCTGTCTTAAAT
This sequence comes from Blautia hydrogenotrophica DSM 10507, assembly GCF_034356035.1. Classification (NCBI taxonomy): domain Bacteria; kingdom Bacillati; phylum Bacillota; class Clostridia; order Lachnospirales; family Lachnospiraceae; genus Blautia; species Blautia hydrogenotrophica. The sequence goes on from NZ_CP136423.1 coordinate 2,917,717, forward strand.
ATTCCTTATCTGTCTTGTACAGAGGAACCACAATGCTGATTTTCGGCTGAAGCTCAAATCTGGTCTTCCTCTGCTTTTCCAGTTCCGCGTTTCCCGGCAGATGCTTGGGCAGCCATTTCTGATAATCCACAGGTCTCTCCTTGACCGTTGTCAGTTTATGCACCGTCTTCACAGCCAGAGCTCTCACCCCATGGGTTTTCAGATAGCTCATGCCTTTTTTCCGGTATTTCTCTATTTTATTCTTCAGGATTACCACTGGCTGCAGGCTAACCGTATGGACAGCCTTCCCCTGGGGCGTCCAAAATACCAGATACAGCTTCCTGCTCTTCACCTGTTCCAGCTGAATGAAAAAGCCGCATTTTTCCTCCACCTGGCATTCCTTATACATCTCCGTCACGTCCACCCGGTTCGTCATCTGAATGCTACAGGCGACTGGCTTTTTCTCCTCATCAAAGACTTTGACTGCCACACGTTGCTGCGCCACAGCCCAGCCTCTGATCTGGCAGGTCTTTTCTCTGACGTTGACCCGCTCCTCTTCGATATAATACTGAGGTTTTCCCTGTCTTTCCAGAAGTTCCTTTACACTGACTGTGAACCACGGCAGCTTCTCCCCTTCCAGAACCGCCATCAGCTTCAGCTTTTTGAACTCTCTCAGATTCTGAGGCAAATCTACATATACCGTCACCTTCCTGCCATTTAAAAGTTCCCACTCCTTAAATCTCTCCAGCGCGCTGGTGGTCTCCCAATCCTCCATACGGGCCTCGATTCTCACCGAATCCAGGTAAGCCGCCAGCTCATACTCCTTCGGAAACGTCCCCTGGAGAATATAGACATTGGGATTGAGCAGGTGAAACCGTTCTCTCTTTACTTCCAACAACTGCTGATTCATCTCACTCAATTCCTTTCTCGATCTCTTCCACAATCTCAAACTTCTCATAGCCACTTCGGATGGAACAGTCTCCCCGAACCAAAGTCAGGTTTGGATTATAGTAGGGGTCTCCTTTGCTGAGAATCTCCCCCCACTTCTCGCGGAATCTCTTGATCTCTTTTTTAAACCTCGCCTTTTTCTCCGGCGTGTCCTCAAAACCTCTGGATTTGGATTCATAGTGGTATAACTCTGCATAGGGATTAAACACTACAAGCTGTCCTAAAGCCCTCACCTTCAGGCACAGATCAATATCGTTCAAAGCCACTACAAACTCCTCGTCAAAACCACCGATCAGCTGATAGATGGATTTTTTAATCATCAGGCAGGCAGCCGTCACTGCGCTGGTATCCTGAATCGTCACCAACCTTCCGAAATATCCGGTCTCTCCCTTTCGAAATCTGGTCAGAACATGTCCTGCAAAGCCGCCCACACCCACGACCACTCCCGCGTGCTGTACGGTGTCGTCGGAATAGTAAAGCTTCGCTCCCACAATCCCTACGTCCTCTCTCTGACAGTAGCCTAACATCTCCGACATCCAGCCCGGGCTGATGACCTCAATGTCATTGTTCAGCATCAGATAGTAGTCCCCTGTCGCATACTCTGCCCCGTAATTGTTGATAGCCGAGTAATTAAAGGGGCCATCCCAGGTGACTACCTTCACATTGGAATACCGCCTCTGAAGTTCTTCGTAAAAGGCAAAGGTCTCCGGCAGCTCACTGTTATTCTCCACCACAATGATCTCATAATTCGGATAATCGGTTTTCTCCTCGATGGAGACTACGCATTTTTCCAGATCCTCCCTGTGATCCTTATTCAAAATAATCACAGAGACCTTGGGATTTCCTTGAACTTTCATAATCGTGCGATAGACGATAAAAATCCCCGTGTTCTCCACCACCGCCTCATAACCCATTCTGCGGTAATGTTCTTCCAATGCGCGTTTTCCCGCGTCCACCGCGTACTGCTTACTCTCAGGATTTCCTGCCGTGGAATTGTCATGGGCTCTCCAGTGATAGAGTACCTTCGGCACATGGGCGATGTGCTCCGTCTGCTCACAGCAGCGCAGAATGAAATCATAATCCTGTGCTCCGTCAAACTCCTTGCGAAGCATTCCCACCCGATCAATCAAAGATTTTCTGACCAAAAAGATATGGCAGATATAATTGATACTCCTCAAAAAATCAAAGTTAAAATCTGGTTTAAACCGCGGAGAGGAGTGGACAGTTCCGTCACTGTTGATTAAATCCTCATCGGTGTAGACGATATCCGTCTTCGGTTTTTCATTGATAACCTTCACCATCTCATAGAGCGCATTTGGAGCCACCACGTCATCGTGGTCACAGAACATAATAAACTCACCGGTTCCCATGGAAATCGCGAAGTTGGTGTTTCCAGAAATTCCCAGATTCTCCTCGATCTTACGGTATACAATCCTACCCTCGCTGTTGTAATGCTTCTTGATATAGGCTCCCGTCTTCGGGCTGGTGCTGCCGTCCGCTAGACACAGCTCCCAGTTTCCATAGCTCTGGGCCACAACAGAGTCAATCAGCTCCTTTAAATATTTCTCCGGCGTATTAAACAGCGGAATCACAATGCTGATCTTCGGCTCATAGGCAAAACGGTGGGCCGTCTGCTCCTTCAGCTCCTTAGCAGTAGCCTGGTTTTTCTTCCACCAATAGGCGTACTTTTCGCTCTCCGTGTAGATCTCTTCTTTCACGAAATCCACGAAGCCGCCCACGCCTCTGCTTTTCAGAACCTGGAGATTCCTCACCTTGTTCTCCCGCTTCAGCACATTCAGAACCCGTCCCCGGACGGAATTTTTATAGTCAAACTCCTTCATGTCGATGACTTCCTGCTTGGAAGTCAAATCATTCCAGAATTTCAGCACCATCTTTGAACAGCATACTTTTTTTCTGGGCACCTCGATCACGAAACCGCAGGCATAATCCGGCTCCAAGCCTTCCTCCTGGATGACGTCGCTTCGCACAATCCGATAGTTGGCAGTACAGTCAATCTTCCTGCCCTTCTCATCGGTCAGAGACATCTGGTCCTGTCTCATCGTGTCAATACACCAGCCCTGAAGCAAAATATCCTCCCCATCCCGCTTCAGCACATCAATCTGATACCGAATCGCCGCGTCCCGATATTCCTGAGCCATCTGGCGGCGTTCTTTCTGCACCAGAACTTTGGAATCCTCTCCCTGCCTCAGACGCACCGTCACTCGCTCAAACCTCTGCAACAGTACTTCCACATTGGAAATCGTGATCTGAAAGCCGATATCAGCTTCCGAGACCGCCAGCTCCGGTCTGGCCTCCAGCACATCCGGCCGCGGAAAAGAGATCGCACGAAAAGCTATGGGGGTGACCTCGTCGCCTCTGACCTGAATCTCAATCGGTCTTGAGTCCTCCGATGCCCTCCATCCTTGAATTACATATTCTCCCTGCCCCCTGCGGACATATTTTTCCACATCCACAACTGCAATGATATTCCCCATGTTACTGCTCCTTTTCTCGTTCTTTCTTGCGCTCCCTCTTTACAATCCCCCGGCAGCCCTGGTAGGCTCTCCAGACTTTGGTATTCTCCATCTCATGAATCTGGCGTCTCTGGTGCTCTGTCTGAGCGCGAAGTTTTTGCAGCTCCTCCTTGTCCTGGCGCATCCGTCTGGCCATTCCTTCCAGGAAACTGGCCTCCACCGGATGAACCTCCAAGAAAATTTCTAGCTCCTTCGCCCCTGTCGGAACCGGAATATTGGTCAGGTTCGGGTCCTCCTTGGCGATATACAACCACTGGCCAGAGACCCATCCATTCTCACAGAAATATTGTGCCGGAATGTCTCCTGGCTGAAAATTCAGTTTGTGTATTTTCACTGCACAGGCGCAGCTTCCGGGGTCCACTCTCATGAAGTCCACCCCTTCCGATACTGGCACCCTTACCTGTACCTGCTCCTCCCGTATAGGATAGAGACTGGAATGGTGCTCCTCAAACCCAGTCCCAAAAGACTCATAGATCTGAAGATTCTCCCCCATGAGTACTTTGATTTCTTTGACTCCTGGACTGATATCCCGGTACATCTCCCTCATGGGCACGTGCTCTCCGGTAATATACCGCTGAAAATTCTCTTCCATCTTCCGGTAAGCGATCAGCTCCTCATCCGTGATTCCCACCTGCCGGTAGGGTTCCCTGTTCTTTAACACTTGGCGCTTACTGTGAGTCTCTAAATAATAATGCAATGCCCGGTAAGCCAAATAATTTCCGGGAATCGGAAAATCAAAGGTCCATTCATAGTCGATCACAGTCACTGGGTCTGTCAGCAGCAAATTGGCACAGACTAGATCAATATCCGACACCAGACCGCAGCGCAGTTTTTGGGGAAACTTCACCTTTCCAAACACCTGCTCAAACTGCGCCGTCTCCACGAACTCTGTCTCACTGTGGGTCTCCTGCAAAAATCGGACATAAGCCATCAAAGCTTCGTAGGCCTCATCAGCCCTGCCTCCATCCAGCCTCTCATCCAGATATTCTTCTAGATTCTCCGCCTGGACATAAGCGAGCTTCACACCTTTTTCTATTTTTTCACACTGATTAAACGCAATCCGTCTGTCGGCAAATTTTTGTTCCAGCTCCCGCCTCCACCGAAGAATTCCCTCCACATGGGGCAGAGCTTCCTGGGTATTAGCCACTTTCTCCACCCATCGGCACTCTCCTTCCTGACAGATATCCGTGCGGATGGAAAATTTTCTGGCCCTCTCATTGGAGAATTTAGAATAGATCACAGTTTTCATCAGTCTTCCTCCTTTTTCAGAACCACAAAGTAAGAATTGGAAAACTGGGGGAACAAGTCATTTTCCACAATGGAATCATAGACCTTCGCCTCATCAAACAATTGCAGCTTCACCCGGTCAAAATTGTTCACGTTCTGTTTCAGTTCGCCCTTCCTGGGCAGATAGAAATCTGAGTAGATCGTCATAGGAAATTTATAGTCCGGATAGGGATAGTAAAAGGTGCTCTCAAAGGCTCCTGCCCTTTGAAAAATTTCCTCTAATTCCTTTCTGGAAAATGTCTTCACTCCCTGGGTGGAAGGATACCCCTCCAATCCTTCAAAGAATTTACCTACATGGTCTTCCGTACAGCCGGACCAGTATTTCAGTCCCAGCCGGTTCTCGATGGCAATCAGGATTTTCCCACCTGGTGCCAAATGCCCAGCGATTCTGCGAAGCATCTCCACATAGGGCTCCCGGGTTCCGATATACCCCTCAGAGTATTCGAATACGCCGATCAACGTGATATAATCATAGTCTGCCTCCAGAGTCTTCTCAATATCCTGAAAATTCCCCACATGGATTCTGATATTTTCTCTGTCCCGATTTCTCCAAGCATTAATCAGACTACGCTTTCTGGACAGGTCCACGCAGACCACCTCCCGAGCCTGGTCAGCCAGAGCGCCGGTGATCGCACCGCAGCCGGCACCGATCTCCAGAACCTTGCCCCCAAGAGGGTACCAATTTACAATATTCTGCCGGATATGGGAAAAATGGTAGAGAAGAGGCCAGCTCTTTCGTCTTGCAATCACCTGATTATACTCCTCTTCCCTGAAATTTTTTGCCACTTCCAGCATCTCATCCTCCACGGGACCGTCGCTGTAGAGGTCCTCACCCGGATAAAATTCATAGTCCAATAAAATATTTCCAACCTTTTCTGGCACCATTTTGTTCACCCTCTAATCCTGTTCTACCGTCACTTTTGAGTTCATATCGTAAAAGCCCACCGTGTTTTTCGTGGACACCACAGTGATGTTGCAAGCATCGTAGAGACGGTGGAACACGTGAAAATCTCCGTTTCGATACCCCGTACATCCAAAGGAAATCAGATATTCTCCCCCTTGCAGATCCATCTTTTGCTCAAAGGTGATCACACAGGTCTCTCCTGCCTTCGGCGGACGGATGTATGCTTTCTCGAACATCGTGTTAGTTCCTGTGATCTCCGTTCCCCTGGTATCCTTAAAAGTATAGGCACCGATAGGGTCCTGAATCTCCTCATGAAACAAAATCTTCATCTTAATCTGAAAGCGGCTGCCCTTCTCGATGGTGTTGGTGATGGCACCCTTAGAGTCAAACACCGCAAAATCCACAATCTCGGCGATTTTCTCCCCGTATTCCAGGGTATTGGGGTTCACCTGGAAATTGGACTTCCAGCTTCCCTCGATCTCCTGGGCTACAATCTCGCCGCTTTCTTCCTGCCTGTCCGTATTGATAGGGTCCTGGTTAACCAAAAGCTGCTTGTACATGTCCACCATGGCTTTGGGACTTCCCTCGTCTAACTTCTCACCCCGGTTCAGCAGAATCACCTTGTCGCAGTACTTGGACACTGCGCTCAGATCATGGCTTACGAAGATGATCGTTTTCCCCATCTTCTTAAACTCCTCAAACTTGTGGTAGCACTTCGCCTGGAAGAACACATCCCCCACGGACAGCGCCTCATCCACAATCAAAATTTCCGGCTCAATGTTAATGGCCACCGCAAAGGCCAAACGCACGAACATACCGCTGGAATAGGTCTTCACCGGCTGATGAATAAACTCCCCGATGTCTGCGAAATTCAGAATGTCATCCAGCTTTTCATCAATTTCTTCCCTGGAAAATCCGATCATCGTGCCGTTCAGATACACGTTTTCCAGACCGGAGTACTCCATGTTAAAGCCTGCTCCCAGCTCCAAAAGGGCAGAAATCCGGCCGTCCACAATCACCTCCCCATCGGTGGGATTCAGGACGCCGGTGATAATCTTCAGAATCGTGGACTTACCGGAACCATTGGTTCCGATAATCCCCACAGTCTCTCCCTGGTGCACATCGAAGCTGACATGGCTCAGCGCATAATGCTCCCGGTAACATTTTTTCTTTGTCAGCCCCAGACTCTCCTTTAACCGGTCAGAAGGCTTGTCATACAGCTTGTACATCTTGCTCAGATCTCGGATTTGAATTACTTTTTTCTCTTCCACGAATCTTACCTCTTCTCTTATAATACGTCTGCGAAGTGAACCTTCAGCCGGTTAAACACCCAACTTCCAAACAGAAAGCACACCACGGTGAAAGCCCAGAAATATAGCGTCCAGCCCGGATGCTCCCAAAACCAGTTCTTCATGATGAACGCGTCCCGGTAGCCGGACACCACGTAGTACATGGGATTCAGCTTCAATATCTGGTGAAGCATCGGATGGTCCACCAGCATCGTCTCAGCCACCCACATAATCGGCGTCAGCCACACCCCCACCTGCAAAATGATGCTGATGATCTGGGTCAGATCTCGGAAAAACACCACAATCGCACAGGTGGCATAGGTCAGCCCCAGCACCAAGGCAAACACGCAGAAGGTATAGTAGACAAGCTGTAAATAGTAAATATCCGGAAAACGTCCGTAAGCTGTGTACAGCAAAATAATAAAAGCCACGAAAAATGCGTGGACGAACAGCGCGGAGATGATCTTGACAATCGGCAGAACGCTGATTTTAAAGACCACTTTTTTGACTAAGTAATTATACTCGATCATAGAGTTGGTCCCGCCGTTTAACGCATCCTGGAAGAAAAACCAGGGCACAATTCCGGCCACCAGATAGAGCACAAAGGGCACTCCCAAATCCCCGGTGCCTGCCTTAAACCCCACGGAAAAGACGAACCAGTATACCAATACCGTCACAATCGGCTGCACAAACGCCCACACAATTCCCAGGTAGGAGCCCGCGTATTTTGTTTTAAAGTCATTTTTCGCCAGCTTCAGTACCAGACGCCGGTTCCGGTACAGCTCAGCCGGCAGGGAAAATACTTGTCTTAGCATGGGCCTCTCCTACTTTTTCAGATCTCTCAGAGTACCCCATTTCTGGTCCTTCTCCGAGAAGATCAGCTCCATGCCCTCTGGAACCGGCCACTGGATTCCGATATCCGGGTCGTTCCAGATCAGGCCACCCTCATCGTTTGGGTGATAAAAGTCTGTGCATTTGTAAGTGAACTCCGCATGGTCCGACAATACCAGAAAACCATGAGCAAAATTCTTTGGGATAAAGAACTGCTTTTTGTTCTCTGCTGAGAGAACCACTCCGTACCACTGTCCATAGGTAGCAGACCCTTCTCTCAAATCCACGGCCACATCAAAGACCTCTCCACTTACCACACGGACCAGCTTATCCTGAGGATAATTGATCTGGAAATGCAGTCCTCTAAGAACCCCTTTTCTAGAGCTGGATTGGTTGTCCTGCACGAACTCCACGTCGATTCCAGCTTCCTTGAAATCGTTATAGTTATAGGTTTCCATAAAATAGCCCCTATCATCTCCAAAGACTGTCGGCTCAATCACCCTCAGCCCTTCGATTTGACAGGTTGTCACTTTGATCTTTCCCATTGTATCCTCCTTAGTTTCCCAAGCCTTCTGCAACTTCCATCAGATATTTTCCATACGCCGTCTTCAGCAAAGGCTGTGCCAATGCGATGAGCTGTTCCTTGCCGATAAAGCCTCTCTTGTAGGCGATTTCTTCAATACAGGAGATATACAGCCCCTGGCGTTTCTGTACAGCTGACACATAGTCTGCCGCATCCAGCAGAGAATCGTGATTTCCGGTATCCAGCCACGCAAATCCTCTGCCCAGAGTCTCCACATGCAGCGTTCCCCTGTTTAGATACTCATTGTTCACACTGGTGATCTCGATCTCTCCCCGGGCCGACGGCTTCACATTTTTCGCAATCTCCACCACATCGTTGTCATAGAAATACAGACCCGGAACTGCATAGTTGGATTTTGGATGCTCCGGTTTTTCCTCGATGGAAAGCGCCTTACCATTCTCGTCAAACTCCACGACGCCATACTCCCTGGGGTCTCTCACATAGTAACCGAAAATTGTAGCGCCCTCTTTTCTGGCTGCTGCCTGCTGCAGCACCTTTGTAAAGCTCTGTCCGTAGAAAATATTGTCCCCCAAAACCAACGCCACGTTGTCATCCCCGATGAATTTCTCACCGATAATGAACGCGTCGGCCAGACCTCTGGGATATTCCTGAACTGCATAAGACATCTGAAGCCCTAACTGCTCCCCGCTTCCGAAAAGCTCCTGGAACGTAGGCAGATCTCTCGGTGTAGAGATGATTAAGATCTCCCGGATGCCTGCCAACATCAATGTGGACAGCGGATAATAAATCATCGGCTTGTCGTAGACCGGCATAATCTGTTTACTGATCGCCTTCGTCAATGGATATAAACGTGTGCCAGAACCTCCGGCTAATATAATTCCCTTCATAGTGTCCTCCTTTTTCTGAAATGTACTCTCTGTCTTCGTGCAAGCACGGCAGGTCTTCGCTCCGCTACGGTCCGTGCTAAACGCGTGCCACCGGCACGCAGCACCACTGGCCGGGCTTATCGCACAAGGAAGAAGGCTTATCCCAGAAACCTGTTATAACCCTTCTTCCCTCAAACCCTATTTCTATTCATTCACTTTGTACATCTCACTATAGTACTTCTGATAATCACCGCTGGTTACGTTCTTCATCCACTCCTCATTCTCGAAGAACCACTGAATCGTCAGCCGAATTCCGTCCTCAAATTTCGTCTCCGGATACCAGCCGATCTCCGCTTTGATCTTGTCTGGAGCAATGGCGTAGCGACGGTCATGTCCCTTGCGGTCCTCCACATAAGTAATCAAGTCCTCACTCACCAATGCCTTTCTCGGATCTCCTTCCGGAAGCATCTCTTGAAGTGTGTCCAAAATGATATGAATAATCTGAATATTTTGCTTTTCATTGTGACCGCCGATATTGTAAGTCTCAAACAGTCTTCCCTTCTCCTGTACCATATCAATGCCCTTGGCATGGTCCATCACATACAGCCAGTCCCGGACGTTCTTTCCATCTCCGTACACCGGCAGCTTCTTGCCCTGAAGAGCATTGTTAATAATCAGCGGAATCAATTTTTCCGGGAACTGATAAGGCCCGTAATTGTTGCTGCAGTTGGTGATATTCGCCGGAAATTTGTAGGTGTCCATATAAGACTTCACCAGCATATCCGAGGAAGCCTTGCTGGCTGAGTAAGGACTGTGGGGGTCATATGGCGTTGTCTCATAGAAATATCCCCCGTCCTCGTCCAGAGAACCATATACCTCGTCTGTGGATACATGGAGAAACTTTTTATCCTTCTGAAAAGTTCCATCTGGCAGCTCCCAGGCAGCTTTTGCCGCGTTGAGCATCACAAGCGTCCCCAGCACGTTGGTCTTTACGAATACATCCGGGTTCTTGATACTGCGGTCCACATGGCTCTCTGCCGCAAAATGCACGACCCGGTCGATCTCATTTTCCTCAAAAATTTTCTGAATGGTCTCACTGTCACAGATATCGGCCTTCACAAACGTATAGTTGTCACGGCCTTCGATATCTTTTAAGTTTTCCAGATTTCCTGCGTAAGTAAGTTTGTCCACATTGATGATACGGATTTCATTGTCGTATTTCTGAAACATGTAATGAATGTAGTTGGAGCCGATGAAGCCGGCGCCTCCGGTAACCAAATAAGTTCTCAATTTATTCACTCTCCTGTTTTCTTATTGGAAAGTCCAGCGTACACCAGGCTTTCAGTGGTCGTCTCCTGATATGCGCAGTACATTCAGGATATACTCTTTGATATTATAACACCTTTGATACCTCGGTTCAAGGGTTATCCTGCCTGGATTGAAGCCCACAGGCACACCGGAGAACAATAACGTACGATATTGTTTTTGACTTTTGACTATGTTATCATAAAATACATGCAATGACTTGGAGGATTTCAATATGAAATTTATGAAAAAGCCTGAAAAAGGTATCTCTGTCTGGCCTATTCTGCTCCTGCTGGCAGTCCTGGGCCTTCTGGCGATTCTGGCCCGCTTTTCCTACACCGACTATGTCCGGCCAGCCAGCGACAAAATGTTGGTGGAAGTCAATCAGACCGACCACACAGACAACGCCGACCCCTTCACAAAGGAGACTGTCTGGAGACAGACTTTTATCTCGGACAGTGACATTCTCACTGGCTTTGACTTTTACGTGACCACCTTTCAGAGAAAAAATGATTCCACCATCCGGGTCTCTTTTGGTGAGAGCAACGCGAAAACCCCGCTTCAGACCTGGGATATTTTAAGCACTGGAGTCCCTGACCGAAAATTTTTAGATTTTTATCTGACGAACCCCGTCACCGACGCCTCCGGCAAAGAATACTACGTGGAAATCACCTCCCTGGACGGGACCACGGACAATGCCATAGGCATCTTCACTGCCGGCACAGACCCCTATCCGGACGGCGCTCTCTATGAAAACGGAAGAGAATCTACCACAGATCTCTGTTTTCGTATCTACGGACAGCCTGCGAAAATGGTCCTTAAGATTTTTTATCTCTTCCTGGCCCTGCTGTTCGTGACCGTGATCGTAAGCTTCTTCCTTCTGTATCTGCGCCCGCTGAAGCTGGAATATCTGTTCCTGGTAATGGCGGTGCTGCTGGGCGGTCTGTATCTGATTCTGTTTCCGCCGCTGTCTGCTCCGGATGACTACCGGCATTTTGAGACATCCTACTACTATTCTAGCCGAATGCTGGGACAGCAAGGCGTGGACGACGATGGCAATGTCTTGGTTCGCGAAGAAGATTACCGGGCATTCTATGAGCTACGCACTGCCAATGAGCAGAATTTGATCGCCACTTGGGACAGCCTCTTTTCCATGGACGACTCCCAGGGCTACGTCTCCGCTGACCACCCGCCGCTTGAAGCCCCTGGTTATTGTTACTGGCTCTCAGGAGCAGGAATCGCTCTGGCCCGTCTGCTGGGACTTGGCAAAGTGCTGATGTATTTCTTTGGAAAAGCCCTGGTCTTCCTGGGCTATTTAGCCGCAGGCTTTTTCACCATCCGACTGATGCCTTTTGCAAAGAATCTAGCCTTCCTAGTGTACCTACTTCCCATCAGCATACAGCAGGCTACCTCGTTCTCCTACGACACCACTGTCAACGCACTGGCCTTCTTGCTGACTGCCTACTGCCTGCATCTGACTTTCGCAGTGGATAAACTAACCCCTCGGCACTGGGCCGGCTTGATAATTTTGTCCGCTGTCCTGGCCCCCTGCAAGGTCATCTATGTCCTGATTAGTCTATGCTGCCTGCTGATTCCCCGAAGAAAAGCACAAAAAAACTGGCACTATTACACAGGTGTAGCCGGCACACTGATGGCTTCTGTGATCTCCTTGCTGATCTTTCAGGCAAGCAAGATCAGCTCCGTAGCTTCAGACAGTCACGAAGTGGCTTTGGGTGGCACCAATTACACCCTGGACTACTTTCTCCACGCGCCTTTGAAACTCGTCGGCATGTATGTGAGAACTTTCCAGGAATATGGGGACTTCTACTTCACCTCCATGCTGGGAGGAAAACTAGGGCGACTGGATATCGACATCCCCTGGATGCTGATCTTGATCTTCGCCGTACTTCTGCTACTGGCTGTGATCCCTCAGCAAAAGGAAGCTCTCTTCCTTTCTGTTCCCGCAAAAGCTTGGATTGCGCTGATTTGCGCTGGAGTGATCGCTGCCTCCATGTTAGGGCTGATGTTCGATTGGACACCAATGACCTCTATGGTTATCGAGGGTGTGCAGGGACGGTATTTCCTGCCTATCCTGCCGCTGCTTCTGCTGCTGACCCGGAACCAAACTCTGGTTCTTCGAAAAGATATCACCCGAGGCGCAATGTTTACCTTCACCGTCGCCCACGCACTCACCGCTCTGTGGGCCTTCGGCATCATCGTGGCCAGATAACCCGCTGGAAACAAAACGTTTACATCGAGGAGGGATACCTATGAAAAGAAAAATTTTTCATTCTGCCATTCTAGTTTTTGTCTTATTGTTGGCAGGTTGCGTCCAGGAAACCTCTCCCTCAGAAGGTGAAGTTCTTTCCAAAATCTCTGAAAAAGACAGTACTCATACTTCCAGTTCAGCGGCGAACTCACCTACCCAAGACGACCAATCAATCCATGATTCCAGTTCCGAAGAAAATACCGAACAGCAAGAAGGACAACTGTACGGCGTCATCATAGACAGCAACGACGAACAGGTAACTGTCAGTGAGATCGGTCTAAATGGGGAAGGAGACATCTATTTATCTCAAAATGATCTGTCCCGGAATCCGTCAGCATACGAGACTGGTTCTGTCCTTCTGGTACAATTCGATGGCAGCATACAGGAATCCTATCCCGCTCAATTTGGCCAGGTTATCTCCGTCTCCGAATTAACTGAGGAGCAGCTCCTACATGCTAAAGAGGCACAATGGGCTGCTCCCGAAGAAGAGGGTACCGCAAGTACTTATGTAATTATCATGGAACCTAGAAAAAACACCGGTCTGCGCATCGGCCAGATACTCATGAGTCAAGGCGGCCCCAATGGAAATATTCTGATAAACGCTTCCGATTTCGGCGACTCCCTGACAGAATACCAAACTGGAGATCTGATTCGACTCAACTATCAGGGATCGAAATCCACATCCAATTCAAGAAGCATCGAAAAAGCTACAGCCATTCAAAAGTTCTAAACAATGGCCAAATTCTATCTGCCTCCCTGGGCTAAAACAATCTAACTCAAAGACAGCCCTGCACAAACTGCTTCAGAGGGGGCTGGCTTGGTGATTCTGTCCACCACCCTAGCTCCCTCAGAATCACCTGCCACGGCTACCTGAACAGTTCTTCCAAAGTGACAAGCACTCCGTCTTCTTCATTGGAAGGACATACATGCTTCGCCGCATTTTTCACATTCTCCGAAGCGTTATCCATGGCATAACTATAACCACAGTATTGAAGCATTTCTATGTCATTTCCTCCATCTCCAAAGGCAGCACATTGCTCTGGCAAAATACCCCAGCGTTTTGCAAGGCGCCTCAAACCGGAGGCCTTGTGACAACCCGGTACGATCAAGTCAATGGAACCATGCCCACTCGTTGTGGGTTCTAATCTGCCTTTGAGCTTTTTTCCTAATATCTCATAATAAAAATGTGTTTTGTCTTCCGGAACTGTCGGTGCAAACTTTAATATTTGATCATTTACCTGTTTAAAATCGTCCACCCATTTCAAGCGATGATAATAAATACTGGTAAGATCAAAGAATTCTTGGTTTACCCTTCCTCTCTCACAATATGCGCTCTCTACACCACACAATACATTCCGTATCTCAGGATATTCCCTACAGGTGTCAACAACAAAATCCACGGTCTCTTTCGGCATATCAGCAGCAAAAATAAGTTCTGTCTCAGCTTTTACAAAAGCCCCATTTTCTGCCACATAAGATAAATCATTATAATATCCGGGAAATAAGTCTCTTAACTGATAATACTGATTTCCGCTCGCTACGACAAAATGGCATCCGGCATTTTTCATGCGAGATAAAATACGCTGGAATCGTGGAATATCATATGTATAATCTGAACGGACAAACGTACCGTCAATATCAACAGCAACTAATTTAATATCATTCTCCATGTTATCTGAACTCCTAATCTGTATAACTTCACAACTACTGCTCCGCCAAATGAAGGCCGCCAAATGATTATGAACTGCCCTTGTCAAATAGACAAGGACAGTTCATAAAGAAAAATTCTCTCTTCTGTTTTTTGTTACTTTCTCACAGTACACACACCGTTCTTATCAAAGATATAGTTCTTCCCGCTCCAGTGCTCCGTGCGGTTGCGGTATTGCACACCTGATGTCTTGTGGAAGAAATACAATTTTCCGTCAATTCTCTGGAATCCGGTCAGCATTCTGCCGTATTGGCCGAATCCATAGTACTTACTTCCTATCTTCCTTATTCCATTTCTCACTACGCCGTGAGTCGTCGGCAGCGCATAGTATTTGCCGCCTTTATGTTTAAACCATCCAGTGACTGCCTTGTAATTAGAACCGAAATAATACGCTCTTTTTACCCCTTTATAGGTGGCCGAAATCAGCTGGTTCTTCACACGAACTCCATTTTCATCGGAATAATAAATAGTCTTTCCGCTAGAGGACACAAACAGTTTATTGGTATAAAGCATTCCGTCTACTTTGGAGAAATAGTAATACTTTTTCTGAATCGGAATCCAGCCAGTAGCAGCATAGCCAGTTCGGTAATAGAAATATCTCTTTTTTCCATTGATAGTCTGCCAGCCGTATTGACGTGCTCCGGTACCATCCACATAGTAAATCTTTCCGTTTACCTTAAACAGCTTATTCTTATATAGCGTTCCATGATCGTAATAATAGTATTTTCCATTTTGCTCCACCCAGCCATTTTTCACAGTTCCATCCGGGTCATACCCAGCCACCGGCTGCGTCCGAGGTGTAATCTTGCTCAGATAGTAGACATAGCCAAAATTCAAATCCACCGCGTTTTCTCTCGGTATACCACTGATCATCCCGGCTGTCGTAGGGCCTATAGAACTTCCATCCGTCGCCTGCCAGATGGTATAACGATAATCACTCTTGCTTGGTCCTGTGCTGTTGCTGTTATATTGGGCAATCCACACATCATAGCCTGCCAGCATACTCATATTGAACTCATTGTTATACCAATTGAGATTCGTATAAATCATCGGATAATAGCCGGCCCTCTTGATCTCCGACAGGAACGCATCCGCAATCTTGGACTTTGTGGACGGTGACAGATACTCAACTGTCGCATCTTCCATATCAAAAACCACCGGATAGGAAATCTTATGTCCCGTAATCATTTTGACTACATACTGGGCATCCTTCTTGGCTTGGGCCGTCGTCTTAGCTGTGGAATAGTAGTAGACTCCCACTGGTATTCCCGCCGCGTTAGCCCCTCTGATATTCGCTCTGTAGGTCTTGTCCTCCCTTTGATAACTTCCATTTCCATAGCCGCCCACCCGGATAAATGCATAGTCCACACCAGATTTTGCGACCTTGTCCCAGTCGATGTTTCCCTGCCATTCTGAGACATCGATTCCTCTGGTCTTAGCTCCGGGGATCACCTGTCCCTTTCCGTTGTAACATTTTCCTCCGCTTTTCTTCCATGCTTTGGAAGAGGCAGCCTGCACATCTTGGGCAGTCTGGGGCAAAGTGACGGAGGTGGCAAGCACAGCTGCCGCCAGTACTATGGATAGCACTCTTTTTACAAACTTTTTCATTTCTCCTCCAAACTCCTCTTTGTTACAATTTCATTACATTGTTTTAACTTTTTTATTATACAATGCTCTTTCCCTCGTGTGCAAGTGCAATTTTGAAAATTTAGGAAACCTTTTCTGCCCCCTACCTGACAATTATTCAGTCGATTCTGCAAGCCGAGCTTTCTATTTCTTAGGAGTCAACCGTTTCATTCTAATATTTAAATACGCAAACAGCGTCACCATAATCGGCGGTGTCCAACACATAAACGCATATGGCAGATACTCCGCCGCACTGACGGCAAGCATACCAACCATTACAATTCCACAAGTATTCCACGGAATGAGAGGGAAGGTAATTGCCGCACTCCTCATTCAAAATCTTTTCAACTAAAACACACAGAGTTCCCGTCGTTTCCAAAACGCCACCATAGGAAACTGCGCAGAAAATCAAAGCAGTCGTCTCTAACATGGAGGACATACCCCCTCTCGTTAGCAACGAATCTACGGATTCTACGCCCGCGGTTCCCATATATCTAATATGGATAGAAATCCGCTCCCTGCACCCCCTCCCACAGAGAGCTCCCACAAGAATCATCAGAAAAATATCGAGAATTGCAAGAATCCTAAAACCAATCATCCCTATCACCTTCAGCACAGGAAACATCAGCAAAGGACTAACCACAAAAGTATCCTCCAAGGTGGCAGTAATCACATAAATGAATTCCATCCCTGTGCCATTTTTCCTTGAATCCACGCGCCAATTACCATTCCCACCATGAACAGAATAATCACCGCCTGGAAAACAGAAACGATGGAATTCAGTATTTCCGTCTCCAATTCTTCCCAGGTCTGCTCCATCCGAATCGCAAGCAGAGAGGTAAGCACAATTACAGCGATAAAAGGAATGTGCACCTCCAACTCCAAAACGATCAGAGAAAAGGTTAAATTCCAATCAGAATCCCCAGCATCATCTACGATCTGCCCCTTGAACATACAGATTGACTTTCTCAGACAGGGATCGTCTTCAAACTTTTACATTATGCAAAGCCCTTTCTGCCCCATATAAATGTGATTTTACAAATTCTGAAAATTATCTCTTTTTACTTCTGCCAATATATTTTCACCCACACGCAGAAAACATCCGCCTTTCTGAGTATATAACACCGCACAATATTTTCAGAAAAACAAAAGCCATCCACGTCTCTTTGAATACTCTTTCTGACAGCGAAAAATCCACGAAATCTCGTACAAACATAGAGAAATCATGGATTTTTATTGTATACAAAATGTAAATAAACATAGCCTTCAGAAGAACCATATACCGACAGTTCCTCTGAAGGCTTTTGAGGTTGAAAAGTATTTCCTAATTTATGAGATGTATGTTATTTCATAATTTCGCGCAATACTTCGCCCATTCTCTTGATACCCTCTACAATTTTATCCTCCGACATGTTAGAGAAATTCAAACGGCATGTATTTTCATGACTACCCTGCGGATAAAACGCGCCGCCCGGAATGTACGCCACATTCCTCTCTACACATTCTTTCAATACCTCTCTTGCATCCATATGCTCCGGCAGTTCTACCCAAGTAAATAACCCGCCTTTGGGGTACGTGAATGTTACTTCAGCCGGAAATTCCTGTTTCATTGTGTCAAGCATCAACCGTCTCCTTGCCCCATACAATTTACGGATTTTTTCTACATGAGCATCCAAATCGTACAGTTCCATAAAACGGCTGATTTCCATCTGGGAAACCGTTGAAGGCTGTAAATCAGCTCCCTGCTTGACAAAGATATATCTCTGTAAAATATCCGGTGCCGCACAAATCCACCCAATTCTGTATCCCGGCGCTAAAATTTTAGAAAATGATCCCAAAAAGATGACTAAGCCTTTTTCATCCATAGATTTCAAAGAAGGGATACTCTCCCCTTCATAGCGCAGCTCACCATAAGGGTTATCCTCAATGACAGGAATATCGTACTTATTGATAATCTCCATAAACGCTTTTCTGCGCTCTAAAGACCAAGTACGTCCCGTTGGATTTTGGAAGTCTGGAATCACATAAATCATTTTGACTCTTTCCGTTGTTTCCAAAATTTTTTCTAATTCTGACGGAATCATACCATCCTCATCCGTAGGCACTTCCATGAATTTAGGCTGATATGCCTTGAACGCATTGAACGCTCCCATATACGACGGACTTTCAAACAGTACAACGTCCCCTTCGTCCAAGAAAAGTTTCGCGGAAAAATCCAATCCCTGCTGAGAGCCGTTTGTAATCAGGATCTGCTGTGGTACTGTATCAATGGCGTATTTTGCTTTCATACGCACGGCAATTTTTTCGCGCAGTGGGTCGAATCCCTCTGTCGTCGCGTACTGCATCGCCACCGCACCCGCTTCGTCTAGTACATGATTGGCAGCGTCTTTCATTTCTTGCACTGGGAACATCTCCGGCGCTGGAAGTCCTCCGGCAAAAGAAATCATGCCTGGTTTTAAAGTTAATTTGATGGCCTCCCGGATTTCGGAGCCTTTCATATTATCTACTCTTTTCGCAAACTGTACCCGCATATTAAATACCTCCTTATTCTACAAAACCTTTCTTCTTTGACGGTATAAAAAATCCAATGGCAGCGGCAATCGCTACCGGAACAAGCCAATTTAATCCAAAGGACGCCAACGGAAGCTTCTGCATGATAGGCACATTCGCTACCGTTAAAATACTGATTACAAGTGCCACATATGCCGCAAATCTGAACGTGTTATCGTTTTTAATTTTTTCCGTAAAGATAGAAAGCAGAACCATTGCTATGACAACCGGATAAATCACTGACAAAATCGGTCCCGAAAATTGAATGATTGTGCTTACACCGAAATTAGAAATCACAGCGCTGAACACGCAGAACCCAATGACAATCCATTCATATTTGACTTTATTGTTGCATACACCAACAAAGAACTGAGCGATTGCGGAAGTTGTTCCTATTGCAGTTGTCAAACATGCCAGCGCAATGATAATGCCAAGCAAAATTTGTCCGCCGTTTCCAAGCAAAGCGGAAGTAATCGCGACAACCAACGCAGTCTGGTCGATGCCTGCATCGTACTGTGTGGAAACAGTTGTCCCTACGATACACAAGCCGCCATATACAAGCGCCAGACAGATACCTGCGACAATGCCCGCTTTGCCTATCATAGAAACCTGATCTTTTTTATCTACATATCCTTTTCCGACCACAGATGCTATGACTAAAAGGGCAATAACCGTACCTCCAAACGCATCCATTGTCTGATAACCCTGTGTCAAACCGTAAGCAAATAAGTCTTCTACATACGGCTCCGGTCTCACTTCGCCAAGCGGCGTCAGAAACCCCTTGATAATCAGTATTGCCAATGCGATTAAGAGCGCCGGCGTTAAAAATTTCCCGACATTATCTACCACCTTAGACGGACGAATCGTCAATACTAATGTAATGGCAAAAAATATTACAGAAAAAACGATAGGATTTGCCTCTGGAAACAAAGGCTGTATAGAAATTTCAAATGTTGTTGCGCCTGTTCTTGGAATCGACATCAAAGGCCCGATACAGGCAAGCATCACGCATCCTACGATCGTAGAAAATTTTTCTCCAACTCTGGAAAGAACGCCGATTCCTTTTGTCTCGTATTTGCATGACACTACAACGGCCAGTATGCAAAGTACAACGTCTCCTACTAAGAAGCCGGCAAACGCAGTATACCATTCCTGTCCGGCCAATACTCCCAGATGCGGCGGGAATATCAAATTGCCAGCGCCGAAAAATGTTGCGAATACCGCAAAACCAATTATAATGATATCGAAATTTTTCTTGGACATAATCTCACCATCGCTTTCTTTTCCCTTTTACCAAAGCATCCATTTCTGCGCTGCCTCCCTTAGCTCATCCCGAAATTTGGGGTGTGCAATCGCAATAAGATTTTCAACCCTTTCTCTTACGTTTCTTCCTTTCAGTGCGGCAATCCCATATTCTGTCACAATATAATCAACACAATTTCTGGAAAGAGTAACCACTGTACCCGGTGTCAAATACGGCTGGATGGTTGAAATTGTTCCATTTTTTACAGTGGAATGCAAAGCGATGATAGAACGCCCATTTTTCGCATGGTTAGCACCTTGAGACATATCCGTCTGCCCGCCGCTTCCGCTGTAATGCCTGCTTCCGATGCCTTCCGAACCAACTTGACCAGTCAAATCCACCTGAATCGCCGTATTAATAGCTACCATATTATCGTTTTTTGCAATCACCGCAGGATTATTGACATATTCCGCAGGCAGCATCAGTATAGCGGGATTGTTGTCCAAACAATCGTAAAGATTTTGATCTCCAAAAGCAAATGTACCTACGGTCTTTCCTCTGTGTAGCGTTTTTTTCTTATTTGTTACAATGCCTTTCTGCATCAGTACCGCCATACCGCTGTTAATCATCTCTGTATGGATGCCCAAATCCTTTTTGTCGGCCAGCGCAAGGGCGATAGCGTCCGGGATGCTTCCAATACCAAGCTGAATGGTATCCCCATCATGTACGAGGCTAGCCACATATTTTCCGATTTCCTCATCCTCTTTTTCGATTTTGCTTAATGGAATGGTTGGTAGAGGGGTGTTTACCTCTACGATACGGTCAACATCCCGAATATGGATTTCCGTATCCCCATTGACTACCGGCAGATTAGGGTTAATTTCCAGAATGATTTTCTCCGCCTGATCCATATAGTGCCGATCAATCATATTGCATAAAGAGATTCTCATATATCCATGCTTATCCATCGGAGTCGCGGAACCGATATATACGTTCGGTCCGTCATGGGAATCTTTTCTTTTTGTCGCTTCATGCAGATTAACAGGGATATAGCTGCATCTCCCATTTTGATACAGCCTGCGGTTCGTTGAACCAAAGAAATAGGAATCCAGTGAAAATGTATCTTTGTACGCATCCTCAAAAAATGGATAATCCCCGTTTGCAAGAGAGTATAATATCCTGATCTTATGAATATCTTCCCTATCCTGCAACGTATGTAACTGGCCCAAAATTGTAAACGGCTCGTTTGCACAGTAACCGGGTGCAAGATAATCGCCGTCAGAAATAATTGCCAGCGCCTCGGCAACCGTTCCTTTCTTTTCGTTGTAAATCTTTTGATAATCTGTCATATATGACTCCTTTCTCTATACGGAAGTATTCTGTACCAGTGAAATACCCTTCTGTACCGCCGCTTCGTTCAACTCAATGAACTCCGGCTTTTTCCCCAACATGTGCTTGACGCTCTTGGACAGCTCTTCCTGCGTAAAAATGCCTGTTTTAGCAGTAAAAGCTCCCGCCATAATGATGTTGGCTACTTGCCTTGCCCCCATCTCTTTTGCCATTTCATCTATGGGGATAGATACTACTTCAAATTGTTCGGTCAAATCTGAAGTGTCGCACAGACTACCATTTGCAAAAAGGAGCCCGCCCTCTTTCAATCTTGGAAGAAACTTTTCTAAAGACGGCTGATTAAATACCATCAGCACATCTGCTTTCCCAACAATAGGAGATCCGACTTCTTCCTCTGACAAAATAACCGTACAGCTAGCGGTGCCGCCCCTTTGCTCCGGCCCATACTGCGGTAGGAACATAGCCTGCTTATGATTCGCGCACGCCGTATATCCCAACAGTTTTCCAGTTACCATAACGCCTTGCCCGCCAAAACCGGCTATAATCATCTTTAATTCCATCTTTTTCACTCCTTTTCTTTAAATACGCCCAAAGGAAATGTTTTCAATGTGTTTTCCTGCATCCACTGAATGGTTTTTTCCGCTGACATCCCCCAATTTGTCGGACAGTTGGACATCAGTTCAATAAAGGAGAAACCTTTGTTCTCCAACTGGTTCTGGAATCCTTTGCGCAGCGCTCTTTTTGCTTCCTTGATGTGCGCCGGCGTGTCCAGCCCGCATCTCGCGATAAAGACAGGCGCTTCCAACTGGGAGAGGATCTCGCACATCTTCATAGGATAACCTTCCCGCTCCGGTTTTCTGCCATCCTGCGCGGTCGTTGCTCTCTGGCCTATCAGCGTCGTAGGCGCCATCTGTCCGCCTGTCATACCGTAAATACTGTTGTTTACGAATATAGACGTAATATTTTCGCCGCGATTGGCTGCATGCATAATTTCAGAAAGACCGATTGCAGCCAAGTCGCCGTCTCCCTGATAGCTGTAAACAAACCGTTCCGGTGCACAGCGCTTGATTCCCGTCGCAACGGCAGGCGCTCTGCCATGCAGTGAAACGACAAGGTCGGTATCAAAATGGAACACGCCCATAGAAGAACAGCCGATTGGCAGTACAGATGTGGTGCGCTCTTGGATTCCAAATTCGTCTATCAGCTCGCAAATTAATCTCGTCGCAACGCCATGCAGGCAGCCTGGGCAGTAGCCCGTTGCTCTGGGATTCATAGAGTTTGGTCTTGTATAAATTTTTTCCATTATTTCCACCCCTCCTATTCCTTCACCATTTTTTCGACTTCTTCCACTACTTCTTCCGTCGTAAAGATCATGCCAGCTGACCGACCGTAGCAATGAATCGGGATTCTGCCCTCCAGCCCAATTTTCAAGTCCTCGACAAGCTGTGCGGGAATAGACATCTCCAGGCAAAGTACTTTTTTCACTTTCTTTTCATCTAATTTTTGTAAAGATACGTATGGGAACGGATAAAGCGTAATTGGCCTAACTAAACCGACTTTGATGCCTTCTTCTCTCAGCATTTTAATCGCGCTTTTCGCAATTCTCGCGCTGGTTCCATATGCTGCGATGACATATTCCGCATCCTCCAGCATATACTCTTCGCTCATATACTCTTCCTGCTCCCATTTTTTGTACATCTGTTCCATTTTTTTGTTATACAATTCCTGTTCCGCTTCTACCGGCAGCATGGAAGTAATGACTTTACGTTTCGGATTCAAATATTTCGTCGCAAAGAAATGTAAATCTTCTCTTTGCACATCCTTCATGGGAGGCAGTTCCACCTGCTCCATCATAGAACCGATGCAGCCGTCCGCGGAAATCAATACAGGAGCTTGGTATTCCATCGCCTTGTCAAACGCTTTGTATGTAAAGTCCACCGCTTCCTGTACTGTTGCCGGAGCGTAAACCAACATACGGAAACCGCCATGTCCAGACGCCTTTGTCGCCTGCAAATAATCCATCTGCGCCGCTTGAATAGAACCGACGCCAGGGCCTCCGCGCATGATATTCACGACAACTGCCGGAAGTTCCGCACCTGCCAAAGAGGACAGACCTTCAGATTTTAAGCTCAGTCCCGGGCCGGAGGAAGAGGTCATCGCTCTCGTTCCTGTATAGGCTGCACCACATACCATATTCACAGACGCAACCTCGCTCTCACCCTGTACGAATACACCACCGACCTGAGGCAAACGTTTTGACATATATTCCGGAATTTCATTCTGCGGCGTAATAGGATAGCCTGCAAAAAAACGGCATCCTGCACGCACAGCTGCTTCCGCAATCGCTTCATTTCCTTTCATAAACAATTTTTCCATCCGTAACCCCTCCTCACTTATATACTTCGATCGCACCTTCTGGACACATTGTCGCACACATCTTGCAGCCAATACATCCTTTCGTCTCATCCGCTTCTACTGCGTCATATCCCATTTTGTTTGTATATTTCCCCACAAACAAAACATGCTTTGGACATACGTTGACGCACAGTTTACAGCTTTTGCAGTAGTCTTTGTTAATCTCTACTTCTGCCATCTTTTTTCCTCCTTAAATATTTTTTCAAGACTCGCCCGCGAGTCTTGGCGCGGGATTCGGGTCGGCATTCGCCGACATCATTCACCTTAGAATCCCTGCGCATCCTCGCAAAGCGTTTATCAGATGGGGGATTGACACCCGCCGCTGATACTGATTTCTTGCTCACCGCCTATAGCGGCAGGAGTCTTACCCATCTGATAAAAATTGAATCTGCGGTTTAAAAGAATAAACCGGCAGTTTCCAATTTGAAAACAATGCCTCGTCTACCCAATTAGGAATCATCAGAGCTTCGATTTGATATCCGGTACCGGAGAGCATTTTTTCCAGCATTCTCTGACCGTTTATCACGTCTTCTTCCTGCGTAGACTTTCCCAAATTGGGATTGCTGATAATATGGACGTTTTGAATCCGTCCTGCATTTCGGATACGATCCATGAAAAACAATATGTTGTCTTGGCTGCCTGAAAAATTCCGATAAGGATTGATGAGATAAAATACAATACAATCCTCTGCGTTCAGCCACTGCGAAAACTGCCCCAGTACGACAGCGCCCGCTTCGTTTCCGCCAACGTCCAGTATCTTAATCGCATCTTTGTTTTCCAGTTTTTGTACCATTCCATGCGGGACCAGCGGCATATCCATAAAATGTTCTCCGCAACAGACTTGAATCCGCTCATTTTCAATCTGGTTTTTCCAGTCCCTACTGCGAAACATACCTTTTGTCTGATCCATATCTATCAGCCATATTGTTTTTCCCGTATATTCAAGTAATTTCTGTGCGAAAAAAATTGACATTTCCGATTTCCCGCTTCCTGATTCGCCTAGAAAAACGAAGGTCCGCTTCGACCTTAACAGTTGCCTTAACATGCCATCTCTCCTTTCTGTATATAGATAAAAGCAAATACCGTGCCAATTAATAAAAAAACAGAAAAAAGAACAATATAAACAAAAAAACCTTTGTACTTAAAAATATACAAGTCCATTTTTGTATATTTTGTACAAAGGTTTTTCGTTTTTTTCTTAACAAATCATCAGGATTGCTTTTTGACAATTGTAAAATGCATCGCATGCTGTTGCATTTTACAACATCTTTGAAATCTTTCGATATAATGTACTTCTGTCAATACCCAGACGAATCGCCGCCTTGGTCTGATTTCCCTCCTCTTCCTGAAGCGCCTGCTGAATCATCTTTTTCTCCATTTCCGCAAGCGTACATACTTCTCTTAAGCCTCCTGCGCTCTTGGCCGAATGGGATTTTCTTTCCATCTCTTCAAATATGAACGCTACGTCCTCCATTTTAATCGTGCCGTACTGTACGTTTAACACCATTTTTTCCAGTGTATTGCGCAGCTCCCTGATATTCCCGCGCCATGCGAACGTTTGCATTCTTTTTAATACGTCTTCCTCCAACGAAGAGACGTGCGTGTGCATTCTTTCATTGATCTGAGGCAAAAGCCCGCTCGCAATTATACCAATGTCTTCTTTACGTTCCCGCAAAGGCGGAATCGTAATATCCAAAATATTTAAGCGATAGTAAAGGTCCTCCCTCACCCCCCCTTAAAACCTCCTGATATAAGTCCCGATTGGTCGCAACAATGACCCTAACGTCAACAGAAATGACTTTATTGTCCCCAATCCGCATAATCTCTCTTTCTTGGAGCACCCGCAGCAATCTGGTCTGCATCGACAAATCCATTTCTCCGATTTCATCCAAAAAAAGCGTTCCCGTATGCGCCATTTCAAATAATCCGGCTTTTCCCTCTTTTTTCGCTCCAGTGAACGCACCGTCCACATAGCCGAATAATTCGCTTTCTAACAGCTGAGGCGGGAGCGCGGAACAGTTAATAGCGACAAATGGACGATTTCTCCTCAAACTGCAGTTATGAATGGCCTGTGCAAATAATTCTTTTCCAGTTCCGCTCTCACCTAAAATCAAAACTGTCGCGTCCGTTGTCGCATAGCGTTCCACTCGTTTTTTTAATTCGCGGATAATCTTACTTTTTCCCAGAATATCCTGGAGCGTATATTTCGCATGCATCCCCTTTTTGCTCAGCTTCATGCGGAGTAAGTATTCATCGTCCCGAATCTTCATTTCCCGTTTAAAAATCACAATCGTACCTGCCGAATCACCATATACTTCCAGCGGGATTTTCTGGATCAAAAAATACTCATCCCCTATTTTTTCTACTAAAGTGTCGCTGTGACCATCTCTCTCAGACAGCATCTGTCTTTGTATTTCGGCAAAAAAGTCCTCTATTTGGTTTTCTTCTTTTTCTTTTAATATCTGCTCGCCATAGGTATTCATCAAGACCGGATGGCCGCTCTCATCCAATACACAGATACCATCCTCAGAAAAAGATAAAATTTTCTCAAGCAGCTCGTTTTTCTTTTGCTGTTCGTAAGAAAACGTATACATTTCCAGCGCATTTTGAAGGCTGTT
Source organism: Blautia hydrogenotrophica DSM 10507 (assembly GCF_034356035.1). Classification (NCBI taxonomy): domain Bacteria; kingdom Bacillati; phylum Bacillota; class Clostridia; order Lachnospirales; family Lachnospiraceae; genus Blautia; species Blautia hydrogenotrophica. The sequence goes on from NZ_CP136423.1 coordinate 2,943,983, forward strand.
TTCAATGCTCTCCACACTAGACTCCACTACGACGTAGGGTATTCCGTAATCCTGAAAAAATACCTCCTCATAGCTGTGCCAAGCGCCGCCGACCACCACGTCGACCCCGTCCCGTTTAGCCGCAAGCAAGCCTTTTTCAAAATCCTCTACATTCTCAACTAAATAAATGTTTAAAGAGATATTTAAAATTTCTGCAACCTGTTTTGCAACCTTCACATAGGGCTCGCTTTCCACCACGCCCACGGTGTAGCCTTTTCCAGCCAGCGGATATAACGCACGAAACATATCTGCCGCGCCGATATGGATTTCAATGACTTTAAAAGGCAGATGGGCTCCTATTTGCTGGGCTAAAAAACCTCTTGTAATAATAACCTCTTTGCCTTTTTTCTGAAACTGCGCCACGTACTCGAATATTTTTGACATATCTTTTCCATAACGGTTATCCATGACTTCAATATCTATGTTTAGATGATGCTCCTTCAGTATTTTACGGTATTGTTTCATCAATTCCTGATAGGTGCAAATAATTAAAATATTATCTCCGAAGTTCATAACTGTTCTCCCCTGATATGATTCGCAATGGGTGGCTTCTATTCATCGGTCAAAAGTACCTTGTATCGACATTATTATATCATATAAAGTTTCATCTATACGTTAAAACTTTAGTTTCCTTCTCTTGCATTCATAGGTACTTACTTGACATTTTTATCAAGGGTCACTGACCTCTTGATACCCTAATTTTATTCATAATATAGACACCAGAAATAATTGTCAACTATCTTTACTTTCTGTCTTGTGGAATCGTTTTTTCTGTGATAAATTTTAGCTATCTATAATCCGTGTTGTACCAAAAGGAGAAAACTATATGAATTTTCACACATTTTTATCAACAGAACAACGGCAAACCCTGTCTGCCAACCAACTGCACTCACTGGAAATATTGGCCTGTACCAACCAGGAACTGGATAGCTTTCTGACCAAGGAATATCTCGAAAACCCCATGCTTGAAAGCTCTGTCAACAAAGAGAATAAACTGCTGGCCGACGTAGAATCTATTTATGAAAAAAACAAGTCTTATCGGGATTATTATTTAGAAGAGGATAGTTCCGTTGAAAAACGCAGAAGCGACATACCGGCAAAGCCCGACCTGCAATTCAAAAATCTTCTTCTCTATCAGCTTCACCAAAATGATTATTCCAACCGTCAATGGGCCTGTATGGAGTATCTGATCGACTGCCTGGATTCAGATGGATATTTTACTATGGAACTATCTGAGCTTTCCCATGCTTCAGCAGTCAGCGGCCTTCACTTCAAAACAGAAGAACTTCAGACAGCCCTCTCATGTCTCAAAACCCTCGAACCTGCCGGAATTTTCTCCCAGAGTTTATCCGAATGTCTTATTGCGCAATTAAAAAAGAAAGAAATCAAAGATGATACCTTATTCCTTCTGATAGAGGAACATTTGGAGGAGTTGATGAAGGGCCATCTGAGCACAATTTCCCGAAAGCTGAAGCTCCCTACCGTACAGATAAAAAGCTATCTGTATGAAATTAGCCTGCTCAATCCACGTCCTGTCATGAGCGCGGAAGACGATGAAATTAATTATATCCTACCGGATATCATTGTTACAAAATCCAACCAGCTCTGGGACATCTCCATAAATGACTCCTGGATGGGAAAATACAGTCTTAACAACTATTATATCGAAATGATGCAGAAAACGGAGGATGCCTGTCTACACCAATATTTCAAAGAAAAGCTAGAACGCGCACGTTTTATTTTAAACAGTATAGAGCAGCGGAAAGCTACTCTAATTCAGATCGTAAGTTTTTTATTGGATTATCAAAATGCTTATCTTGAGGGCGGCGGCTCACTAAAGCCTCTCAAACAAGAACAGCTCGCAGATGCTCTTGGAATCAGTGTCTCCACCGTAAGCCGTGCCGTACGCGGAAAATACCTCCAGTATAAAAAAACCATTTTAATAAAGTCCTTGTTTTCAGCCCCTGTCTCCTCCTGTAAAAAAGAAAATCAAATCTCTTCTTCCGCCGTCAAAGAAAAACTTTTTCAGTTGATTCAGCAGGAAGAGCAGGTGCTCAGCGACCAAAAACTGGCAGAACTGCTGGCAGACAGTGGTATTCAAATTTCCCGCAGAGCCGTCGCAAAATACCGGACGGAATTGGGAATTCCCGATTCTAGGGAACGCAGGCAGTTAAAATTTTTAACTTCTTAACCTTCCCTGCGGAGCGGAAAATCCCGTGATTCAATCTATCACAATCTCTGCGAATTTTGTCTTTTCCAATCATGTGCGCCTTGTCCGCCGGGACTATCTATGCTATAATACACTTATGATTGATTTTAATATTCCCCCTTATGTTGGGACCGAGCAAAAATACATACAGGAAGCAATCGCGAGCCGTAAGTTATGCGGTGACGGAAAATTCACACACAGATGTAGTGACTGGATGAAACAGCATTTCCAAGTCAATTTCTCATTTTTGACTACATCCTGTACTCATGCATTGGAGATGGCTGCTCTGCTGACTCAGGTAAAAGAAGGCGACGAAGTTATTATGCCTTCTTATACTTTTGTCTCCACGGCAGATGCCTTCGTGCAACGAGGTGCAAATATTGTGTACGTGGACATCCGGCCCGACACTATGAATCTGGACGAGCGTTTGATCGAGGACGCCATCACCGACAAGACCCGCGTGATTGTCCCTGTCCACTACGCCGGGGTAGCCTGCGAGATGGACACGATTCTAGATATCGCTCGCCGTCACAATCTCATGGTAGTAGAAGACGCTGCTCAAGGATTCGATTCCTATTACAAGGGAAAGTCCCTGGGTACTATTGGGGATTTCGGCTGTCTTAGCTTTCATGAAACCAAAAACCTCACCATGGGCGAGGGTGGAGCCCTTTTATTCCAGGACGGCCGCTGGCAGGAATCTGCCGAGATCATCCGTGAAAAAGGTACGAACCGAAGTAAATTTTTCCGTGGTCAAATCGACAAATATACCTGGGTAGATTATGGTTCTTCTTATCTTCCCAGTGATTTAAATGCTGCCTATCTGTGGGGACAGCTAGAGCAATCTGACAAAATCCAGCAAGACCGAATGGACAGTTGGAATTTCTACAATGAAGCTTTAAGACCACTGGCTGAGGCTGAGAAAATTCAGCAGCCTTTTGTACCTGACTATGCTGTGCACAACGCCCATATGTATTACCTGAAAGTGAAGGATTTACAGACTCGTACTCGCTTAATCCATTATTTAGGAGAACACGGTATTATGGCGGTATTCCACTATATTCCTTTGCACACCGCCCCTGCAGGTCAAAAATTTGGTCGTTTCCACGGTGAAGATCGTTACACTACGACAGAAAGTGAGAGGCTTGTGCGGCTCCCCATGTACTACGGACTGACTCGTCCTGACCAAGAAAAGATAGTCTCGACAATTGAGGCCTTCTTCCGCGAATGATAAGACAGCTGCGATTGCATTATTTTCAATATGCCCGCTTTTCCAAACATAGCAGGATAACATTCATGATATGGTTCATTATCAACAGCGAATATTGAAAAGAGGTAAGAATATTGAACATTTTATTTTTTTTGACTCCTAAAGAAGAAGTCGCATATATATACGAAAATGAGACCCTCCGTCAAACTCTTGAAAAAATGGAACACCGACGCTACTCCTGCATTCCCATCCTAAGTATGGACGGCAAATATATTGGAAGCATCTCAGAAGGCGATCTCTTGTGGGAAATCAAAAAAAGAGGCCCTCTGTCCTTACACGCAATGGAGGATATCTCTATTATGAGCATCCCCAGAGGACACCATTATAAGGCCATCCATGTGAACTCCAAAATGGAAAATCTGATTCACCGTTCCATGAATCAGAATTATGTCCCCGTAGTCGACGATCAAAACAAATTCATAGGAATCGTCACCCGTAAGGATATTATTGGATATTGCTACAAAAAGCTGACGGAGTGCTATAACAAAGGCTGTAAAGAAAACAGCACAGGCAATTCCACCTCGACTTCCAATTAGAGTTAGAACAAAGTGGGCGTGCCCACTTCAACTCCCCCTTCCCCTCAATCTTTGAGGGCGTATGCCACTTTGCGCACCGTTGCAAACCGCTTTGCGGTGAAATTCCATATTACGGCGTGCGCACCCTTGGCGGAGCGTTTATGTAATAGGAAATGGCTTTTGTGCACTAGCGTGACAAAGTCTTTCTTATTGTATAAGCAAAAATCCCGTTCCACACACGGAACGGGATTTTTTTACAGTATCTTCGATAAAAATTCCTGAAGTCTCAGATCTTTCGGATGGTCAAAAAATTCCTGAGGACTGTTCTCTTCCTTGATCTTTCCGCCATCCATGAACACAACCCTCGTGGCAACCTCTCTGGCAAACCCCATCTCATGGGTCACAACCACCATCGTCATTCCACTCCTAGCTAGATCTTTCATAATCTCCAAGACCTCTCCTACCATCTCCGGGTCCAGAGCTGACGTAGGCTCATCGAACAACATCACGTCCGGGTCCATCGCCAGGGAACGCACAATGGCAATTCTCTGTTTTTGTCCACCGGAAAGCTGTGAAGGATAGACGTTGGCTTTTTCTTCCAGCCCCACCATCTTCAGCAGCTCCATCGCTCTTTCCTCCGCTTCTTTAGGATTTTTTTTGAGAAGCTTGATTGGAGCCAAAGTGATATTTTGTAAAATCGTCTTATGAGGAAACAGATTAAAGTGCTGAAAAACCATCCCCATCTTTTGACGGTGTTTATTGATATCCACTTTCTTGTCTGTGATGTCTGTGTCCTCGAAATAGATTCTGCCGGAAGAAGGCACCTCCAATAGATTCAAAGATCTCAAAAATGTAGACTTTCCTGAACCAGAAGGTCCAACTACGACGACTACCTCTCCCCTGCGAATCTGAGTGGTAATTCCATTTAGCGCGTGAAGGCTGTCCCCAAAAACTTTATGTAGGTCCTCCACCCGGATTAACACTTCTCCCTTAGTGGTCACTGTTGCGCAGCCTCCTTTCCAGTAATGCTACCAGCTTGGTAAAAATCATAACCATGACCAGATAAATCAAGGCCACCGCAATCAGCGGCATAAAAGCATCGTAGGTACGGCTTCGTATAATATCTCCGCCCTTAGTCAAGTCCTGAAGAGCAATGTAGCCTGCGACCGAAGTCTCTTTCAGCAGTACGATAAACTCATTTCCCAGGGCAGGCAGAACATTCTTAAACGCCTGAGGCATGATGATATGCACCATCGTCTGCGCATAGTTAAAGCCTAGACTGCGCCCTGCCTCAAACTGTCCTTGATCAATGGACATAATGCCGGAGCGGAAAATCTCAGCGACATAAGCACCCGAGTTCATACCAAAAGCCATCACTGCCACGAAGACTTTACTCACGTCCATGCTGGCAAACACCACGAAATAGATAATCAAAAGCTGTACAACGACCGGTGTTCCCCTAATCACAGTAATGTAGATGTTACAGATGAAATTCAGAATTTTCAGCTTATGTGTCTTATCATAGGTAGATCGGACGATAGCCACGAAAAGGCCCAAAAGAATACCTATCAAAACAGCCAAGAAGGTGACTTCCAAGGTCACCTTCAAGCCGTCCGTAATATACTTCCAGCGATCATCCGTCACAAAATTCAGAATAAATCGTTCTTTTAATGCTTCCATGCGTTCTCCTATCCGTATACCCGGTTCTCAGTATCCCTCATCACTCTTTCACAATGATTACCTGGCGCGCGGTATAGTAAGTGTCTGAGAACAATACCTGCTGCTCTCTCTCCTCTGTGACTGTCATACCAGCTGCTCCAAAGTCTGCCTTTCCGCTTGTGACCGCTGGGATAATGGAATCAAACGCCATATCTTCAATCTTTAAATCCATTCCCAATTTGTCTGCAATCGCCTGAGCGAAATCCGCATCCAATCCAACGATGTCTTCTCCTTCATAGTATTCATACGGCGGAAACTCCGCGTTGGTAGCCATCACTAAGGTACCATTAGAGCGGTCCACATCCTCTGGAGACTCATAGTAATTTTCACCAGCCGAATCTCCTATATAAGAATTCGCAATCTGCTCAAAGGTTCCGTCATCCTTCAGCTCCTGAATCACATCGTTAAACTGGTCGCACAGCTCCTGGTTCTCTTTCTCAAAGCAAAGCGCGTACTCCTCCTCACTGTAAGCACCGTCCAGAATCTTCAGCCCTTCGCTCTGTTTTACAAACTCCTGAGCCGGCAGGTCATCAATAACCACTGCGTCGATCTTGCCCTGAGTCAGAGCCTGGACTGCCTCAAAGCCCTTGTTGTAACGCTCCACGCTCTCATCTCCGAACTCATCTGTCACTGCCAAGTCACCAGTAGTTCCCTGCTGAACGCCGATCTTCTTTCCTTCCAGATCGTCACGAGACTCGATTGCGGCTGTCTCTTCTGTTGTCTCCTCTTTCCCTGTTGTCTCCTTGCTGCTGTCATCACTGGAACTTCCACCACAGGCTGCCATGGACACAACACAGGCAGTCGCCAACAGTACACTCAATACTTTCTTTTTCATTGTTTTTCCTCCTCAACTTATAAATATTCATTTTCTTTGGCTAAATATACATTTTCACATGGATATCTAACATTGTACCATCTTTCCTTGAAAATACAAGTATAGATCTTGCATAATAAAAAAATTTTTTTTATAATCTTTTTAAAATATTTTGTCAAAAACTGATATTTTTTTCATTTTATTACGAATATATTATAGATGGAATTCCAGAGGCACTAAGTCACAACCATTCGTCTGGAATCTCCCGTACCTTAATCTAAACAGATCAGGAGATATGTTCACAGCCATGAAAAATTTATATCAGAATAATTTTGATCTTTTCGGAAACAATCTGTCTCACTACCGCCGTCTGTGTGGTATGACACAGGAGGCTCTAGGACGTGCCGTCGGAATGAACCGAACCTATATCAGTGCCTTAGAACATGGACGTGCAAATCCAACCCTAAAGCTCATGTCTACACTGGCTATTGCTCTAAAAGTGGACGTCGGCAACCTACTGACGATTCCGAATGATTACCCTATTTCTGAGGAGGAACTGCAATGAAATTCACGAAAATGCATGGAATTGGCAACGACTACGTATATGTAAACTGTTTTCAAGAAAAAGTAGATAACCCGTCTGAGGTGGCAAAATTCGTCAGCGACCGTCATTTTGGCGTTGGTTCTGACGGATTAATTTTAATTAAGCCCTCTCAGATAGCCGACTGCGAAATGGATATGTATAATCTAGATGGTTCTCAGGGAGCTATGTGTGGAAATGGAATCCGCTGCGTTGCAAAATACGTCTACGACTACGGCATCGTCCCTAAGACCACGCTGCGCATCGCCACCAAGAGTGGAATCAAAGAACTGAATCTGACTGTGGAAAATGGAAAAGTCTCCCTGGTGAGAGTCAATATGGGCTCCCCAATCCTGGAGGCTTCTAAAATTCCCGTTGTCTCTGACCAAAGTCAGGCTGTCAACCAGCCAATAAAGGTAAACGGGCACACCTACTACTTCACGGGAGTCTCTATGGGAAACCCCCACGCCGTCGTATACCTGGACGATGTTGACAATCTGGATATTGAGAAAATTGGTCCTGCTTTCGAGAAACATCCCGTGTTCCCAGACCGTGTAAACACGGAATTTGTCAAAGTCATCGACCGGAAAACTCTAAAAATGCGAGTATGGGAACGAGGCTCCGGCGAGACTCTGGCCTGTGGTACCGGCGCCTGTGCCGTCGCAGTCTCTTCCATTCTGAATAATCTCACAGGAGAAGAAGTCACTGTGAAGCTCTTAGGTGGCGATCTAAAAATTCACTGGGACCGCCTGGAAAACCTTGTTTATATGACAGGGCCAGCCACCACAGTTTTTGACGGGGAAATCACGCTTCCCTGACCCCAACACGTACAGCTATAACACAGACAGAGCCTGAACGGAATTCCACTCCTTCCATCTAGGCTCTGTCTGCGTCTATCCTCTAATCGAGCGGTTCCCCGCCCGGTTCTTCCATCTTTGAAGCAGATAATAGAATATTCCAGACTTCTGTTCCGGTGCTTCTTTTTTGACCTCCTCTCCCTGGCTTTCCATCTCATGCAGATTCTCAAAATCCTCCTGTTCCCGCTGCTCAATCTCCTCTGGACAGTAGCACTGCAGCTTCAGGAGATTTTTCTCATAACGAAAATCTTGCCCTGCCGCCAGCTCATAGATTCCCCTGGGAAGATACTGCTCTTCCTCCTGGCCGCCCGTCGGCATCGCCGCCTTGCCCAGGAAGCTCACAAAAGCCAATATGCTCCCTAACGACGTGGCAAAGGCTAACCTTCCTCCTATCAAGGCATAATACAAAGGCCTACCTCCCCCTGCGTCTCTGGCCGCAAACAGTCGTTCCTCTTTTCTGTCCCAGATCACCAGCGCGTAGGAGCCTTCCAGATAATTTACAATCTCCTCCCCATACTCCTCATAGGCATGCAGTATGACTTCTTTATCGCCGCCGCATCGGAATGTATATCCCGCTGCTTCTAGACGCTTCCGAAGCATTTTGGCATTTGTAATTACACCGTCACATACCAGAGCCAGCCTTCCGTCGTCGCTGACCCGTGGCTGATGGCACCCCTTCACCTCCACAACCTCATCCTGCCTAAAGGCCATCGCTCCATTCTCCCAGTAATACTCTCCCAAATCATCCTCCTCGCAGTGATAAAGCTCCTGCATCATAGACTCCAGGACGATTCCCTGACTCTCCACTTTTCCCACAAAACCGCAGATACCGCACATGGTGATCCCTCCTTTCTCTACAAGCTATCTATCGTCCGTTCTGCCAAATACCTTTTCTTCTGTCATCTTTTATACTCCCCATCTTTACTGCTGTTACTCGGAAGAAGACCGTCCGTCTTTTGAGATCTCGACCTGCGTTTCTCCCGCCGCTGTCACTTCTATATCCAAATCTTTCACAATCCTCTCCACATCCGCTTTTTTCCACAGATTATCTTCCACCTTCAAGGATTTCAGAGTCTCCTCAATTTGAGGCATCCACTGCTTTTGCGCATCTTTATCACAAACTGTGCGCACAATCACGTTGCCTTCTGAAGTCGATAAGTAATAGACTTTTTCTTTTCCTTTTTCCCCGCTGTTTTCCATCAAAAGCGCCCCATAATCCTCTGCTCCCAGAACTGCTGCCTGGTACTGCGCCAACGAGATATAGCAATACTCTCCATCCGCAGAGTCAACCGAATACGCATAGGCTTCCCCGTCCTTAGTCTCCGCCTCAGGAATGAAGCTGTAATACACGTCCTGCCCCCCCTGCACAGAAATCTTAAATTCCGCGTTCTCGGACGGATCCGTATTTTCCTCTGTGCCCGACTTCTTCTGCTGCGCCTGTCCTCCTCTGACTGACGCCTCTTCTTTATCTGCGTCCTTTACCGTCTCGATTACTCCTTCGTAAAAACCTCTGCCTATCTCAATTCTGGCTTTCTGATCTTTGCTGACCAACGCCACAGTTCCATTTTCATCCTGCTGCTGAGTAAAGCTGTCTTTCGCATACGTCAGAGAGTACTGTCCCTCCTTTGAGACTGTTCCGACACCACTATCCGCCTGCTTTGCCGTCTGTGTCTTACGGGGCGTTTCTTTTTTGTCTGTCTTCGTCTCAGCATTTGCAGCCTTCACTGATTTCCCGTCATCCTTTGACGCCAATTCCAGCCCCATGCCCGCACTTTGAACTGTCACAGGCTCCCTCTCGATCTTCTGAGCACAGGCCGGCAGTACCAATGCCATAACAACTGCCAGGCCTGTGCAAATCCATTTTTCTCTCTTCATAAGTTTACCTCCGTCTTTGTCTTTTACTATTTTCAATCTCATTCTAAGACGAAGATTCTTCCGCCGTATTTCCAGGCTGTATCAGAGCTGTAACATTTCGCGGGAACCGAGCCGTGACTGTCGTCCCTTTTTCTTCCGCAGAATGAATTTCCAGCCAGCCTCCTAACTGCTCGACGATTTGCCGGCACAGATACAGGCCAATGCCGCTGCCTCCCGTCTGCCTGCTGCGGGATTTGTCTACCCGGTAAAAAGGTTCTGTCACCCGCTCTACTGCCTCAGCCGGGATTCCCCTGCCCCAGTCCTGCACCCTCAGGACAAAGCCATCCTCGCAGTTTTCCGCGCAGACTCGCACCCGCCCGCCTCTATCCGAATACAGAGCCGCGTTTCTCAGCAGATTCGACAGCAAAATGTACAGCAGCAGATAATCGCTGTTCACCGTCTGTCGTTCCCACTGGAATTCTACACGAACCTGCTGCTTTGCAAACAGCTGGTCTAAGTCCTGGCGCAAATCCGCCTCCAGGTCCCGAAGCTTCACCGGCTCAGCTTTCCATCCCTCCGCCCGTATCTTGTGCAGCTGCATTAATTTCTGGTACATCTGCTGAATCCTCCTGGCCTCGGACTCTATATTCTCCAGAGCCTTGATCTGCTGCTGCCTGGTACAGTTCGCAGTCTTCAAAAGCTGCGCGTATCCCAAAATGGAGGTGAGCGGCGTGTTGATCTCATGAGTCATGGCCTCGATAAACTGCTGTTTTCTGTCGGCCTCCTCTCTCAAATTCTCTTCCCGCTCCTCCACTGCCCGAGCCATGGAATTAAATGCCGCGCCCAGACGTCCAATCTCGTCGGTACCCTGTGCACAAAAAATCTCATAGTTTCCTTCGTTGACGCGGCCCGCGCTCTGTTCCAGTTTTTTCAGCGGTCTGGTCAATGCCTTCGAGATTAAGAGCGCTACCAAGGCGGTCACCGCCAGAAAAATACCCAGCCACACAGACAGATACCAGATCTGCGATTTCCGGTCCTCATAGACAGCCGTGATATCTCTTAAGTAAAACAGCACCTCTTCGGAATTTCTCCTGCCTGCTGTCATTATATAATAACGATGATCTGCCTTTGTAATCCTCAGTTTTCTCTGATTATTTTTCACATCCAGCATAGAGGCGTATATCTCAGGTTCGATTCCTTCCAGGCTCTGGTAAATACACTCTTCTTTTTTATAGAACGAAAAATAGATGCCTTTGTCTTCATAATACTTCCCATACCACTGCAGTCCCGGCAAAATTCCGCCGAAAATTTCCTCCGCATTGTCAATCGCCGCCGCCAAAAGCTCCATCTCTCCTAGAGAACGCTCCTGTTCCCGTCTTAAATTGTCCTTGTGATTTTCATAGATCTGAAAACATCCATAGAGAATGACCACAAAAAACGCGGTCAGAAAGATACCCAAAAAGATTTTATGCCATAGCTTCATACTGTTTTCCCCAAGCGGTAGCCGTATTTGTAGACCGTCTCAATCTCTTTCTCCCATCCCAGCTTCTTCCTCAGCCTCTGTATGTGAATATCCACCGTCCTAGTCTCCCCCTCATAGACATATCCCCAAGCCTGTTCCAGAAGCTGCTCCCTCGACAATGCCAGGTTGCAGTTTCGAATCAACACCTCCAACAGCGCAAATTCCTGGGCGGTCAACTCCACCGGATTTTGACCCCTGAACACCTTTCTCTGGGCAAAATTTACCGTCACCTCTCCCAGGCAGAATTCCTTCTCCTGCCTCCCGCACCTTCTCAGCACAGTCTCCACCCTGGCCAGCAGCTCAATGGACTCAAAAGGTTTGGTCACATAGTCGTCAGCTCCCAGCTTCAGCCCTTTTACCTTGTCCATCAAGCTGTCTTTCGCGGTGAGGTAGATCACCGGAACCTGCTTTTTCATAAAATAAGGCAGCAGTTCATACCCGTCCAGCTCCGGCAGCATAATATCCAGCAGAACCAAGTCCAGCTCCGCCCTCTGGTTCCACTCCAATGCCTCCTTCGAGGTAAATGCCTGTATCGCCCGGTGTCCCACCATCTCCAAATTCATGGAGATCAAATCATTGATTTTCTTCTCATCGTCCACTACCAGTATCACTGCCATAAAAAAACTCCTCACAGTCGGTTCATTCTCCGCGATGTCATGAAAACTTTGTCCCATTTACATCCGCGTCAATTATACCATACTGTGAGGAGAAAGTTGTTTCCAGCTTGTAACAACTTTGTCCGCTTACTTTACACCGCCACGCACCTTAGTCCTCCCTAAGCTCAGCCGCGACATCTGGAAACATCTGGACACTTCTCTTTAAAATGCCCTTGATATGGGCGATCAAAATTCCATAGTTGGTGATCGGCACCTTCTGATCCTGGGCACATTTTATCCGGTATTTCATCTCCCGCTCATTTAACATACACCCGCCGCAGTGAACGATCAGACGATAGGAGGAGAGCTCCTCCGGAAATTCCACCCCGGAAGTAAAGGCAAACTTTAACTCCTTGCCGGTATACTCCCGAATCCAACGGGGAATTTTCACAGTGCCGATATCATCGCACTGCCGGTGATGCGTACAGCCCTCAGAAATCAGCACAGTATCCCCGTCCGAAAGCCGGTCTAAAGCCGAGGCTCCGGCCACCGCTTCCGCTAGATTCCCTTTATATCTGGCAAACAAAATAGAAAAAGACGTCATCCAGATATCCTCTGGCGTGTCCTTGGCCACCCTCTCAAAGACCTGGCTGTCTGTAACCACCAGCCGCGGCTTTTTCCCCAGACTCTCCAAAGTCTCTCTCAGCGCATCCTCTCTCACCACAATTGAGACACCGTTGGAATCCAAAATATCCCGGATCGTCTGCTGCTGCGGCAAAATCAATCTGCCCTTAGGCGCAGCCTTATCAATGGGAATCACCAGGATGACAAAATCCGAAGGACGCAGCAAATCCCCGACAATTCGAAGTTTCGGTTCCTCTGTGACTGCCAAAGCCGCAATCTTTTCTTTCAGCTCATAGATCTTTTCTCCGGTCACAGCGCTGACATAGATTTCCCCCTCTCCCTCTGGCTGCCGTTCTTTTAACAAGTCGGCTTTATTATAGACAACCACATAGGGAATCTCTTTTTCCTTGATGATGGACAAAAGCTCCTGATCTGCCTCTTTCATTCCCACGGCAGCGTCCACCACTAAGACCGCCACGTCTGTCTTATTCAGCACCTGTCGGGCTTTCTTTACTCTCAGCTCTCCCAAAGCTCCCTCATCGTCCATTCCCGGCGTGTCAATAATCACCACCGGCCCTAAGGGCAGCAGCTCCATCGCTTTGCTCACAGGGTCTGTCGTCGTCCCCCTCACATCGGAGACTACCGCCAAATCCTGTCCTGTCACTGCGTTGACCACACTCGACTTACCCGCATTTCTCATTCCAAAAAAACCAATATGTACCCTGTCTGAAGAGGGCGTACTGTTCAATCCCATATTTTTATCCTCCTAAAACTCCCACGTATTTTCAAGGTTTGTACCTGGACTAAATTTATCTGTTCATCAGACTTCCCACCGGCACTTTAGCCAAGACGTCTCTTTCCCCGTAGTTTTTCACAATGCGTTCCAATTCCTTAATGCCCACAGTCAAAAACTTATCCTTGTGGTAGACAAAGCTAAACTTACGATTCCACTCCTGTTCCTCCTGGGCGAAGGCTTTCAGCCTTCCCTCTTTGACCTCAGTCTCGATCAGTCCCACTGACAGCACCGCCAGACACTGGTTGATCTGTACGGTCCGCAAAATCGCGGCCGGAGAGCTCTCCTCAAATACAACTTTGATCCGCACCCCATGTTTTTCCAGATAATTCTCAAACAGGGCCCTAGTCCCGCTGCCCTTTTCCCGCATGACGAACTCCTGATCTTTTAAATCGGAAGGATACAGTTTTTCCCGCTCCATAAACGGATGGTCCTTGCCGCACACTAACACCAAGTAATCATCAATCATAGGAATCGCCACTAAATCGCGACTCTGCACCTTGCCCTCGATGATTCCCACATCCAGCTCCATAGCCAGCAGCTTTTCTTCAATCGTCTGCGTGTTTCCTCCATAGCAATAGACATCTGTCTGAGGATGCTCCAGTCGAAATTCCCGGACAATCTCTGGCAGCGCCCGGCTGCCGACCGTCACCGTCGCGCCAATTCTGAGCCTCTCCTTCAAGTCTCTGAACATATGCTCCTCTAACTGGTCAAACTGAAATACCACCTGTTTCGCATAAGAGTAAAAGGTTTTCCCTGCCTCAGTGATGTAAAGTTTCTTGGATAACCGTTCAAACAGAAGAACCCGATAGTGTTCTTCCAACTCCCTGACCGCCTGGCTGACCGACGGCTGCGTGATATACAATTTTTTCGCGGCCTGACTCATCGTCCCACTGTCCGCCACCGCCAGAAAAATTCTGAGATGCCGAATCGTCATCAGTTTCACCTCCACCCTCTTGGCATTTATAGGTAATTACTATAATATATATAAGATTATAATAATTTACCTATGATAATTCAAGTGCTATAATAAAAGAAATCAAACACTTGGTAACAGTTCCGCCACGATAAGCGCGCAGTATGGCTTTACGAATGGGGCTGGATGAACTGTTACAACACTTAGAAAGAGGTATTGAGGTATGAAGGTATTAATCATTGGCGGTGTAGCTGCCGGCACAAAAGTCGCCGCGAAATTAAAACGCATGGAACGTGACGCACAAGTGGACATTCTTACAATGAGCAAGGATATCTCCTACGCAGGCTGCGGCCTCCCCTATTATGTGGGAGATCTGATTCACGAAAGAAGTGAACTTGTTGTAAACACGCCGGAAAAATTCGCCGCTTTGACCGGAGCAAATGTGGAAACAGAGGTGGAAGTCACCGGACTAAACCGTGAGTCCAAAACCGTCACCGCATTGGACCACAAGACCGGTGAGACCAAAGAGTATTCTTACGATAAATTGGTCATTGCCACCGGTGCTTCCCCGATCATTCCTCCTGTGGAGGGCATTCATCTGAAAAATGTCTTTGTCATGAGAACCCCGGACGATGCCGTCGCTTTGAGAGACGCCATCGAGGCCGGAGAAATCAAGCGCGCCGTCGTGGCAGGAGCCGGCTTTATTGGCCTGGAAGTAGCCGAAAATCTTCACGCAAAGGGAATTCGGACTACCGTCATCGACATGGCCCCTCAGATCCTGCCGCCGTTCGACCCTGAGATGGCAGAATACGCGGAAAATCACTTGGCTGATGAGGGAATCATGTGCTTTACCGGAACTACTTTAGAAGCTGTGATCGGAACTGAGAAAGTGGAAAAAGTAAAGACCAGCCGCAAAGCCTACAAAGCCGACGCGTTGATTCTGGCTCTAGGCATCCGTGCCAACACCGCATTTCTCGCTGACACAGGCATTGAACTGATGCCAAACCGCACAGTCAAAGTAAACGCCGGTCTGCGCACCAATGACCCGGATATCTATGCCATCGGAGACTGTGCCATGGTTACCAACCGTCTGACCCAGAACAGCACCTGGTCGCCTATGGGGTCCTCCGCTAACATTGAAGGACGTATGCTGGCCCAGGAACTGACCGGTGAGCCCCGTGAATACCCCGGTGTACTAGGCACCGGCATCTGCAAACTGCCCAACCTGAACTGCGGGCGTACCGGATTAGGAGAGGCAGCCGCAAAAGAAGCCGGCTTTGACCCAGTCAGCGTAATCACTGTCGTAGACGACAAGGCCCACTATTATCCCGGTGCCTCCTCCTTCATTGTCAAGATGATCGCTGACAGGCAGACGCAAAAACTTCTGGGACTACAGTGCATGGGCCCTGGCGCAGTGGACAAGATGATTGATATCGCCGTGATGGCCATCAGCCTGGGGGCCACCTTGTCTTCCATGGAATATTTGGATTTCGCCTACGCTCCTCCATTTTCCACTGCTATCCATCCGTTCGCCCACACACTGAACATCCTGCTGAACAAAATCAACGGAGAGCTGGACAGTTTTACCCCTACGGAATACCAGGCCAAAGCCGCACAGGGCTATACCGTGCTGGATGTCTCCATCACACCTACTCTGGAAGAGAAGGAGTACGTAAATCTCACTCAGATTGACTCCCAGCTTCCAAATCATCCCACGGATGAGAAAATACTTCTGGTCTGCGCAAAAGGAAAACGCGCTTACCTCACCCAGAACCGTCTGAAATACTATGGCTATACCAACACAAAAGTACTAGAAGGCGGCACTACCTTCAACGGAACTGAGATAGAGACGGAATAAGTTCTGTCACTGCGAAGACAACACATAAATAGAAAACAATCAACCACCATGTACGCCCAGAATTTCCTGCTCAAGGAAGACGGGGATGAACCGGGCGTGCCACAACACAGACATAGGAGGATTATAAAATGGCAACTTTAACTATCAGCCCCTTGGAAGAAAAAAGAGTCAAAGCTATGGGTTTTCTCAGCAACAAAGGGACCGATAACTTCTCAGCGAGAATTATCACCGTAAATGGAAAAATCACTGCTGAACAGCAGAAAGTGATCGCTGAGGCAGCAGAAAAATTTGGAAACGGAATCATCACTTTTACCACCCGTCTGACTATCGAAGTTCAGGGCGTGCCTTTTGATCAGATCGAGGCATTCCAAGAATACATCGCAAAGGCAGGGCTCAAAACCGGAGGTACTGGTTCCGTGGTTCGTCCTGTGGTCTCCTGCAAAGGCACCACCTGTCAGTATGGCCTTTTGGATTCCTTCGCCATCTCCGAGGAAATTCACCATCGTTTCTACGAGGGCTACCACACGGTAAAACTACCGCACAAGTTCAAAATCGCCGTGGGCGGATGTCCAAACAACTGTGTAAAGCCAGATCTGAATGATATTGGAATCATCGGGCAGCTGGTTCCCCAATTTGACGAAGATGAATGCAACGGTTGCAAAAAGTGCAGCGTCATTGACGCCTGTCCCGTCAATGCTGTCAAGATGGTCGACGGCGTTGCTGAAATCGATCCTGATATCTGCACAAACTGCGGACGCTGCATCGGACATTGCCATTTCGATGCCCTAGAGGAAGGAAAACCCGGATTTAAAATTTACATCGGCGGACGTTGGGGCAAAAAGGTCGCTCAGGGCCGCGCTCTCGGCAAAGTTTTTGAGACCAAGGAAGAGGCTTTAGATGTCATCGAGAAAGCAATTTTACTCTTCCGTGAGCAGGGAAAAACCGGGGAGCGTTTTGCAAAAACGATCGAGCGCCTGGGCTTTGAGAACGTGGAAAAGCAGCTTTTATCCAATGATCTGCTCGACAGAAAGCAGGCTATTTTAGATGCAGAGCTTCATCTGACCGGAGGAGCTACCTGTTAAAGTATGAGCGCTGCCGTATCCAGAAAACGGATACGGCAGCGCTCTTTCTTGTGTGATAGAAAATACATTGTCACGCTAATGCGCGAAATTTCTTCCCTATCACAGAAACACTCCGCTTCTCAGGTAGTAGGCGCGCTGAAGGAGACATTGTATTGTATCCACTGTACCCAGATGGAGATTCTGGCCCCATTTCTAGACCCAAACATCCGGACCACACACAAGGACCAGAGAGAGGATGTCGGGTCCTGCTGCCGCACTCTAATCCAATGCAACTCCTGTGAATCCATGTAGACTGTGTCATCTATCGTCGTCAGTGTGGAGATCTGCACATTGTCAAGATACTGCGCCTCCGTACTTCCCCCTCCATAAATACTGCTTCGGCTGATATCGGCGGTAATCGGGGTGGCCGTATCCTTTGACCGGACACTGATGCGCATAGTATTAGTACCCGTTTTCTGATAGTTGAGAATCAGATTCCCCACTGGCATATTAAACACACTGCCCGTCGTAGACATATCCAGCGAATAATTGGTAAAATTAGAATACAGATTTGGAGTTGTCACCGCCTGTTGGTCACTTGTAAAAGTAAGTTTATAGCTTACCGGTGTGCTTTCACTCACGGTCACCACAGGCCCCGGACCGACTGGCCCCGTCGCCCCGGTTGCTCCGGTGGCGCCTGTCGGACCTGTTGCTCCCGTCGGGCCAATTTCCCCTTGTGGACCTGTCGGACCCGTTGCTCCTACTGGACCTGTCACTCCGGTCGGGCCTGTTGGACCCGTTGGGCCGATTTCTCCCTGCGCTCCAGTGGCTCCCGTTGCACCGATTTCCCCTTGTGGGCCTGCCTCTCCGGTTGCTCCCGTTGGACCCGTCGGGCCGATTTCTCCCTGTGGCCCGGTCGCTCCCGTCGGGCCCGTTGCACCAACTTCTCCTTGTGGCCCGGTCGCCCCAGTTGGGCCGATCTCCCCCTGTGCTCCAGTGGCTCCCGTTGCACCGATTTCTCCTTGTGGGCCTGCCTCTCCGGTTGCTCCCGTCGGGCCCGTTGGGCCGATTTCTCCCTGTGGCCCGGTCACTCCCGTCGGGCCCGTTGCACCAACTTCTCCTTGTGGCCCGGTCGCCCCAGTTGGACCGATCTCCCCCTGTGCTCCAGTGGCTCCCGTTGGACCCGTTGGGCCGATTTCTCCCTGTGGGCCGGTCGCCCCAGTTGGACCGATCTCCCCCTGTGCTCCAGTGGCTCCCGTCGGGCCGATTTCTCCTTGTGGGCCTGCCTCTCCGGTCGCTCCCGTCGGACCCGTTGCACCAACTTCTCCTTGTGGGCCTGCCCCTCCGGTTGCTCCCGTCGGGCCTGTCGGGCCGATTTCTCCCTGTGGGCCTACCTCTCCGGTCACTCCCGTCGGACCCGTTGCACCAACTTCTCCTTGTGGCCCGGTCGCCCCAGTTGGACCGATTTCTCCTTGTGGGCCTGCCTCTCCGGTTGCTCCCGTCGGGCCCGTTGGGCCGATTTCTCCCTGTGGCCCGGTCACTCCCGTTGGACCCGTCGGGCCGATTTCTCCCTGTGGCCCGGTCGCTCCCGTTGGACCGATCTCCCCCTGTGCTCCAGTGGCTCCCGTCGGGCCGATTTCTCCTTGTGGGCCTGCCTCTCCGGTTGCTCCCGTCGGGCCCGTTGGGCCGATTTCTCCCTGTGGGCCTACCTCTCCGGTCGCTCCCGTTGGACCGATTTCTCCCTGTGGGCCGGTCTCTCCTATTTCTCCTTTTTCGCCAATCGGTAGGACAAAATCCAGCGAAATGCCCGTTTCTGTGGGGCTCGCCGTTACCTGCGCGTTTTCCCCCGCAATAACGTTTCCTACAGAAACTGTAGGTGAAACACCTGCTTCACCCTTTTCTCCCTGCGGACCAGTCTCTCCCGTTGCACCGGCCGGTATAACAAAATCCAAGGAAACTCCCGTCTCCGTAGGATTTGCCGTCACCTGTGCATTTTCCCCTGCCGTGACATTTCCTACAACGACTGTAGGTGAAGCACCATCATCCCCCTTCTCACCTTTTGGCCCGGTGGCTCCCGTCGGGCCTTGAATTCCCTGCTCACCCTGGGGGCCAGGACACCCCACTTCGCCTTGGGGTCCCTGTGGACCTGTGACTCCTGCAAATCCTTGTTCACCCTGAGGGCCCTGTTCTCCAGCCGGACCTCTCTCTCCTCGTTCTCCTCTCTCTCCTTTTGGTCCTACCGGGCCAGCCGGACCTGTATCACCTTTAGGACCCACAGGACCACGATCACCCTGAGGGCCAATTGCCCCTGGATTTCCCTGAATCCCCTGTGGACCAATGCTTCCTGGATCTCCTTTTGGTCCCGCATCCCCACGTACCCCCTGGGGACCTCTCGGACCAGCCGGCCCTGCTGCGCCCCTTGGCCCTGCCGGGCCAGGACAGCCACTGTCTCCTTTAGGGCCTTGCGGACCCATCGGACCACGTTCCCCACGTACTCCCTGCGGCCCTTGCGGACCAGGAGGACCCTGTGGACCAGTAGGCCCTTGGACTGCCACAAAAGAATCATTAGGTTGAGAACAGGAACAATTATTATTGCGATTGGAATTACAATTTCCAAAATAGTTCATATATACTAACCTCCGAAAAATATGAAAAAGTTTATTATAGAATATGAAGCTATCCAGGCATTGGTTATCCTACCACACTATAGGCCCTCATAATCTCTCATCGCAGCGTACAAATCCACAGCGGAACGTTTTTGTTGCGGGAAATCTTCGCACATTATCGTGACAAAGTTTTTCCCATAAACAAAAAAGGACTTCCTGTGACTCTACTCATGTCACAGAAAGACCTTAATTTCTCCATTAAGACTCCATGTCTTCTTCTACTTCTTCCCCCATCTCCTTTTTTCTTATCTCCAAACGGTAATGCACCCATTCTCGAAAAAGAGAATACACTACAGAAGTCAACGGAATAAAAATCAGCATACCCGCGACTCCCATCAAATTTCCTCCCACAGTCACAGCCACTAGCACCCAAATCGACGGAAGTCCAACAGAACCGCCCACCACATGCGGATAGATCAAGTTTCCCTCGATCTGCTGAAGAATCAAAAAAATCACTATAAATATCAACGCCTTCGCAGGACTCACCATCAACAGCAACAAAACGCTGACTGCACATCCGATAAACGCTCCAAAAATCGGTATCAGCGCGGTAAAACCAATTAATACTCCGATTAAAAGTGCATAGGGAAATTTTAAAATGGTCAGAAGCACAAAAAACATCGTCCCTAAGATCACAGCCTCTATGCACTGGCCCGTGACAAAATTGGCAAATGTCCGGTAACTCAAGCTTAAAACATGAAACGTATATGTTTCAGATTTTTCCGGTAGAATCGCTCTCAGAGCCATTTTAACCTGACGTCCCAGTTTCTCCTTTTGAAGTAATATATAACAAGCAAATACAAAGCCAATACAGCCATTCGTCATGGCTTTAACAATTCCCATCGTCACCGTCCAAGTGGAACTGAGCACACTACTGGCTCCATTTCTAAGTACATCTAGAGCAGAAGCAAGTGCCTTGTGCCAATCCAAATCCAACTGCGCAATCCATTCTGAGATTTGTTCGTTATCCTGAAACAGCTCTGCCGCCCATCTTTGTACCTGAGGAACCGTACTCTCAATCGTTTTGCCCAATGCTACCAAAGTTTTCCCAAGTTCCGGTACCACCACCAGGACCACTAACAAAATGATGCAAACCACCAGACACAACGCTCCTATCAAAGATACAGGTCTGGCAAATCTGCGCTTGCTACCGTCTTTACGTACAAATAATTTTTCTTCTAAAAAATGCATAGGGACATTTAGAATAAATGCCATCGCTGCTCCCAACACAAACGGAAAGAGAATCTGCCATAATAATCCTACAATCCCCAAGACCTTATCGAAATTTTGCAGGCCAACTAATATCAAGATGGTAAAGACGATCAAACCCATCATTTTTTTCATATTCTCTTTGTCTAATCGCATACTTTTATTCCTCTTTTAAATGCTCGCCAAAAATTGTCATTTTATACCTTCATTTTTTACTTACACTCTAAGTCTGTACGAGACTCATCTACCTTAGACTACCAAAAACTTCAGGCACGCATAAATTTATCCTTGCAGCTGCACATAACTGTCCACATATCTATCACACAACTCTTGCAGATAAGCTCTGCGGTCTGCCATCGTCTCATCGAAAATTCCTACTGTATAAAAACCTGCTTTTTTCGCTGTCTCTAGAGCAAAATCCGCATCTTCATACACGGTTGTCTCCCAAGGCTTTCCGCCTAGTCGCCGGGTCGCTTCCATATAACATCCCGGTTCTGTCTTTCCTCCTCCGGCTTCCTCACAGTCCATCACAAATTCAAAATATTTTCCAATATTTAATCTGTCAAAAGCCAGTTTCGCCATGTAAGACGGAGTCGCCGTGAGCACTCCCATTTTAACTCCTTGCTCCTGCAAATAAGACAGGTATTCCCTGACTCCTTTCTTCAAAGGCAGGGTCTCCCTGTAGGCATCTTCAATCTGCCTGTTTAACCCCCGAATAATCTCCTGAGGTGTGGCCTTCACTCCCAACTCTCTGTGAAAGTACTCCGCTCCTTCTAGCATACTCATAGTAGCTAGATGTTCCTCTAAATCCTCCGGCGGTCTGATTCCTATAAGCTCCAGATAATTGCGCCCTAAATTTTTCCACACTTTCATGGAATCCAAAAGAGTTCCATCCATGTCAAATATCGCATAAGGATAAGTTTTCATTTTTCCTCCCGTCTTTCGTTCTTTCTTCACGCTAAAAGTCTATGTGGGATATCATAACACCATCTCAAGTTTTTTCCCATAAAAATAATTTTCTAAAATATTAAATTTTTATAAAAAAGGAATTGACACAAAAATAATCCTAAAGTATAGTTAATTATGATAGAAAATTCACAATGAATAGGAATTGTTGAACTGTCAGCCCGAAAAATCAGATTTCACACCTGAGATTCAGGCTGACAAAATTGCTTGTTTAGGGAAGGAGATTTCACATGAACCTAGAGAAATTCTTTCATTTGAAAGAAAACAACACCACAGTTAAGACCGAGATTCTAGCAGGAATTACCACGTTCATGACCATGGCCTATATTCTGGCCGTAAATCCTAACATTCTATCCTCAACTGGGATGGATCACGGCGCGGTATTCACCGCTACCGCAGTAGCGGCCTTTCTTGGAACACTATGTATGGCCCTGTTTGCCAACTATCCATTTGCTCTGGCTCCTGGAATGGGCCTGAATGCTTACTTTGCATACACAGTCGTTCTTGGAATGGGATATTCCTGGAAAGTTGCCCTGGCCGCTGTTCTCGTGGAAGGTATTATCTTCATCGTGCTCTCTCTTTTGAATGTACGAGAAGCCATCTTCGATGCAATACCTTTTAATTTGAAAAAAGCTGTCAGTGTGGGAATTGGTTTGTTTATTGCATTTATTGGCCTGCAAAACGCCAAGATCGTAATTGGTGGTTCCACTTTGTTAAGCCTGTTCTCGGTAGATAACTATAATGCCATTTTACAGAAAGACGCCACTGTGAATGGTACTGAATTCGTAGCAGCCTCAGCAAATGATGTGGGAATCACTGTATTATTAGCAATTATTGGAATCATCATCACAGGGGTTCTGGTAGCTAAAAACATCAAGGGAAATATCTTGTGGGGTATTTTGATTACTTGGCTTTTGGGAATTATCTGTCAGTTTACAGGTCTTTATGTCCCGAATCCTGATCTCGGATACTATTCCTTACTTCCAGATTTCAGCAGTGGTATTTCCATTCCAAGTCTGTCTCCAATCTTCGCAAAATTCAGTTTGGAAGGTATCCCGATTTTGGAATTTATCGTCATTGTTTTCGCCTTTTTGTTTGTAGATCTGTTCGACACTCTGGGAACTTTAATCGGTGTATCTGCAAAAGCTGATATGCTGGACAAAGATGGAAAACTGCCACGTATCAAAGGTGCCCTCATGGCCGACGCTGTAGCTACAACTGCTGGTGCGGTACTGGGTACTTCCACGACTACTACCTTCGTAGAAAGTGCTTCCGGTGTCACTGAGGGAGGACGTACCGGCCTGACAGCCATTACAACCGCTATTTTGTTTGGGTTGTCCTTATTCCTATCACCTATTTTCCTGGCGATCCCTTCCTTTGCCACTGCTCCTGCTCTGGTAATTGTAGGATTCTATATGCTAAGTGCAGTGTCAGACATTAAGTTTTCTGACCCTGCTGAAGGAATTCCGGCTTTCATCTGTATAGCGGCAATGCCTTTCTTCTACAGTATCTCAGAAGGCATCTCCATGGGTGTCATCTCTTACGTTGCCTTAAACCTTCTGATCGGCAAAGGAAAGAAAGTGAGCCCGGTTATGTATATACTGGCGATACTATTTATTCTAAAATATATTTTGATTTAATTAGACAGTTAAATCACAGAGCCAGAGACAGATCTTCCATGTCTCTGGTTCTTTCTTTTTTTGATAATTCTTTAAACTTGAGGTGAGAATATGAAAAACGTACAACTGCGCAACTCTTTTCTTCTGCTGCTTACCGCATTTATCTGGGGCACGTCCTTCGTCGCTCAAAGTGTGGGAACCGACTATGTTCAGCCTTTCACTTTCAATGGCATCCGTTCTCTGATCGGAAGTCTTGTTCTGCTCCCCTGTATTGCTTTCCTTGACCGAAAAACTTCCTCTCCCCCAAAGTCACCGAAAAATTCCAAAGATCTGATTCTTGGTGGTACCTTGTGCGGGATACTGCTGTTCGCTGCCGCTAATTTTCAGCAATTCGGCATTCAATATACAACTGTCGGCAAAACTGGTTTTATCACTGCCTGCTACATCGTTATCATTCCTATCTTCGGCCTGTTTTTGAAGAAAAAATGCACCCCTTTCATCTGGCTCAGCGTCCTGCTCGCTTTAGTGGGACTCTACTTTCTGTGTATCACAACCGATTCTCTCTCCATAAATTTTGGAGATTTTCTGGTGTTTATTTGTGCAATTTTGTTTTCATTCCACATCCTGGTCATTGACCACTTTTCACCTCTGACCAATGGAATAAAGCTATCCTGCATCCAATTTTTCGTGTGCGGTATTTTATCTATCATCTGTATGTTTCTCTTTGAACAACCAGACATTTCCCTTATTCTCTCGGCCTGGGCGCCTCTAATGTACGCAGGAGTTCTCTCTTGTGGTGTAGCCTATACCTTACAGATTGTAGGTCAAAAGGATATGAATCCCACTGTCGCCGCCCTGATACTCAGCCTGGAGTCTTGTATTTCCGTGCTGGCTGGCTGGATTCTTCTAGGAGAGGCTTTGAGCCATCGGGAAATTTGGGGCTGTATTCTCATGTTCACCGCAATTATTCTAGCACAGCTCCCAGTTAAACCTTCCTCGGTAGACAACTAAGAAAATTCTTACCATAACAAAAGAATTCTGCGAGACATGATTCTCCACCTGAGGCATGCGAATCTATAGCGAAGCGTTTGTGTAATGGGAAAGGACTTTTACGAAATAGCGTGACGAGATCTTTCCTATTTATATGAAAAAGACATTGCCTCTCAGATGCCATCCATCTAATCGGCAATGTCTTTTAATTAACAAATTATATTAACCGCATTTACATCGGTTAAAGCATCTTTTCGTGGCACAGGACCTTCTCTCTCAAAGAAGAACTCGGCCATACATGACCTTTAGAAACTACATATACACAGAGCTGAGACAAAACTGGTATTGTCTTTCCCGTCCTTGGACAGCTCTCATAGCCGTCCATCGTATTCTGTGCCATCTTCAGTTACGCCATCTTTTTATATTATAAAAGTTCCCCATCTACAACAGAAACGTCCACTGTCTGATCTGCACTAGCCACTTCCTGGCTTAATACTGTCTCAGGGAAACTCACTGTCTCTGTACTGCTGGTACTATATGCACAAAAGATTCCCCACACAGCAACTGCCAATATAGCCGCCGCAGTCACAATCATGGCAACTAGATTATTTCTGGACTCTTCCTTTGCTGCCGCTGCATAATTCTCACTCTTTTTATAAAATGTTGTTTTCTTGTCTCCAAACTTCGGATAATAATTTACACTTGTCTTTGCGTTCATTGTTCATCCCTCACTAATCTAATGTATTTTAAAAATTCTTGTTTATCACATACTATGTCTCATTTCCGTGCCAAGTATGTTATAACATATTTTATTCAAAAAGAAAAGAGAGAATGATAAATTTTTATCATTGCTGCAAAAAGTACAAATTTCAGCAATGTTTTTTGTGCATTATAACAGTCTGACAATTATTATTTTCAAATATCTGCCAAAAAAGGCAGACATCCCGCAACATAATAGCAGAAAAACTCTATCTGTCAGTTACGAAACTGCCTGCCTTCCTATATAAAAAGGATAATGGAAACAATTTAATACTTACATCAGCATCTCGCAGACCTCGTCCGCGAAATACAGAGGCGCGTCCGTCTTGGCCTGCAGCTCCTCCCGGGTGATGCCCGGTGCCATGGCCGTGACAGTCATCTTATGATTCTTGCACTGAATGACGCAAAGTTCCGTGACAATCGTGTTTACACATTCCACGGCGGTCAGCGGAAGTGTACATTTTTTCAATAGTTTTGGGACACCATATTTATTACAATGTTCTGTAGCCACAATTACCCTCTTCGAACCACTTACCAGATCCATCGCTCCGCCCATACCGCTGAGCTTTTTACCCGGAATCATCCAATTTGCAAGATTTCCCTCCATATCCACTTCTAACGCTCCCAAGACAGTAGCATCTAAATGCCCGCCTCTGATAATCGCAAAGGAAAGCGCACTGTCAAAACAACACGCTCCTGGAAGCAATGTAACAAATATGTCATTTGCATTTCCCAAATCTTTATGACCCACTTTCCAGTCTCCGTCTTCTCCTCCGTTTCTCTTCATCCATCCCACAACACTTTCATAATTATCAAAGTCCCACGGGAATGGTAATTCTTTATCTACCCCAATACAGCCATTCTCTCCTTGAAACCATACGGTCATGCCTTCCGGTACATAATTTCCTACTAGAGTCGGAATACCCACACCTAAATTCACAACATCACCATCATGCAGCATCGCCGCAATATTTTTTGCAATCATTTCTCTCTTACCTGCCATTAGAATATCGCCTCCTCCGCCAGCACAATATTGTCGATAAAAATTCCTGGAAGCTGCACTTGATCCGGCTCAATTTCCCCCACTTCTACCAGCTTCTCTACCTCTAAAATAACCAGATCGGCTGCTGTTGCCATAACCGTATTAAAATTAGCTGCCGTATATTTGAAAATCGCATTTCCCTGCCTATCCGCTTTATAAGCCTTAACCAAAGCCACATTTGCTCGAAGTGGAAGTTCCAATATGTGCTTTTTACCATTGATCATTTTCGTTTCTTTTCCTTCTTCTGCCACAGTCCCTACTCCTGTAGGTGTGTAAAAGCCTCCAATGCCAGCTCCACCTGCCCGTATACGTTCTGTCAAGGTTCCCTGGGGAACTAACTCCACATTTAATTTTTTTTCGAAGATCAAGCGATTCGCATCTGGATTTGCTCCTATAAAAGAGGTAATACTTTTACTTACCTGTTCATTTTCAAACAGTCGTCCCGGACCTTGTAAATATGGCAATCCACCATAACCCAAGTCTTCAGAAATCAATGTCAAATTATTGACCTGTGGTCTTTTCGCCAACTCATATAATAAATGCAAAGGACACCCGAAATTCGTAAAACCCCCCAGCATGATCGAATCTCCACTCCGAATTTTGTCAATTGCAGTTTTGATATCAACTACCTTATTCATCTGTCTCTCCCTTCAGAATGATCTATTTTTAAGCCACTCTATCATGTAAAAGCAAATACCTATATATTTTTATTTGGTTTACATTTTTCAACACTTTATCTCACTCTATCCCGCGTTAAAGTTCCCACATATTCTCCCGTTAACTTAGAGATTTTCTTTCGGCACATAAACAATGTAAACAGACAAGTAAACATGCAAAACGCTAAAGCAAAATCTGTAAAGCTCCAAAGAAATTCTAGGGAAGCTACTGAACCAACCACTGCTGAGACACAAATCAGACAACGATAGATAACCGTCACATGCCTCGATATCCTTTCATTTTTGATTAAATACATCACACAGACTTCTCCGTAATATGCACATACCATCGCTGTTGTAAAAGCAAACAATGCAATGATACTACCAACAAATAATGCTCCATACCAAGCATTATGAAAGAAAGCTGAGAATGCTGCTGTAGTAAGTGCCGTTCCAGTTAATCCCGTATCCAAAACACCAGTTGTCAGTATTACCAATGCTGTACTGCTACAGACAATGGTATCTACCACAACTTCCACTGCTCCCCACATTCCCTGAAGTACCGGATGCTCCACTTCCGCTGTAGAATGTGCGAAGGCTACATCTCCACTGGCAGCTCCATTTGAATAAAATCCTCTCATAATCCCGTATCGGATCGCCATACTGGCTGATGCACCGGCAAAGCCCCCTGCTGCCGCAGATCCTGTAAACGCAGACACAAGCACCTCTTTCAGCACTCCTGGAAGTTGGGGGATATTCACCAAAAGTACGATAAAGCTTACCCCTACATACAGAATCGCGGCAAATGGAACAATTTTATTGGAGACATCACCTAAACGATGGATGCCGCCTAACAATACAAAAGCAATCAGTATGGCTGCAAGGATACCAACAATAATAGGTGGAAATTCCAGTACTCCATGGAATGCTCCCACTACGGAATTAATCTGGGTAGCTTCTATGATGAAATTTGATGTACCATAAATCAGTGCGTACATAATAGCCATCCATTTCCAATTTTTTCCGAGTCCTTTTTCCATGTAATACATGATACCACCACGGTATACACCTGTCCTGGCATCTGATTCTTTGTAAAAAGAACCAAGTATAACTTCTGAGTATTTAATCACAACACCTAAAAGTCCAGCAATCCAAATCCAAAAAAGTGCACCTGGGCCGCCGGAAGCCAGTGCAATGGCAATTCCGGCGATATTTCCCACGCCAAGAGTATTTCCCAATGCCGCGCAGCAGGCCGAAAATGAGGAAAGGCCTTTTTCCGTTGATTTTTCCTGCCGGAACCCATTCACAATCTGATGTACAATATGTCTGAAATGTCGAAATACAAATCCTCTTGTAGAAATCGTAAGAATAATTGAGACAACGCTTGCTGCATAAAGTACAGGCATACCACAGAGATAATTTGCTGCATTAATGATGAAAGAAAAAAAATTGTCCATACTGTACGTCTCCTCTGTTTTGCATGTGTATCCAAACAATGTTTACATATTCTTCGATTGCACTTATGCTTTGTCTACCCACTCCTCCAATGCTTCCCGAATTAAATGAACGCAAAATTGTATCTCTTCTTCCGATGGCACTGAAAAATTCAGACGAATTGCATTCACATCACTCCCATCAGGTCTGTATGCAGAACCACATACCGTAATCAATTTTTTCTTATCAATTAAATACCGGGTAAATTCGTCTCCTGATATATGTGAGGGTAAAGTCAGCCATACAAAGAATCCTCCTTCTGGATGAGTCCATGTTGCTTTCCCTGTCAACTC
Source organism: Blautia hydrogenotrophica DSM 10507 (assembly GCF_034356035.1). NCBI lineage: Bacteria > Bacillati > Bacillota > Clostridia > Lachnospirales > Lachnospiraceae > Blautia > Blautia hydrogenotrophica. Next base: position 2,972,901 of record NZ_CP136423.1, read on the forward strand.
TTTCTCTAAGGCATTCATCATAGTATCTCGTTTGGAACGATATAGAGTACAGCAATCCTGTATATGTGCACTCAGATCATAATTTTCTATATATCTCGCTGCAATCCGCTGATTATACCCTGGATTGTTCATATCCTGGCACTGTTTTCCAACAGTTAATTTTGCCAATACATTTTTATTCGCAATCGCAAATCCCAAGCGCACTCCTGGTGTAAGAACTTTTGATAAAGATCCTGCGAAAATCACGTGACCGGTCTTGTCCAAACTCTTAATGGAAGGCACATATTCCCCTGAATAACGCAGCTCAAAATAAGGACTGTCTTCCAAAATCATCACATCATATTTTACAGCCAGATCATAAATTGCCTGTCGTCTATCCAACGTTGTAACAATACCCATAGGGTTCTGGAAAGTCGGAATCAAATAAATTAATTTTACATGTTCTTCTTTTTGAAGCATTTCTTCCAGAGCATCAGGGAGCATTCCTTCTTCGTCCGTTTTTACCCCTACTACTTTTCCCTCATACCCCCAAAAAGCTGAAATTGCACCAGAATAGCTGTGTTCCTCCGTCAGTACAACATCACCGCTGTTAAGAAAGCACTTTGCAGTCAAGTCAATTACCTGCTGTGCTCCGGTAAAAATCTGTAGATCATCCGTCTTTGGATTTCCATTTTTATAGTATTCCATATAACGTTTCTTTAATTCTTTTCTAAGTGGGTCGTCCCCTTCTGTAACCCCATAAGAAAAGATTGCATCCACCATGGAATGATCTCTTGAGCATTCTTCATAAATCTGCTTCGAAATTTCTTCCATTTCCTTTACCGGAAACGTCTTTAAGGAAGGATTACCAGCTCCAAGTGAATGCATCCCCGGCAATGTCCATACTTTATAAAGTTCTCGCACAATCGAAGGTTCCGCTGTTTTCATACGTTTTGCTAGCTCTGTCATACCCTAACTCCTTTCCTGCCTTATAAAATTCAAATTACCAAAACTCTTCTCCGAACTATCCTCCGGAAATCTTCACATATTCCTGGATTACTCTTTTGCAGAAGTCTGCAATTTCTTCTTTTTCAGTTTTTTATGACGAACAAAGATCGAAATCGCGGCTAAGGCCGCTATGAATGCCATACTAATCAAAATCGTAAAATAATTACTATACGCCTTGGGCAAATCATCTGCAAACGTATCCAATAACCATCCATTGACCAGTGGCATAACTGCGTCTGGCACATAGATCGCAATCAATGTCACAATGGAGATCGCCGTTCCTGTCAAATGCATCGGAATATTGGCCTCATCCATTGTCGCCCACATAGTAGCTTTTGCCATACAGCAAACGAGTGCATTTACGAGTACAAAAATAATTGCAAACGTCACAACGTTTTCTCCGCCTGTTTTAATCCGTGAAATCGTGAAAATAAAACCTGCACAAACTACGAGACAGATCGCATTCAGTAATGAAGGCGAGCCTATTTTTTTCGCAATCAAACCTCCAATCGGTCCTCCCACAACTTTTGTTCCATAGTCTCGCATAATCGCAAAAACTCCGGTTATCGTAAGAGACGCTCCCAAAACTCCTGTAAAATAAGGCGTCATATAAGACTGACAGATATATAATCCATACACTCCGCAAAGTGTCACAGCAACTAACCACAGACTTGGATTTTTCAATAATTCCAAGGTATCTTTAACCTTAAATTTCCCTTCCTCAGATTGTTCCTCACCGGCTTCTGCAGCTACCGTCCCCATCTCATCCTTATAGAAAATCGCAATTAAAACCACTCCGATCAAACAAAGAATTCCCATAGAAAAATGTGCTGCCCGATATCCCCAAATCTGATTCGCAAATTTTGCAAACACTCCTACTGCAATCATGTTTCCAACTGTCGCTACCAATCCCTGCGTTGCCTCGAACATTCCAAATGTCGTAGACTGATTATTTTCACCGCCAACGATACGAATTCCTTTTAGCACTGCAGGCCAGAAAGCAAAACCTGTAGTACAACCGAAAATGCCCCATACAATAACTTGAACCCAATACACCTTTATAAAAATTACGGACAACAGAATTGCTGGAAAATTCGCCCCTAAAGAAATCAGCAATATTTTTTTTGTATTGAATCGGTCTGCCACCCAGCCGCCTGGAATCGAATTGATAAATGCTGTGATAACAGAAACGGTTGTCAGGAAACTCAGCTGTACGTTACTGCATCCCATTGCCTCGATCATGGAATCATACAGAAAATATCGGATATATGGAGGATTAAAAGCTGTTGCATAGGCAAACGCTAATGCAAACATAGGTAACCATGGAAATTTCTTTTTTCCTTCGTTCATTCTCTTCACTCCTTTATTCACTTCTGCAGGTCTATTCGCATTTTGCTCCTGCCAACAGGCACAATTTATTTTTAGGATTTGTCTTCCCCTTTTTTGCGAAGAATTCGTCCACCAACTTTGCAAGCGTCTCAACTTCAAATAAATCCGTGTGTGCCGCAATTGCTCCCAACATTACCAAATTCGCGCCCTTAGGATTCTCACATTCATTTGCTATCTCAGCGACCGGAACTCGTACTACTTGTACGTCTTCTCTCATTGGATGAGATTCTGGTACTGCCCCAGCATCCACTAAAAGCAAAGCACCCGGCCTCATATGCCCTTGAAATTTATCTACAGAAGCCGCATTCATCGCACATAAAATATCAATTTCTTTTACATATGGACTTGCGATGTCTTTTGTATCTAATTTTACACTGCAATTCGCCGTGCCCCCTCGCATCTGAGAACCATAAGAAGGATACCAAGTCACATGCATTCCCAATTTCATACCGGCTTCTGCAGCAATCATTCCTGTCGTCAAAATTCCCTGGCCGCCAAACCCTGAAAATATCATTCCTGTCATTTGGACCCCTCCTTTGTCACATCAATAAACTCACCCAATGAGAAATAGTTTCTCGCTTCTGTATGCATATACTCTTTTGCCTTCAATGGTGCCATATGTAAATTCGTAGGACACGGCGACAGAACTTCTACCAGGCTGAATCCCCTTTTTTCCATTTGGTTTTCGAACGCCTTTTGAATCATTTTTTTAGTTTTCGCAGTGCTTGCCACATCGTATAGTTCCCCTCTTGCAAGATAGGCAATTTTCTGTTTACCGATCAAATCTACTACGTTTAAAGTTCCGTAACGATCGGGGTCTTTTCCATATACAGAAGACATTGTCTTTTCTCCCGGTAAAGAAGTCGGAGCCATCTGTCCTCCGGTCATTCCGTAAACAGTATTATTTACAACGATAACCGTTATATTATCATTTCGCAGTGCCGCATGAATCAATTCTGCAACACCTATGGAATACGCAGACCCATCCCCCAGATATGCACAGGCAATATTATCAGGACGAACTTTCTGATATCCACTTGCCGTTGGAATCGGACGTCCATGTGCTGACACAATCGAATCAAACCGCATCATCGCCGCGCCAATGTAACCACAGGCAACATCATGTGTTATCACCAATTTTTCATTTATGTTTAATTCATCAGCCACCTCGGCTACTAAACGGCTAACCACTCCGTGCCCACAGCCAGGACAAAACCCAGTCTCTGGCAAAATACCTATTCTGTCAGGTTTTTTAAGTTTCATCTACTTTCCCTCCTGTCCTTCCATTAAAATTCTTCTCGCTTCGACAAGGATATCATCTGGTTCAGGTACATCAAAGAATGAGCCCACAAATCCCACTGGATACCGGCAACCTGTCGCCAATTTTACGTCATCCACCATTTGGCCCAGAATATTAATTTCCACGGATATAAATCCCTTCACATTTTTCAGATTTTCAAACGCTTTTACTGGAAACGGCCAAAGTGTAATCGGTCTTATGAGTCCGAGTTTCAAGCCTTCCGCACGCCCCATTTCCACAGCTTCTTTACAAATTCTGGAGCTGCACCCATACGCCACGAGAATGATTTGTGCATCTTCCGTCTGATAACTTTCCCAACGTTGCTCCTTCTCCTCTATCATCGCGTATCTTGCACGAAGAGTTTTTGGATAATCAAAATCCGTATAGAACACATTTTGAATTGTCTTATGCAGATCATCTCCTTTACAGCCTTTCAAGGTCCAGTCATAAGTATCAATATCAAATGCTTCCTGGAATTCTGGTAATTCTACCCCTTCCATCATCTGGCCAATTGCTGCGTCCGACCCAATCAATACCGGATGACGATACTTTTCTGATAAATCAAATGCCAACGGCATCAAGTCAACATTTTCCTGTACCGAAGCCGGTGCCAAAACAATCGTCCGATAGTCTCCATGACCACCGCCCCTAGTAAGCTGCCAGTAATCTCCCTGTCCTTGTGAGATATCCCCCAGGCCAGAACCAATTCTCATCACATCAATGATAACTCCCGGTATATCATTGGCACACAGATAAGAAATTCCTTCCTGCTTTAGTGTAAATCCAGGACCGGCCGAACTTGTCAGAACTCGTGCCCCAGCGCAGGAAGCTCCCATCAACATGTTAATTCCGGCCAATTCAGATTCTGTCTGAACAAATACTCCTCCGACCTCGTCCATTCTCCAAGATAAATACTCCAGTATTTCCGTCTGTGGTGTAATAGGATAGCCACTGTAAAAGCGACACCCCGCTCGCAAAGCAGCCTCTGCCAAAGCCTCATTTCCTTTCATCAATACTTTTTCACTCACGCCTGCGCACCTCCTTCTGTTTCAACTATTTCGAACACATAGTCTGGACACACTTGGTAACAAGAACCACAGCAAGTACATTTTTCATCATCCACTCTGACTGTATCGTATAATTTTCCTTCCTGCCTAAAAAAAGAAAGCGCGTCACGAGGACATGCTGCAATGCAATATCCGCAGCTCTTACAGCGATTCCCGTCAATGATTAATTTGCTCATACGAATTATCCTCCTTCAATTTTTTAATACAGATATTCCTATCACTCTCGTTATGGTCTGGTGGTCTTACCATTAGACTAATTTAAACCTATCATATTCACTATTTTTCGTCAATATTATTTTTCTTTTTCGTCTATATTCACAAAATTTCTGATAATTTATTATGCAAGTATTCTTTTTAAGAATAGTTGACTTTCCATTTGAATCAAGCTATGATATGATTTTGTAAGGAAGCATGCCTATTGTTACCCTAAAGTAACAAACCGTGATTTCTCTTTAAAGCTATATATCTGAAAAATAAAAATGAAAAGAATATGAGGATATAAAAATGTTCGAACCAATTCATAACAAAAACAATTATCAATACATAGTAGATCAGATTAAACAGTTAATTTTAGACGGGGAATTGATCGTCGGTGACAGGCTCCCCTCTGAAAGAGATCTCTCTGAAATGTATCAAGTGTCCCGTGCTTCCGTAAGAGAGGCTTTAAAAGCTTTAGAAACCATCGGCCTATTAGAATCCCGCCATGGCGGAGGAAATTATATTGTAAACCATCTCAAAGAACAGTTGACAGACAATCTCTCCTTGGTATTCGTATTAGACCATTGCAAATTAAAAGATTTAACCAGTCTCCGCTATGCGTTAGAATTGGAAATTATGCGCAATATCATCCGTAAGAATAACCCTGAGACAAAAAAACAATTACAAGAGCTGCTCATAGAAATCGAAAATGCAAGATCAACCAAAGAAATCGAGCAAATTGATGTAAAATTTCATACTCTCATCGCTTCTTTGGCTGATAACCCACTCCTGCAATACCTTCAGGCTTCCATACATTCCGTATATTCGACAAGCATTGAATTTTTAAATGCCACCTATCCATCCTGGGATGACGTGTCTCTGGAGGAGTCACAGGCTTACCAGTCAGAAATCATTCAAGCATTGCTCTCACGAAATATGGAAACCGTTCAGCAGGCACTCGATAAGCACTATCAATACAATCCGGGCATAAATATTGACCTTTTATACGAAAACTACGCAAGCAGCAAAAACAACACTCCTAAATAGACTAGAAAAAACGGTATCCAAAATATAAGATAAAAAAAGAGCATAACCAGGATATCCATTGTGGATACCTGATACAGCTCAAAAATAATAAAGTCCACCTACTTTTATGTGGAATACTATAATCATTCTAACATTCATATTTTATAACTGTCTGTTCGATAAAATTATGATTCAGATTTTACAGCCATTTATTAACAGAGAGCCTGCCGCCAGCAAGCTCTCTGACCATTTTCTAAACGATTACCCATATGAAAAGTATTTCTTTCCCACTCTCAGTATTTATCATCTCTTCAAATTTACGTTTATGACTAGATCACCATCGGCAATTATTTTATGTTTTTGAAACATCAAGCCGAAAGCACTCTCCATATTCATCAAAAACGTACGATATCTTCTCACTCTAATCCATAGAACAGTGAAAAGTCAGGGCTATGTACGCCGACCTTATACTTCAATGCTGCTTTTGATTTAAGTTATTATACTTTTTCCGGTATTTAGACAGGGCTAAATAGAGCAAAAGCCAAAAGACGCAGTGAATAGCAAGAATGATAACATCTTTTCGAGCGATTGCTATGTTACCATTTCCCAATCCCATAATTCCCTCAAACGTTGCACTAGATGGAACAAGATAACACAGATATGAAAAGATTTTGTTTCCCTTCCCTACCAGATAACTCACAGTAGGAACAGCCATAAATACAATCATAACAATTTTGATATAAACTACGCCTGCCATCAGGCCATCAGAAGCCCAGCCTACAAACAGTCCGATCAGAGCGGACACAAAAGCGGAAAGTATAATCAAGATTAACATAACTGGCACCTCCACAGGGGACAGTCTAAAACAAAATATCGCTGTGAGAATAGCAGATATAGACCCAAACACAAAGCCAATAAAAATCTTTTGGGCAATGTATTCTTTTGAGGATATGGGCAGGATTTCATTGATAAGAGCAATTCCATCTTCTTTCTCAGAAATGATATTCACGGCATTAAAAGTACACCCCATAAACATTGCCACAATCAAGGTAATAGCAATAAAAATATTCTGATAGCCTGCCATTAAGTCGGGTTGTTCTAAAACTTGTATGTTGACTACTTCTGTTCCGCGCCGCCTGTAGAGATCTGGGAGTGTACTTGCAGCCTGATAAAATACTGACAACTCGTCACCAGATATGACAGTTTTTATACTATCCCCATCAGGTTCTACACCAATCAGATTGGTAGAAGGGTCATTGATCGCTGCAATCAACTCCTCTCTCGTTTGGTAAGCCGTAACAGTACCATATCGTTCCAGCCAGACTTTCATTTCCGATGTGCTACTTTGGGTAACCACACCAAAATTTAATTCGCCCAAAGAGGAAAGGTCAATAGAACCAATAACATTGAGTGCTATAGCAACCAAAATAGGCAGGAGAAAAGACATGACACAAAACTTATCTTTCCTGACATTTTTAAGCTGATATATCAAACCTTTCATTGTCAGCCCTCCCTTCCCATTTCTTTACGGAACACCAGATTAACCATTCCAAAGAATACAATAACGGTACATACCACACAGATATAATAAACAGGGTTAGTTACTGGCATACCAAAAAATGCGTTTTTCAACCCCATATATACATGATAAAACGGATGAACAGCAAGCCATGTCACTTTTACCGATGTATTTGCTGCCAGAAAAATAGGAGTTACCACAAATAGCGCAGTCACCAGATATACAAGCGAAAATTGTTTGAAATCCTTTAACAGCATCGCACAGCCAAAGCCCACAAACGCTACAATCAAAGAAAGGATTGCCGTTTGTATTAAAACCGCTGGCAAAATGCTTTTTGTCTCTGAAATCCCAATATTGAACAAGGTCATTAAGACAGCAAATACTAAATCTGTCAGCAAGAAAAGAAAAACTTTGGAAAAAACAAACAGATTCTTATTCAAGGGTATGATTACATGGACGCGAATAACGCCCATCTGTTTTTCTTTAAATAAAACAGACGCAATTCCCAAAAATCCTACTGCGACAATCTCAATAAACAACAATTCGCAAGTGATTTCCTTACGCTGCTTCATTTCAGGAGTATTGTTGCCTACAATTTCCGGCATATATTCTCCATCAGAGTGCAGTAATGACAGCGCATAGTCTACTCTGTGTTGGTCTGCTTTTTCCGTAGCCTCGTAAAGTATAACATTAGGTTCCCCATCACAGGCATCAATTCCCACGCCGCTTGTATCCTTTGCAATGGCTTTTATTAATTCTTCTGGCGAAGATACAGAATAAACCAGTGGAGAAACATCTGTCTGTGTTCCAGACGGGTCGTAGAGATAAACATTATAAATTTCAGCTTCCATCAAATTCAGATAGCCAAAGTTAATAAACAAGGTGTAAATCAGAAACGATCCGAAAGCCACCAAAAAGAATTTTCCCGATACCATCATCCGGCAGTCTTTTTTCACCAGAGAATAAAGGTTTTTCCACATCAAGACAGTCTCCTTCCTGTATATTGGATAAACACATCCTCTAAAGTTGGCTCTTGGGAATGAACACTGATCAGCTCGTCATATGCAAACGGGATACTCGCTTTCAATTCAGAAGCCTCCATCATCTGTTCGCTCCGTTTGCCTTGATACAGATAACTTATGATAATGCTGTGATTGCTGTTTTTCTCTTTCAGGTTTCTCGGCGCATCAAGCGCCACAATGTTTCCATTTGAGATAAATGCCACCCTGTCACAAAGCAGATCAGCGTCAAGCATATTATGAGTCGTTAGAAATATCGTTGTTCCCTTTTTCCGCTCTTTTTCTATAATTTTGCGAAAAAGCACAGCTCCAGCAGGGTCAAGGCCGCTGGTCGGTTCATCCAAAAATAGAAGTTTAGGATTACTGATTAAGGCTCGCGCCATGCTAACGCGCTGGCGCATCCCCTTTGAATAGGAGGACACCGGCTTTTTCAGAAAATCCCTCTTAAACTCCAATTCATCAAGCAATTCTTCCACGTCTCGCTGCTGCTCCTTGGGATAAAATGAAGCAAAGTAACGCAGATTATCAAGAGCACTCAAATTAGCATACAGATAAGGAAATTCAAACAGGACACCTATTTTTTGAAAGACCTCTTGCATATGCGCATTTTGCAAATCTTCTCCAAACAGAGATACCGTTCCGCCATGGCCTTTCAATATACCGGTCAATATCTTTTGGGTCGTAGACTTACCGGAACCATTTGGTCCTAAAAAGCCGAAAATTTCTCCATCCCGTACAGAAAAAGTCAAGCCGTGTAATGCCTGCTTATTTTTTCCATAGGAAAAAGTCAAATCTTTGACTTCGATCATTCTTCCTCCCCCCATTTCCCGTGTTGCTCCTTTCCTTGCTGACGCCTATTCCACCATTTTACAAACTTAACCTTAAACGGAATCAAAACCGCCAGTAGTGCCAAAATAGCAATCCACCAATACCACTCCAAACCTAAAAACATAAGCGCTACCTCCTTTATTTTAAGAGCCATGCTCTCTTGTTGAGGTAAAAGTATAAAAATGCGTTGAAATTGATGTGAGGTTGCTGTGAAGTTGGTGTGAAATCTTCTTGGAACAGAAGAAAAGAAAAGCCCCAATTTCTTTTCAGAAATTGAAGCCTTTCCACAAGAGATGAATTCTTATTTTATAGAAGGGATAGAAAAGTAAAAAACGACGCCTCCTGGTTGATTTTCGGCCCCATAGGGTAAGTTTTGCATGGATAAAATCTGGGCAACTATCGCAAGCCCCAATCCCGAGCCACTATATCTAGAATTTTGATCACGATAAAACTTCGTCCAAATTTTTGACAAATTTTCTTGTGAGATTGGAAGCCCCTGATTAAAAATGGAGAAATCCAATTGATTGCTATTTTTCTTCAAAGACAATTTCAAAACACCACCTGGATAGACATTTCGTTTTGCATTGACAATCAAATTATCCAATACTTGCTCCATCCTGCTTTTATCCGCCCACACATAAACCGGATGCCCCGGCAATTCATATTGCAGACTAAAATCGGCATCCGGAGTATCGATCAGCAGACGTCCAGCAACCGTTTCTAGAAATTCAACAAAATCAAAACGTTCCGGGCGAAGTTGTGAGGCACCATTTTCCAGTGCAGACAAATCAAGTAAAGTCGTAATCAGATTACTCATGCGTTCTGTCTCTGCAACAATGATCTCGAAATATTTTTGTCTTTTTGCCTCATTCGCTTCCTCTTGCAACCCCTCAGCATAAGCCCGAATAATTCCTAATGGTGTTTTCATTTCATGTGACAGGTTATCTGCCAATTCTTTTCTTTCAGCTAACAGACACTTTTTTTGCTCCACATCCAACATTAATTTTTCATTAGCAACTTCCAATTCTCTAAATGCCTTTTGCAAATTTTCCGCCATGATATTCAGACTTTTTGATAATTCACCAAATTCATCATGGCTTGTTACTTTGCATGGGTGAGTAAAGTCCAATCGCGCCATCGTTCGAGCCGATTCATTCAACTCCGAAACAGGTTTTGAAATGAAATGTGCCATAGTGAAGTCAATCGCCAAAGTCAAGACAACTACAAAAGACAACCAGATCACAAAAGAAACATCTGTACTTACAGGCAGATACCCGGATAACACATAAGAAACAATCAAAACAATCCCAATCAATTTAGAGACCAACAGGATTTTTTTGCGTAATGAAAAGATATTTATATTTTCCAAAATCTTCATACCGCTACCTCAAACTTATAACCGGAACGAATCAGTGTCACAATATGCTTTCCCTCATCGCCTAACTTTTGGCGCAGGGTTTTGATATGTGTATCAACTGTTCTCGTCGTTCCCTCAAAGTCATACCCCCATATCCTATTTAGCAACTGTTCGCGGCTGAAAATCTGTTCGGGATTCACCATAAAAAAATAAAGCAATTCATATTCCTTGTGAGTCAACACAATTTCCTTTCCATTCACAAAAACTTTATGGGAGGCAGGAACAAGAGAAATTTTTCCTGCATTTATGGTATCTGCCGGAAGTAAAGAGGAACGTCGTAATAAAGCATTTGCCTTTGCTAAAAGTACCTTTGGGCTGAATGGCTTTGTCATATAATCATCAGCACCCAAGTCATAACCTTTCAGTTTGTCATCTTCACTCCCTTTCGCAGTCAACATGATGATGGGAAGATTGCTCATCTCTCTCGCTATTTTGCAGACCGAAAAGCCATCAAGGTTTGGCATCATAATATCCAGTATCATCAAATCCATCGGATTGCTTTTTAGCACCACCAAAGCATCTATTCCATCATCAGCCGTAAAACAGATATGTCCGCCACGCTGCATATATTCGACAATGATCTCCTGCATTTTCTTTTCATCTTCGACAATTAAAATGTTTGCCATAAAACATACCGCCTTTCCTTTCTGCTTATCACACCGGTCTATTGGCTTTTTGCCGTCATATAATCTATATCTGCGCCTCTAATGACTCCATTATAGTTCTTACAAAAGAACAAAACAAGAAACGGAACGTAAAGATTGTTTTTACAAAGTTTTATTTAGAAAGCGTTTTTGTCCTTTCGAACATCTTATTAGCAAAACCTAAAACAAAGGTTTCAGAAATCTCCAACAAACAAAAAACTCCGCTCTAGTTCAAAATGAAAAACAGAGATTTAAAGATCGGACACTTATTAAAACAACTACATTGATTCTTGCCGCCACAGGCATTATAATAAGATTAGATACCAACTGCGTAGACAGACTCCATCTGTTCTAGGTGTAGTCTTATTTTGGGGGATAAAGGGGAAATTTTATGAAACTAAAAACTTTATTTGCGCCTTCCGATATGACTTCCGGAAGGCCCTGGGAAAAAATCGTTATCTTCACGGTTCCCATGTTGATCGGAAATATTGCTCAGCAACTCTATAATACCGTAGACAGCATTGTGGTAGGAAATTTCATCGGAGACAACGCGCTGGCAGCCGTGGGAAGCGCAAACCCGGTTCTAAACCTGCTTCTGGTTCTGTTCATCGGAATTTCCGTGGGGGCAAACGTTATGGTCTCCCAGTATTTCGGTGCGCGACAGCGGGAAGAATTGTCGAGAACTATTGGTTCCTGTATCGCACTGACAGCTATTGCAACCGTCATCATTATGGTTATCGGCTCTCTGGTGACTATGCCGCTGCTGCGATTTTTGAACACTCCAGAAAGTATCATTGACTGGTGTGCCTCCTATCTTCGAATTATGATGCTAGGAATTGCAGGCGTGGCCTACTATAACATTCTGTCTGGTGTCCTCCGAGGCGTAGGAGATTCTTTCTCTGCCCTGGTTTACCTGCTGGTAGCCACGGTAATCAATATCATACTGGATATCTTTTTCGTAACCCAGTTAAATATGGGAGTACCTGGTGTTGCTCTGGCAACGATCATCGCCCAGATTACTTCCAGCATCCTCTGCCTGTGGAAACTGTGCAGAATGAGGACCCTCTTCGACCTGGGACCGCGCTATCTGCGGTTGAACCGCAAACACAGCCTCACCATGATTCGGCTTGGCCTTCCCTCCGGGCTGACACAGGCGATTTTCTCCATGGCTCTTGTTGTAGTGCAGTCCTTGACCAATAGTTTCGGAGAGATGGTCATCGCCGCAAATGTCATCCTCATGCGCGTGGACGGTTTCGCCATGATGCCGAACTTCTCATTTGGAAACGCCATGACGACCTATGCTGGTCAGAACGTAGGTGCCAAACGGTATGACAGAGTTTCTCAGGGCGCCCGCCAGGGAACCCTGATCGCAGCGGGAACTTCGGCCGTTATCACATTGTTGATTCTGCTTTTCGGAAAACCCTTGATGAGTATTTTTACAAACACCAAAGAACTGGTGAATCTCAGCTATCAACTTATGATGATTTTGGCGGTCGGCTATATCGCCATGGGTGTGACCCAGAGTCTTTCTGGCGTCATGCGCGGAGCCGGCGACACAATGACCCCCATGTGGATTTCCATTGTGACGACCGTCATCATCCGCATCCCTATTGCCTACGGAATCTCCTATCTGACCAGAACACCTGAACTACCCAACGGGCATTATACCTGCGTATGGGTTTCTCTGCTAATTTCCTGGGTATTGGGAGCTCTGCTAACCACATTTTTCTACCGCAGGGGAAAATGGAAAACCAAAGCGATACATCAAAATGGAGGCTGACATCAGCCTCCATTTTTTTCATACTTCTTCAGACAAAATGTTCTCAACAATAGCAACGATTTTCTCTATTTTATCACGTATGTACCTCTGCAAATGCAATATTCACTCTATCAATTACTTTTTTAAGTCTCTCATAGCACTTACCAAATGGTACCTCATAGCCATAGCCGCCCCTTCTGCATCTCTTTCTTTTAAAAAATTGATAATATTACTATGACTCTCACGAGAATTACGCATCATATGTGGATGAAGAGAGCGACGATGTTGCAAAATCACATAATAAGACCACTCCCAAGCGCTGGAATTCTCAACCATCCTCTGTATAATATTATTATGTGTGGCGGCAGTCAACTGCTTATGAAATAAAATATCATACTGAAGAAATTCCTCGCTGTTAAGAGCAATCAACTGTTCTATATGCTCCTGAGTTTTCTCAATCTCCTCTATCTCTTCTCTCGTCGCATGTTTCACAACCAAAGCCATAGAGGGAACTTCCCAAATTAACCTGGCCTCATACCAGTTATTTAAGAGTTGTCTTTGCAGCTCTTCATAGGAAAGTCCGCTGGTATCAATGCCAAGGCCGAAATCTTCTGAAACAAAAGTGCCCACTCCCCGTCTGATAATTAAAATGTTTTCTGCCTCCAGTTTTTTAATTGCTTCTCTAAGTGCAGTACGGCTTACATTAAAACGTGCAGCCAATTCTGCTTCCTTGGGAAGCTGCTGTCCAGGCTCAAATAGTCGCCTGCTAAAAATGGATTCTTTGATTTTTTCAGCTACGGTATCTCCTAAAGATTTTGTAAGTTCAGTCATAGTATTCTACCTTTCTTCCAGACACAGCATTGGCATACAGAAAGACGAAGCCAACAGTTTTTCATTCCCTACGTCCTAGCACAGTACTCTCCCGTATGCCTTCCATATAAAATCATTATATCCATTTAGCCAAACTGAATCAACAAGGAATCACCTGCAAAGCAAAAAAATACCTTTTTCTCCGCCAGAATTCATATCCTTTTCGTCTGTTTTCGCAGTCCTCCCTATATTACGGAATTTCGCTCTCTCACACTCATGAACAACTTTTTATAGTAGAAATTTTGTCATACATCAAAAAGTCCTGCATATCTCTCTGAGAATATGCAAGACTTTTTGCAATGCTCCAAATGTTTACAACACAAACCTTTCCTATCTATGATGGTAGGTTTCTTTTGCTTTTACTAAATTGGTCAGTACAAAGTTAATCGGTGTGCTAATCCCCAATTTTTTTCCTTCCTCCATAATAGCCCCATTGATAGTAAGCACTTCAGTAAGGTTCTTGTTCTCCACATCCTGCAACATGGAACACTTATTTTTAGCAGTAGACTCGCTTACATCTACAACATGCTGATAAAGATGATCGTAGTCTAGATCCAAACCCTTTGCTTTCGCCACCGCAGCGACCTCTTCTACAGCCTGTTTCTGCAAAAGACCCGCTTCTTCGATCTTGGAAGTGTACAAATTCTCAAAATTACAGAGTGTTCCAATGGCGTTAATACCTACATTTACTGCAAGTTTCGTCCAAATCAATTTATTTACATTGTCCACTTCGAACACCTCAAAGCCGCCTTCTCTCAGTTGTCTTGCCAGGGTAGAAATGCGCTCGCTGATTCCACCCGCGAACTCACCGATAGAAATTGAACCGGTCTCGCTCCCACGAGTACATCCCGGCGCATACTGAGTGCTTCCAAAGGTGGTTGTTCCCACTACTGTTCGCTCTTCTCCCACAATAGACGCAATTGTCTCATAATTTCCAACACCATTTTGCAACGTCAATATCGTGGTATTTGGCCCAATAATCTTCAGGCAATCTCTCGCTGCCGTAACATTGTCATAGGATTTTACGGTGAACATAATCAGATCTGGATTTGCAGCTTCCTCAATATTCTCAGTGATTTTTATCTTCAAAACTTTTTCATCTGCACCTCTGATAATTTTAAGTCCATTCTTTCGGATTGCCTCTACAATCTCATGTCTTTTTTCCACCAGAGTTACATCCTGTCCGGCCTGAAATAAAATAGAACCGAATAGAGTTCCAATAGAGCCGGCGCCAACAATCGTGATTTTCATACGTCAATTTACTCCTTTCAAGATATCTGTGTAATGGCAATATAATTTAATCTTCTTCCACAATGGCAACTAAGTTGCAGACACTGGCGTCTCTGCCAGTAATACGCAGCGGAGTACAACAGGCACCTACAATTTTTCGTCCGATAAGTGGTGCAATATTGATATCTTCGTAAATAAGCACTGTATTATTGGGTCTATCTGGATCTAAAAATGCCTTATGAGTACGGAAGCCATTCTCCCGTCCAAACTCAATATTCTCAATGCTCAGAGTATCAATAGCCACACCCTTCACATTTGGAAGCTTCTCCCTGATAAACTCTGCCGCCTCTGGTCCAACTGCTGAAAATCCCGTTGCATAGTCCATAAAATCCACACTTCTCTTCTCATAAGAATGTGTATTAAAAATCAATAAATCCGCTTTATACAATTCATCTCCATAGGCTAACAGCTGCTCGACAGTAATCAAGTCATTTTTCTTCTTCGCCGGAACATCTAGTAGCAGAGGTTTTTCATAAAAGAATCTGTCAATCGGGATACAATCAATTCCCGGTGCGCTGCCTCCCATATAATGCCACGGTGCATCCACATGGGTTCCCGCATGCAGATAAATTGAAAGAACAGACCCATTCCAATCCGCACCCGCTTCCAAGTCTTCTCTTAAAGTAACCTTTACTTCCGGCAAACCAGGATACACAGGCATTCCTTCATAAATCGGATATCCAAGTTCTACATACTTTTTACTCATTTCATTTCCCTCCACACATATTATGTTTAGTTACTTTTTACAACTTTTTTCACCATAGAAATATTATCACTAAATCCACTATACCTCCCATTTCTAAAAAAGTCAATTGAATTCCAAGTCAAAAAATATACAAATTATATAAAATACTTTTGTTAATTATAAATATATTTGAATATTTAACCAAATTTTTCTTGACATATCTCATGCTCCGGTTTAGAATTCAATTCAAAGAGATAGTATTTCTTAAGTGATTGTTTTTCTAGAGATACTACTTTTAACCCCATCATATAAGTTCCTGCTTTAATGTTATTTAGACATAGGGAAAAATCAATTTCCTTCAACGGAAATATTCCCCCTTAAAAAGCGACGGCACTGGTATTGAGGTTACACAAATATCAAAGCGAATTGTAAATATCCGCTTTGACTTTCAAAAACAAAAAAGAATATGGAGGATTTAAACATGGCAAAAAGAAAAATGTCAATCGCAGATTTTAAAGACTATAAAAAGAGGGGGCAGAAATTTGCTTATGTGACTGCCTATGATTATACCATGGCAAGCATTGTAAACGAAAGCGATTGTGAAGTAATCTTAGTCGGTGACTCCCTAGCAATGGTAATGCTTGGAAGAAAGACAACAGTAGGTATCACCTTAGATGATATGATTCACCACATCAAGCCAGTCGTTTTAGGCGCTCCAAACACCTTTGTCGTAGGTGATATGCCCTTTGGTTCTTATAACATAAGCGCAGAACAGGCAATCGCAAGTGCAAATCGTATTCTAATGGAGACTAACTGCGACTGTGTAAAATTAGAGGGCGGTGTAGAATACAAAGATACAATTGCGGCAATGGTAAAAGCTGGTATCCCAGTAATGGGACATATTGGCTTAACTCCACAGACTGCTACTTCTCTTGGCGGTTTCCGCGTACAAGGAGGTACTCCTGAGAGTGCAAAAAAACTGATCGAAGACGCAAAAGCTCTGGAAGCAGCGGGCGCTTTCTCAATTGTGGTAGAGTGCGTTCCCAGTGTAGTAGCAGCAGCACTCTCAAAAGCTGTTGAGATTCCGATCTTAGGAATCGGCGCCGGCCCGGACGTAGACTGTCAGGTTCTAGTAACTCAAGACATGCTAGATATGTATGGAGACTTCAAACCAAAATTCGTAAAACACTTTGCCCATATTAGAAAAGCAATGGTTGACGGACTTAATGCCTTCCATGAAGAGACTGTAAGTGGAGTTTTCCCTTCAGAGGAATATTCCTTTAATAAAAATGTAGACATTCCAAGACTTTATTAACTGTATGTAAAAACCATGCATAGGTTAGTTGATATTTCAGTCTTTTAGGAAAGCTACTGCTTTTATACTTATAGCATAAACGAGAAAAAAATTTATTCCTGTCAGATGGAATCCCATCTGACAGGCAGTAAATCTACTGCTAGATTCAAAAAGTCTGCTACTTCACCATATACCCTATGGTTTTTCTAGATATAACAAGTTTCTTGGAAATGGTTTACTGCCACTTTAAAAATTTTGTATATCAAGACGCAGAAATTTTTAATACAAATTATTAATGAACTTTTTTTGAGACATTATGAGGAAAAATAATGAAAAAAATAGTTGCAGTAAGTAGTTTTTTAAGCCGCAATCTTACATTAGTCATTATCTTCACAACTTTAATTGCACTGGTGATTCCAGAAATTTTTCTGCCAGTGGCAGGTATTAAAATCTATAATCTGTCTGTACCAAATCTTCTACTGGCTGTCATCATGTTCGGAACAGGTATGTCTATAAAATTTAAAGACATCATAGAAATTTTTAAAAGACCCAGAAACGTCCTGTTAGGTGTTACCGGAAAATTTATTTTCATGGCTCTCGGAGGTTATCTCGTAGCCAAAGTCCTTGGATTAGATAACCAACTTGCTTTCGGATTGGTTCTCCTAGGTACTATGCCTCCGGGGACTGCCGCAAGTGTCATCGTATTGATCGCCGGAGGCGAAGTTGCTTTCGCAGTGGCAATCACAGTAATCTCCACATTGATCGCTCCCGTCCTCACGCCTGTTCTAACCTTTCTCTTAGGCGGCGAATGGGTACAGATAGACTTCATAAGCATGTTCTTAAACATTGTGATCGTTGTGCTGATTCCTGTAATACTTGGAATGATTGTGCGGAGTATTTTCAAAGATAAATGTGACACCTACAAGAGCGTGGTAGGTTTGATCTCTACCCTGTCTCTGATTCTTATTGTCGCGGTGAGTACCGCACCAAATAAGAGCGTAATTTTGAGTATAAGTTCTATTATCGTTATACTAGCAGTCACACTTTGCTTCTTCATTGCGGTAATAGGAGCTTTCCTACTAGCAAAGGTCTTAAAATTGAACAGAAAGCAAACACTGGCATTATTGGTAGTATCTTCTGAGCAAAATTCCGGCTTATCGGTAGGCATTGCCGCCGCGTTCTCAGACATCTATCCGATGGCTGCAATTCCATCCATTATTGCCGTATCTCTCAATGTAACTTTAGCTACTGCTCTTGCAAATATATTGGGAAACAGAGAGAAAAAACATGCTAAAAAAAATCTGGACGCAGTTTCACATCATTCCGGCGCGCCCAGACGTACGTGAAACAGAAATTCTATCCTGTTAAGATAAGCACATAAAAACAGGAGGGCAGCCTTAAAGGAAAAGAGATTTAAAAGGCCGCCCTCCTCGTTATATTTCTACAAAGCAAAATTCATATCTAACACAGCATTAAAAAATTCCTCCGCCATTTTTCTACAGCCCTAGCTATGGTACAGTCTTTAAGCAACAATTTTGAATCTCTCCTTCTCTTATTCTGCTTCACTTTTAGGTTATGACAAAACCAAGTACAGGCATACGTCCACAATGAAGCGCTGCTGTTATGGGAATGAACGTATCAGTGTCACATGGTTTTACCCCCAATCCTCTCTCTGTACCTGAAATTTTTATAACACATGCCAAACCATTCTCCTCATCATCCTTCCCAGTCTGTTTCGCCACAGCTGTCAACCCATTAACAGAAAAGTCACCCACCATACCATATTTCAAAGGAATCGCTTCCTTTAATATGTACCCACGGCTGTACTTATCTTTCGTTTCCAGCAGCATTGTGTGCATCCCCACCAAAAGCAAAGGGAGATTCCCGTCTCCATGTCATCTGCGTTCCCTGACATGGGGACGGAACTCTCCCTTTCACCATCTAAACTTTATTTTAAGCACCAGACCTTCGGTCTTATGCAATCCCAAATTTCACCGCATTGTAAATGTTGATTCCGATAATCACAGCCATCAGGCCGATAAAGAGTTTATTGACATTCTCTTCGTCGATCTTCTTATTCACCTTACTGCCGATCATACCGCCTGCGATTCCGCCGATCACCATCACCAAAAAATAGGAAATCTTAACCTCCGGCACCGTGCCGGTTCCCAGCGTCTGAATCAGACTCGTAATCTGCGAGAACATGATAATGTACAGAGAGCTCAGTGCAGCCTCCTTGGTAGACATAGAGAAGAAATAGGCAAGGACTACCAGATTGATCGGTCCTCCTCCGATGCCCAAAAAGCTGGACATGATTCCCAGCAGCAATCCGATGACCAGACAAAGCCAAATCTGATCGCACTGTTTTGTCTTAATCCTGTTTTTCAGAACCGTATAGATTAACGTTCCCAGCGTAATGGCAATCAGAACAATGGCCTGTACCATCCCCACCAGATTTTCGTCTCCGACGGCATCCTTCAATCCCTGGAACATGGCTTTTCCCGCCACGCCTCCTGCGGCCGCTCCCACAGCCAAAGCAGTGGCAATCTTCACATTCAGCTTCACCTTACCAGCACGCAGGTTCTTATAGACCGATACGATGGACATCGCCAGCACAGTGCAGCCGGACAGAAAACTGATGCTTGACACACTCATAATTCCCACCGCGTCCAGCACCGGCTTGATAATCACCCCTCCGCCGATTCCACAGATGGAGCCTACAATGGAAGAGAGGATGCTCACCAGAAAAAATACCAAAATGATTACGTTCATCTTCTACCTCCCTCGACTCCCAGCCGATTGATCTGCGCCGCCATATACCCGGCTCCAAATCCATTGTCGATATTCACCACGGCCAGCCCCTCCGCACAGGAGTTCAGCATCGTAAGCAGAGCAGAGATTCCATGAAGATTCGCTCCGTACCCCACCGAAGTGGGAACTGCGATCACGGGCCGCTCCACCAATCCGGCCACGACACTTCCCAAAGCCCCTTCCATACCGGCGATGGCGACTACACAGTTGGCTCTTCGTATCTCTTCGGTTTTCTCCAGCAGTCTGTGAATTCCCGCCACCCCCACGTCATAAATACGGTTTACATAGGTCCCGAAGAATTCTGCCGTCTGCGCCGCTTCCTCTGCCACCGGGATATCTGAAGTTCCCGCTGTACAGACTGCAACCTCTCCTGTCAGCTGCGGCTTCTCATACTGAAGCTTCAGAGTTCTCCCTAGGGAATCATACAAAACTTCCGGCACAGCCGCCTTTACCGCTTGGTACTGTTCCTGTGACGCCCTCGTCCCCAGCACGTTTTCTCTCCTGGCCTGAAAGCTTTGGTAGATCTTGACCAAATGCTCCGTAGCCTTTCCCTCGCAGTAAATAACCTCTCCGAATCCATTTCTCAGTGCTCTGTGATGATCTAACCGACAAAAGCCCAAATTCTGATATGGTAGTTCCTTTAAGTACTGCTCTGCCTCCTCGATATTCACACTTTGGTTTTTCACACCCTCTAACAATTCCCGTACATCCATTGATAAATTCCTCCTTTCCTCAGTATACCCTCTGTCAGCCAAATACTCAACCTTAAAGTGAACACCTATAACAATCGGATAAGCTTATCGTATAAACCCTCATGCCGCCTATCGGCGGCACTTCCAAAAAGTATAAGCTGCGGATTGCTTCGTGCATTACACTCCCGCAATCCTGACAGGCATTCGCACTCCGGCGCATACGCCTGCGCACTCATACCTGTTGCCCCGTCCAATGTCTATGCGTCTCGGCAAGCTTACCAGCCGTTGTCCGGGAGCTTATACAGTAAAAGGACAGACTCTTTTTGAGAGTCCGTCCTTTTGCCGCGGGCGGCCGTTGTTATCCCATGCAAGGATGACAGTGTCCATAGGCATCCATGCAGTCTTCCTCAGGATTTTTCATACACAAATGAACAGATGCTTTTTTAAAAGTCATCGGCAAAGCCAGGATATTTGGCTCCTGTCCCACGAATTTCTTCTTTGCATCCTCGAGCGCTTCCTCAAAGGTGGCTCTGGTCTTTAAGCCCATACCTCTGGCGTAGCCCGGCTCCTGTGCTCCTACTATATAAATAGCGCTGGTATTCATCTCCGCGATATGTCCGCAGGAAATCATACTGAAGCCGTGGAAAGGATGAAATGCGTTGGTAAAGCGGTATTTTCTGATATACTCTTTGTTAGTCGCAAAGTATTCTCCGTACCGATTCATATCCGGCAGTGTGTTCATGTAATCATGCTGGAACAGCTCATACATCTCTCTTAAATACGGCCATCTCTCATCGTGAAAGAATCCATTGCACAGGGAAGAACAGAGAATCACACAATTCTCACTCATGACGCGTTTGAATCGAAGTACCTGTGCGCTCAAAGCCTGCATCATCATAATCGGATTGGTACCCATGCCATCCCCGTAGTGGAATTTCTGAGGCATTCCAAATACCAAGACATCGTATTTCTTTTCTGCCCAGTGTACATAGGTTCTCTTATCCGCCACTTTCCAGCTCAGAGGCATCATCTCTTTCGCATAGCCGGAAAAGATGGCGATCTGGCGAGAATTGGTATCTAAGACTGCGTCACAGCAGAAGAAGGGGTGTCCCATTTTCTTCTCCATGTGCATACTGATCTCATCAAATTTATGACGCATCAGACTGCCTCCGTTTACCGGGGTGAAATCCTTTCTGTGCATGACAGAAGGTACGTGGTGGCTGGCAATACTTTTCCAGTTTGTGATTCCTGTTGCACTGTGCTTGTAACCTCCCGAGTAGCCTCCATAAGGATTTCCCTGAACATGGCCGATTAAGATCGGCAGATCGCTGTCATAGACAAACTTATTCATGTAGACAGGATCTCCTCTGTCCGTCACTCCCAGGTCTACCATATGCTCCTGGTCTTCGCTGTCATGGCTGATAATCTGTCCCGTGTGCCAGAACTCATCGTAAAGTTTCTGCCCAAAAAGCGCTTTGGCGTCTGCCTCTGTGCTTCTCGGATGCAGACCATTAGAAATGATAAACAGAATGTCCTTTTTCTCGACCCCTGCTCCATATAGCTCTTCCAGAATGTATGCAATGCTCAGCTTTCTGTGGCTAGTGGGTTGTTCTCCGCCTTTTACACGATCCGGCACAATAATGGTGACTGTCGTTCCCTTGTGAGCCAGCTCAGACAGTCTCGGCATTCCAATGGGATTTGCCATGCTTTCCAGATACGCTTCTTTTAATTTGTCTTCTGGAATATAAGCCGGGTCTTTCACCGTCTCTCCCGGAATAAAAATATCGGTACTGTCCGGAAGTTCCGCCTGCATCGTTCCATGTCCATATTCGAATTCTAATCTCATCGCTATTCTCCTTTTACATTAAATATAAATCCAGGATTTCCAGATATTCCTCCGGGTAAAAGCCAATCTCCCCCTGGAATCTGGTGAGCGCGATCAAGCCCCCGTCAATCTCAGGGATAGAAGCTAGCATCCGGGCATTTTCCTGTTTCAAGCCGCCGCCATAGACCACGTCCAGCTGGCCGGTCTTTTCTTTTACAAATCTGGCTATTTTTGTGATATACTCCTTATCTGCCGGTACTTTGCCAGGTCCAATGGACCATACCGGTTCATAGGCAATGGTCACCTGACTGGCATCCACACCTTTCAGCCCCATCTCCAGCTGTTCTCCCAGAACCTGCTCCCAGTTTTCCTGCTCCTCGCTCTTCTCGCCAATGCAGTAGAGCACCTTCATTCCTCTGGCAACCGCGGCTTTTACCTCCTGGTTCAGAATCTGATTCACTGTCTGGCTTTGCGCACAGCCTGCGGCCTGTAAAATTCCCAGCAGATAATTGCGCTCCTCACAATGGCCAATAATCGTATATTCACACCCTGCGGCCTTCATCGCCCCAGCTGGTCTGCCTGTCGTAAAGGCTCCAAAATTTCCTCCTGGCTGCACATCCTGTCCCAGCACTCCCTGGCAGCCTAATTTTATCAAGCTGTCCTTTTTCATGGATTTCCTGGCATTCAGGATATGTAATTCGGGAAAAAACATAGCAAACTCCACATCTTCTCCCCTGTATCGTTCCAGCCGTTCCTGCGTCTGTTCCACGATGTGAGAACTCCACTCTGAGATGGGGGCGATACTGTTTACCCCACCCAACTCTCTGGGCACGTCAAATCTTTTCAAATTCAGAAAAATATGCTTCATTTTCCGTTTCCCCCCTGCCAATAATCTTTAAAATTTAAATATTTGTCAAACCCCTCACCGATCAACGGCCGGCACCAGGAGACAAATTCCTCCGTCACATCGTTTCCTCTATCATTGATGTAGGAATCAGGAAGTGTCTTCTCCAGCAGCATCACTTCTTCAATAGGAATTTCCATCCAGCGGGTCTTATAAGAACCGTCCGCCGTCTTTTCCCTCTGGATTCCCACCATGACACCGGTATGTCCTTCCAATGCCAGGCGCAAAGCTTCCTCTCCGGCCTCCTGGGCCTCCCTCCTATCAATCAGGGACTGCCAGGCAATCGAAGCGCGACCGCACAGCCCCGGTTTCTCACTTCTGGCCTTCACACCCAGCCTTTTGACGACCAGATTTGCCAGATAGGCACTTACATCTCCGTAATAGACGGCTCGGTCCGTCTTAAAAATTGGTTCCACAATCGGAGTGCCATCCTCTTTTTTCAGTCCTTCGCTCACGACCACCACGACGCCGCCCAGTTTATCATACAGTTTCTTGACATCCTCCAAAAACTCCTCCTGGTTAAACGGGCGCTCCGGCGTATAGATCAAATGAGGGGCATCCCCTTCTTTTTCTCTGGCCAACGCCGAGGCCGCCGTAATCCAGCCCGCATTTCTTCCCAACGCCTCGATGATACAGACATGAATCGGGAGGGACGCGACATCTGCTGCCACCTCTTTCACAGAAGCTGCCAGATATCTGGCGGCGCTGCCGTAACCCGGAGTATGGTCAGTAATCGCGATATCGTTGTCGATCGTCTTAGGAATCCCCACCACCTTGATGTCCTCATAGCCTTGTTTTACACAGGCCTGATAGATCTTCCCGCAGGTATCCATGGTTCCGTTTCCTCCGTTTGGAAGGATATAACGGATCTTATATTTTTCCAGAATTTCAGGGATTTTTTGGTAATCCTCTTCTGTCACCGGATATCTGGAAGAACCGATGGCGGTACCCGGTGTGTGAAGCAGCAGTTTTAACTTTTCCTCCTCAAAGGTCAGAAGGTCTAAAAGCTGCTCCTTTACAATCCCTTCCATTCCACCGATCGCCCCGTAGACCGACTCAATCTCTGGATGCCTTTTCGCCTCTGTTATAACTCCATACAAAGAAGCGTTCATGACCGGCGTCGGACCGCCGCCGTGTACGACTAACACATTACTTTTCATTTTTCCTGTAATACTCCTTCATCTCTTCCAAGGTCGGGCGTTCTACCAGAGGCGCTTTGCCAAAAGCATCAAACTGTACAATCAGGGTTCCTACGACTTCCTTGACCCCTTTTTCCACACATTCCATCACTGCCTGGGTATCCTCGTCCTTTACTTCTCCGAACATCACCGTATCCATAAGCGGCGGCAGGAAGACTCTAGGATCGAATTTATCTTTATTGGCCTCCAAAAGCCGATACACATCTCCCACCGAAGCACTTTCTCTCAACTGAGGACGACCACAGAAGAGTTCTTTTAGATTTCTGGTCACAGCCAAACGGATATCCGTGTCCACATTGATCTTATTGATTCCGCAGGAAATCGCTTCCCTCAACTCTTCTATGGAAATTCCATAGGCATTTTGGATGTCTCCGCCCAAGGTGTTGATCTCCTTTACGATATAAGCCGGCACCGTAGAAGAGCCATGAGATACCAGTCCTCCCGTGATTCCCTCATGGGCCATACACTCCCGGATTGCGATGGGAATCTGTCTGCGAAGCTTCACATTTTTTCCCTTAGAAGCCCCGTGCATCGTGCCATAGGAAATCGCCAGAGCATCCACCTGAGTCTTCTTAAAGAACTCTACAGCCTTCAGCGGATTCGTGTAGGTGGAATCCGCGGCAAACACATGGTCTTCCACACCAGCCAGCACTCCCAGCTCGCCCTCTACGCTGACGCCTCTCTCGTGAGCGTATTTCACCACCTCTCTGGTCAGTTCCACATTTTCCTCAAAAGGCAGAGAAGAGCCGTCAATCATCACCGAAGTATAGCCGCCGTCAATCGCCGCCTTACAGGAATCAAAATCCCTTCCGTGGTCTAAGTGCAGTACCACAGGAATGGAGGCGTTCTCTCCGTATTTTCTCACTGCGTCCGCAATCCTTTTGGCCCCTCTTTTCTTATCTTCCAGGGTGGCCTTTGTAAAATCCACACAGCCCCCCATAAATCCATTTGCCAAGTCCGCTCCCTGCAGAACTGCCGGCGCGCGGAACATCTCATGAACCTCGATCACAGCCTTGGCCTGAGCCACTGCGTTTACATTAAACGCTCCTTGTCCATATCCATATTGAACCGCCGCGTCCAAAATCGGTTTCAACGAAACTAAGCTCATAATCTTCCTCCTATTCTGAAATGTATTCTTGGAATCTCTTTTTAACCTATCTTCTGAAATCCTCCTCCGATTCTTTCCTGACGGCTGCGTCCTTGGCACCGTCTGTTCTTCCCGGCAGCCGCGAATCTGAACTTACTGGCTGAATAGCTGCATTTTTTTACGCAAACGTTTTCAATTTCTTGTAAAATTCTGCGATAATCGGTATACTGGGAACATGTTGAATGAAGGAGGTATTATTCATGATTCTTGAAATTAAAAGCGACAAAGCTTCTGCCAAAATTGACAGCCTCGGAGCACAGCTCATCTCTTTTCAGGATTCTCAAGATACAGAGTATATCTGGCAGAGAAATCCCCAGGTATGGAAAAACTGTTCTCCCATACTCTTTCCGATTGTAGGCAACTGCCGGAATACGGGCACCTGCATCGACGGAACCTTTTATCAGATTCCTAAACATGGCCCCTGTAAGTCTACAGAATTTCAGCTCATCGAACAGGCTGACGACTCTGTCGCCTTTTCCCTGACTCACGAAGACTTCCCTGAGCAGTGCTACCCCTATAAATTCCAGCTCCAAGTCCGTTACTCGATTACAGAAACTATCTTAAATCTAACGCTCACCGTAAAAAATCTGGATACCGACAGCATTTTCTATTGTATCGGCCTTCACCCTGGAATCCGCTGCCCTCTTTCTTCTGAAGAAACTTTTGAGGATTACAGACTGAGCTTTTCTCAGCCTCAGACCTACGGCTACCGCCGCTATGATTTAGAGAATCTACAGTTTGACATGGAGCGGGAAATTCCTTTTCCCGGAGATGCCACTTCCATTCCTTTGAATCGTGAATTGTTCTCCTCAGATGCCATCTGGTTCGACCGTCCCTGTGGACATGAGGTTTCCCTTCTGAACCCCGCTGGAAAAGGGCTGAAAGCCTCGTACCCGGATTTCGACACCGTCGCTTTCTGGACTCAGGTTTCCAAAGACGCAGCCTTCCTCTGCATTGAGCCCTGGAACGGCTCCGCTGTCTGCTCTGATGAGGATGACCTCTTCGAGCACAAAAATCATTTGCAGCGCCTGGTAACCTCCGCTTCTAAAAGCTATACGATGACCCTGGAAATTCTGAATTAAGATCGGATAGGGGAAGATTTCCTTCCCCTATCCGCCGCGATTATGCAGCAGCCCCTTGTATCACTAGCTTTATGCCTTTCCCTGTGAACCTGCAAGGCGGATAATCTCTTTGATATCTTCTCTCAAACACTGCTCCGCATAAGAAGAC